>NZ_DASVMI010000107.1:0-51375 GCF_036384435.1 Dyella sp. | reverse complement strand
AGCAGCTTACGAGTCGAATCAGGCACGCGCGGGTCACGATAGGTCGACGAGGTCGGCGTGGTGTCCACGGCGATACCGCTGCGGAAGGTCAGCTTGTCGGTGAGGTACCAATCGGCACCGACCGAGGCGTACCAGGTGTTCTTCCAGTTGAACGGTTCGGTGGTGTTCGGCTGCGCCGGGTTGGCATAGTTCACCGTGAGGTTCTTGAACACGTCCCACTTGGTCCAGGCCAGGTCGAAGCCCAGGCCGAACTTCTCATCCTGGTGCCAGTAGCTGAAGGACGCCGACGCCGGGGTGGTGAAACTGGCCGAACCGTTGGTGTGGGTGAACGGCACGCCGCCCAGACCAGCCAACAGCGGAGCCACCGTCGGGCTGCTCAGCACGGCCTGCACGTTGGTCGGCTGGGTGAAGTTCGCCGTGCCTTCCAGGGTGTGCGAGATCTTCGAGCGATAGTTCAGGCTGAAGCGATCGTTGGGCGTGAGCTTCCAGTAGGCACCCACCTGCCAACCCCACGCCCAATCGTCACCCTTGATACGCGCGGTGCCGTCCGAGCCCGGAGGCACAGCCAGGCCAAGCTGCTGGGCAAGCGCGCCAGCCTGGATCGGGCTGATGGCGCCAGCCTGGGCGGCCTGCTGCACGATGCCCAGGCCAACGGCGTTGTAGTTGACCGCACTGGTCAGCTCGGCCGTGGTCTTCTGCGCGATGGCGCTGGCGCCCAGGGCGAAGTCGTCGGTGACGTTGAACGACGCCGACAGGGTCACGTCGTAGGAAGCGAACTTGGACTTGAGCGCGTTGTAGCGGCCCACCCAGTTGTTGTCGTATTCGGTCTGGAAGCCGAACGGCACGGTACCGGCAATACCAATGTGCCAGCGGTCACCCAGCTGCGTGGAAGCAAAGAAGGCCGGGATCGGCAGGGTGGTGCCCGCATCACCGCCGTTGCCGCCGCTGATCGGACGACCCAGCGCATCGTGGGCGGAACCGGAAAATTTGGCACTGAAATTGACGCCCGTGACGTCAGCCTGGAAATAGGTGCCCTTCAGGTCGGCCATCGCAGCCGGGGCGTTGGCGATCACCGAAGCGTCGTTGCCAGCGGTAGCGGAACCGGCATAGGCACGGCCCATGGACTTGGCGCTGTCTTCCTTCAGCTGGAAGGCGCTGGCGTCGGCGCTGCGCGGTGCGGCGAGCGCACCCAGAATGGCGAGGCTCAGCGTGGCCAACGCCAGCGGACGGGACGCCCGCGAGATCGTTTGAAAGGACATCGAATTGCTCCTGCTTATTTGTTGATCCGGCTCGGGAAACAGCAAAGGATCTGTCCGCGTCATCTGTTTTCATACGCGCGTTTGAGAACCCTGCCGGGCAGAGTGCCGGCTGACCATCGCCCTTGCAAGTGCAGGCGCAGCATTTTGGGCGAGTATGATCGGACCATCACATGGCCCGCCTCGATGAACCATGGCCTACATCGGAGCCTGCCCATGCGGTGTCCATCGGCGTCGCAGACTGTTACGCTTGGACGTCTGCGCGACGCAACTGCGTCATTTCCCATGCCGCTGACAGGTGGTTGCCATGCACTGTTTCGTTTATGCCAGCCAGCGCAAGGCCGATACATACCTGTGGCTGCCCCGCCGCGACGATTTTTCGTCCCTGCCCGAATCGCTGATCCTGCTGCTCGGCGACCTGCGCTTCGTCCTGGAAGTGGAGTTGAGCGGCGAGCGCAAACTCCCGCACGAAGACGCGCAACAGGTGATCGAACATCTGCGCGACCAGGGCTGGCACTTGCAGTTGCCGCCAAGGGAGACCCTGGCCGCAGCCAATCATCCGGCTTACCGAAGCAGCCTGCGTCAGGACGACGGCGAGGAATGACAGCTTTCTCGCGCGATTAACGCGGGATTACCGCCCGCCGCTTCGACGATTCCTATACTCACGACCTCATGCCCAAACCTCAAACGCGTCGTCCGCCCCCCTTCCTGCAATCGCTTGCCTGGTTCGTTCCCGGCCTCGTGTTTGTCGCCATTGCCGCGATCGGCGCCCACCCGCTGGCCCTGATACCACTGCTGGCGGCCAATGCGCTGACAATGGCGGCGGTCTGCCATGCGATCGGGTTCGACCCGGAGCCGCGTTTCCTGCGCACCGTGCTGCGTCGTGGCGCGGCCCACTTGGTGATGTTCACCGGGTATGTGGTGCTGGTGTTCCTGCTGATTGCCTGGCCGATGCTCCAGTTGAGCCAGGGGCACGGCCTGGGTGCCGCACTGACGCTGGCCGCCGCGCTGGTCGTGGCGCTGGGCGCCTTGTGGCGCATGTGGCCGGCATTCGGCCTGGTCTTCGTCTGGGACGATGCGTATCCGGCCAAGGGCGAAGGCTCCTGGATATTCACCGCCACGGCTCGCAGTATCGCTTTCGGACGGCATCTTTCGCGCGAGGAGCGCTTTTTCACACACTACCTGCCGGCCGCCCTTGCCCTGCTGGCCCTGGCCTTCGTCGCCATCGTGCTGACCGGCCTGTATGGCATCCTGCCTTCGGAGCTGCGTATCAGCGCGCTGGTCATCTATGGCGTGGTGCTGCTGCCCGTGTGTTGCCTGATCGTGGCCAATCGCACGCTACGCGCGTTGCTCAGCGAAGATCGCGGCAAATCCCGCATGTCGCGGCAGGCCGCAACATCTACACCGCAGGCCAGCGAATCTCGCCTGCGTACCATCCCGACGCCCAAACCCGCCCCCGTGCCGCAGCTGACCGAAGAGGAACGCACCGCCGGTACACCCGAACAACAGCAGGCGTTGCTGGCGGCCACCCGCGATGGCGATATCGAGCGGGCCATCGCCCTGGTGGAAGCAGGCGCCGACCCGAACACCGCGCCCCTGCCCGGCGATCGCGACCAGCGTCCCGCGCTGATGCTCGCCGCCTTGCTCCCCGATACCCGCCTGCTGCGTACGCTCATTGCCAAGGGCGCGGATGTAAATCGCGTCAGCGGTGGGCTCACGCCCCTGCTGGCCGCCACACGCGACAGCTGGCATGGCCGCGCCGATGCCGTCATGACCTTGCTGGCCAACGGCGCCAACCCGCTCGCCACCGACCCGGACGGCAACACGCCTTTGCATGGTGCGGTACTCAGTGAGGAACCGATGGTCGCCGCGATGCTTCTCGACGCGGGCGCCTTGATCAACACGCTCAATCGCAGCGGCGTCAGCCCGCTGGCGACCGCCTGCCATGCGGCCAACTGGCCGCTGGTGAAGTTCCTGCTGGAACGCGGCGCCAAGCCCACGCCGCCCGACGGCGAACCGGCGCTGGTCGCTGCCGCCGGCGTGGCCGACGACGACGTGGAAGGCGTCAAGTTGCTGCTCAAGCACCGCGCCGCCATCAACGCGGTGGACGCACGCCATCGTAGTGCCCTGATGACCGCTGCCGCGGAAGGACACGAGCAGATCGTGCGCGTGCTGCGCGCGGCGAATGCCGATGTCTCACTGGCCGACCATCACGGCACCACGGCCCTGATGGAAGCCGCGCGCGCCGGGTCGTTCGGTATCGTGCAGTTGATCGCCGAGGCCCAACCCGATGCCCGCGTGCGCGACAACCATGGCCGTGACGCCCTCACCCTGGCCTGCCAGTCGCCGCACGCCCAGGCTGAGACGGTGCGAGCCTTGCTGGCTCTTGGGGCAGAGCCGAAAACGCCCGGCAGCGACGGGCGCAGCTCGCTAGATCACGCCGCCGCGGCGGGCCGCTGGGACCTGGTCGCCCTGCTCGATCCAGACACTCCGCTACCGGCCAGCCTGAGCGTGGATGTGCTGCCCGACGGCGCCGACACGCCGGCGCATCTGCTCGATGCCCTGCGCTTCGGGCACTGGGCCATCGTGTCCACCTTTACCCAGCGCGTGCGCGAATGGCCGCAAGGCCAGCTTGCACAGCTTTACCTGGATCTATCCGCACCTGGCCTCGGCAGCGCGCGGCGCTGGTTGCTCGAACATGCCTTGCAGGCTGAAGCACGCCTGCAACCGCAACTGGTGGATGACGCCGAAACGCTCGACGCCCAGGAAGGCATGCTTCCCACGCTGGGCCGCCGCCTGTTCGATGCCCTGTTGCAACAGCTGCCCGGTTCGGCCGAGGCCATCATGGACTTGATGCAGGCCGGCGCCAGTCCCGCCGGTGCGGGCCTGCTCAGCCAAGCCCTGCTACGCATCACCGACCGGCAACCGCAGGGTGTTGCCCTGCTGCATGCGATGCTGAGTGCAGGTGCCGACCCGTTTGGTGCCGACATGCGGGAACGCACCCCGGTGCACCTGGCCGCGACGAACGGGCAGGTCTCGATCCTGCAGGCATTGCTCGATCGTGGCTGCAACCCGAATCCGCGTGACCAGTCCGGCCGCACGCCGCTGTTTGCCGCGCTGGAACATGGCGAGCAGGCGTTGCCGCTGGTTCGCGCCCTGGTCGCCTGTGGCGCCGACCCGGAAGCCGTGGACGTCAATGGCGAAACACCGCTCGGCCTGGCACTCGATCACAGCGCGGTGGAGCGCTGGCTCAACTGGGGGCAATGGTCGCGTCCGCGCCGCCCGCTGCGTCCCGAAGACCTTCCCTCGGCCGCGGCAGCGGGCGCGCTGTCGGCCGTCGAACGCCTGCTTGAACTTGGCTTTGGCGTGGACACACGCGATCGCCAGGGTGCGACAGCTTTGCTGCACGCATGCGGCGCAGGACATCGTGACGTAGCCGCATACCTGATCCAGGCAGGCGCCGATATCGCCGCCACGGCAAGCAACGGCATGACACCGCTGGCCGCCGCCGTCGGCGCGCGACGCGACGGATTGATCAGCCTGTTGCTCGAACGCGGCGTTTCGGTCGACCAACGCCTGCCGGGCGACGCTACCGCACTCATGATCGCCGCGGCGATGGGTTACCCGGAGATCGTTGAGCAATTGCTCGATGGCGGCGCTGACGTGAACACCGCCGACTCGCGTGGCCACACCGCGCTGCACGCCGCCGCGCAATTCGGCTTCGATCACAATGACAGCCTGCGTGCGCGCCGCCTGTTTGATTCGCTGCTCAAGCACGGTGCACAGGTCGACCGTGCGGACGGCGAAGGCAAGACACCGTTGCTGCTTTTGCTAGGCGCGCACATGCGCCCCGGCAGCGAATGCGATGCCACGCATATCGGCGCACTGGTACCCGTACTGCTCGACGCAGGCGCACGCCTGGAACAGGCCGACAAGCGCGGTGTGTCGGCACTGCATGCTTGTGCGATGCACGCCTTGCTGCCGCCGGCACGTGTGCTGCTGGCACGCGGTGCCGACCGTGCAGCCGTCGATGCATTCGGCCGCACCGCCGCCGACGTGGCACGGCAACTGGGTTACGTGGATATCGCCCATGAGCTGGCCGTGCGCGCAGGCAGCGTCATTCCCAGCGTGCGGCAGACGTTGCGCCAACCCGCCCAACCCGAGTAGGAGCGATTTCAATCGCGATGCAGGACGCGACCAGGTCGCGGCTTGGAAGTTTTAAAAACACCAATCTGCGCCTGAATCGCAGATTGCTTCGCGATTGAATTCGCTCCTTAGGTCTCGATTCTCTTCAGGTCAACGGGGAGAATAGGCCGACTACAAGGTAATGGTGGGGCAGCCGCGCAACAGCGGCGATGCATTCGACAAAGAACTTCCACCAAGCTCACCCCTGACTTGTCGCCCGCCTACTCTTCCTCTTCGCTCATGTCCTTGGATGGCTCGGAGGTTTCCCGCTCATGCTTGGCAACGGGATCATCATCGGCATCGAAGATGTGCATGAGATCCTTGAGCGCTTCCCGCGACGTCTGAGTCAAGCGTGCATCGTCGTCATAGACCAGGTATTGCGCCTTGAGCAGGCGAATATCGTGCTCGCGAAAACGATCCACGCGATCGGTCGCCAGTTCGCTCGACAACCCCAGGCTTTCCAGCGTCATCCGGGTCATCTTGAGACTGGAATAGAACGTCTCGCGCACGGGCATTTCCACACCCAGGTCCATCAGGCGAAACGCGTGCTGGCGGTTGCGCGCACGGGCAACGATCTTCAGGTGCGGATACTGGCGACGCACCAGTCGCGCAATGCGCAGGTTGGCATCTGGATCATCGGTGGCAAGCACGAACACTTCGGCCTTGTCGGCCTGTGCGGCACGCAGCAAATCCGCGCGCGCCGGATCGCCAAAGAACAACGAGGTATTGTTGAAGCGACGCAAGGTATCCATCTGCTCGATGGACGACTCCAATGCGACAAAGGGCACGCGCTGCGCACGCAGCACGCGGCCAACAATCTGCCCGACGCGGCCGAAGCCGGCAATGATCACGCGCGGTGCGTCGGCGGTGATTTCATCGTATTCACGGGTGGGTTTCTTTTCCGCCACGCTATCGAGCAGCTTGGCGCAAAGCACCACCAGCACCGGCGTCAACGCCATCGTCAAGGTGATCACCAGCACCAGCAGGCTTTGCTGTTTGGCGGTGATCAGTCGCGCCTCCATGGCCTGCTTGAGCACCACGAACGCAAATTCGCCGCCGCAGGCCAGCAGCATCGCCAAGCGCAAGGCATCGCTTCGTGTCAGGCCGCCGACGATCCGCCCCAGCGGCCACAGCAACGCGCCCTTGAGCAATAGCAGCAATCCCACAAGCGCAGCCACCATCAAGGGCTGATGCAGCAGTTGCAGCACATCCATCGACATGCCCACGCTGATGAAGAACAGCCCCAGGAGCAGACCCTTGAACGGCTCGATATGCGATTCCAGTTCATGGCGATATTCCGAATCGGCTAGCAGCACGCCGGCCAGGAAGGCGCCAAGCGTGGAGGAAACCCCCACGACCTCCATCAGCCACGCCGTACCCATCACCACCAGCAAGGCGGTGGCCGTGGATACTTCGACCGCATTGGCGCGCGCCACAAAACGGAATACCGGGCGCAACAGGTAACGACCGCCCACTACCACGGCAAGAATGCCGAAGATCGTGCGCGCGCTGGCCACCAGATCCAGGCCATGCTTGGTATTGCTGCTGGCCAGCAACGGCACCGCGGCGATCAAAGGAATGGCAGCCAGGTCCTGGAACAGCAGGATGGCGAACGCCTGGCGACCATAGGCCGAACCGGCCTCCTTACGCTCGGCAAGGATCTGCAAACCGAACGCCGTGGAAGAGAGCGCCAGGCTGCCGCCGATGATCGCGGCGGCCTTGGTGGTCAGCCCATACAAGTAGTAACCCGCAAGACCGATGATCAGACTGGTGGCCAGCACTTGCAGCAGGCCCGTACCGAAGACCGAGCGCCGCATCACCCACAAGCGCTGGGGAGACAGTTCGAGGCCGATCACGAACAGCATCAATACGACGCCGAACTCGGAAATCGTCGCCACGCCGGCTGTATCGGCAACCAGGCCAAGCATCTGCGGCCCGATAACCACGCCTGCGACGAGATAGCCCAGCACCGACCCCAGACGAAACCGCTTGGTCAGCGGTACCGCGATCACCGTGGCGAGCAGAAAGACCAGCGCCGTTTGCAGGAAATGATGACTGTCCAAGCACGCGCTCCGTATACGAAACCCGATTATTCCACGCGAGGCGTTCGCTCGCTCAGGTTTTTGCGGGCGCAGCCACTTGGCCAAGCGCCTGGCGCAGTATCTCGTCCAGTCGTGTCACCGCTGGGGCAGCATCGGCACGTGCACGGTGCAAATGCAGGCCAAGCACAGGAAGCTCCGGCAACCCGCCCGGTGCTGCCGGGCGTACCGAGGCAGGCAGACCGACCGATGTGCGCATCCCCAAGCCCAGGCCGGCGGCTACCGCTGCCCAGATGCCGGCCAGACTGGCGCTGGTGAAAGCAACCCGCCAGGGAATACCCGCGCGGTCCAACGCCGTCGTCGCGGCGGTTCGCATCAGGCATGGCGCATCCAGCGATACCAACGGAACCGGATCGCCGGATTGAAATTCGAACGGCTGATTGGCAGGCTCGATCCAACACATCGGCAGCTCCGCCAGGCGTTGCTGGTAAGGCGTCGAATAGTTGCTGTCCCAGGCCAGGGCGAGATCCAGCTTGCCGGCATCGATGCGCTCAAGCAGCTCACGATTGCGCGCAATGCGCGCCTCGATGCGCACCTTCGGATGAGCCCGCGCGAAGCGTCCCAGCACCTCGGTCAGCAGCGACTCGCCGAAATCCTCCTGCAAGCCCAGACGCACCCAACCCTCCAGCTCAGTACCGTGCATCGCCGAGGCTGCCTCGTCGTTGAGGTCCAGCAGGCGGCGGGCATAGGCAAGCATGGTCTCACCGGTCTCAGTCAGCACCATGCCGCGCCCCAGCCGCCGCAGGACGGGGGCGCCAACCTGGTCTTCGAGCTTCTTCAGCTGTGCACTGACTGCGGAAGTCGAGCGCCCCAACCGATCCGCGGCCTTGGCGAAGCTGTTGAGTTCGACACCCTCGACGAAAGTACGCAGGACATCGAGGTCGAAATGGACCCGGCGCATAATAATCCCAAAAAAGTGGACAATTAATTCAATAATTTCCGATTTTCAGGATTATCGTGCCGCGCTAGCTTGTTGTCGTCAAGCCAAGGAGCCCCCCATGCCATACGCCCGCATCACCCTGCACAAAGGCAAGTCCGAGTCCTACCTGCGCGCCCTCGCCGATGGTCTGTTCCAGGCCATGCACGAGTCATTCGAAACACCGGCTACCGATCGCTTTCAGGTCATTCATCAGGTGGAGCCGGGCGAGCTGATTTATGACCGCGATTACTTGGGTGGTCCGCGCTCGCAGGACTTCGTGCATATCGCCATTACCGTCGGCCGCCCGCGTGACGCGCAGACCAAGCAGCGCTTCTACCAGCATGCGGTGACGCTGCTGGCGCAGAACACTGGCATCGATCCGGAAGATGTGATGATCGTGGTGCACACGACGGCATCGGAAGACTGGTCATTCGGCGGTGGTCGCCAGGGCATTACGGCAGCCCAGGTCCTGTCATGATCGCCATGCAGTACAGCTTCACCTTGCCGGCTGACTACGACATGCAGATTATCGCCCGTCGCATCGCCGGGAAAGGTGGCATGACCGACGATTTCCCGCATCTGGCATTCAAGGCCTACTTGAGCGCTACGCGAGAAAATCCGGGCCTGCCATCCCGCGACAACCTGTACGCACCGTTTTATTTGTGGCGCAACGAGAAAGGCATGAATGCCTTTCTCGGCGGACCATTCAAGGCCTTGTGCGAATCATTTGGACGCCCATCCATCAAGGTGTGGCCGGTATGGCAGGCCAGCCTGAAGCCGGACATCCGTGAAGCGGCGTTTGCGACGCGTGAACTGCTGGACATCCCGGTCGATGCAGACCTGGATGCGTGGCGCCTACGGGAGCGCGATCGCACCTTGCACGATACCGCGCATGGCGCCTTGGCGGCAGTCGCCGCTTATGAGCCGACCGGATGGACCGCCGTACGGTTGCGACTATGGCGTGAACGGCCAAGCCCGGCCCAATGGCAACAGGCGTATGAAGTCGGGCACGTGTCGGCACCATCGCTTGAGACGTTGTCATTGGGCTAATGCCAAACCTCCAAGTCGCGACCTTGTCGCGACTTGCTTTGCGCCGAAGGTCGCCCCGACGGCAGGTTTGAGGAAGCGGTTTACTCTCCGCGCAGCCACTTCGCTGCGTCGATCGCGAAATACGTAAGAATCGCATCGGCACCGGCACGCTTCATCGCCGTGAGCGATTCGAGCACCACGGCGCGCTCGTCAAGCCAACCATTGAGCGCGGCCGCCTTGAGCATCGCGTACTCGCCGCTGACCTGGTAAACGAAGGTCGGCATGCCAAAGGCGTCTTTCACGCGGCGCAGGATATCCAGGTAAGGAAGGCCAGGCTTGACCATGACGGCATCGGCGCCTTCGGTGATATCGAGTTCGACTTCGCGCAAGGCCTCGTCGCTGTTGCCGACATCCATCTGGTATGTGTGCTTGTTACCCTTGCCCAGGTTGGCCGCCGAACCCACTGCATCGCGAAACGGACCGTAGAAACTCGATGCGTACTTGGCCGAATAGGCCAGGATGCGCGTGTGGATATGACCGGCGGCTTCCAAGGCATCGCGAATCGCACCGACGCGGCCATCCATCATGTCCGATGGCGCCACGAAATCCATACCGGCCTCGGCCTGGGCCAGTGACATCTTGATCAAGGCCTCGACCGTAGGCTCGTTCATCACGTAACCGCTATCGTCGATCAGACCATCCTGGCCATGCGTGGTGTAAGGATCGAGCGCCACGTCGCCGATCAAGCCCAGCTCCGGATAAGACGCCTTGAGCGCACGCGTAGCACGTTGCATCAGGCCATCGGGATTCCACGCCTCACGGGCGTCCTCCGTCTTGACCGCCCCACCCGGCGACGGGAACAGCGCCAAAGCAGGAATGCCCAGGCGCACGCATTCACCGGCAAGCTTGAGCAATTCATCGATCGACAACCGATCCACGCCCGGCATGGATGGCACGGGCTCGCGCTGGCCTTCACCCTCGATGACGAACGCCACCATGATCAGGTCGGAGGCAAGCAGGGTCGTCTCGCGCATCAGCGCTCGCGAAAAGGCATCGCGGCGCATGCGGCGAGGACGAACAGAGGGAAAGGTCATGGGCAGTCGCCTCGGATGAGATGCACTCAGGTCATTCTACTCCCCAGCCCGAACCGCGACGCAGGACATCACGTCGCACCGCAAGATCCAGCGCTCAAGACTGACAAGCGCCTAAATGCATCTTGCTGCGGTTACATCAGCGCAACGCTTGCGGGCGCAGGCTCACCTTCCCCCGCCGCCCATGGAGCACGCCCATGTCTGCCATCCACGCCCATTGCGCCTTCCCAGACGCCCGGTACCTCGGTCCGCGCGATGACCAGGACCACATGGAAGTCACCGTCGTACTGCGACGCCGCGCCGACCGCCCGGCGCTCGCACGATGGCCTTCCACGAAACCACATGATCGTGCGAGCTTTGGCGATCGCTTCGGCGCCGATCCGCTGGATATTGAAAAGCTGCGTGGCTTCGCGCAGGAACATGGATTGCAGGAAACCGATTGCCAAGCCCATCGCCGCGTCATGCGCCTGCGTGGCTCGGTGCCCGCGTTGCAGCGCGCATTCGGCGTCGAACTGGGACACTACCAGGCGACCGATGGTCGCCAGTTCGTTGGCTGCAAACCCTCCCCGCGTCCGGATCAGCTCCTTGGACCGCATGTGATCGCCGTACTGGGACTTGATCAGCGCCCGGTCGCCAAGGCGCATTTTCGCGTGGCGCAGCAACAGCCCTCGCAAAGCTTTACGCCCGTGCAGGTGGGCCAGCTCTATGGCTATCCCGCCGACACCGACGGCAGTGGGCAGACCATTGCGCTGATCGAACTGGGTGGTGGCTACCAGCAGGATGATCTGGACCAGTATTTCGCATCATTGAAGATGGCCACGCCCAATGTGACGGCTATCGGCGTGGCCGGTGGTGGCAATCAGCCAGGGGGCGATGCCGATGGCGAGGTATTGCTGGATATCGAAGTAGCCGGCGCACTAGCGCCCGAAGCCGCGATTGCGGTGTATTTCGCACCCAATACCGACCAGGGCTTCTATGAAGCCATCTCGCAAGCAGCCCACGACACCACTCACAAACCTTCCGTCATGTCGATAAGCTGGGGTGGCCCGGAAGCCAGTTGGAGCGAACAATCCTTCAACGCCATGCAGAGCGCGCTTGAGGACGCCCTTGCTATGGGCGTCACCGTACTGGCCGCAGCGGGCGACGACGGCTCCAGCGATGGCGAATCGGACAATCAACCGCACGTGGATTTTCCCGCATCCAGCCAGTACACCATCGCCTGTGGCGGCACAAAGCTGCAATCGAGCGACAACTCGATCGTCAGCGAAGTGGTGTGGAATGAAACTGCTTCGAACGAAGGCGCCACCGGCGGCGGCGTCAGCACCAAGGTGTCGGCACCGGATTGGCAAAGCGGCATCACGCTGCCTGAGGGAAAACGCGGTCGCGGCGTGCCCGACGTCGCCGGCAATGCCGACCCGCTGAGTGGCTACCAGGTACGCGTGGATGGGCAGGACACGGTCATCGGCGGTACCAGCGCTGTCGCACCGCTGTGGGCCGCATTGATCGCAAGGCTCAACCAGTCACTGGGAACGTCCCTCGGCGACGTACACGCAGCGCTCTATCAAATTGGCGCCACCGCCTTCAACGACATCGCGCAAGGCAACAACGGCCGTTTCGATGCTGGCAAGGGCTGGGATGCCTGCACCGGCTGGGGCAGCCCCAAAGGCCAGGCATTGCTTGAGGCCTTGCAAGGTATGAAGCAAAGTTGATGTGCAGGCCGGAAACGGGAGCCGGGTGGCGGGGGGCGCGCCATGGCGCGTTATCGCAAGCCATCGAATCGCCAAAGAGCAAGTCCGCTCCGGTCATGCGAACCGTTCGGACTTGCGCCCCGCTACCCGTTTCCCGCTCCGTTTTTTTACCTCAATGCTTCTGACGACGGATATCGCGGCTGTTGCGATTTTCCGCACGGTTGAGGTTGTTCTGTTCTTTCTTGGTCAGATGACCGTTGTGCTTGGCTTCGTCGTTGGATTCGCGCTTGGCGATGTTCGCATCGCGTTTTTCGTCGCGCGCGGCCTGTTTGGCGTTCATGGTGCCATTGGCCACACCATTGTTGATGCGGTTCTGCTGGTTGTCTTCGCGCTGGTTCACTTCGTTGACGCGCGGATGACCCGGCACGTCCTGGGCCATGGCGACCGAAGCAGCGGCGGTGGAGAAAACGAGCGCGGCGACGAAGATACGGCTGATCGACTTCATGAATATTCCTCCGGGTCTGGTTGGCGACGGCTCCCCGCAACCCGGTTCGGGTCGCGCCGTCTGCAAGCGCAAAAACGTGGCGCCAGCGAGCCCGTTGACGACTACCGCATGACAGCGCACCCGTCCGTTCAGCTACGACAAGACCGCAAGTTCCACGCAAGCCTGACAATCGATCACTCGTCACGAATCGCGGCGATCGGATCCAGCGCCGCCGCCTGTCGCGCGGGGTAGATACTGAAACCGAGGCCGATCGCCACACAGGCCACCACGGACGCGGCGATGCTTACCGGAGACCATGCGACCTGCCAGCCCGCGAACGCGGCAATCGCGTACGCCAGCGCGGCGCCAAGTACCAGCCCCATGCCTGCGCCGGTCGTGCAGATCACCATGGCTTCGCGCACGAAACCGACGACGATGTCGTGCCTGCGCGCACCCATCGCACGCAGCAAGCCGATTTCGCGGCGGCGCTCCAACACATTGGCAAGCATGATGTTCATGATGCCGATACCACCCACCAGCAGGCTAACACCAGCAATCGTGCCCATGACGATGCTGAAGATCCGCTGCGTCTTCTGGTTCTGTTCGTACAACTGCTGCGGCACGATCAAACGATAGTCGGCCATACCCGCATGCCGTTGATCGAGCATCTTGGTCAGCACACGTGCGGCGCCTGCCAGCTTATCGGCGTCCTTGATCCGGATGAGCATGCGATCAGCCTCGTCTTCCATAGGCTGAAAACGCAATCGTGCCCGGGCGCTCGATAGCGGCACGAATACGCGATTGCTCTCCGCGCCAAGCGACACGCCTTCGAACTTGTCCTTGCCCAGGTCGCGATCGGCCAGCACGCCAACGACACGAAGCCAGACATGGTTGGCCTTGATCAGCTTGCCTACCGCCTGCCCATCCGGGAACAGCTGATGGGCCGCCTGGTAACCCAGTACCGCGACGGCGGCCAGAGCCTGATCGTCCTTGCTATTCAAGGCACGCCCTTGCGCGACATGCAGCGCCACCAGGTCAAAGTAGTCAGGCGTCACGCCGCTGATTTCCGCATCGCTTTGGCCGGCGTCGCTGAACACGGCCCAGCGCCGGACGGTTTTCTCCGCCGCGTAACCCTCAACGCCGGGAACTGCGTCACCGGCCGCACGGGCATCGGCCAAGGTCAGGCCGACGCTGCGCGCACGCGTTTCACGCATGGCGTCGGTGTCCTGCGACTTGGCCTCCACGATGATGTTGTGCAAGCCCAGGCTTTCCACCAGCCGTAGCGCCTCGCGTCGACTGCCCTCGCCCACACCCTGCATGGCCACGATGGCCGCCACGCCAAAGATCATGCCGAGCATGGTCAGCAGTGTGCGCAACTTGCGGCGTGCCAGTTCCTCGATCGCCTCCCGCCAGACGTGGTCTATCATGGCAACTCCTTTGCTTGCTTGGCGGTGGCATCGACCAATACCACTTGGTCGCCCTCTTTCAGCCCATCCATGACCTGCACGAGTGATGCAGTACGCACGCCCAGTTTCACGGCCTGCCTGACCACCTTGCCATCTCGCAGTACGTTGACGTGATCGCCATCGACCAGCGCGATGCTTGGCACGCTCATCGCACGATCGCTATGCAGCAGGATGATCCTGCCCGCGAATGTGCGCCCAGGCGTCCAGTCGAACTTGCGCGCCATCTCTGCCGGCACAGGTACCTTGATGTCCAGGTACTTGACCGGGTTGTCGCGACTGCGCGCCTGCGCCGCGCCGGCGATCCAGCTCACACGCGAGCGAAGGGTCTGCTGGGTATCGCCCCAAGGATGCAGCTCCACATCGTCACCGATCTGGATGCCCTGGGCATCGATCTGCGGCACGGACAGTTGCACTTCCAGCGAGGAAAGATCCGGCAGACTGGCAAAGCTGTTGCCCGCCCACAGGTCGACACCCACATGCGGCACCTGCCCGGCCCAGTCCCGCTCCAGCACCACCATGCCCTCGTAGGGTGCCCGCAGTTCCAGGGCGCTGAGATCATCCTGCTTTTGCTTGACTTGTTGTTGATAGGTGTCCTTTTGCGCATCGATCACCGCCAGCTCGGCCGCACCACGCGTGCTGGACTGCCTGTCACGCCATTGCAGGATCCCTTGGCGCACGCGCAGGTAATTTTCATCCAGCACGGCATCGAGGATATCGTTGCGCGCCAGGGCGGCCAGCGTGGCGTGCGCGTAGCGGTGCGCGATGGCCAATTGCCCGTCGACCTGCACGAGATCCACACCGATCTGCCCGGCCTTGCTGCCCAGCTCATCCTGCTTGCCTTCTCGGGCGAGCGCATTGCGCGCCAGATCGACCAGTGCCTGTTGCAGGTCGTTCTTGCTCTGCTCGGCGGAAAAGCGCGCGACGAGATCGCCTTTTTGCACATGGCTGCCATCGGGCAGCATCCATACGACCTGACGTGGTGCAAACGTCTGGCCAGGCACCAGCATCGGCGTGGACTTGTTCGAACGCAGCTCGCCCAGCCCTTCGACAGAAAACTCCAATGGCGACGCCGTGACGCGAACGGTGACCGCATCGCTCGCCTCGTTGTGATGGCAAGCGCCCAGGAAAGCTGCAGCAACCATGATCAGCCAGCGCTTCATCGGCCCGACTCCGGCGTGGGTGGCAGCACCTGGACCTGCACGGTCTGTCCTGGCTTGAGTGGCATGTCGGTGTCATCCAGGGCCACGATCACATCCACCACGGGAATCGCCTCGACGCGCGACTTGCTGTGCACGTTACTGGCTATATCGATGATCTTGCCGCCAATGCTGCGATTGCCGCTGCCGACGACTCTCACACTGGCATGTTGTCCCATCCGCACCCTGGATATATCGCGCTCGGGAACCGCCGCGCGTACGGCCAGCGTGTGGACGTTCGGCATGTCGCCGACGGGCTGTCCAAGCCATATCTGGGTACCCACGTCGATCTTGTCGCCACTCCATCCGGTTTTATGCAGGAATATGCCGTCCCGAGTCGCTCTGATGCTCAATGCCGACTGCGATGCCTTCAGCTCCGCCACATTCGCACTCAACTGGGAGACTTCCGAGTCGGCCAGGCGCAATTCCGCGGCACGTTCGGTGGCCGCCACCCGCTCGCGGTTCGCGGCGAGCGTGGCACGCTGCTCGGCACGAATACGCTCGATGACGAGTTTCTTGTAGGCGACGGCGGCGATGTATTCCTTCGGCTGATCAGCCTTGCGGCGGGCTTTTTCCATATCGGCAACCGCCGCGGCGGTTGCCAGTTGGGCCTCTCGCTCACGATCGGCCAGATCCAGCACCAGTTGCTCCTTCTTGCGCTGTTTTTCGGCCAATGCGCTCTGCTTGGCGGCCAGGTCCTTCACTACGGTGCTGGCATCGAAAGTCACCAGCACATCGCCTTTTTTCGCCACTTCACCATCAGGCGCCATCTGCGTCACCGTCATCTGCCAAAGGCCAGACACAGTCGGCGGCAGAATGGGGATCGACTCTCGGGCAAAGATTTCGCCGTCGATATCCAGCGGTTTGGCGGCGGGCGCCTTGCTCGGCGCCGGATCGGCCTTTTCGCCCAGGTCGGTGTCCACCCGCACGCTCATGCCCGATTTGAACGGTAGACCATGCGCATCGGACAAGGCGATGTCCACCGCAAAATAACGCCCGTCACCCCATTCGCCTTTTTTCTGTGCAGCGTCGGAAATGCGCGTGATGTCACCCTCGACACGCTGTCCCGGGAAGGCATCCAGTTGCAGGGCCACGCGCTGTCCTACCTTGAGCCCGGCACGATCCGGTTCGAGCACCCAGGCACGCGCGTTGAAACGGCTCCCGGGGCTGACGACACGGCCGATCTGCGTGCCCGGATAACCCATCGCGCCTTCTTCATAACGGCGGCCATTGCCGAACACTTCGTCGAAATCATGTACCACGACGCCGCTCTGCCTGGCACGCGACACCGCGCCTTCGACCTGGGCCTGGCTTATATCCAGCAGCAACTGTTGCTTGCGTGCATCGAGCTCGTCGTCCTTGCGGCGCCGTTCAACGGCTGCCTGTGCATTGGCCGCTTCCAGTTTCTTGAGGGCAAGCGCCTTTTCGGTGCGCTGTATCTCGCTCTGGTATCGATCATGGTCGAGTGCCGATACCAGTGTGGCTGGTATTGCCGCATCGATGGCCGCCGTGTCGCGATCGGCCTGGGCAGTGGCCAAGGCCAACTCGGCATCGATGCGCTTGAGTTCCAGATCGGCGATTTCCTTGTCGTTCTTGGCACCGGCCTGCGCCATGTTCGCACGCTGCTTGTGCAGGTCTGCCTCGGCCTGGCTGGCATCAATGCGCACGGTGACATCGCCGGCTTTCACCGACGCACCCTCGGGCACGTAGTAGCGCAGCGCGACCGGCGCATTCATCGAATGCGGCACGAAGATCGGCTCGCCCCCTTCCACCTGGATTTCTCCCGAAAACACCACCGCATGCGCGGCGGTAGCCATCCATGCCAGCGGCCATCCCAGCCAACTAATGCGCCGTATCAAATTCCAGGCTCCCGTCGCGAATTCCCAACTGGCGCTGTGCGCGCGCAGCTACATCCGTATCGTGTGTCACCAGCACCACGGTCTGTCCGGCGGCATGGACTTCCTCGATCAGCGCCAGCACGTCAGCCGCGCTGCGCGAATCGAGATTGCCCGTGGGCTCATCGGCCAACAGCAACGCCGGTTGCATCAGTAACGCACGCGCGATGGCCACGCGCTGCATTTGTCCGCCGGACAACTGGTTCGGACGGTGAGCTAAATGGCGTGACAACCCCATGCGTTCGAGAAGTTGCAGGGCCCGCGCCTCCAGGCCGTCGTCCGGACCACGCAGGAAACGCCGTGGCAGCAGCACGTTTTCGAGGACATTCAGGCGCGGCAGCAGATGAAAGGACTGGAAAACGAAACCGATGCGACGATTGCGAAAATCACTGGCGCGTTCATCGTCGAAGGCCGAGACGTCCTGGTCTTCCAGGTAGTAACGGCCAGAGTCGGGCCGGTCCAGGCAACCGAGCATGTTGAGCAATGTGGATTTGCCCGAGCCGGAGGGTCCGACGATCGCGGTGAATTGTCCGGCTGGAATTTCAAAATTGACGCCATCGAGCGCCTTGATCACCTGCCCCCCCACCCGGTAGTGCCGGGTGACGGCCTCCATGCGAACCATGTGCGCTCCTGAGCGTATTTGCCGCTATCTTGCGTCAACGCTTGACGCTTGGGGAGTAGGCGAAGTCCGATATCAATGCCATACAACACCAGGCGGAGCCACATGAGGACCGAAACGCATTAACTTGCGATTCGCTCCCCTTGGCTAGCATCGAAAAAGTGCATGCGCTCGGGCACGAATTGGAAATGTAACGTGCTGCCGTGCTCGGGCATTTCACGTGTGGTCAGGCGTGACACGAGGGACTGGTCGCCACGGCGCAGGTTGAGAAAAGCTTCGCTGCCTACCGGCTCTATCACTTCAAGTTGCGCACTCAGTTGCGCACGCTCGGCCTGCGGTTGCAGTTGCAGGTCTTCCGGGCGCACGCCCAGGACGATCTCGCGGCCCTGCCAACTTTCCAGCGCCGGGGGAAGTACAGGCAACGGCAAGCCTCCCTGTGGTGTGGACAGTGTCCAGCCTTCGTCGCGTTGCAACGTGCCGCGAAAGAAATTCATGGCTGGGCTACCCAGAAAACCGGCGACGAACAGGTTGGCAGGTTTGTCGTAGAGATTCATTGGCGTGTCGATTTGCTGGATCACGCCGCCATTCAACACCACGATGCGCTGGCCGAGTGTCATGGCCTCGATCTGGTCATGGGTGACGTAGATCATCGTGGCCTTCAGTTGCCGATGCAGGCGAGCAATCTCCACGCGCATGGTCAGGCGCAGCTTCGCATCGAGATTGGACAAGGGCTCATCCAACAGGAATACCTGAGGATTGCGTACCAGCGCCCGCCCCAGGGCAACGCGCTGACGCTGGCCGCCAGACAATGCCCCAGGGCGCGAGTCGAGCCGATGTTCCAGTTCCAGCGTCCTGGCCGCCTCGCGCACGCGTCGATCGATCTCGGCCGGATCCTGCTTGCGCAGCTTCAGGCCAAAGCCCAGGTTCTCGGCGACGGTCATGTGCGGATAGAGCGCGTAGTTCTGGAACACCATGGCGATGTCCCGATCCTTGGGCGCAACGTCATTGACCACCCGGTCTCCCATGCTCAGCGTGCCGCCACTGATGCTTTCCAGCCCGGCGATCATGCGCAGCAAGGTGGTCTTGCCACAGCCCGAAGGCCCGACCAGCACCAACAGTTCGCCATCGGCGATCTCGAAGCTCGCATCGGCCACGCCCACGTGTCCATTGGGATAAACCTTGCGCAACTTGTCGAGACGAACAGTGGCCATGCATGCATCTCCCGGCCTCGCGCTGTAGCAAAGCCTGCGTGGATTGGACGACGCCGCCCTGGCATGCGCCGAGGCGGCTGCACAAGCGGACAAGATTCGGATATTCTCGCAATGTAATCGTTTACATCAAGCCGCGATGCGGCATCGAGAGTCCTTCACTCATGAGCAGCTACCGCTTTCCCGACGGCTTCCTGTGGGGCGCCGCCACATCCGCCTACCAGATCGAAGGCTCCCCGCTGGCCGATGGTGCCGGCCCGAGCATCTGGGAGCGTTTCGCGCATACGCCCGGCATGATGGTGGGTGGCGACACCGGCGACATCGCCTGTGACCACTACAACCGCTACAAGGATGACGTGCAACTGATGAAGGCCCTGGGCCTGAAAGGCTATCGCCTGTCGATCGCCTGGGCGCGCGTGTTGCCTGAGGGGACAGGGCGGGTGAATCAGAAGGGCCTGGATTTCTACTCCCGCCTGGTCGACGAACTGCTCGAAAACGGCATCGCACCAAACGTCACGCTGTTCCACTGGGACTTGCCGGCAGCGCTGGACGATCGCGGCGGCTGGCTCAACCGCGACATCGCCCACTGGTTCGCCGAATACGCCGAGGTCATGTACAAGGCCCTCGATGGCCGCGTGCAGCGCTGGTCCACGCTTAACGAGCCATGGGTCGTCACCGATGGCGGTTATCTGCATGGCGCGCTGGCGCCGGGTCATCGCAGCAAATACGAGGCGCCTATTGCAGCGCACAATCTGATGCGCGCCAGCGGCGCTGGCATCCAGGCGTATCGCGCGCACGGCAAGCATGAGATCGGCGTGGTGTTCAACATCGAGCCTAAATATCCTCACTCGCAAAGCCCCGAGGACTTGGCCGCGACGCGACGCGCCCATGCCTACATGAATGAGCAGTTTGCCGATCCGGCGCTGCTGGGCAGCTATCCGCCGGAGCTGAAGGAAATTTTCGGACCGGCATGGCCGGACTTCCCGGAAGACGACTTCAAGCTCACCAAGCAGCAGGTCGACTTTGTCGGCATCAACTACTACACACGCGCTGTGGTGAAGAACGATCCGGCACAGTATCCGCTCAGGGCCTCGCCGGTGCGCCAGGCCAACAAGACCTATACCGAAACCGGCTGGGAGGTTTTCGAGCAGGGCCTGACCGATACATTGACCTGGTTCAAGAGCCGCTACGGCGATATTCCGCTCTACATCACCGAAAACGGATCGGCGTTCTACGACCCGCCGGTGGCCGAAGCGGATGTGCTCGATGACCCGCTGCGCACGAACTATTTACGTAAGCATTTGAAGGCTTTGCATAAAGCCATCGATGCCGGGGTCAATCTGAAGGGTTACTACGCTTGGTCTTTGCTGGATAATCTTGAATGGTCGTTGGGGTTTTCTAAACGCTTCGGCCTGTACCATGTGGATTTCGCCACCCAGAAGCGTACGCCCAAGGCGACGGCGAAACTTTATGCCAAGGTGATCGAAAGCAACGGTGCGGTGCTGGACGATTGATTCGGACCGATAGCGGCTTGCGTGACCCGCTCTGCCAGGATTTTTCATGCGTTCTACCGCTAGCAGTCACACTCTCCTTGCCGATCTCGGTGGCACCAATGTCCGCTTCGGCCTTGCCGATCCCACGGCAAAGGACCCCCTGCTGCACGATAGCGTGCGTCGCTATCGCGTGAAGGATTTCGGCTCCCTTGCCGAAGCCATCCGCCAGTACCACAGCGACACCGGCTTGACCGCGAAAAACGCGGTCATCGCCGCAGCCGGCCGCATCAGCGACGGCGAAACGGTGAAGATCACCAACAACCCCTGGTCCATTGCCGCGCACAAGCTCGCCGACGAGCTGAAGATGGACTGGGTGCACCTGGTCAACGACTTCGCCGCGCAGAGCATGGCGGTCATCCTGCTCAAACAGGATGACTTGGTGCCGGTCGGCAAGCTCGCGCTGCCTGACATCGGTGCCGAGGCCGAGGAAACCTACTGTGTCGTCGGCCCGGGTACCGGCCTGGGCGTGGGCGGCCTGCTGGTGCGTGACCGCCATTGCAGCGTGTTGCAGACCGAGGGCGGCCACGCCGGCTTCGCCGCACACAGCCCCGAAGACATCGAGATACTCAAATACCTCAACGGCAAGTTCGGCCGCGTCTCCAACGAGCGCCTGATCTGCGGCCAGGGTCTGGTCAATCTCTACGACGCCATCTGCGCCATCGCCGGCCAGAAACCCGACGAACTGCAACCGGAAGACATCACCGAGCGCGCCAACGACAGCAGCGACCCGTTATGCGTGCGCACGGTGGAAACCTTCGCCGGCATCTTCGGCAGTGTCGCCGGTGACCTGGTGCTCACGCTGGGCGCGTGGAACGGCGTGTATCTCACCGGCGGCTTGATCCCCATCCTGCTGCCGTGGCTGGAGCGCGGTCACTTCCGCGATCGCTTCGAGGCCAAGGGCCGATTCCGCGACATCATGGAAAAGGTGCCCACGCAGGCGATCATGAATCCCGAACCGGGTCTTGTCGGTGCCGCCGCATTGGCGGTGGTCGAGTCCGGTCGCCCGGTCCTCGCCGAACGGCGGTCCTGACCGGCCAGGCTCGTGTTTCTATTCCGGCGCCAGCGCAAGCCCGCCATGCTCGATCCGGATACCCTCCGGGCCGAACAACTCAATGCCGGTCTCGCCCTGGCGATGGAGTGGGGCGAGAATTGGCTCAAGCCGATCCAGGCGCGCCTGCGCCTGCGCTACCCGCAGCTCTCTCAGGCCGAACTGGACCAGTTCAATAGTCTGTGCCAGGAGGCGATGAAATTCGGCCATGACACGGTCTACGAGCTGGCGCAGGAAGCAGGCACCAAGACGCGCGTCAGCGATTTCGAATCGCGCTTTCGCACGCGCTATCCCTGGGCCGATGCACGCAATGTGTCGCACCTGTACAGCCAGGGCATGTATTACGCGTGGAAGGATGGGGCGGCGTTGTAACAGGTGTAACGCATCGCCGTGTTCTTATGGAGACGTGAAATGAGTCGCGGGGGCGCATGGATGACCACGGCCGCAACCGCAAGATGCACGATGGTGTTTTCGCGCCCAGGCAACACACAGCGCCCATCGAACTTGCGCCCCCGCTGCCCGTCTCCCATCTCCTGCCGTAAAACCACCGCTACGCTTCGGAGTTCAACACATGTCCCGCGCTACCACCGCTTTCCTCTTCGACCTCGATGGCACGTTGATCGACAGCGTCTACCAGCACGTGCTTGCATGGAAGGAGGCGCTGGACAAGGAGGGTGTGGAGCTTTCGGTCTGGCGCATTCACCGCAAGATCGGCATGAGTGGAGGCCTCTTCGCGAATATCCTGTTGCGCGAAACCGGCATGGCCATCACCGAGGATCGCCTCGATCGCTTGCGCCGCTGGCATGCCCAAGCCTATGGACGGCAGGCCGAACGCGATGAAGTACGGCCCTTGCCAGGCTCGCGCGAACTGCTCGCCTTCCTCACTGAGGAAAAGATTCCCTGGGCGATCGCAACCAGCGGACGCATGGAAACGGCACGCCACAACCTGGAAGCGCTCGGCGTCGATCCGGGCAAGGTCCCGGTCGTCACGCGTGATCAGGTGCGGCACGCCAAGCCCGATCCCGATCTCTTCGTGACGGCCGCCGAGCGCCTGGGAATCGACATTCAGCGCTCGCTGGTAGTGGGCGACAGCATCTGGGACATGCTGGCCGCTCAACGTTGCCGCGCGCTGGGAATCGGATTGCTGTCCGGCGGCTATGGACAGCAGGAGCTGGAAAGCGCTGGCGCATTTCGCGTGTATGAAGATCCGGCGGGTCTGCTCAAGCACATCGACGAAGTGGCAGCACGCAGCTGACCGCGTCTCCCGCGAGGCGAGCCCGGCTGCCGGCACGCACGGGCGGATTCGCAAAGCCAGGTAAACCCGCGACACAAACAGTCACCATCAAAGGCGTGTATCTCATGGCTTGTCGGACAACGGCCACCGAGTGCCTGCGTGGGCTTCCGGCATCACGATCCACAGCAGCGTCAAGATGAGCAATGGGCTGCACTTTGATCAGCCCGCGCTTTACAGCAATGGCTCGTGCATCCAGTACATCAGCGTACTGCATCAATAAAGGTGTTCTCGATCTGCTAAAGAACCTTTGCGTCGCCGGTTGGCCGGCTAGCTGGAACCATTGCAGCCGCACGTTAAGTTCACGTTTGTCAGCCGTGATTCATCGCCTGGCTGTCGCATAAGGGTAGGCTCGTGATCATGCGATCAACGAGCCTATCCATGCAGCGCCTATTGCCCTTGCTGCCACTTGCGGCCTTGCTTGCGGCGTGCTCGCCCGACCATCCGCAGCCGGACAATGCGCCACCGCAACCCAAATCAGCTCGCGCCGTGCTGGGTTCTCCGCAGTGGTATGCATGGGTCGACAGCAGCTTGCAGATCAGTGACAACGGCCACGGGCCGGATCCGGGTTCAACCGAGTGGAACAACGCCGTGCAGCGAGAACTCGGCCAGGAAGCTCCGCAGTCGCAACCGGGGTCGCCCGAATGGCAGCAGTCGGTCGATTCACTGCTGCGCACACGGGCGCCGCTGGCACCATAAGCTGAATTCACGCGACAAATCCGATACGCCGTGAGCCGCGACCGGGCTTGAGCGCCTGTTCGCTACGCAACCACGCAAGCAGGTCGCTCTCGCTGCAATCGTCCTGCGCCTCGATTCGGTGCCGCAGTGCCGTGAAGTCTCCCGGCGCCAGGCAGTCCAGCGATGCCAGTTGCCGCTGACGTTCGCCTTTATCCCATGCTTGACGCAGGCCAAAGCGCTCGACGTAACGAATGAACAGGCGCTCGCGTTGCGCCAGGTCGAGCCATTCGAAACGCAGCTTGAAATCGAATCGGCGCAGCGCGGCCGCATCGAGACTCTCCATCAGGTTGGTGGACGCGACGAATATGCCCTCGAACTCTTCCAGCCTGACCAACAACTCGTTGACCTGGGTGATTTCCCAACGTTGCATCGCGCCCTGTCGCTCACGCAGGAAACTATCGGCTTCGTCCAGGCAAAGCACGGCATCGTCGCGCTCAGCCTCACGAAACATGCGTGCGATAGCTCGTTCGGTTTCACCGACATACGATCCGAGTAACTCCGAGGCCCGCCGCTTGAGCAAGGGGCGTTCGATACACTCGGCGATATGCGCCGCCAAGGCGGTTTTGCCGGTTCCTGGCGGACCATACAGGCACAAGCGTGCGCTTGGCCGACGCGCGAGCAGGTCGAGAATCGGCGCCACCGGCTGATCGGTCCGGATCAACGAAGGGTCGTAGCGGTCCTTGTGCGTGTGACGCGCAAGCGGACGGGCGCCCTGCACGTGCAGGATTTCGTTGAGCGAATCGCACAGCACCTCGCCGGCCCGCTCACTGTCACGTACGTTCATGCGTTCGAGCATGCGTACGGCTCGCTGGTAATGCGCTGGGGCAAAAGCATCCCGCTCGGCAATGACATCCATCAACGCCGGCTCGATCTCCCAACGCCGCAATTGCTGCGCAAGCATGGCGCGACGCGCCCTGCGCGGTGGCGAGGACATCTCGATCACCATGTCGAAGCGACGGCATTGCGAATCATCCATGCCACTGAACCGATTGCCGATCCAAATGCAGGGCACGCGCGAGGTCTCAAGCTGGCGATTGATCCAGCTTTTGTAACTGACCGCACCAGTGCGTGAGTCCCCTGAACGCCGAAAGACATCCTCGATCTCGTCGAACAGCAGCATGGCTTGCGCATTGGCAGCAAACGCCTTTTGCGCAGCGTCATAAGCCATAAGCCTTGCGCGCCCTTCGATGGGTTCGCCATCGATATCAGCGGTACGAACGCTATAGAGCGTCAACCCCAACTGCGCAGCAAGCACGCGAGCGAACTGGCTCTTGCCCGTGCCCGGCGCTCCGTGCAACAGAATATTGGCACCCTTGTGGTCCTGGCATGCGGCCGAGATATAAGCGCGCACGCGTTCGGCATCACGATTCATGTGCGCATAGTCGCTCCAGCCAAGTTCGCTGTCGCCGCAGGGCTCGAACAGGCGATCCAGGTAGACTGAAATATCGCTGGTTTCCTCGGCGATGATCGCGGCGAGCCCCTCGCCCGGCTCGATGCAATCGATCGCACCGCCGTAGTTACCGTAATATATCGACAACAATCTGGCCGATAACAACGCACCACGCACGCGCAGGCAACTGCGCAGGCGATCCTGCGGCAGGCCCAGCGCATCCTGGAGCAGGCGGCCGATGCCACCGCGGTGTGACGGATAGCGTTTTTCATCACGAGCCGCCGTACCTAGCACGGCATCCTCGTGGACCATGCAGACGAAGGCGAAAACCTGCAACTCGTCGGCGTTGAGCGAAAACACTCGCGCGAAATCGGCAAACAGCGGATCGGATGCGATACGCACGCGCGACTCCGTCCGCGCCAGCAGCGCGGCAACCTTGACTTGCAAGGCTTCACGATCATCCGCGCATTTGTACACGCGCAGGCGCCGCAGTCCCTGGCGTATCGAGGAAAAAAGAGCCGTATCATCGGCCGCGCAGCCATCGAGGCGAGCTCGATACAACCGCAGCAACCACAGGCGCACCCAGGCGGCACGCAGGTTCCGTGTAGACGTGTTCATCATTTCACCAGCGCATCAAAGCGCAAAGACAAAGGTTCACGACACCGCCACAGGACCCTCCTGTGCGGCGCGGGCGTCCTTTAGGACGCGGTGAAAAACCTCGGGTGATGAATGACACGCATGACGGAACCCTCAGGAGGGAGCGGGGAAGTGGCGCACTCTAGCCTTGGCGCGCGTGTTGTGCAAGGACTGCCCGGCGAGCGACGTGCCTTGCTGTCCGCGTGACAAGAGGGGTTGGCGATGGGAGGTGGGTCGCGGAGGCGCCAGTCCGCACACGTATTGCACGCATACCGCGCTGCCAGAACACAAGCCATCCTGGCCTCTGGCGTACGAACTGGCGCCCCCGCCATCCGTCTCCCATCGCCAGAGGCAAGCGGCATCATCGAGTTCCCTCAGCACTCACTCATCGAACCTCAATCGGAGGATTCCATCCGCACTCGCGAAACTTTCGTCTCGACATATTGCTTGCCATCGAACTTGAGCACGGCTGCCGCGCCGCCGGAGGCATCGCCCTCCACGGCGCGCAGGTCGTGATATCCGTGGGTCTGGGTGTCGAGCACCGTAATGGCATAGCCGCCCGTATCGAGCACCACGCGGGCACCCTGTTCATCGACGGCGACCAGCCAATACGGCCCGGACGACGCCGCCCAGCCGCAGGCATGCATGGTAGTGAGCAGATAACCGGACTTCGGCCTGTCTGCCCGAAGCGTCACCGGCTCGCCCTGCAGCTTGCACTCTACTTGCGCGGCAAGCATATCCTTGAAGCCCTTGCTCGCCTGCACGGCTTTGGCCACGGCATCGGGCACCGCGCCCATGGCTTGGTCTTCAATGGAGTATTGGTTGTCGGCGGCCACCGCCGGCATGACCAGAACCAGGCACAACAGTACCCATTGGCTGCCTTTCATTGAATGCTTCCTTCGCTGCATGAGCCGCTATCGGCGCAGGCAGTTTAGGGGCGCGGTCAATCGGGCGCGAGCAATGCATCGAGGTCGGCCTGGTCGAAGCTGAGCCTCTCGCGGCTGCCACCGCCTTCCAGCACGGCCTCGGCCAGTTCGGCCTTGCGCGCCTTGAGCTCCTCGATGCGCTCTTCCACCGTGCCGGCCGTGATCAGGCGGAACACGAATACAGGCTTGTCCTGGCCAATGCGATGGGCGCGATCGGACGCCTGGGCCTCGGCGGCGGGGTTCCACCACGGATCATAGTGAATCACCGTGTCGGCCGCCGTCAGGTTGAGTCCGACGCCGCCAGCCTTCAGCGACAACAGGAACAACGGCACCTCACCCTCCTGGAACTGGCGCACCGGCTCGGCGCGGTCGCGCGTTTCACCCGTCAACGTGACATAGCGGATGCGATGACGATCGAGTTCGTTGGCGATCAGCTTGAGCATTTCGGTGAACTGCGAGAACAGCAGCACCTTGCGCCCTTCGGCAAGCAGCGCCGGAAGCATGTCCATCAACAACTCGAACTTGGCCGAATCACGCACGCCACGTGCAGCTTCGAGCTTAACAAGACGCGGATCGCAGCAGACCTGGCGCAACTTCAACAATGCATCGAGCACCACGATGCCGCTATGTGCGATACCGCGCTGCGCAATCACCTCACGCAGCTCATCGGCCAGCGACAGGCGCAGGCTTTCGTAGAGGTCACGCTGGCGACCTTCCAGCACGACGCGACGCGTGATTTCGGTCTTGGGTGGAAGCTCGGAGGCTACCTGTGACTTGGTACGTCGCAGGATGAAGGGAGCCAACCGGCGATTGAGGCGTTCCTGGCAATCGGTATCGCGCTGCTTTTCGATGGGTGCGCGATAGTGCCGGCGGAATGCGCCTTCGTCGCCAAGCAGGCCCGGTACGGCCAGGTCAACCTGGGACCATAGCTCACCCAGGTGATTTTCCAGTGGCGTGCCGGTCAGGCAGATGCAACGCGGCGCGCGCAAGGTGAGTAGCGCGCGACGCGCCTGGGTGCGCGGGTTTTTGACCTGCTGTGCCTCGTCCAGCACGATCAGCGCAAATGACTGCTTGCGCAGGGCCACCACGTCACGCGGCAGGAGCGCATAGCTGGTCAGCACGATGTCCTGCGCACCGAGCTGACTGAATTCGCCGCCACGTTGCGGTCCATGCAGGGCCAGCACGCGCAAGGAGGGCGCGAAGCGCACCAGTTCAGCCTGCCAGTTTGGAATGAGACTGGTCGGCACCACGATAAGCGCCGGCTCGGTCAATGCACCACGCTCCTTGAGCGCCAGCAAGTGCGTGATCAGCTGCAATGTCTTGCCAAGACCCATGTCGTCGGCAAGCACGCCGCCGACACTGGCCTCGGCGAGCGCGTTCAACCAGCGCAGGCCTTCGCGCTGATAAGGGCGCAGCTCGACGGTGAGACCCTCAGGTACCGCGTCACTGGCGCGCTCGGCAGCATCGCGCAGCCGTGCGGTGAAACCGCGCAGCTGCTCGGGCGCCTGCAACTCGGCGCCAGCTGGCAACGCATCGACGATTTCTTCCAGGCGGCCGGCCTGCACGCGTGGCAGGTGCAGCTTCTTGCGCGGGCGCTCAAGATATTCGGCCAATGGTGCGAGCAGACCGCGCAGTTCCTTCAGACGCACCGGCACGCGCCGACGATCATCGACGGGCGCATACCACACTGCATCCTCTGGCTCGTTCGGCGACGGGCTCAAGTTGAGCTGATGCTCGGCCAGGGCCTGCGCCACGGCCGGCAACAGGTTATGTCGCTTGCCCTCGACCTCAATGCCGATTTCCAGGTCGAAGGCATGGTCGTCGGTGTCTTCTACCGCGTTACCGTACCAGCGCACCGGCCCCTCCAATACCTCGAAGGGAAAACTCGCCGCGTAGTCGAGTTGGAAACCTTCGGCTTCGAGCTTGGGACGCAAGGCCAGCCAGCGCGCGGGCGTATTGACCTCCAATGCTCCGGCATAGCCCTTGCCCGGAAACAGCCAAGCATCTTCTGGCAACGTATCGGCCAGGTCCCAGGGCAACCCTTCGGTATCAACGCCTGGCGTGAGACCAGCGCGTTCGAGCTGCTCCATCGCCGAGAGCTCTTCGGCGCGGCGACGCGTGATCTCCACCAGATGCCCGTTGCGCACGCGGCGCACCAGAGGCTCGCCGCCACGGCCTGGCAGGCGCTCACCGGCATAGTCGAACGCCAGGCGCGCATAGGCCAGTGGCGGCGTGCCTGCGGCCAGACGCGCATGCCGCGTCAGCGCATGCAAGGTGAGCACCGGCTTGGGGGCCAATTCGGCGCGTCGCAATTCCTCGAAGACTTGCGGCAAGGGAATGCGATGCCCCACCCGGCTGCCTGGCAACGCATCGCGCAGGTTTCGGCTGTCTTCGTGACGCAATGGCGGCAGATCCAGCCAGTGGGATTCTTCCAGCTCTGCGTCGAGGCGACCAAGCTCGGCACATTCGGCATCGAGAAACCACAAGCCCTCGATGCGGATCAGGCGCTGGTTGTTCGGCAACGAGGGGAGCAGCCGCTGGCTGCCGTCCTTTTCCATCTGCCAATGCCAATGCATCGGATGCGCCTTGCCACGCGACAGGCGAAGACCGGCCAGACCTCCCAGGAAGCACGGCGAGGTATCGAGAATCTCCGCCAGCAACACATCACCGACGTGCCCGGACAGCCGCGCATAGCTGCGTGTCTTGCGCACGGTCTGCGGCAGCCCCAGCAGGGTTGCGGCGAGCCGCTGCGCGTGAGGCGCCAGCGCGGTGTGAGTCAGATGCTTGCTATCGAGCGGCGACGGCCGCACGAACCGGCCTTGCTCGCCCACCGACAGCAGCGCCGGCGCCACCTCCAGATGCCCCCAGTTCGCGCCGTCCTCGGCGATAACGTCGAGGAAGAATCCAAGTACGGCAGGCTCGCTGACCGGCGCGGGTGCCGGCACAGCCAACAGCCGGCCCCAGACAGCAGGCAACGCATCGGCACTGTCGTCAGGGTCGGGGGTCACGCGTAGCGGTTGGTCGTCGGATGGCTGCATGCGACTCGCAATGACGCTCAAAAGAATCGAGCTTAGCAAGGCAGCCGTGCGAATGTCCGCAACGAATCGTCGAAATTGGGAAAAGATTGGACGCGATGAGGCAAAGTTAGCTTGGCCACCGCGCCAGGCGTGAGGATTTGCCGTTGCGGTTATGGGAGATCGAAGCTGGCTCGCGGGGGCGCAAGCTCGCCAGCATTGGGCAAGCCCAAAGGCTGCCGACAACCCGTAGCCTCGTCATCATTCCTACCAGCGTTCGTTTTTCAGCGACTCCAAACAGATCGCGAGCTGAATCAGCGGGCTCCGGCAGAGCCCGTGCAAGCCAGGTAAGAGCGAGAGATGTCGCAAGCCTCCATGCTGCTTCAGGTGGTCGGTCTTGGCACACCCACCTCCCACATCTCCAGATCCAAATAGCCGCGTTTCCAACACAGCGGCACGCTGGAGTTACGATGACTGGAACAGCGAACGCGGATATTCAGGTTTCTGCTCGCGCGCCATCAGCGCCTTGAGACCTTCTACCGGAGTGACCTCGCCATGCAGCACAGCGTGAACGCCACTGCTGATGGGAAGCTCCAGGCCGTGTTTGGCGGCCAGGCGAACCACTTCGTCGGCGGTCAATACGCTCTCGACCACCTGGCCGATTTCACGTACTGCTTCATCGATGCCCTTGCCGCGCCCCAGGGCCAGACCCAGGCGGCGATTGCGCGAGAGGTCACCCGTGCACGTCAATACCAGGTCGCCCAGGCCGGAGAGGCCCATCAGCGTCTCCGGGCGGGCGCCCAGCGCGACGCCCAGCCGCAGCATCTCGTTCATGCCGCGCGTGATCAATCCGGCACGGGCATTGAGGCCCAGTTCCATGCCATCGGCGACGCCGGTGGCAACGGCGAGCACGTTCTTCATGGCCCCGCCAAGCTCGGCGCCGAGCACGTCGCTGCCCGAATAGGCGCGCAGGTTGGGGGCATGCAGCAGGTTGGCAACACGATGAGCGAAACCGTCGTCCTCCGAATGCACGGTCACCGCACTGGGCAGACCTGCGGCCACTTCGCGCGCGAACGATGGGCCAGTGACCACGGCCGCCGGACGGCCCGGTAGCTTTTCGGCCACCAGCTCATGCAGGAAGCGTCCAGTCCCGGGCTCGAAGCCCTTGGTCGCCCAGGCGATCGACGCCTCGGGCGCCAGCAGCGGCGCGATGTCATCGAGCATCGCGGCGAAGGCGTGGCTGGGCACCACGATCAGCACCACCTGGGCACCGCGCAGCGCGGCAGCCAGATCGCCCTCATAGTTCAGTTCGGCTGGCAGATCCAGGTCGGGCAAATAACGCGCGTTGCGGCGCGTGGCGGCCATGGCCGCCAGCGCCTGTGCGTCACGCCCCCACAGGCGCGTAGGTACACCGTTTCTGGCGGCGAGGGCCGCCAGGGCAGTGCCCCAGGAGCCGGCGCCGAGAACGGCCAGTGTCGGTCGATCGGCCATGGCCCTGTCAGCTCAGCTGTTGAGCGGGTGATTCTCGTCGCCACCGCCCATGCGGCGCTGCTGCTCGGCGTACAGGGCATCGAAATTGATCGGCTGCAGCAGGAAGGGCGGGAAGCCGCCTTCCAGCACCAGGCCGGAAATCACCTGACGGGCATACGGGAACAGCAGGTTCGGGCAGTAACTGCCGATGATGCCGGCATGGTCCAGTTCGGTGAAGCCAGCGATGCCAAACAGGCCGGCCTGCTCGACTTCGGCCAGGTAAGCGGTGCGCTCGCCGACCGAGCAGGTCAACGTCAGGCTCAGGGTGACTTCGTACAGGTCGCCGCCGAGCGAGGTGGCCTTATGGCCCAGGTTGAGCTGCACCTGCGGCGGCTGGTCGGTCTCGCCGATCTCCTGGAAGATCTGCGGAGCATTGGGGGCCTCGAAGGACACGTCCTTGACGTAGATCTTCTGCAGCACGAGCTGCGGCTGGTTGGCCTGGCCATTGGCCTGGCCGTTGGCGATTACTTCTGCCATCGGATGTCCCTCGTTCGCGAATGCGGTTTGAGCTAAAGGGCTCGATTGTTCCACATGCCCGGGGTTGGGGGGAATGGCCCTCCTCAAGGGATGCGCGTAAGACGAGAACCAGCCAGGTGACGAGAGATGGGTAGCGGGGGCGTAACACGCAGGTTCGGCAGGCCTTGTGGCGACCTTGATGGCTTCACCACGCACGGTGCACCTCATCCGGTCCGGTTTGCGCCCCCATGACCCGCCTCTGCTCAAATCTTGCGCAATCCATGGTCGCCATGGGAGAATACGCGGCTCGACAAAGCCGACCCGTCCTCGACGGGCTGTCCGCAACGCGATGCGGCCCTCACGGCGAACCTCGAAAAGCTCCAAATCTCCAGCATCGCGTGGCGCCCTGGCGTCGCTGGGCCGATGTCGCCCTGGCCAACGGGCGGTCAACAGAATCTACGGAGGTCATCATGGCCCGTGTATGCCAAGTCACCGGAAAGGGTGTGCAGACTGGTAACAATGTCTCGCATGCCAACAACAAAACCCGTCGCCGCTGGTTGCCCAACCTGCATGAGCGTCGCTTCTGGGTTGCCAGCGAAAACCGCTGGGTCAAACTGCGCGTCTCCAACCAGGCGCTGCGCACCATCGACAAGAAGGGCATCGAGGCCGTGATCGCCGACCTGCGTGCCCGTGGCGAAAAGGTCTGAGGAGTTAAGTCATGGCTAATAGCAAGCAAGACAAGATCCGCCTGATCTCGTCGGCCGGTACCGGCCACTTCTACACCACGCAGAAGAACAAGAAGAACACCCCGGATAAATTCGAATTCAAGAAGTACGATCCGGTCGTTCGCAAGCACGTAATCTACAAGGAAGGCAAGATCAAGTAATCTGCCGCTCGGCAGGTCACTCCGGCAAAACCGGACTTGATCCATGCTCCACAAAAAAGCCCGCCTTCATGGTGGGCTTTTTTGTGCTTCATCACGGGAGATGCGTATCGAAGAGATCGTGTCGGGCGAGGATCAGGCGCCGTGGATCAACGAAATCCAAAGCGCCCTGACACGATGGGCGGCGTGACGGCTTACGGTACCAAGTATATCGGCAGCCTCGTCACCCGGCTCTTTCCCTTGAATCAATCAGCCCTACCGATCAAGGCGTCGCCGCCTCGGCCTGCCTCGCCGACGCCGCAGTCTCAGGCTTGGCGTTTTTCACGTAGCGATCGAACCAGGTCAGCATTTCGTAGACTTCCTGTTCGTTCGATTCCATCGCGGTGTACCAGTGCGGCTCGTGCGGCAGCATGACCAGGCGCGTGGTGCCGCCCAGGCCGCGGATGGCCTGGAACAACTTGGGCGACTGGATCGACTCCGTACCCGGGTTGGCGTCATCCATGCCGTGGATCAGCAGCAATGGCGTCTTGATCATGTCAGCGTGGAAGAACGCCGACGCCTGTTCGTAGACCTTCGGCGCCTGCCATAGCGAACGACGCTCGTTCTGGAAGCCGAATGGCGTGAGGCTCTTGTTGTAGCTGCCGCTGGTGGCCACGCCCGCGCGGAACAGATCGGTATGCGCCAGCAGGTTGGCTGTCATCAGTGCGCCATGGCTATGACCGGTCACGCCGATGCGGTTGCGATCGACGACCCCCAGTTCCACCGCCTTGTCCACAGCCGCCTGCGCATCCATCACCAACTGGTCGATGTACGTGTCATAGGCGGTACGAGGATCGCCCACCACCGGGAACGATGCGTTGTCGATGATGGCGTAGCCCGAGAGCAGCAACAGGCGATAGCCACGCAGGATATCGAACTTCTGCTGCGAGCCGCTGATCTGACCGGCCTTGCTGGGATCGGCGAAGTCCTGCGGATAGGCATAGAGAACAGCCGGCAGGCGCGTACCCTCCTTGTAACCCGGCGGCGTGTAAAGGGTGAAGGAAAGCTCCACGCCATCCTTGCGCTTGTAGGTCACCAGGCGCTTGCCGATACCACGGATCTGCGGGGTTGGGTCGGCAATATGCGTGATCGGCTCATCGGTGGACGCATAGATGGCCTCACCGGCCTGCGCATCGGCCTTGGCCGCACCCAGCGTGTGCAGGAACAGGTTCGGCGGCTCGATCGGCGATTGCCGTGCGGTGATGAATCGTTGCCCCCCATCGAGCATGGCAACCGGCGATTCGTAATGATCGCCACTGCTGCGGAACAGGCGTTCGGTATGTCCGGTGGAAAGCGAATAACGATCGAGGAAGGGACGATCGCCCTGCGGCGACCCACCCGAGCCCACCAAATAGGCGAAATCACCATCCTGGCGTACCACGCGTGCGCCATCGGGCAGTTGCCGCATCATCAGCGAACCGGGCTCGTTGTAATTCTCGTCAGCCGAGTAATCCCATACCGTTCGTGCCGGCCTGGACGGATGAGCCACGTCCACGCGGCTGACGTGGATCCAGCGCTTGTTCGCATCGAATTCGTACATGAAGGGCTCGTCACCCTGCTCCAGCCAGCGCATGCCGCTGAAACGCTGGGTGGTCCGCGCCACTTCGTGCGGCTTGCCGCTGAACGGCGCACTCCACATCATGACCTTGTCGCGATGCGGCACATTGACCTTCCAGTCGCCCTGGTCGAGCGCTTCAGGCCAGACCAGTGTGGCCGGTGCATTATCGCGCCACTGGACATCACGTACCCCCAGCGGCACGCCGCGCACCGGCACGCGATCGGCCACGGGCAGCGACGCGATCGTCACAGACTTTCCGCTGCGCACGTCGAGCACATCGACATCGTGCGCGAAGCGCTCGTAGGTGGTCACATAGGAATACGGCTTCTTCAAGCTCTCTACCAGCACGTGCTCGCCATCGGGCGCGCCGGACACACCTGCAATGACACCGGGCTTACCGACCGGTCGTACCTGACCGCTGGCAATGTCGACCACCGCCAGTTGCGTGGTGGCGTAATAATCGAACAAGGCTTCGTCCTGCGGACTGGAAAGCGTGTCGCGCGCTTCATACGTGCTGCTCTCGCCCTTGCCCTGGATCGACTCCTTGATCTCCGGGCCCGTGTCACCATCGACCTGGGGCGCCGCACCAAGATCGGCTGGCACCAACTTCACCAGCAACGAATCGCTGTCGTGCAGCCATTGCACCGCATCGTCCATGACGGGATTGAGCCATACGCCGTCCACCCGGTGCGCCTGCCCGGTCAGGGCGTCGCCCAGCCACAGTTCCGTGCGCTCGCGGGTGGTATTGGCAAAGACGAAATGACGACCGTCGGGTGACCACTGCGGCGCACTCGGGCAGGCGTCGGCTGGCAGCGTGACCGGCAACTGCTTGTGGCTGGCGACATCCTCCACCGTGAAACTCTTCAGACAGGTGCGAATGCCATAGCCGTTCGACGCATCATGCCGGCTATGGTTGGCCGGTTCGATACGCAAACCGGCCAATTTGAGATAGGGCTCGGCCACGCGTGCAATGGGCGGGTACTGCGACTGCTGAACCAACAACATGCGTTCACGCGTCGGGTCGAGCATGGGAATGGCCGGGAGCGGCGCATGCATCACACCCAGCAAGGGCTCGGGTGGCTTGTCGTAGCCAGCCAGGGCAGGCAGGCTCGCCAGCAGGCCAGCGGCAAGCAGTAATCCTTTAGATACGGTGGCGGACGGCATCGTGCGGTCTCCTCATGGGCAAGTTCACGACGTTACACCGCGGCAGGGGGCGCGCATGCCCTGCCGTTAGTCATGCCCACGATGCTGCGCGATGTCTGCGGCCCTGTGCTTTCTCCCCGCCGTGCCAAGGTCCACAATGCGTGACCATGCAACCCCTCTTTCCCACCCTGCTTGGCGCGGATGCCTGGCAAGCACTGCCCGCTTCGGTGCAGCGCATGCATGGCTCATCGGTACGCGTGGTGGCCGAGGGCGAGGCCGACATCGACGGTGCCCGTCATGCGCTGGCCAGGCTGTTGCGACGCATGCTGGGCCTGCCCGAACCCGGTCCACGGCAGCCGTTGCGTGTGGTGATCGAACCCTCGGGGCGGCAAGAGACCTGGACGCGGCAATTCCATAGCCGACACATGCGCTCCGTGCTCAGCCGCCGCGAAGGCTCCGACTTGCTGTACGAGCGACTCGGTCCGACCATGCTGGCGTTCGCGCTGCGCCGCGATGGCGAGGCCATCGACTGGTCGCTGCAGCACGTGCGTGTGTTGGGATTGCCTGTGCCACGCGCTTTTTTCGGCAGCGTGGTGTCACGTAGCGGCCATGCCGATGGTCGTTACGCTTTCTTCGTCGAAACCCGCATGCCGCTGATCGGTCTGCTGGTGGCATATCGCGGCTGGCTGGAGATCGTTGCCGATGCATGACCCGGCTCACCATCCCGTCCTGGTCCAGGATGCCTCTACCTGCTGCGTATCTGCTGGGTACGGTTTCTGCTGCGACGCGATCCCGGACTTCCGTTCCGCTTCGCCTTGATCGCCAGCTCTGGACCATCATCACCTGGGCATGCGCGTGACGCCACACCTGCTTTACAAGCCGCTGTATCGCGTGGCGGCACGTCAGCACTACCGCATTTTCGGCCGCAGCGACCCATGCCGCATGCCAGACGATCGGCAACGCTCACCATTCATGCCTTGAGGGTTTCCAGTTCCGTCGTCATGGCGAAACCATTCAATGCCGCCAGCGCTTCTTCGAGATCGAACAGGCCCATGCAGGGCGTGGCGCCTTTATGCGTGAGCGTACCGTCGGCAATCTTTCGCGCCACTATCACCGCGGGCATGGCGGGAATCTGCGGACCATCACCCGCACCGGCATGGATCGTCCAACGCAAGGCCAGCGGTGCGCCATCGTGCCCAAGCCCACGCAGTTCGATCACCATGCCGCCCTCATCCGAACCTGCGCGCAGGAACCATTCGCTCATGCGACGCAATCGCGAAGCATGACGCGGCAGGTGACGTATCAGCCCCCAACGCGCCAGCCAGGCAAACGTCCACAAGCCGAAGTGCAACCGATACAACTCCAGCCCGGCGCGAAACGTCACCGAACGCACGCCACGATAACGCTCGGGAAAGAGCACGTTGTCCGGCACATCGCAGACTCCGACGAAGCGCGAGCCAGCCGATAGGAACGGCGCACGCCGGGTGGACAGCCAACCATAGGCATGCGTCCACGTGCCATCGCGCCAGATCGGCACGCGATGCCCGCAATAATTGAGGATGGCAGCCACCGTCGCATCGCCACGCGGTGTACGATTGCCCGGACTGATCGCGTGCTCGATGCTATCCAGGCGGCTGAAGCGATCACGCAGATGATCGATGGCCGCAGCGCTGAGCGCAGGCAACGTGGAAGCGCCGCTCACGACCAGGCGTCCAGCCTCACGCGCCGGGCCATCCAGGCGACCTATATCGGCCACGAACTGGCGCGCATCGGCCAGATCGACATAGTCACTGCCGCAGGCAATGGCTGCGTGGGCAACATGATAGTCCTGCGACTGGAACGGCCCTGCCGCATGGATCACCAGTTGCGGTGCCAAGGCTGCCAATGCCTTGGGAAAATCCGCCGCCTGCACATCGAGCGCTGCCGTGAGCACGCGTGGATCGCCCAGCGTGTCACGCAAGGCATCGAGCGCATCGAGCCGACGCCCCGTCAGCAACAATTCGAAGCGCGCGTCATGCGCGAGCTGCCGCGCGATACGCAGGCCAAAAACACCGGATGCACCGATCAGTACCACTCGCAGCATGGTCGTTCCTTAGGGGTGTTGGGGCTCGGAGATGCATCATGGGTGCTCGACAACCGACTACCCGTGGTCAGACATCTCACTCGCGACATTCGCAGTATTTCAGACTTGCCGCTCGCCCATGGACTGGCGCCCACACCCCCACCTCCAATCCCCCGAGTCTTACCCACAACAAAAAGCCCGCCATGCGGCGGGCTTTTTGTTACTCATCGTAAGGTGACCCGAATCAACCAGCAACACCGTAGCCTTTCAAGCGCTGCGCGAACGTCTGCAACGCTTGGATGCCGCTCTGCTCGGCCTCGTGAATCCACTGTTGCAGCCCCTTCAGCGCCTGGTCGGCACCGCGCTGCTCCATCAGGGCCAGCAGGCGGGCACGGAAGTCGCACACCGTCGTCAGGCGCGGACGCTTGTCCAACACGGCCTGCATGCGCTCGCGGCCTTCGTTATCCAGCCAGCGACCGCCATCGGCCAACGCCAAGCGCATGCGGCGGGGAACCAGCTTGAGGCTTTCGCCTGCGTGCTGGGCCTCTTCGCGCAGGGTCGGCACGATCACGTCGCGGTAATAGTCGGTCATCGCCTGGAAGCGGTGCGTCAATACGGCCTTGAGCGTTTCGGAGTCGGGCAGATGCACGTTCGGGCGGATGTCCAGTGCCGGCGCCACACGCAGCACCTTGGCCAGGCCGATGGCACGCAGAGCACAGATCGCGGCCCAGCCGATATCGAATTCCCACTTGCGCAGCGCGAACTTCGCCGAGCTCGGGAACGCATGGTGATTGTTGTGCAGCTCTTCACCGCCGATCCAGAAGCCCCACGGGATCAGGTTGCGCGCGGTGTCGGCGCTCTCGAAGTTGCGGTAGCCCCAATAGTGGCCGATACCGTTGACGAAGCCGGCGGCCCAGAACGGGATCCAGATCATCTGCACCGCCCAGATGGCACCGCCCAGCACGCCGAACAGCGCCAGGTCGATCACCGCCATCAGGGTCGGACCCCAATATGGGTGCGCGGAATAAAGCTTGCGCTCGATCCAGTCATCAGGAGTGCCACGACCATATTTTTCGAGGTCGTCCTTGATCATGCTCGCTTCGCGATACAGCGAAACGCCGTCGAAAAACACCTTCTTGATGCCATAGATCTGCGGGCTGTGCGGGTCTTCCTCGGTTTCCACCTTGGCGTGATGCTTGCGGTGCACTGCCACCCATTCCTTGGTGACCATGCCCGTGGTAAGCCAGCCCCAGAAACGGAAGAAATTGGCGATCAGCGGATGCAGATCGATACCGCGATGCGTCTGGCAGCGGTGCAGGTACAGCGTGACCGTGAAAATGGTCAACTGCGTCATCACCAGTGTGTAGACCAGAATGGTGACCCAACTGGCGTGCAGCAAGCCGTTGGACAGGAAATTCAGAACTGCATCAAGCATGGATGTGCTCTCGGGTATTTGGATTGGAGTCTAGACCTAACGTCCCCGTACCCGCCAGCATGGAAGCTCTTGAAAATGAACGAGCTGATGCGGCGTACGTCCCATCGTGTCCCTGCGCCCTGTTGTCTAACGATGTGGGCGCCATGACAATCATGCAATGACCGCGCCTACCGTTGTTTTACAACTGGACACCATCAGCCGCCACCGCGCCGGCCGCGCTACCGTGAGTGATCTCAGCCTGACCGTGGAATCGGGACAGGTGTTGGGTTTGCTGGGCATTAATGGCGCTGGAAAATCGACCACGCTCAGCATGATCGCCGGTGCCTTGCGGCCCGATAAAGGGCGCATAGTGCTGGCCGGCGAGGACTTCCTGGAGCAACCTGAGCTGGCGCGTCGCGTCATTGGCTGGCTACCCGAACGTGCCCCTCTATGGCACGAGTTAACGGTAAAAGAACATCTGGAGGCTCATGCGCGCCTGCGCGGTCTAGCCGGTGCGACATTGCGTCAGGCGCGCGACCGTACCCTGGAACGGTTGGAGCTGGGTTCGCTCGGCCGTCGGATCGCTGGCGTGCTCTCGCAAGGCCAACGCCAGCGCCTGGGGCTGGCATGCGCATTGATCCACCAGCCGCCGCTGCTGGTACTGGACGAACCCGGTAATGCGCTCGACCCGGTCCAGGTCGCTGCACTGCGCACCCTGATCCGTGAGCTGGCCTCGCAGGGTACGGCGGTGATCCTCTCCACGCATTTGCTCACGGAAGTCACCGCCGTATGCGACCGGGTCGCGATCCTGCATGAAGGCCGGCTGCGCCACGATGCCCCTCTGGCCGGCACCGACCATCAGGCCCTGGAGCACTTGTTTTTCGACATCGCCCTGCGTGGCGCGCAGGAGAGCCAGGCTGCATGAGTGTCATCGCCGTTGCGCGGCTGGAAGCACGCCGCCTGTTCGTTCGTCCGCTCGCCTGGGTATTGGGCGCCCTCACGCTCGCCGAGCTTGCCTGGCGCTTTGTGCTGCTGCTGGGCGCGTTCCTGGCCAACCAGATTCGCCTGGCCGCCGTGGCGGGGGGGCCGGGGTACACCGACATCGTCGCCGTACCCACCTTGAGCAGCCTGTTGACCAGTGCCGCCATGCCGTTCGGGGTACTGGAGATGGCCCTGGTCATCGTGCCCTTGCTGACTATGTCCTGCATCGCTGGCGAGCGTAGCCAGGGCACGCTGCCACTCCTGTTCGGCGCCGGCCTGCCCGCCTGGCAGATCGTGCTGGGCAAATACCTGGCCCTGCTGGGCTGGCTGGTGCTGTGGCTGGCCCTTGCGATCGCCATGCCGCTGAGCCTGGCGCACGGCATCCACATGGACACGGGCAAGTTCGCCGCCGCCACGCTCGGCATGCTGCTGGCGTTGGCCACGCTGGCGGCCATCGGCGTGGCCTGCTCCTCGTTCGCCTCGCACCCGGCCATCGCAGCGGTGGCCAGCTTGATGATCGGCCTGATGCTGATCGGCGTGAACCTGGGCGCCCAATTGGCTGGTGTCAGCAACGGCGTCATCAACTGGCTGGCCCTGGGGTCGCATCTGGAGACCCTGTTGCGCGGCCTGGTCTCCAGCGCCGACATCGCCTGGTTCGTGTTGGTGAGCGCTTTCGCCCTGGCCCTGGCCATACGCCGTCTGGCCGCCGACAAGGAGCGTGGCTGATGCACAGGATGCTTCGCCGCCTCGATGGCTGGCTGTTCGCGCTGGCCCTGCTGCTGGGCGTGGCTGCCCTGGGTTATCTGGCCACGCGTTACGATTACGCCGCCGACTGGACGTCCGGCGGGCGCGCCAGCCTTGCACCGGAAAGCCGGGCGGTACTGGATACGCTCAAGGGACCGGTCGAGATTGTCAGTTACGCCAACCCACAGGGCGACCTGCGCCAGACCATCGCCGGGTTCATCCGCCGCTATCAGCGCGCGAAAGCCGATCTGACGCTCCGCTTCGTCGATCCGCAGCAGGACCCTGCCGCCATGCGCGAGCAGGGCATCACCGTCGATGGCGCGCTGATCCTGCACTACCAGGGCCGTGAGCAGCGACTGGACGAACTCGACGAACGCAGCCTCACCAATGCGCTCGAACGGCTGGCGCGTGGTGGCGATCGCATCGTCGCCTTTGTTACCGGCGATGGCGAACGTCGCGCCGATGGCAAGGCCAATGCGGACCTTGGCACCTTCATGACGCAACTGGAAGGTCGCGGCATGCGTGCGGTGCCGCTCAATTTCGCACAGGTCACATCCGTGCCCGAGCACACCGACCTGGTCGTGCTGGCTGGACCATCGCTGGCGTTGCAACCGGCGGCCGCCAAGGCGTTGGAAGACTATGTCGCCAATGGCGGCAACCTGTTGTGGCTGACCGAGCCATCCAATGACGACCTGGGCCTGGGTGCCTTGGCCAAGGCGCTGGGTGTGCAGGTATTACCTGGCGTGCTCGTGGACGGCGGCGGTGCGGCGCTGGGCCTGAAAGATCCTCGGGTCATTGCGTTGGGCGACTATCCGGCGCAGGCGATCACACGCGGCTTCAACCTGACCACGGTGTTCCCACAGGTATCGGCCCTGGCCAAGGCCAGCAACGCCGGCTGGAACGTCCAGCCGTTTCTGCGTTCGAGTCCGCAAAGCTGGACCGAATTCAAACCGATCGACAATACCCAGGCATCGACGATCCAGTACGACGCTCAAGCGGGTGAGCTGAAAGGTCCGCTGGATTTCGGCTTCGCCCTGAGCCGCCTGTCACCCAGCCCGGACAAGGCCGAGCAACGGGTGGTGATGGTCGGCGACGGTGACTTCCTCTCCAACAGCTTTCTCGGCAATGGCGGCAACCGTGCCTTGGGCGAGCGCATCTTCGACTGGTTACTGGGCGACGACGCGTTAGTGAATCTGCCGCCAAGGGGTGCGCCCGATCGGGTCCTGCAACTGACCCAAGGGCAGCTCAATGCTGTGACGATGGGGTTCCTGCTGGCGCTGCCTCTGGTGTTGCTGCTGGCTGGCGGCTTCGTCGCCTGGCGCCGGCGCCGCGCATGAGGCGGGCCACGCGAACGCGCCTGGTCGTGCTGCTGGGCGTGGCGGTCATCGTCGTGGCCGCAGGTTGGCAATGGCGGCGCGACATGCACGATGCACCTGGCGCCCTGCTCGACCTGGATGCGGCCACCGTGCATGACATTGCGCTGCAATTTCCACCAGCCGCCACACAGCATTTCAAACGGCATGATGACGGACATTGGTGGACCGCTGGCGACCGGCCGGCACGCGCCGACGATGGCCGTCTGGGCGAGTTGGCCGACGTCGCCAGCGCCCAGGTCTTGCAGTGGCGCCCCGTGCAGGATTTTACGCTTTCGAAAATCGGTCTCGCACCGCCCATGGCCGTGCTGGAACTGGACGGCCAGCGCGTGGCATTCGGTGAAACCTCGGTTACCGGACCGCAGCGCTATGTGCAGGTCGGCAACCGCATCGCCCTGATTCCCGCGCGTTTTACGCCGCGCCCCGTCCAGGGCAAGACCATGTCGCTAGGCCTGTGATCGGTCGTCATTGATCCGGCCCTTACATCCGATCTTGTACAACTGAAGGGATTCCCCATATCTGGGGTCCTGACGTTCAAGCAAACTCCCGAGGAGCAACCGATGAGCAAGCAACCGATCGGCGTCGTAGGCATGGCGGTCATGGGCAGCAACCTTGCGCTCAATATCGAAAGCCGCGGCCACGCCGTGTCGATCTGGAACCGCAGCCGGGACTTGACCGACGAGGTGATATCCAAGCACCCGGACAAGAAGCTGGTGCCGACCTATACCCTCGAAGATTTCATCAATTCGCTGGAGAAGCCGCGCCGTATCCTGATGATGGTCAAAGCTGGCCAGCCGACCGACGATACGATCGACAAGCTGATGCCGTTGCTGGACAAGGGCGACGTACTTATCGATGGCGGCAATACCTTTTTTCAGGACACCATCCGTCGCAACCAGAAACTGGCCGAATCGGGCCTGCATTTCATCGGCACGGGCGTATCCGGCGGTGAGGAAGGCGCACTGCACGGTCCATCGATCATGCCGGGCGGTCCGCGCGACGCCTACGATCTAGTAGCACCGATCCTGACCGAGATTGCCGCCAAGGCGCCCGACGGTGAGGCCTGTGTGGCCTATATGGGCCCGAATGGTGCCGGCCACTACGTCAAGATGGTGCACAACGGCATCGAATACGGCGACATGCAACTGATCTCGGAGAGCTACGCCGTGCTCAAGCATGTGCTGGGCCTCTCCAACCAGGAGCTGGCCGACGTCTACGCCGAGTGGAACAAGGGCGAACTGGACAGCTATCTCATCCAGATCACCGCCGACATCTTCAAGAAAAAAGATAGCAAGACCGGCAAGGACCTGCTTGACGTGGTGCTTGATCGCGCCGCGCAGAAGGGCACCGGCAAGTGGACCAGTCAGAATGCCCTGGATCTTGGCGTACCGCTGCCGCTGATCACCGAATCGGTCTTCGCGCGCTTGCTGTCCTCGCTGAAGGAACAGCGCGTGACGGCGAGCAAGCATCTGGCCGGCCCCAAGCACACACCGTTTGCCGGTGATCGCCAGGCTTTCATCGAGGCCGTGCGCCGTGCGCTGTACCTGAGCAAGATCGTGTCCTACGCCCAGGGCTTCGCACAGCTACGCGCCGCCTCGGAAGAATACACGTGGGATCTGCCGTACGGCACGATCGCCAAGATCTTCCGAGCAGGCTGCATCATCCGCGCGCGGTTTCTGCAAAAGATCACCGATGCTTACGAACACGACGCAGGCATCGTCAACCTGTTGCTCGACCCCTACTTCAGCAAAATTGCCAGCGACTACCAGCAGGCCTTGCGTGACGTGGTCGCCGCGGCGGTCAGTGCGGGTGTCGCCGTACCGGGCTTCTCCTCGGCCATTGCCTACTACGACGGCTATCGCTCCGAACAGTTGCCGGCCAACCTGATCCAGGCCCAGCGCGATTACTTCGGCGCCCATACGTTCGAGCGCGTGGATGAACAAGGCAGCTTCCACGAAGAACATTGGGCACCGGGTACCTGATGGAATAGGCAAGACTTCAAGGAATCTCCCAAAAAGATTCCTTGAAGTCGCCATGCCATACGAGGGGCCATGAACAGCTCCTCGCATGGCCTAGGACACGTCCTGCAGAGCACCACCACACATCCATGCCCGAACTCCCCGAAGTCGAAACCACGCGACGCGGTATTGTTCCGCACCTCATCGGGCGACGGATCACCTCGATAACGCTGCGGCGCCTCGACCTGCGCTGGCCGATTCCCAGAGAGATCACCGAGCAATTGCCCGGTCAGCGCATCGACGACATCGAACGCCGCGCGAAATACCTTCTTCTGCATACCCAGGCCGGCAGTGCCCTGCTCCACCTGGGCATGTCCGGCATGCTGCGCGTGCTGCCGCCGGATGCACCGCTGGGCAAGCACGATCATTTCGATATCGCTGTCGAAGCCACCGCAACGTCGGGCGAGCGTGTCCTACGCTTCACCGACCCGCGTCGTTTTGGTTGCCTGCTATGGCAACCGGCTGGCGACACGCACGAACTGCTCGCCTCGTTGGGGCCTGAACCTTTGACCGATGCGTTCGATGGCGACGTACTATGGCGCCGTTCGCGCGGACGCAAGACGGCGGTGAAACTTTTCCTGATGGATAACGCCGTGGTCGTGGGTGTGGGAAACATCTACGCCAGCGAAGCACTGTTCGCGGCGGGCATTGACCCAAGGCGCGCTGCCGGCTCCGTATCGCGCGAACGCTATGCGCGACTAGCCACCGAAGTGAAGCGCATCCTGGCATGGGCCATCGAACGCGGCGGCACAACGCTACGTGACTTTCTTAATCCGGATGGTGCACCGGGTTACTTCTTTCGCGAACTTAACGCTTATGGGCGCGATGGCGAGGCGTGCTGTACCTGCGGCACGCCGATTCGACAGATTGTGCTGGGACAGCGCTCCACCTTCTGGTGTCCGCGCTGCCAGCGATAACCCTCCGGCACAGCTACAAGAATCCCACGGACATTGCATTCTGGCGCTCACAGCGCAAGGTTTGCACCTACAAAGACAATGGGCTCCCGAAGTAAGCTGCGGAGCAACTTGATGTACAGGAAACTTATTACGGCCCTGACCTGTCTGATCCTGGGACAGACTCACGCCAATACCCCTGCACCATTCGTGCATTCCATGGATTTGCCTTTCAACCAGTACAGCTGGGTAGCTGCGCACAACGCATTCAATCGCAATCTCACCCCCGTACCCAACCAGAGCCTGACGATGGCGGCACAGCTTCAAGCCGGAGTGCGTGGACTGATGCTCGACCTTGTTCAGAGCGGCAATGAGGTACGGCTGTGTCATTCCGTATGCCTCGGTGGTGAGGAACGCCTGGAAAATGCGCTCAAAGACACCATTATGCCTTTCCTGGCGAGTAACTCTGATGCGGTCGTTACATTGCTTGTCGAGGGCGAGGTGCCACGCGCGATGCTGCACACCTCGTTCAACCGGGTGCCTGGGCTGGCCAATGCCACCTTCAAGCCAGGCTCGTGGAATACGTCGCAGTGGCCAACCTTGCGACAAATGAAGGAATCCGGACAGCGTCTGCTGATCTTTCATCTCAACAGCAGCATGGCCGGCGACTACGAACTCAATAGTGGCACCGCCCATGTCATGGCCAGTACGCAGGGCACCGTAGAGAATTACTGGAGCTTGGGCGACACCATTTTCTCGCATGACTACAGCTGCAAAAGCCGCTGGGACAACATCCCTCTAGCCAGCCGGAGCGTTACGTTTCCGGGAAAATCCTGGGACCGACTATTCGTCATGAACCAATTCCACGGCGTGAGCCTTTCGGCCCACTCCCGGCAGGACAATCGGTTCGACAAACTGCTGGATCGCCACAACAACCACTGCTTCCCGGCGGCACAACGCATCGCCAACTACATCGCGATCGATCATATCGAACAAGGTGATGGCCTGCCTTTCGCGGGCGTCCTGAGCCAGGGCGGCGTCATCTTCTACGAAGGCAATCGCGCGATGCAGAATATCGTCTGCGGCATTCCCGGCAGGGTCACAATCAATATCAATACGCAGAATGACAGCCTGGGCTGCGAAAACGACGAAGCACGATCTGCGCGTATCGTCGGGCTGCCCGCTGGAACGCGCATCTCTATCTATGACTCTCCCAGCGGAAGCACTTCAGACGACTACACGATCATCACCTTGCGTCGTAACATCGAGGATCTGGTCATACCTACCTTCCAGCAAAACGTGAACAACGCGGACATCGAGATGGTGTTCAGAAGACACAACGGGCTGGATGGCAAGGTTTCACGTATCAAGATAGAGCCGCCGGGCTGACGGCTATCCTCATTGGCCCGTGTCACACGGGCCAGTGAAATTCCACGTAGGTATTGTTGAAACCCGGATCGTCCTGGCCACCACCCAGTTTCGCCACCATGCCACCTGGCACGCCTTCGGCTTCCAGCGGCTGGCCTTCGACGAAATGCGCACCCAGGGCTTGCAGATCGGCAAGCCGTTCGCACAGTGCGCCGGCGCGATCGAGATCGCGATCAGGCACGTTGCGCAGGCTGACGTCAGGGCGGCCGAACTTGCGCATGCCACGGGTGTGCACCCAGGAGCGGCCTGGCTGCTCATCGCCATCGCGCATGATCAGCAGGTGCGCGCGCGTGGGCGCGCCATCGCGCACCAGGTAGCGACGACGCCAGGCATCGGCATCGAACAAAGAGGCGATCTGTGGATCGAGGATGGCCACGCCCCCCGTATCGAGCAACGAGGCCAGTACACCGAATGTGTCGCGCAGGTAGCCGGTCGCCTGACTATCTTTGATACGGCCGCGAACAACCAGCACCTGCGGAGCATCCAGGGCGGCGCGATACGCATCGGGAACATCGGCCTTGAGCATGCGACCGAGGCTGCCCTGCAGCGGATAACCTTCCCACTGACGTAGCGCGTTGTGTTGGTAGCTGGTCAGGGTCACGCCATGCGGCAGACCGTCACTGCCATAGTCCTGCATGGGCGGCCGTCCTTCGCCAAAGCGACCAAAGACGAAGAACTGCAGCAGGATCTCCTCCTCGCTAGGCTGCCAATGGGGGCGCTGCCAGGCGGGGATGATCATGGCGTGACTCATAGCAAAATCCTTGTGGTTGGCGGCGCCGCTGAGCTCAACGTTCTTCGCCCAGCGGCAGCACGGTCTGCTGCAATTCGATGCGTCCGTGTCCTTCGGTGATGTTCTTGAACTCGGCGCGGCTGACCGAGACATAGCGGTCATTGCCACCGATCTCAACCTGAGGCCCTTCGGTCACGGCACGGCCCTGTTCATCCACACGCACCACCATCGTGGCCTTGCGGCCGGTATGGCAGATAGTCTTGATCTCTTCGAGGTTGTCCGCCCACGCCAGCAGATAACGGCTGCCCTCGAACAGTTCGCCGCGAAAATCGGTACGCAATCCATAGGCAAGCACCGGTATGTTGAGCTTGTCGACCACGTCGGAGATCTGCCAGACCTGGGCCTTGGACAGGAACTGCGCCTCGTCGACGAAGACGCAATGCAGGGGACCGCGCGCCTCGATATCCGCTCGCACCAGGGCGAGCAGGTTCTCCTCCGGAGAAAACTTGCGCGCGTGGGCTTTCAGGCCGATACGCGAAGCCACCACGCCCTCGCCGAAACGATCATCCAGCGCAGGCGTCAGGATCAACGTGCGCATGCCGCGCTCGTGATAGTTATACGCGCTTTGCAGCAGCGTGGTGGTCTTACCGGCATTCATCGCCGAGTAGTAGAAGTAGAGCTTGGCCATGGGCACCCCAGTTTCGGGGCACCATGGTACAGCCTCAGGCGTCGTCCACCGGCGTGGTCCCGCCCGTGAACTGCGAAGCGGCCTGCGCCAGGCGCAATTTGCGTTCAGCCGACCAGCGACGACGATCACGCAGGGCCTGGATCGCATAGACCAGCCGGAACACCTGCAAGCGCCACCAGACCGGAAAGGAATCGAACACATCCCCGGCCAGCATGGACGTAACCCCCTGGTCCAGTTGCAGGAAACCCCGGGAATTGCGGAAAAGATACTGCATCACCGGCCCGTTGAACCGGTAGATGAAGAAGGCGAATCGGCGCATGCCCCGGCGCTGCCGGCGCTCCAACTGGCGAATCAGGCGCGCCTCGCGGCCCGGCTCGCGCAAGGCCTCGTCCACTACATCGGCGGCCTTTTCGGCGCCACTCATTGCCAAGTACACCCCCGAGGAGAACACCGGGTCAAGGAAGGCGAACGCATCGCCGATCAGCAGCCAGCCTGGTCCACCCATGCAGTCCGAATCATACGAATAGTTGCCCGTGACCCGAACCTCATCGCCCACCAGTTCGGCACGCTCCATCCGCGCCCATAGCGCCGGGTTGGCCCGCAGCGTCTGCATCAGGAACTCCGCTGGCGTGCCGCGCCGCTGCTTGAGGTACTCGGGGCGGCAAACAGCCCCGACACTCATGGCGCCAGTGGGCAGCGGGATCATCCACATCCAGCCATGCGCAAAGCTATAGATACTGATATTGCCGGCATCCTCGCCCTCGCGGTAAACAGCGCCACGGAAGTGACCGAAGATGGCCGCACTCTGGTGTTCGTCGTTCTTACGCTTGAGTTTCTTGCGGCGCGAAAGAAATGCATCGCGCCCGCTGGCATCGAGCACATAGCGCGCCTGAAGGCGATAGGCGCTGCCGTCATCCCGGCGCACCTGCAAGAGGGACTCACGTGGACCGGCCTGCTCGACGTCCAGCACTTCCTCGCCTTCACGACCGTCGGCGCCGTTCTCGCGCGCATGTTCGAACAGCATCTGGTCGAAATCCTGCCGCCACACCTGGAAAGCGTGGGGCGGGCTCTTGCCGACCACCCGGGCGAACGCATAGGTGTTGTAGCCTCGCGGGGTGTCCGCCTCGAAATCGGCACCGGCCTTGTAGACGCCCATGGCGCGCACCTTGTCCAGGCAGCCCAACCGCTCGAACACGGGCAGGTTCATCGGCAGCAACGATTCGCCAATGTGAAAACGCGGGTGCCTGGCTTTCTCCAGCAGCACCACCCGGTACCCCTTGCGAGCTAGTACCGTGGCTGCCGTGCTGCCGGCCGGCCCGCCGCCGATGATCGCCACGTCGCAGCGCTCAGGCGCTACATCTTCCTGATTCGTCATGATTTCATTCCCTGGCCCGCCCGGTTGGCGGCCCCTTGCAAGCCCCGACCCCTAAGCCTAGCAGGAAGCGTCTGCTACCATCGACCGCCGCCATTCCGCCACGCTCGACCATGCTCAATCCGCAACAGTTGGCCGCCGTCGAACACTGCGACACCCCTTTGCTGGTGCTCGCCGGTGCCGGCTCCGGCAAGACCTCGGTGATCACCCAGAAAATCGCCTACCTGATCGCGCGCAGGAAGCTGCCCGCTGCCAAGATCGCGGCGATCACGTTCACCAACAAGGCGGCCAAGGAAATGCGCGAGCGCGTGTCCAAGCTGATCAGCAGCGAGGACGCCGCGGCACTCACTGTTTGTACCTTTCACGCGCTGGGACTGAAGTTCCTGCAGATCGAGCATGCGCGCGCCGGATTACGCAAAGGCTTCTCCGTACTCGATGCCGATGACAGCGAAGGCATCATCAAGGAACTGGCGCCCAAGGGCATCAAGCCCGATGCGCTGTTCGCGTTGCGCAACCTGGTCAGCCGCGCCAAGAACGCCGGTCTTTCACCCGCCGAAGCCCAGGCCGCCGCGCGCAGCCCGCGCGAAATGGACGCGGCGATGATCCACGAGCTCTACCAGACCCGCCTTGAAGCCTTCAACGCGGTGGACTTCGACGACCTGATCCGCCTGCCGCTCAATATCCTGGAAAATGACACCGAATGCCGCGATGCCTGGCGCGAGCGCCTGCGCTATCTGCTGGTGGACGAATACCAGGACACCAACGACGCCCAGTATCGACTGCTCAAGGCCCTGGCCGGTGAGCGCGGACGCATTACCTGCGTGGGCGACGACGACCAATCCATCTACGCCTGGCGCGGCGCAAATCCGGAAAACATCGACCAGCTCGGCCGCGACTGGCCCAACCTGCGCGTGATCAAGCTGGAACAAAACTATCGTTGCGGTAAGCGCATCCTGCGCGCGGCGAACAAGTTGATCGCCAATAATCCGCACCTGCACGAAAAGAAACTCTGGAGCGACCACCCCGAGGGTGCGCAGATTCGCGTGCTCGAATGCAAGGAAAACGAGCACGAAGCCGAGCGCGTAGCAGCCATCGTCACCACGCTCGCCGAAAAGCACAAGGCACGCTGGCACGACATCGCCATCCTGTATCGCGGTAACTTCCAGGCGCGCCCACTGGAAAAGGCCCTGCGACTGGCACGCATTCCGTACCATCTGACCGGTGCGTTGTCGTTTCTGGACCGCGCTGAAGTCAAGGACGTGCTGTGTTACCTGCGCCTGCTGACCAACCCCAGCGACGATGCTGCCTTCTTGCGCGTGGTGAACGTACCCAAGCGCGAGATCGGCGCTACTACGCTGGAGAAACTTGGTCAGATCGCACAGAGCAAGCATGCATCACTGCTGGATGCCGCCCGTAGCGACGCCGTGCTGCGCCAGCTCACGCCCCGCCCCGCCGCCGCCTTGGCGCAATTTACCGACCTGATCGACGAACTGCGTAGCGCGTCCATCCACCAGGGTGCCGCCGACCTGGTGGAAACCCTGCTCAAGCGCACCGGCTACGCCGCGCAGATCGTCGCCAGCACCACCGATCCGGCCATGCGCGAACGCCGCCTGGGCAATCTGCGCGAATTAGCCGATTGGTTTCGCGCCATGCAGAAAGGTAACAGTGCCGGCGACCTGGCCGCGCAGTTGGCGCTGCTCTCGCATGCCGACCGCGACGAGCCGGGCAACGCCGTGCGCATGATGACGCTCCATGCCGCCAAGGGCCTGGAATTCCGTTTCGTATTCATCGTCGGCTGCGAAGAAGGCACGCTGCCGCACGAAGGCGCCATCGATGAGGGACGCATCGACGAAGAACGCCGCCTGATGTACGTGGGCATCACCCGTGCCAAGGAAGTACTGACGTTGTCGTGGTCGGCCAAGACCAAGCGCTACGGCGAAGTGCACAGCAACCAGCCCAGCCGTTTCCTGCATGAGCTGCCGCAGGACGACCTGCACTGGCAGGGCAAGGACCCGGAAGCAGACAAGGAAGTCGTCCGTGAAACCGCCGAATCGCACATGGCGAAGATTGCGGCAATGCTTGCGGGCCGATGATATCGGCGCCATGCGGATTGATAGTGGGTCAGCCTTGACCTTATCCCTGCCATTTGTAGCGTTTCAAAGTAGAGTTTTTCGGCGAAACTGACCCTCACGAGGAGGCTGTTTTGCTATGAAGAAGACCAAATACACCGAAGAGCAGATTGCGTTCGCCCTGCGCCAGGCCGAGAGCGGCACGACGGTAGCGGAAGTTTGTCGAAAGATGGGGATCTGCGAAGCGACGTTCTTCAACTGGA
>NZ_DASVMI010000106.1:0-11337 GCF_036384435.1 Dyella sp. | reverse complement strand
TGTTCTGGTTGATCAGCTGGCTGAAGAACAGATTGACGATCAGGCGTGCCTCGGCCAGCTTGTTGGGCTGGATACCGATATAGATCGTCATGCGCTTCTTGCGCACGTCGGTAAGCAGGAAGTCGTCTTCGTTGGTGGCCGCATCCAGCACCGGGTTGATCCAGGCATTGAGCGGCTCCTTGAACGTACCCAGGATCGAGGCGAACGTCTCGTCGGCCTGCGACAGCATGTTGGCGAACGCCGAGCGGGCATTGGCCGAAAGGTAGGGCTCTTCGGACAGGCGCGTGTAGAGCTTCTTCAGGTCGCTGCCGTCGCCCGAAGACAGGCGGTAGACCTGGCCCAGCGTGGGTTTGCTGCGCAGCGCGACGGGAATATGGTGCTTCTCGTCGTGCTCCCATTTCTCGAACAGGTACAGCGTGAAGGCCATGAAGGCGTTGCGCGCCTGGCTGACCCAGAATTTCTGGTCGTCGGAGCCATCTGGATAAAGCATGGCCGAAATGCTCATCAGGTCAGACACGCGGAAGGCCGGGTCCTTGGACACATAGGTCAGCGGATTCCAGCGATGCGTGCGGCGATCTTCGGCGAAGGGGTTGAACAGGTAGATTTCCTGGCCCTGCGAGGCGCGCCAGCCGGAGGTGAGTTCGAAGTTTTCCTGCTTGATGTCCAGCACCACCATCGATTCCTGGTATTCAAGCAGGTTGGGAATGACCACGCCCACGCCCTTGCCCGAGCGGGTCGGGGCGGCCAGGATCACGAATTGCTGTCCGCTCAGGCGCACCAGCTTGCCGTGGAACTTGCCCACGATGATGCCATTGGCCGAATCCTTGAACATGCCGTTCCTGGACAGGTCGCCACTGTTGGCGAAGCGGGCGTCGCCGTGCATGGCCTGCTTCTTCGGGCGCAGGATGAAATAGGCGATCACCATCCACAGGATCACCGGGATGCCGAAGCCGAATATGCCGCTGAGCTTGATCTTGAGCACGTAGGGCTGCACTTCGGGCAGATCCAGGGCACGCGCATACGAAAAGTACGTGGTAAAGCCCACGTTGTCGCCGCCCAGTTTCAGTAGCACCAGGGTCAGCCACCCCGAGAAATAGTTGCCCGCCACCAGGGCGATGACCAGCAAGATGCCGGTCCAGGTCCACTTGGCCTTGCTCATGACTTCCCCATGTTTCTGTCGTTACTTGCCAGACTGCATTATTTCCCGGCGCGACACCCGCCGCCACCGGGATGAAAACCCTTGGTGCAAAACGGCATACCGATGCGGGCTGGCGAGATTTCGCCAGCCCGCATCGTTGCCTTCAAGGCCCTGTGTACTCCAGCAATGGTGACACGCTGGCTACATACCGCCTGGAGCCGCTTGCGGCTTGGCCTGTGCCTGTTGCTGGTTGTTCTGCAAGGCCTGGATATCCTTCTGCACCACTTGCAGGTCGCGTTGCAACTGCTGAAGGGCCTGGCCGCTCTGCTCGACGGGCGTATTGGCGGCCACTGCGGTGGACATCTGGCTGATCCGCTTCAGCGGCGAATTGAGCTCTCCCTGCACAGCGAAGATCTGCGAACGATCATCGCTCAGGTGCACGTGGTCGATACGCTCCAGGCCGTCCTTGATCGCCTTGACGCCCACGGCGGCGGCGATGTTGTGCGTGGTCTGGTCTTCGGGACGGTTGAACTGCTTGTCCAGCGCTGACACGTGCGTCAGTGCCTGGGTGATCACCGCCGCCTCAGGCCCCAGGGCCACGCCCGCGGCCAGGGTCAGCGTACGGCCGTTGATCAGTTTTTCTGGATGCTGGGCGATGTCCTTGGCCTCGGCCACCACGGCCTTGCCGGCATTCTTGAGCGATTCGCCGGTCTCCTTGAGTTTGTTCTCGACATTCTCCTTGAGCTTCTCGGCGCCCTCGACCACTTCCTTGCCTGCGTTCTTGAGCTTGTCCTCGACGTTGTCCTTGAGCTTTTCGGCCCCCTCGACCACCTTGTGGCCGATGTTCTCGAAGGCGTGTTCGAGCTTGTGCCAGCCATCGGAGATCTTGTGGCCCACTTCTTCCAGGCCATGCTTGACCTTCTGGATCTCCTCCTTGGCCAGGTCGTGCAGCGCGTGATAGGTCTGGGTCAGCTTCTCGGCGGCCTCGTGCTCGATCTTCTCCACGCCGTTGTAGATCGCCTTGGGAATCTCCCAGCCAGCCGAAAGCACCGTACGCACGTCCTTCACGTCGTCGCGGTAGCGGTCCACCGCCTGCTTGTTCTGCTCGTAGCGATCGGCGTTTTCCTGCGTCATGATGCCCGGCGACTGGCCATCGGGAATGAAATTGCCGATGGCGTGCGCTTGCAGGCTGCTGCCGGAAATGGGGTTGCGCAGGCTCAGCGCTCCGGTGTCGTTGTTGTATCCGGCCTTGTTCAGGCGCTGGATGTCCGCTTCGGTGGCATACGTGCGCACCTCGCCGAAGTGCGCGCTGGCCGCGCTGACCAGGTCGGTGGCCGCGACGTTGTCGATGATCTGGTTGCCGCCCTGGGGAACGTTCGTCAACAGGCCGGCAGCACCATAGGCGTTGAAGGTCTGACCGTGCAAGCCGTAGCGGGCGGCGGTCATTTCGGCCAGGGTGCCGCCGAGCGAATGCCCGGTCACGGTTACTTCCACCGGCTGGCCTGCGTTCTGCGATTCCTTTTTGGCTTCGTCCAGCACCTTCTGGGTGAACTTCATCGCGTCGCTGGCCTGCGCATTGACGCCGGTCAGCACCATGCCGGCATCGGCGATCAGGCCATCCTGGATCGGTTCGCGATCAAACTCGGTGCCGCGATGAGCGATGATGATCTCGCCATCGTCCATTCGCTTGTATGCGGTGGCCTGGTAGCCGGAGAGCGGATTATTGGCACTGTCGATCGCCTGGTATTTGACCCCGCCCAGGTCGATGACCTGGTTCAACTGCGGGTCCTGATAGGCGTTCTGCGCCAGCCGTGCGTAATCGGTAGCGGTCATCTGACTCATGGCGACACATCCTTGGCAACCAGCGTGATCGAGAAGATATCGGTGCGCGATTCAGGCTTGTAATAGGCCCGGTTGGGATTGCCCGAGACGGTGCGCGCATCGTCGCTGTCGCGGTAATCGCCTTCGGCGTAATAGCGCGTGGCCGGCTTCTGCTCGGCGATATCGTCGGCAAAAAGGCCAGGAGCAAACGTGACGTTGTGGTTCTTCAGCGTGGCCACCGCGCCAGTCACGTGCCAATGGCACACGCCCATGCCGTAATAATCCTCGTCCTGCATCAGGTCGGCATAGAACGCGCCCCGGTACTGGTGGTCATTGACGCGCTCGAACGTGATCGGCGGAAAGTGGCGTGGTGGTTTCTTGATCCGGTTGATCGGGTCCGAATCGGGCACGCATTCGGTATTGGTCACCTCGTATTGCACGAAACCGCTGACGGTATCGAACGGGCCGGGTGCGTCATCGATGGTCAGCGTCACTTCGTAACGCGCCTTTGGGTGTGGATTCTCTTTGATCTCGGGCATGTTCTTCGGGTTTCCATACGCGGCCTGTGCGAGCAGCAGCAGGCCAGACAATGTGAGATGGATCGGCGTCGCATGCGACCGCGAGGGCCGCACTGGCGCGTTCACGAGGATCCGCGGCGACGCGGCGGACCAGACAAACCTGCATGTTCCATGGCGATCTCCCCTTGTGTGACCAGACATCCAGAACTCGCTGGCGGGCATGCCGCGGCACCTTCCTGTACCGCCCGTCCGGCGAAGCGGCGCTTGCGCGCCATGTCATCCCTGCCTGCGTTCAGGCCGTGCCGCGCTGCGGCTGCGGTGCGGCCTGTGGTGCTCCTTGTTGCGCCTGCTGCTGCGCCTGGTGCCACTGCGCGCTGCTATGTTCAATCGGTGTGCGGGCCGCTTCGACGGTACGCACGTGACTGAGTTGCTTGAACGGTGAATTGAGCGCGCCCTGGATGGCATACGTATGCGAGGCGTCGGGGCTCAGGTGCACATGATCGATCTGCGCCAGCCCGTCACGGCGCGCCTGCACCGTGAGGGCGGCGGCGATGTTGTCGCTCTGGTAATCGGGCTTGCGCTGGTGCGCCAGGTCGATCTGGTGCACGCCATGCTGGGCCTGCTTGAACATCGCATGCCCAGGATGACCGCTCTCGTCGAGCCGCGGGCCGCTCGGTGGCGTCGACGGCGACCTCGGCATGTGGATCTGCGCGCTCTCGCGTGCGCGGCCGTGTTCTTCCTGCTGGATCGCACGCAGCGTGGCCGGGCCGGCCACGCCGTCCTCGGCCATGCCGTGTGCGCGCTGGAAGGCTTCCACGGCCTGGCGCGTGCGCGGGCCAAAATCACCATCGGCGCGCATCGCCAGCGGGGGCTGGCCTCCGTAGCCCAGTTCCAGCAGGTGCTTCTGCAACTGCTCCACCTGGGGGCCGCGGCTGCCCTCGCTCATCGTCTCGTGACCATGGGGCACTGCCTGCGGATCGGCATGGCCGTGCTGCGGTCGCGCCAGGGCGGGGTCGACTGGCGTCACGCCATGAGTCTGCTGGTGTTGGCGAACGAAGGCCTCGTAGCCATCCACATAAGGCATCACTTCGCGATGGGAAATGCCCAGGCCGCCGTATTCGCCGGTGGGGCCATCGTGGTGATACTTGTAGATGTACTCATCGCCCTGGCCGCGTGCTTGCGCCAAGGCGGCGTTGTCCTGGTACAACGCCACCAGCGCCTGTGCCTGATGCTCTACGTTGGTGCGGTTGGCACCGTCCAGGCCGTAGGCGGCAGCGGTGCGATCCACGAACTGGCCCAGGCCATAAGCCGATGTCGGGCCGGCGGCGGCGTCAGGATTGAAACCCGATTCCACCCGCGCGATCGCCAGCACTTCGGCGGTCTGGCGCGTATTCAGGCCGGCCCGTTCGGACGCGGCGATCAGCGTATCGATCACGCGCGACTGCACCTGTGCGCTGGCATCGCCCCACACATGCGACTGGCCGGCCAGGCGACCGGGCGTGTGGTCGATCGGCTGGTGGTAATGGCTGTACGACGCCACCTGGTCGTCGCGATACGCGGCGCCGCGGTGCTGAATCATGGAGTCGTAGATGTCGTTGCTGCCACCCATGCCGTCGTGCATCCCCTGGTAAAACCTGCCTGGTTAAAACCTTTATGACCGTGCCTTGCCAGGGCAGGGCGGCATTGGCGCCGCCTGCCGCACCGGCATGGTGCGCGTTCAGCCGAAGCGATTGTTCATCTGCTGAACCTGTATCACGTGCTGCATCGCCTCGCGATGCTCATGCCGCTGCTGGTGCATCTCCACGAAGTGCCCGTGTATCTCGGTTTGCAGCGCCTGTTGCTCCATCTGTTTCTTCCAGGCTTCCCACTGGCTGCTGCTTTCTTCCACCGGTAGATGCGAGGCATGGGCGGTGGGTACCTCGGCAACCTGCTTGAGCGGCGAGCTCATGTCGCCATGCACGGCGAACACGCGTGAAGCATCCTCGCTGAGCACGGCGTGGTGAATCTCCGGCAGCCCTTCGCGGCGTGCGGCCACCACCATGGCGGCGGCGAGCATTTCGCTGTGCGGGCCCGATTCGCGCTGCTGCCGGGTGTCCAGTGCCTGCACGGCCCCCAGGGCCTGGCGGAACATCGGGTTGTCCGGATGCGAGGGATCGTTGAGGTTCACGCGCGGGCGCGTCTCACTGGCCTCGTGAGTTGCGGCCTGGTGCAGCGCCCGCATCGTCGAAGCCGTGGCCACGCCATCGGCGGTGATGTTGCGGTCGCGCTGGAAATGGCGCAGCGCCTCGACGGTCAGCGGGCCAAACTCGCCATCCGCACGCAGCGGACCACCGGCATTGCGGCCGTAACCCAGGCGCGCCAGGCTGCCCTGCAAGCGACGCACGTCGTCACCGCGTGCGCCTTCGCGCAGCGTATTGCGATCGTCGTTGCGGTTGCCGGTCGCGCGCGCATCGCGTGCATCGGCGGCGCGCTCGGCTTCGGGCGTGGCCGCTGGCGTGCGTGCATCCTGCGGGCGTGCGTTGTCGCGCAGCCAGGGACGGCCGTGTAGCGGTTCGCGGCCCTGGAAGGCAGGCTTGGCGCGCAACGCGCCAACGATCTGGAAATCGCCGCCGTTCCAGTACTGGCCCGGAGCGGTACCGGTGGTGACCATGGCCGGGCCGGTCGAGGTCTGCGAGCCGTAGAACTGCATGTTGCCCTTGGCGTCATAGCCCTTGAAGATGCCCACGTGCTGGCCGTGGCTGCTGCGGAACATCACGATGTCGCCCGGTTGCAGCGACCCGTTGGGCTTGCGCGCATCCGCCGCGGAGATCACCTCGAAATGCTCCTTGGCATAGCCGGTGGCGCGGTTGCCTTCGAACAACTGGCCGGTGGTGAAAGGCGTGGTGCCCACGTTGTAGCCGGCATTGCGCAGGGCCCGCCATACCAGCGAGGAGCAATCCACACCCAGGCGGCCATCACCATCGATATCGCGTTCGTTGCGGCTGCCATCGGCGCGACCGTTCGGGGAACGGTTGGGCAACGAGGCATTGTTGCCGTATTCGTATTTACGCCCTTCGAGCGAAAAGTGGCGAATGCCTTCTTCAAGAATCTCGCGGCTCATAACGTCTCCATGTATTTCGTCATGCGCTAGATCAAATGCCGTTGGCGAACAACTCCAGGTCTTCCGTCCGGACCCAACCGGAAGCACAGTCGCCCACGACATTACCCTTGGCATCGCGATGGCAGGACACCCCTGTCCCTGGCACCAGCGATTCGATGGGGAGGTCACCCGGCCCGCCGCAGAGCTTGCGCCCCCTGCATGCCGCGACACTGCCCACCGTAATAGCCGTCACATAATACCACTGAACCTCCTGGTTGCCCTGTCTGGCGTCGGCGCTAACACAGACAAACTGCCGATTTTTGAGACGTGCAACCGGTTTGCCGCCGGCCGGGCGATCAAGCAGGGTCAGGCCCGGCGAATCTGTTTGAATATTCCCGTAAAGCCCATCCTGCGCGCAGCGCCGGGAGGGCGGGTCAGCGGTGATGTCGTAGTGCTGCCAACGACAGGTATAGGCCCACCCCGCATGCTGCTGGCTGCACTGCGCGCCGGCCAGATGGGCGACCTGGACGGGCAGGGCGCCCTGCGCAAACGCCGCCGAGGCCAGGCACAAGCTGAATGTGAAAGGCGCGATAAATCGCTGCATGGCAAGCCATGGGCCCGTACGGAGTCACCAATGATACCGAGCGGGCATTGGATTTTTGTTGCCATGCTGGCGTCGAAATGTGGCGCTTGAGCGCGCAGGTCCTCGATTCGACTCCTAAGCTTGCCTTGGCCCCCGGGGTGTCTGAGGGCTGGGGAGCGCTTGGAGTGGCTGTGTTCGGTGTTTATTGAATGCGTTGAGCGTAGCTGCAATCGGTGTAAACGACTTTGCAGTCGCCTGAGTTTTCACCGCATCTGCTCAGCGTGTGCCGTTTAGCTTCTTCTGCGGTCGCGGCACTAAAGTAAGAGCTCTTGGGATGCCCCCTGGCGATTGCGGCGCATGGGTTGTAGTAGGAGAGAGCTACATCGCAGTTAGTGCTGCCGTGAAGTCGGCAATCAGCCAATGCTTTCTCGATTGCCGCGTTCTTGCTGGGCATTGCGCTCGCAGTGCCTACGTCATTCGTCGCACTATCTACGGCAATTGCCCCCCCATCGATCTGCGTATACAGCACGCTGCTGCGGCGCTTGGTTTTGAAGTGCGCCACGGTCTCCCTGATACCGGGGCGATTCGGGGCGATCTTGAGGGATGCAGTTCGGATTGCCAGCCGATTGGACGCCAGGCGCGCATTGGCCGAGCGCTATCGCAGACATCAGATAGCAAATCAAGGCGAACACGGATTGCTTCATGCAAAACACGCCTCACAAAAGAAAATGGATAGCAAATGCTACCCGTTTTCTGATCAATGCATTTCAAGGTTACTGAACGCGCTCTGCGTAGCTACAGTCTGTGTAGACGATTTTGCAATCACCTGAGTTTTTGCTGCATCTGCTCAGAGCATGCTGTTTAGCTTCTTCTGCGGTCGCGGCACTAAAGTAAGAACTTTTGGGATGTCCCCAAGCAATTGCGGCGCATTGATTGTGGTAGGAGAGAGCTACGTCGCAGCTAGTACTGCCGTGAAGTTGGCAATCAGACATTGCTTTCTCGATTGCCGCGTTCTTACTGGGCATTGCGCTCGCAGTGCCTACGTCATTCGTTGAACTATCTACAGCAATTGCCCCCCATCGATCTGCGTATACTGCACGCTGCTGCGGCGCTTGGTTTTGAAGTGCGCCACGGTCTCCCTGATATCGGGGCGATCTTGAGGGATGCAGTTCGGATTGCCAGCCGATTGGACGCCAGGCGCGCATTGGCCGAGCGCTATCGCAGAGGCCAGATGGGAAATCAAAGCAAATGCGGAGTACTTCATGCAAAACACATCTACCGAACTCCAGAAGCATATTGTTTCCATGCAGTGGAGCGCGTGATTGCCGCAATTCCGGTTAACAGCGGGGAGATCGGTCGAGGTTTGCTATTCATTATTATGATTGCTTCTCTGGATAAGTCCCCAGGCGACAGAGATGACTTATTTTATACGTTGCGCGTATGAACAATCCGAATAGATGATTTTACACTCGGCTCCTGAGCTTCCTGATGCGCACCCGTTCAGGGATTTTTTTTCGGCATCGTTTTTGTAAGCAGCAGTTGTCGTTGAATGATAGGTTTTTGACCAAGCCACGGCGACGCATTGATTGTAATAGGTGGCTGCTACGGAGCAGCTTTTACTGCCGGTCTGGGTGCAATTATCCATCGCTTCGCCGACTGCATCGGATTTCGAAGTGTGATCGACAGAAACTCCAATTTGACCGGAGTGGTTATCAATGACCACAGCGCCCCAACGGTCAGCATAGACTTGAGCCGGCTGTGTTGACTGATTGCCAAGAGCTCCTCTGTCGCCTTGATATATCGGAGATTCTTGCCGATCTTGAGGGATGCAACTTGGATTTCCAGCAGATTGAACACCTGGGGCGCATTGGCCCCAGGCAAAATCAGAAGCAAAACACAGAATCATGAAAAGCGAGAGATAGTGTCTTTTTAGGTCCACAGCTGCTTGTCCGAGCCTGTCTTGGTTGTGTCCTGGGGTGCAGGCGCTGGCGCTTGGCCACTATGACGGCCAGCATTTACCTGAGGAGTAGATCCAGAATCATTCGAATTGTTGTTTTGAGTGCTGCTTGAATTCGGACTCGGCGGCCCACCCATAGCCGCCGGGCGGTTGCCTTCCGCACGCTGGCCGGTGCTGTAGCGGCCGACCTGGCCGAACGACGAGCTGGCGGCGAAGCTGGCGAGGGTGCCCTGGAAGAACGACGCGGCCATCGGCGGCGCCATCACGATCAGAGTGGACAGCAGCAGGCCCAGGCCACCTTGCTGCATGGCCATGCTGTTGATGCCTTCCATCTGCGTACTCGATCCCGAGGCCAGCGCCATGAGGTACTTGGCGCCGAACGCAAGCGTCACCGCCGCGACCATGCGCATCGCGATATCCACCATGACGCTTAGTACCGCCAATGAGAACATCGTACCTATGCCGTAGAAGAGCCATTTGCTGAAAAGCGATTGCGTCTGAGGAAATAGCAGACACAGGATGAACAATGGCCCAAAGCCGATGAACAGCGCCAGGGCGATCTTGTTGAGCAGCAACATGGAGCCGGCCACCACGCCCGGGCCGGCAATGCCGATGCCGGTGAACCACATGGCGCGGTCCTTGGCATCACCCATCTTTTGATCGTTGCCGGGATTGAGCGTATCGATCATCGCCATGGCCGCTTCCATCGCCATGAGGTTGTCATCGATGTCCTGGAACACGCTCTTGTTGGAGCCGGTAACCGCCGAGACGATGGTGCCGGAAAGCCCGTCGGTCACGGTGAAGAACATGCCCGAGGAGCCGGCCGCCATGCTGGTGGCCAGGCCAATGATCAGGCCGCCGCGCAGGGCGCCCACCACCAGGCCCATCATCGGCTCGCGGGATTGGCCCGTGACGATGCGATAGCCCTGGATGAGGATCCACAACGTCAGCAGGATCAGCGCCGCACTACCGATCATCAAGGTGATGCGCTGGAGCAGCGACCACTGGAAGATGTCGATTTCCTTGCGCAAAAAGTCATTGATCGTGGCGAAGAACACGAAATTCGTGGCTCCGGTCACGTCAATCAACGCTGTCGGTGCAGCTCCAAACCCACTTCCTAGTAAGGCACCCATACTTCTTCCTCTATGCTCTGGCGGCGGCGGTCATGCGTTCGCAGGCGTGATGATTAGAAACCGTTGCTGTCGGTGATGCTCAGCGTCTTCATGCCGCTCGGCTCGGACGACTGCGCCGCGCTGAGTGCACCCTTCAGCACCACGCCGCTGACGACCGAACTGGCCATGGAGCCCAGGTCGAAGCCGCCAATGCTCCAACTGGAAGCCTTCGGCTCACCGCTCATGGCTGCCTTGGCATCCTGGGCGAGCTGGTTTTCCAGCCAGTGAATGCGCGACTGATAGGCATTCATGGTGGTCTGCATCTGCTGCTGGTCCAGATCCATCAGGGCGCGCAGCGTTTCGAGCTTGTTGGTGTTTTCCTCGATCTTGCCGTACTGGTCTTCGGTGAGCGCGTTACGCTCCTGGATCAGCTTGGTAAGAATGTCGTTGCGATCCTTGGTGTTTTTGTACATCACGACCATGTACAGGTACTGGGCCTGTTCGGTCTTGACCAGTTCCTGGCATTCGGATTTCTGCACGTCAGCGTATTTGTTGCATTGGTTGTCGACGCTGCTGTCGCCGTAGGTCATGGTGGTATCCCAGGCCTGCTTGGGGTCTTCCACGCGCTTGCCGAAGGCATCGTCCGTACCGCCAACGCCGGTACCCTTGCCCGCGATCTTCAACTGGTTGTTGATGTTCTTGGTATTGGTATCGATGTTCTTGGTGTTGGTATCGATGTTGCTGGCGCTGGACTTGATGTCCCCCGTGTTGCTTCCGACCGTCTGGTCCTGCACGGCAACCTGTGCGTGCACGGCCGGCACGGCCAGGCACAGCAGGGCGATCAGGCCCAGGGCACGGAGCGAGGCACTACGCAGCGGGGACTGCAAAGCCTGTTTCAAGAAGATGTTGTTCATGATGGTTGTCATCCTCAGGTAGTTCGAATTACATCGACGCCGAACGCGCGGGGCGCGCTTCGGAGTTGGTGGCCTGGCGTTTGCCACTGCCCTTGCGGTTGTCGTAGAAGTCCTGAAGCCACTGTTCGGGCTTGAGGTCATCGACCTTGATGCCGAGGTTGGCGGCCTTGGCATCGAGGATTTCGTGCATGATCTCGATGTTGTCGGTGGAGGCG
>NZ_DASVMI010000105.1:0-4934 GCF_036384435.1 Dyella sp. | reverse complement strand
AATTATTCAGACTTCGAGCCTGCTCGTCAATACTTTTTTCAGATTTTTTTCATTCCGATGTACGGTCGTGTTCATCGAAGCACCGTATCGTTATGCCGCCGCAGTATTCGCATGCGGTCACCTGCCAGCAGATAGACGTCCATGCCGCTGGCCGCGCTTCGTCAGACGTCGCACGTAGCCCAACAAGATCAACGTGCACTGCCCTGCTACGAGCCTCCAGGGAACGCCATCGCTTCCACGTCACCGACTACGCAACGACCGATCTTCTGCTCATGTCGTGTGCGTGAGCAAGCCCATGAAAAACGGCCCTTTCGGGCCGTTTCTGCTACTCATCACCGATCCGCGAACCGGCTTTGTGTCGCGGGGTCGCCAAGCTTGGCTCCCGCATCGCCACCGCGCGGCGGCGGAGGCGGAGGTGTGGAAGAAGTTGTCGACTTCGACCAGTCCGCCGGCGGGCCCGGCGTGCGGCCAGCCATGATGTCGTCGATCTGATGCGCGTCGATCGTCTCGTACTGCAACAGCGCATCGGACATCACATGCAACTTGTCGATGTTATCGGTCAGCAACTGCTTGGTCCGCGCGTAGGCACGATCGAGGATGTCGCGCACGACCTCATCGATCTTGCGCGCGGTCTCGTTGGAGACGTTCTTGTGCTGCGTGACCGAACGTCCGAGGAAGACTTCGTCCTCTTCCTCGCCGTAGGTCACCGGACCAAGCTCGTCGGACAGGCCCCACTTGGTAGCCATATTGCGGGCCATCTTGGTCGCGCGCTCGATATCGTTGGACGCGCCCGTGGTGACCTTGTCGGCGCCGAAGATGAGTTCTTCCGCCACGCGGCCGCCATACAGCGAGCAAAGCTGCGACTCGATCGCCACACGATTCATCGAATACTTGTCGCCCTCTGGCAGATACATGGTCACGCCCAGCGCGCGACCGCGCGGGATGATGGTGACCTTATAGACCGGATCATGCTCGGGCACCAGACGGCCGACGATGGCGTGGCCCGCCTCGTGGTACGCAGTCAGTTTCTTCTCGTCTTCGCCCATCGCCATCGAGCGGCGCTCGGTACCCATCAGGATCTTATCGCGCGCCTTGTCCAGATGAATCATGCGAACTTCGCGAGCGTTCTCTCGTGCGGCGAACAAGGCCGCTTCATTGACAAGGTTGGCCAGATCCGCGCCGGAGAAACCCGGTGTACCGCGTGCGATGACCATGGCATTGACGTCGCTGGCCACCGGCACCTTGCGCAGGTGCACCTTGAGGATCTGCTCGCGACCCTTCACGTCAGGCAGTCCCACGACCACCTGGCGATCAAAACGGCCCGGACGCAGCAAGGCCGGATCGAGCACGTCAGGACGGTTAGTGGCGGCAATGACGATGATGCCCTCGGTACCCTCGAAGCCATCCATCTCGACCAGCAACTGGTTCAACGTCTGTTCGCGCTCATCATGACCACCACCAAGACCGGCGCCGCGATGACGCCCCACGGCATCGATTTCGTCGATGAAAATGATGCAAGGAGCATGCTTCTTGGCCTGCTCGAACATGTCGCGCACACGGCTGGCACCCACACCCACGAACATTTCCACGAAATCCGAACCGGAAATCGAGAAGAACGGCACCTTGGCTTCGCCGGCAATCGCCTTGGCAAGCAGCGTCTTACCGGTACCGGGCGGGCCGACCATCAGCACGCCGCGCGGAATCTTGCCGCCGAGCTTCTGGAACTTGCCCGGGTCGCGCAGGAATTCGACCAGTTCGCCTACTTCTTCCTTGGCTTCGTCGCAACCGGCCACGTCGCTGAAGTTGACCTTGATCTGGTCTTCGCCCTGCAACTTGGCGCGTGACCGGCCGAAGCTCATGGCCCCACGGCCGCCAGCACCCGCCTGCATCTGGCGCATGAACCAGATGAACACGCCGACGATGAGGATGATCGGCAGCCAGTTGAGCAAAAGGCCCAGGAGGGAGAAGCCGCTGTTGGATGGCTCCTGGCGCACTTCTACGCCCTTGTCCTGCATCTCTTTGACGATGGGACTGGTGGACCAGCCCAGCTGCGGAGCGACGGTGCGGAATGAACTGCCGTCCTTGAGCTTGCCAGTGATGGCGGCTGGCGAATCGGCACTGATCGTAGCGCTGGACACATTTCCGTTGTCCACGCTTTGCACGAAGCTGCTGTAAGGCAGATCCGACGACGAGCCGCCATGCGGGTTGAAGCTCTGAAACACGGTGAGCAGGATCACTGCGATCACCAACCAGAGCAGCAGATTTTTAGCCATTTCGTTCATGCACGGTTTCTCGCCCGGTTACCCGCCAGCAGCCTTGCGACCGGTGGCCAGGGCATACACCTCCCGCGAACGTGCGCGGGAGGCCTTTGGTTTACGCATAGTCACGCGGCTGAAGTCTGCGCGCAAGCTGCGTAAGTAATCATCGAATCCAGCCCCCTGAAACAGCTTGATCAGGAATGACCCGCCTGGCTTGAGCCAGTGACGGCTGAAATCGAGCGCCAGTTCGGCCAGATCCATTGCCCGGATCTGATCGGCCAGCGCCACACCGCTCATATTGGGGGCCATATCGGACAGAACAAGATCGACTTTCTGACCATCGAGACGCTCTTCCAGGGCTTTAAGCACGGTTTCTTCGCGAAAATCGCCCTGGAGGAAGTCCACCCCGCCGATACCCTGCATTGGCAGGATATCCATGGCGATGATGGTGCCAGTATCACCCATGCGCTGTCGCACTAGCTGTGACCAGCCGCCCGGAGCGGCCCCTAGGTCGACTACACGCATACCCGGCTTGAGCAGCCGGTCGCGATCAATGAGTTCTTCGAGCTTGAATGCCGCACGCGAACGCAAGCCTTCGGCCTGGGCTTTCTTCACATAAACGTCATCGAAATGCTCCCGCAGCCAGCGGGAACTGCTTTTGCTGCGAGACATGGTCGGCAACGGCCACAGGTTAGGGGTGGAATGAAGCACATGATACCCTTTACGGTCCATCCGCCGCGAATCCGAGACTGAACGAATGGCCCTCTCCCCGTCACAGCGCCGCTACCTGCGCAGCCTGGCCCACGACCTGAACCCGGTCATCCTGATGGGTGCTAAAGGCGCGACCGAGGCCGTAGCCAAGGAATTGGACCTGGCCCTTTCCCACCATGAACTGGTCAAGGTGAAGCTTTCTGGGGGGGATAAGGAGGAGCGGCAGGCGCAGATCGATTTCCTGATCCAAGGTACCGGCGCCGAGAGCATCCAGCAGATCGGCCACGTGGTCGTGCTCTTTCGTCGCAACGAGGACGAGCCCAAGCTCGCCCTGCCCCGCTGATGGACATCTCGCTCGATCGTCCCGGCGAATTCCTGTTCGTGCGACGCGTTGCCGCACGAGCGATCACGGTGGTCGACCGCGACATCAGCGCCAGCTTCTTGCTTGCCCCGGACCAGGCCATGGAAAATTGGCCGGTCACCGACGCAAGGACATTGGGAGCCGATCAAGTCGAAAGCGTACTGGCGCTGCAACCTGAACTGGTCATCCTCGGCACCGGCGAACGCCAGGTCTTTCCTCCCGCCGAATTCATGGCCGGGTTCCTGCGCCGAGGCGTAGGCATCGAGGTGATGGACAACGCCGCCGCTGCGCGTACCTATGACTTGCTGGCAGGCGAAGGGCGGCGTGTGGTGGTTGCGTTTGTGCTGCCTCCCCCGTAGGGCCGCCTCCGCTTCTCGGTAGCTGTGAAGTCGTCCGTTGCACGGGTTATAAGGAATAAACAGCGAAGAGCGCCACGCGGTTTTCCGCGCCCCTTGGCGGTCTTTCCCTTTACTCTTTATAGGGCGCGCGCGCAGCGCCCGACCTGACAGCCCGCATGCATGGCGGGCGGTGTCACTTGGAAGGCAGGTAGCCCAGCGGGTCGACCGGGTTGCCGTCCTTGCGTATCTGGAACTGGAGTTCGTCACGCGATGCGCCTGTAGCGCCCATCTCGGCCACCTGCTGGCCGGCGGTGACCTTCTGGCCTTCCTTGACCAGGCGCTTGCGATTATGGCCGTACGCCGACAGGAAGCTGTCGTTGTGCTTGATGATGATCAACTCGCCATAACCGACCAAGCCATTGCCGCTATACACGACCACACCATCAGCCGCAGCGCGGACGGGATCACCGGCCTTGCCCAGGATCTCGATGCCAGGAATGGCATCGCCCGACTGGAAACGCTTGCCCAATTGACCATCGGCCGGCCAGCGCCAGGACACGCCACCTTGCGAGCGCGTGCCGCCCGGTGAAGGGGCTACCGCGGCAGGCGGAGGCGGCGGCGGTTGCGTCGCGGGAGATTGGGTCGGCGCTCCAGCCACCGGCACCACGGTACTGGTGGGCACGGCAGGCACCGAGGTGCCCGAGAGCTTGGCAGGCGGCGACGCCGAGGCGACCGATGCGGCAGGAGCGGGTTTGCCACTATCCGAACCGACATCCTCAAACATGGGCGCAGCCGGCGGCGGGGTTACTGCGGCTGGCCGCGGTGGCGGCGCCTGGGGGGCCGCCGGTGCGGATCCAGGTGCAGATGCCACGACGGCGTGCTGCGGTATACCGCTACCCTGCGGAGATAGCCGCAATACCTGTCCGGGCCAGATGGTGTAAGGCGCCTGGATGCCGTTCCACTGGGCTAGATCGCGTACATCCACCTTGTTGCGGAAGGCAATCGAATAAAGCGTGTCGCCATGGACGACCTGGTAGCTGCCCCCAGGAATTCGGGCCGGCGCTACATCGGACGGACGCATCGCGGCCGAAGACGGCGATGCGGGCTCGATACGAACCGAATGCGTCATCGTGTCGCATGCAGCGAGGGACAGGGTCAGGGCCGAAAGAGCGACGAGCCGGATGGATGGATTCATGGTTGCCAGCATAACCAGCCGCATAAGGGTTTTCATACGGGGCATCGACTTCCTGTTCGACATCGCTTCAA
>NZ_DASVMI010000104.1:0-3003 GCF_036384435.1 Dyella sp. | reverse complement strand
CGGCAGCACCGAGCAGACCTGGGATCAGCTGGCGCTGATGGTCAAGGCCTCCGCCGAGGGGTCGGGCCTGGAATTCGACGTCATCAAGCGATTGCTCATGATGACCATCGACATCGTCGTGCACATCAAGGCCCATGCCGGCCGGCGTCACATCACCGGCATCGATTTCAACCCGGGTCGACACCTGGCCGAGCGGGCATGAAGGCATGCCGATGATCGACACGCTTCCCATGACCGATTGTCCCGCCCTGGCCGTACCCGCCGCCGTCATGCAGCACGTGGTGCGTATCGAATCGGGCCACAACCCTTTCGCCATCGGCGTCGTGGGCGATCGCTTGGCACGCCAGCCTCGTACCCTCGACGAAGCCCTTGCCACGGTGCGCATGCTCGAATCGAAGGGCTATCAGTATTCGCTGGGCCTGGCGCAGATCTATAAAGGCAACCTGGCCAAATACGGCATCGATTCGTACGCCAAGGCGTTCGACCGCTGCACCAACCTGCAAGCGGGCGCGCGCATCCTGGCCCAATGCCTGAACGATGCAAGCGGCCATTGGGGCAAGGCCTTCAGTTGCTACTACTCGGGCAATTTCAAAACCGGCTTTCGCCACGGTTACGTGCAAAAGATCTATGCCTCGATGGCCCGCGAGGGACAGACGGTGGTTGAGCCATCCGAGATCGACGCCACACAGCCGATACCCACGGTGCGCGAAGAACGTGCGGGTGACCATCGCATCGCCTTGCGCAGCCTTCCCATCTTGCCACCGGCCCAGCCGCCACCGGCCTCCGTGGCCGCGCCCTCTTCGTCGCCGCCACAAGGCAACGTATTCGTGCCCGACGTGCACGGCCCCGGCGACACCGCCGCCACTCAAACCACCGCAACGCCGGAGAGTTCCCAAGGAGGCAGCGACGACGCCTTCGTGTTCTGACTTTCGCCCGTTGCGCAGCCAGCGCGACACACCCCCTGCCCCACGCTCGGCGAAGCGAAACATGCGCTCGTCGCTGCCCGGCAACGCTTACGCAATCCCAACCCCGCGGTCGCCACACGGCACCGCCTCACTCGTACCAACCAGGAGCTATCCACGATGGAATCGATGCAATACACCGCCCGCAACCGCGCCGTGATCCAGGCCACCTTCGCCACCCTGGCCGCGCTGGTCATCACCGCCGTCCCCGAACTGGCCATGGCCCAGGATGGTTTCGCCGGTGCCGACAAGAAAGTCTGTGGCTTCTTCACCAACATCAATGGGCTACTCAACATGGCCTCCATCGCGGTGGTCACGATCGCCGTGGTGTTTGCCGGCTATCAGATCGCCTTCGCGCACAAGCGCATCTCCGACGTCGCGCCCATCCTCGTAGGAGGCCTGCTCATCGGCGCGGCCGGCCAGATCGCCAGGATGCTCATTGGCGACACCGGCAACCAGTGCCAGACCGCGATGGTCATGGACTACCTGATGAGCCGCTATGCGTAAGGACCCGATCTTTCGCGGCTGCACGCGTCCGGCCATGTTCATGGGTGTGCCGTACGTGCCGTTCTTCATGGGGGCTGGCGCCTGCCTGCTGTTGGCGATGTACACCAACCTTCTCTACCTGGTGTTGCTGCCCCTGGTGGTCTTTGCCATGCGGCAGATGGCACGACGCGACGAGATGATTTTCCGCCTGCTCGGCCTGCGTCTGCAATTTCGCACCCGTGTGCGCAATCTGCGCCAGCACGATGGCATGTGGTCGTTCTCACCCATCGACCACCGCGACGACGGCCTTCCCTGACTCACGGCGGCACCGGCTTGCCGGTGCCGCTTCTTGCCGGAGCACCCCATGCGCGCACCCGACGCCTGCATCAGCGAATTCATTCCCCTATCCACCCATGTATCGCCCACGGTGCTCAAGACCACCGGCGGAGACTACGCCATGGTATGGCGCCTGGAAGGCTTGCCCTTCGTCGGCCGCGACGCATGGGAGCTTGAGCACCGCCACAACACCTTCAACCGCATGCTACAGACGTTGCGTGCCCCGGATTTCGTCAACGTGGCCTTCTGGTCGCACGATATCCGCCGGCGTACACGGCTGCGCGACACGAGCCGCTTCGATCACCTGTTCAACCAGCAGCTGTCGAACGCCTATTACGGCACGCTGTCGTCCACGCGCCTGATGCAGAACGAACTCTATCTGACCATGCTCTATCGCCCGGTCGTCGGCGGCAGGCGCTTTGCCGAAAAGTCAGCGAGCCTGGACCGCCTGCAAGCCCAACAGGATCACGCCATCGCCACCGTGCTGGAACTGGCCGGCAATGTGGAAGCCGTCCTGCGCGACTATGCCCCCACGCGGCTGCGCATGTATGAGTCATCGCATGGCGTGGTGTTTTCCGAAGCATTGGAGCTTTACGGCTACCTGCTCAATCGCGTCGACGAACGCGTGCCGGTATTGCCCATCCCGGCCGGTCAATACCTGCCGACATCGCGGCTGCGTTTTTCGTCGCGCTCGGGGGACTTCGCGATCACCACGCCACATGGCACCCACCACTACGGCGCCATTCTCAACGTCAAGGAATACGCCGAGGGCAGTTATCCGGGCATGCTCAACGGCCTGAAATACCTGGATTTCGAATACGTCATCACGCACTCGTTCAGCCCCATGGGCCGCCATGACGCGCTCAAGGCGCTGGAGCGCACCAAGGGCATGATGATCTCTTCCGGTGACCGGGCCGTCAGCCAGATCGCCGAACTGGACCAGGCCATGGACCAGCTCGCCTCGGGCAACTTCGTGCTGGGCCAGTATCACTTCAGCATGGCCATCTATGCCGCCAGCCAGGAAGAACTCGCGCGCCAGCTTGCCCAGACGCGCGCCGAGCTATCCAACGCCGGCTTTGTCACCGTCAAGGAAGATCTCGCGGTCACCGCCGCCTTCTATGCCCAGTTTCCGGGCAACTGGAAGTTCCGCACCCGGCTGGCCAATGTCAGCTCGCTCAACTTCCTCGGTCTCTCTCCCCTGCACAACTTTGCTACCGGC
>NZ_DASVMI010000103.1:0-19500 GCF_036384435.1 Dyella sp. | reverse complement strand
GACAGTACGTCGGGGTTGTTCTGCAAAGGGCGGTTCACTTGCAGGATCACCCAGTACTGCGTGGCCGTGCCGTAGATGGTGGAAATCTGGTTTTCGCCAAAAGCCGAGCCCAATGCCGTCTGTACCTGCGACATGGTCAGGCCCAGCGGCGCGAGGCGATCGCGGTTGACATTGACGTAGATGGCCGGGCTGTTGAGATCCAGGTCGTTGGTGACGTCCTGGAATCCCGGCAGGCCAGCGAAGGCCGAGGTGACCTTGCCGGCCCAGCCATAGAGTTCGTCCAGGTCGCCCGATTGCAGCGTGTACTGGTATTGCGCCTTGGATTGACGACCACCGACCTGGATCGCCGGCGGGTTCTGGATGTACGCACGAATGCCGACCACATGCGCGAACTTGCGTCGCAGCTCCTGGATGATGCCGTTGGGATCGAGATCGCGTTCGCTGGCGGGTTTGAGCTTGAGCAACATCGAACCGTTGTTGATCGTTGCGCGCGAGCCGCCGGCGCCCACCGTCGACATGAAGGCTTCGACGTTCGGGTCTTTGGCCAGTATGTCGGCCAGTTGCTGCTGGCGCGCGATCATCGCATCGAAGGAGACGTCTTCGGGCCCTTCGGTGTTGATGCGCAACTGCCCGGTATCACCCGCCGGGATGAAATCCTTGGGCGTGATGTAGAACAGCAATCCGGTGATGCCCAGGCTGATCGCAAAGCTCAGCAAGACCATGCGCGGTCGATCCATGCACCAGCGCAACGAACGGGTATAGCCGTGGGTCACCGCATTGAAGCCGCGATCGAAACCGGCGATCAGCCAATTCTTTTTCGTATGGTCGTGCGCCTTGATGAAACGGCTGCACAGCATCGGCGTGAGAGTGATCGCGATGAAACCCGACAGCAGGATCGCCACACTGATGGTCACGGCGAACTCGTGGAACAGGCGGCCGATGATGCCGCCCATGAACATCACCGGGATGAAGACGGCCACCAGCGACAAGGTCATCGAGAAAATGGTGAAACCGATTTCGGTCGCGCCCTTGACGGCTGCCTCGTACGGCTTCTCTCCCATTTCCATGTGACGGATGACGTTTTCCAGCATAACGATGGCGTCGTCGACTACGAAGCCCACCGCCAGCGTCAATGCCAGCAGGGAGAGATTGTCCAGGCTGTAACCTAAGGCGAACATCACGCCGAATGTGCCGATCACCGAGATCGGCAAGGCAATGGCCGGCACCAGCGTGGCCGAGATGTTGCCCAGGAACAGATAGATCACCAGTACCACCAGCACACCGGCCAGCAGCAGGGTGAACTGCACATCGTCGACCGATGCGCGAATGGAGTCGGAACGATCGTAGAGCGTGCTGAGCTTGACCGATGGCGGCAGGCTGGCCGTGAAACCGGGCAGCAAGGCCTTGATGCTGTCGACGGTTTCGACCGTGTTGGCGCCGGGCTGGCGCTGGATCGCCAGCAGGATGGACCGATCGCCGCCGAACCAGCTGGCGGTCTGGTCGCTCTGTACGCTGTCGTAGGCGTTGCCGATATCGCCCAGGCGCACCGGCGCCCCGTTGCGATAGGCCACCACCACGTCGTTGTAAGCGGCCGCACGCATGAGCTGGCCGTCGTTGCGGATCGGCAACTGCTGGCGCCGCCCGTACAACGAGCCGGTGGCCTGGTTCTGGTTGGCGTCGGCCACCGCGCTTTGCACCTGGTCGATACCGATGCCGGCCGAGGCCAACCGATCCGGATTGACGTCGATGCGCACGGCATATTTCTGCGAGCCATAGACGCTTACCTGCGCCACGCCGTCGACCATGGAAAGGCGCTGCGCCAATTCCGTTTCCGCGTATTCATCTACCTGCGATAGCGGCAGTGTCGAAGAGGTCATTGCCAGATACAGGATTGGCGCATCGGCCGGGTTGACCTTGCGGAACGTCGGCGGCGTGGGCATGTTTGTCGGCAACTGGCGCTGGGCGGCCGAGATGGCCGACTGCACGTCCTGCGCCGCGCCATCGATGCTGCGATCGAGCTCGAAAGTCAGCGTGATCGTGGTGGCGCCCAGTGCGCTGGTCGAGCTCATCGAGCTGATACCGGCGATGGTCGACAGCTGCGCTTCCAGCGGCGTGGCCACGGCCGAGGCCATGGTTTCGGGCGATGCGCCAGGCAGGCTCGCCGAGATGTTGATCGTGGGGAAGTCGACGTTGGGCAACTCGTTGACCGGCAGGCGCGGATAGGCCGCGATACCGAATACGACCAGCGCCGTCATCAGCAGCGTGGTCATCACGGGGCGTCGAATACACAGCTCGGGCAGGTTCATGGCGTCAGCTGCCCTTGGCCACCTGGACGGTCGTCCCGTCGACCAGCAGCATCTGGCCATCGGTGACCACGGTCTCGCCGGCGTCGAGTCCCTTGTCGATCACCGCGTGCGCACCACTCATGGTGCCGGGCGTGACGTAGCGTTGCTGCACCTTGTTGTCGCCACCCACCACGAATACGAAACTGCCCTTGGACGAACTCTGCAAGGCCTCCACCGGCACGCTGACAACGTTGCTCAGGTGCGTGGTGGGCAGGTTGACCTCGACGAACTGCCCGGGTGTCAGCAGCAGGTCATGGTTCTCGAAGCGCCCTTTCAGGACGATGGTGCCGGTGGTGGTGTCCACGGCGTTGTCGATGAAATCCATTTTGCCCTGCAACGACGGGGACTTGTCGCCAGGAATCTTTGCCTGCACCGGCACGTCGCCACGCCCCATGCCCGCACGCACTGCCGCAAGGGCATCCTCGGGCACGTTGAAGGCCACGCGCACGGGTTCGATCTGGTTGAGCACCACGATATTGGTGCTGTTGGCGGTCAACTGCGCGCCTGGCCAGACCAGCGGCGATCCGGCGACCGCATCGAACGGTGCAAAGATACGGGTGTAGTCGAGCTGGGTCTTGGCCAGTTCGGCCGCCGCCTGATCGCTCTGCAACGTGGCCTTGGCCACGTCGACATTGGCCTTGAAGGTGTCGAAGTCCGAACGCGAGACGAAGTTCTTGGCCAGCAACTGGGTGTAGCGGGCCAGGTCGGCCTGGGCCTTGGTGAGCTGGGCCTGGTCGCGCGCCACCGCGCCGCGTGCCTGATCCAGCTGGGCCTTGAGCAGGCTCGGATCGATCTGCACCAGCACGTCACCCTTGCGCACATGCGCGCCCGGGGCGAAGGCGAGCGATTCGAGCTGGCCGGCCACGCGCGGCTGCAAGGTCACCGTGGACCAGGCTTCGACGCGTCCGACCACCTTGATTGACAGGTCCAGGTCGCCCCGCACCGCCTTGGCCACCTTGACCGGGATCGCCTGGGCCGGCTTGTTACCGCCCGAATGCGACTCCGGCTTTTCGGCGCTCTTGCCGCCATGGATGACATGGAAATCCAGCGCGCAAACCACCACGATCGCCAGAATCAGTGCAAATTTTTTCCAGGGCATGAGTACTCAAAATCAGCGGCCAGAGGGGCCGTTTCAGGTCGCGCGAAGCATGCAGCGAAAGAATTACAACGCGCCACCCAGCCTGACGTGCACACGTAAGTCACGGAAAAATCGATGTTTGCGGGGAAAAAGAGTCCTTCATCCGGGACTAATGGCACTGGTCCACGGATCAATTGTCTTCAGTTCCACGCAAGGCAGCGCGGTCAGTCAGTATTCTCGGCCGCCGGCTGCTGCTCCAGTCGCTGGAGGTTGTCCTTGATGTGGGTGAGCACCCCCAGGCACTGCTCCATTTCGTCCGGCGAGATGCCCTGGGTGGCATCCCGGCGCAGGCCACGGGCGATCTCTTCCATATCTGCAACGACATCGCGGGCCTGATCGGTCGTGTACAGACGCCAGGCACGCCGGTCCTTCGGATCCGGGCGGCGCTCCACGAAGCCGGCACTTTGCAGGCGATCAATGACCCTGCCGACGGCGATGGGCTCCATTTCCAGGTATTCGGCCAGTTCGGTCTGTCGCAGGCCTTCACGGTGATATAGCACTTTGGTTGCACGCCACTGCGCGCGCGTCAGCCCGAATTTCACGGCTCGACGGTCAAAATGCTTGCGGAAGAGCAAGGTGACGTCATTGAGCAGGTAACCAAAGGAAATATCTTCCGTCTTTGCCATAAGCGGTGGTCCGTCCGTTTTCATTCAAGAGCTGTGGCCCTGGCTTCCCGACATGCGGGGCACCGGCCAAGAGGATGTACATCCATGTCCATGGACATCGTCGTCGACGATATTACTCAACTCGACTGCGCCGCCATCGTCAATGCCGCCAGCCCCAGCCTACTGGGCGGTGGCGGTGTCGACGGGGCCATCCACCGGGCAGCCGGCCCCGAATTGCTGGAAGCCTGCCGGCGCATCCCGGAGGTGTCCCCGCGCGTGCGCTGTCCCACCGGCCAGGCACGCATCACGCCGGGGTTTGCGCTGCCAGCACGCTACGTGATCCATACCGTCGGCCCCGTTTGGCAAGGCGGCGGACAAGGTGAAGCCCAGGCGCTGGCCGCCTGTTACCGCCACAGTATCGCGTTGGCGCGCGAATACGAACTGGACAGCGTGGCTTTCCCGGCCATCAGTTGCGGCATTTACGGTTACCCGCCCGACCAGGCCGCTCGCGTGGCATTGCAAAGCGTCCATGATGCCCAGGCCGAGGGCCGTCCGCTTCGCGTCGTGCTTTGCTGCTTCGACACCCGTATGGCGACTCTATGGCGCGCCGCACAGGCTGAGGCGCACCAATCCTGAGCGTTCAGAAGGGGTCTTTTCGGTCAGCCTGCACATCGAAGGGATAAAGCGGCGGGAGCTCGCCACCTGCTGGCTCGCCTTCGGTCGGCTGCACCCAGGCCAGGCCCGTACTGAATGCCTGCGCCAGATCCGGAGCACCTAGGGCTGACCTGGCGGCATAAAGTTGCTGCTGCATGGCCGCGATGGCCTGGCGCTGTTCAACCTTGTGTAGCGCCGCGGACAATTGGCCCAGGTTCTGTATCGCCGGGCGCTCGGCGCGCGCCCAGGCCATCAAGGTGGCCGCCTGTCGCCGGACATCGGTGCCGCGTGCCGCCTCCATGAATGCCTGCTTCAAGACCGCTACCGAGGGGCGATCGACCACGGGAGCCGCCCCCACCCCAGACGCCAGCACTCGGCGACGGCGATAGAACACGACGGCCGCCACCAGCGTGACGAGCCACAGCACGAAGCCGATGATCGCCAGCGCCCGCCAGAGCGCCGTGTCATGTGAGCCTGATGCGGCTACCGCCGTCGATGCCGTCGTCGCCGGCACCGCTGTCGATGACGAGACCGCTGGCGCGGGCGGCTGCCCGGGTGCGGCGACCACGGTAAAGCGGCGCTCGGGCAGGCGCGCGACTTCCGGCTGGTTGGTCGCCACGTTCCACCAATGCACGGTGATTTCGGGAATCACCAACGTGCCGGGCCGGTTCGGAATGATGGCGAAACTCTGCTGGCGGCGCCCGACCACCGCGCCGCCATCCGATCGCGTGCCATTGACCGGCTTATCAGGGTAGACGCTGGCGCCCTCGATCGCCGGCAGCCCGGGTGCCGGCAGTGCGTCGTACGGCGCCCCCGTGGCGGCCAGCAACATGGTGAAGGTCACCGGCTTGCCCTGCTGCAACGTCTGGCCATCCGCAGGCAGGCCATCGGCAGTCAGGCTCAGGTTGCGCACGGGCAACCAGCCCTTGCGATCCTGGCCGGCGGGAATGTCCTTGACATCCACGGTGACCGCGGACGACGAGGCATTGACCGTGCGGGCACGACCGATGAAGGCCGTGGGATCGTCCGGATCGATGAGGTCGCCCTGGAAATGCACCGGACCGATCGTCAGCTTGCCCGGCTTGTCGGGGAACATCGCGTAGCGCAACTCGGCCACGTGATAGGTGCGACCGTTCTGGCTGGATTCGTAGTCGGCTTCGTTGTCCAGTTGCATGAAGCTGGCGCCATCGGCCTGTGGCTGGCCAAGCGATACGCCTTGCGCCAGCATGCCTGTGTAGTACACGCGCAGCACGTACTGGAATTGCTGACCGACGTAGCCCTGGGCGGGCTCGATCTTCGCATCCAGATAGACATCGCTCTGACCGGGAACGTTGGCGATCGCCGGTTGGGCGGAGACCTGCAGTTGCACGGGCTGCGTGCTGCCACCGGCCATCTGCAGCGACGGAATGGTCAACGTGCCGGCATGTTTGGGCCGCAACACGATGCCAATGAGCACAGCGCTGTCCTGCTTGCCGTTGATGTTGACTTCGCGCACGCTGCTGGATGAATTGAGGACATCGAAATCCTCGCTCAACACGCCCAGATCGATCGGATGCGTGGTGTTGACACCGCGCGCGACGAGATTGAGCGTGACGGTCTCACCCAGGTGCACGTTGCTGCGATCGAGCGAGGCCTGCACATCGACCGCCCATGCCGGCATCGTCACCACCAACAACATCCACAGCCACGCGATGCGCATGATCGACTTCACGGTTGATCGTCCTCCAGGGATACGCCATGGCGTTCCCTGTATTCCAGTTCGAACTTGTGGCGCAGCAAAGCGCCGGGGTCATCGGGCACGTGCTCAAGCGCGCGGCGCACATCAGCCGGCAATTTGGACAGGGGATCGTCGCTGTCGGCCGTGCCCAGGTCGTGACTGGTCGATGTGGATGCCTTCTTGTCCCCGGATGCGCCAAGGCGCTGATCCAACTGCTGCTTGAGAGCTTCCTGCGCGCTTGCCTGGCGACGCGCTTCCTCGGCCTTTTCCTGCGCGGTGCGCGGTCGGGCGATCTTGTCGCCCTCCTTGCCCGATGGGTCGGACGTGTTTTCCTGCTGCATCGACTCGCCATGCTGGGCATCGGAAGGCTTTTGCGATGCTTGTGCTTGCTGGGCCTGTTGCGACGGCTTGCCTTGTGCCTGGCCGGCCTGCTGGTCTTGCCCACTCTTGGCATCGGAGGGCTTGCCTTGGCCTGATTTGGCCTGGTCCTGCTTGCCTTGCTGCGGTGGTTTGCGTTCTTTGGCCCACGCTTTGACGAGACCGAGATTGGCCTTGGCGTCGGCATTGGCAGGATTACGCTTGAGCGCCTCCTGGTAGGCCTGCACAGCCTCGTCGTACTTGCCGGCCTTGGCCAGGGCATTGCCACGGTTGTATGGCGCGTCGCCGCCGGGAAGATCCTTCCATAACCTGGCCGCGGCGTCGTAATGCCCCGCACGGTAGGCGGCGCTCGCGCGCAAGGCGGGGTCCTGCGCCAGCTTCTCCGCCTGTTGCGCATCACCCTGCTGCAACGCCTGGGCGGCCTGCTGATCCGGGCGGCGCCACCAGTCGCGAGCACTGGCTTGCCCCGGCATCCACGGCAGGATGATCAAAGGCAGCAGCAACAGCCAGCCGCGCCGGAACAACAACGCGGCGATGGGCAATAACAGCAACAACAGCCAGGGGCCCAGGTCCTGCCAGTTGTCACCGGTGAGACCCTCGGCAGCCTTCGCCTGACGATCGACCTTGAGCTCCGCGCCAAGCGCACGGACATCGCTGGCGTCGTCGCTCATGGGCACGTAGCGCCCGCCGCCTGCGCTGGCCAGCGCTTGCAACGCGCCACTATCCAGCCGAGCCATTTCGATATTGCCATGACCGTCGCGCACGAAACCGCCCTGCGCCGATTCGACGGTGCCACCCAGCGCCGTGCCAATGCCCAGTACCGATACATCGACGCCCGCGTTGTGCGCACGCCGGGCAGCGGCGATCGCATCGCTATCGGCACCATCGGTAATCAAGACCAACGAGGCACCACGGAGCTGCGCCTGCCGGATCATGCTCATGCCACGCTCGATCGCCTGGGCTGCGTTGTTGCCATCCACCGGCATGGTATCGGGCGACAATGCGCCGAGCAGGTCTTCAAGGCTGCGTTCGTCGGAGGTCATCGGCGCCACTACGAAGGCGTCGCCAGCATAGGCAAGCAGGCCATTCAAGCCTTGCTCGTTGGCGCGAAACAGATCCTGCGCTTTGTAGCGCGCACGCTCCAGCCGACTGGGCAACACATCCTTGGCGTTCATGTGCTGCGACATCGAAATCGCGATGACCTGCGCGGCGCGATTGGCAAACAGTGGCTGCTCGACCTTGCTGCACGTGGGGCCAGCCAGGGCCAGCACGACGATGGTCCATGCCGTTGCCGCCAGGCCAGTCGGCACGGTTCTGCTGCGCGCGCGGCCCTGCAACAGATGCGGCAACAAGCGGGCATCGGCAAGGCGTTGCAAGGCCTGCGCCGCCGGGTCTTGCCGCGCAACCATCACGAACGCCGGAAGCAGCAGCAGACCAAGCAACCACAGCGGTTGCAGGAAATGGAAGTCGCGCCATACCTGGATCATGCGGCAGCCACCTTGCGACGCAGCGCAGCCAGCGAAGGCAACATCGCCAGCGCGGCAAGCAACACTGCCGCCAGCAGGGGCCGGCGAAACCATTCGTGCCGAGGACGCAAACCGGGCGCACGCTGCGGCATGGGCTCCAGCGCATCGATGGCCTGGTATGCCTGCGCCAGTGCGTGTGTATCGGCGGCACGGAAATAGCGCCCGCCGGTATTGTTGGCGATCTCGCGCAGCGTGCCTTCGTCCAGATCGTTGTTGCCACCGCCACCGATCGGCATACCCAGGAAGCTCTGCGCACTGGCTGGTGCGCCCACGCCGATGGTGTAGATGCGCACACCTGCTGCCTTGGCCGCACGCGCGGCATCGGCCGGCGAAATACTGCCGACGTTGCTGACGCCATCGGTCAGCAACACCAGGACACGAGCCTGCTCGGGCTGGGCGATCAGTCGCTTGACCGCAACCGCGATCGCATCGCCCATGGCGGTCCATGAACCGGCCAGGTTGACGTCGGCATCCTTCAATTGCGCCCTGACCGCATTGAGGTCGTAGGTCAGCGGCGTCACCAGAAATGCATGCGTACCGAAGACGGTCAGGCCAAGCTCGTCGCCCGTGCGGCGGGTAATGAAATCGCCAGCAATCGCCTTGACCGCGCCCAGACGACTGACCGGCCGGCCAGCCAGTTCCATGTCATCGGTATCCATGCTGCCGGACAGGTCGATGGCCAGCATCATGCCGCGACCGCTGTGCTGCTGCGCCTGCGGCGGCCCGATCCATTGCGGCCGCATGGCCGCCGCCACCAGGCAAAGCCACGCCAGCGCGAGCAGCCACATGCGGCCACGTCGAGGCACGTGAATGGCCTGGTCGGTCAAGGCCAGTTCCGGGTAGGGCAAGCGGATCGCCTGACCCGGTGCCACTGCGCGCAACGCGCGACGCAGCAGCCACGGCAAGGGCAGCACGATCGCCAGCCAGGGCCAGGCAAACTCAAACATGCGCCCATCCTCGTCGTGCACGGCGCACTTCCGGCCGGCGCATGGCCAGGGTCATCCACTCACGCATGGCACGGCTCACCTCGACCTCGTCGAGTGTGGCGTCGGCGCGATACATGACCTCATCCAGCGTACCCAAGGTGTGCAAGGTGCTTGGGTCGACGGGGACTTGAGCCAATGCGCGCTGCCATGCTTGGCCGGTGGCCTGAAGTGCCTCGGGCGCATACAGGCGCACCGTCTGGCGTAGCAGCCGGTGCATTGCGGCGGCCAATGCCTGCGCATCGCCGACATGGCGCGCTGCGATCGCATCGACCCACGTAACTGCATCGCCATCAGACCATGCCGGGCGAGCACGCCTGGGGCGACGGCACCACCACGTCACCAGTGCGACCACCACGATGACCACTGCCATCAGGCACCACCATCCCGGTGCCAGCGGCCACCACGAGGGTGAAGGCGGCAGGTGGATATCCCGCAACTGCGCTGGTGCGTCTTGCAGCATCAAGGCACTCCACGCGATGTGGCAGTCGTCACCAGCGACGACGCATCCGATGACCATGGGGCGAGCCGTGCGCTCATCACCGATTTCTCCCGCGCAGCGGCCCCAGCAACGCGAGCACCGCGTCGAGTGGATCATCGCTGGTCTCGATCACTTTGCTACGCAGGCCAAGTGACCTGGACATGGAAAGCAGACGTGCCTGACCCGCGGCCAGTAGCGCCTGGAATTCCTGTCGCTGGCGTTCGCTCTCCAGAGCGACCTCGGCACGATGGTCACGCCACGCGACGGGATAACGACCCGGAGGCGCCGGTCGCGCTTCAAGCGCATCGGCCACGGCAAGCACCATGACATCGGCATGCCGCGCCAGGTCGAGCAGACGCTCGCGCGAACGATCATCGACATGCCAGCCATCGCTGATGACCAGCACGCGACTGGCACCATGCATGAGCCGACGTGCCCGCAGCAATGCGTCACTCAGGGGCTCGGCCGTGGCATCGGCCACGAATTGCCGATCCCATCGGGCCAGGGCTCCGCACAAGGCCAGCGCACCGCGCGGGCCACCCTGCGGCCTGAGCAGCGCCTGGCCATCGCCAAAACCCAAGGCTCCCACGCGATCACCGCCGCGCACCGCGTACCAGCCGGCCAGCGCCGCGGCGCGTGCCGCCTGCACCGACTTGTAGCGCACGCGCGTTCCAAAATGCATGGTTGCGTTGTTGTCGACGACAACGAGCAGGCGACCTTCGCGCTCTTCCTCGAACAGCTTGGTGTGCAACCGGCCACTGCGTGCGGTGAGACGCCAGTCCAGGCGTCGTACGTCGTCGCCAGGCTGATACACACGCGATTCGGCGTAATCCATGCCGCGACCATGCAATCGACTCGCCCGGGGGCCTGCATGGCTGGCGCGTGAAGCCTGGGGCGGCGCAGCGAGTTTCGCCACGCGCGCGCGCAAGGCGATCAGCTCAGCCAGCGAAACGCCGACCACGCCGTCGCCATCCTCGAAGGGCGCCTGGACGTTCACGGCAACGGCACGAGATCCAGCAGGCGCTTGATGACCTGGTCGCTGCGCACACCTTCAGCCTCGGCTTCGTAGCTCAACAGCACACGATGGCGCAGCACTTCGTGGGCCACGCCGTGCACGTCTTCCGGAAGCACATAGTCGCGACCAGCCAGCCACGCGCGTGCGCGCGAACAACGATCCAGTGCAATGGTGGCGCGTGGGCTGCCGCCCCAGGCAATCCAGCGCTTGAGTTCGGGTCCATAGTGACCGGCATCGCGCGAGGCGAGCACCAGTTGCGTTACGTATTCCTCCAGCGGCGGCGCCATGTGCACGGCCAGCACCGCATCGCGTGCGGCAAATACATCGGTCTGGCTCAGCATGGGCCCGCGTGCTGCTTGCGGATGCAGCACACGCTGGGCCTGCTCGCGTGCGAGGCGCAGGATGGCCAGTTCGGCGGCGGCATCCGGGTAGCCTATGGTCACATGCATCACGAAGCGATCGAGCTGTGCCTCGGGCAAGGCAAACGTGCCCTCCTGCTCGATCGGATTCTGCGTGGCCATCACCAGGAACAGCTCCGGTAAACGCCAGGTGCTGCGCCCCACGGTGATCTGGCGCTCGGCCATCGCCTCGAGCAGGGCCGACTGCACCTTGGCCGGTGCGCGATTGATTTCGTCGGCCAGCACGATGTTGTGAAACAGCGGTCCACGTTCGAACTCGAAGCTTCCCGATTGCGGGCGGAAGATATCGGTACCGGTGAGATCGGCAGGCAGAAGGTCGGGCGTGAACTGCACCCGGTGGAAATCGGCATCGATGCTACCGGCCAGTGCCTTGACGGCGGTGGTCTTGGCCAGGCCTGGCGCCCCTTCGACCAGCAGATGACCATCGGCAAGCAAGGCAATGAGCAGGCATTCGATCAGGTGCGGCTGGCCGATGATGTCGCGCTGCAAGGCTTGCCTGAGCTCGCCAAACGCTTTTTGCAGATCAGGAACAGAGCTGACTTCGGGGTTGTCCATCAGGAAATTCCGACGCTTGTGTGCGATCACTATGACCGCAGTCCATTCCGGAAGTTTAGTCCGCCCTGCCATCAGTCATGTTCAGGAACCCTGAAAACGACAAGGGCGGCACCATGGCCGCCCTTGTGTGGAACTTGGTAAAAACCGATTACTGCAGGCTTTCGCTGAGAATACGCGGCGTCACGAAGATCAACAGTTCGGCCTTGTCGTTCTGGCGCGTGGTCTTGCGGAACAGGATGCCCACACCCGGGATATCACCCAGTCCAGGCACCTTGGTCACCGAGTTCTGCTTGGTGATTTCATAGATACCGCCCAGAACCACCGTCTGGCCGTTATCGACCAGCACCGAGGTATTGAGCTCGCGCGTATCGATCAACGGCACCTGGCCGCTGCCCGGCACGTCGATCATCGAGTTGAGCGCATCCTTCTTGACGTTGATCGCCAGGTACACGCGGTTGTCCGCGGTGATCGTTGGCGTCACCTTCAGCTCCAGCACCGCGTCCTTGAACTGCACGGTCGCCGTACCGCTACCGGCGGCTCCCGAGGTGCTGTTCTGGAAGGTCACGTAGCCGATTTCCTGACCCTGGCGGATCACGGCCTCCTGCTGATTGGCCGTGATCACACGCGGGCTGGATACCACTTCGCCACGTCCTTCGACCTGCGCGGCGGACAATTCCAGGTCCAGTGCGTAGTTCTTGCCGAGCAGCGAGAAACCGAAGCTGCCGGCAGGATTGGCGGCCGGCAGGTTGACCTGCAAGCTGTTGAAGGTGGTGCCATTGGGCGTTGCGCTGGCGCCCGGCGTACCTGGGGTGATCAGGGAGCCACCTGCACCGATAGTCTGGCCACTGGGATTAATACGCTGACCGGAGACGCCGAATTTGGCGCCCAGCGAACGGGTGAACTGGTCGGTGGCCACCACGATGCGCGACTCGATCAGCACCTGCTGCACCGGCTTGTCCAGCACGGCGATGACGTCACGCAGTTCCTTGATCTTCTGCGGCGTGTCGTTGATCAGCAGCGTATTGGTGCGCTCATCGAAGGACACGCTGCCTCGCGAGGACAGGAAACCGCGAGCCTGATTGCTGGAATTCTGCCCCGAGCTCTGGCTTTGCAGGCTGCTCTGCGTCAGCAGCTTGGCAATATCTTGCGCCTTGCCGTAGCTGATGGGCACATAGTCGGTGACCAGTTCGGCGTTGTCTTCGGCCTTGGCACGCGCATCGGCGACATCCTGCTCATACTTGGCCAGCTCCTGCTGGGGTGCAATCCAGATCACATTGCCATTGCGGCGCTTGTCCAGCCCCTTGGCACGCAGCACGACATCCAGGGCCTGGTCCCAGGGCACGTTGACCAGGCGCAAAGTCACGCTGCCACCCACGGTATCGGAGGCCACCAGGTTCAGGCCCGAGATATCGGCCAGCAACTGCAGCACCGAACGGGTCGGGATGTCCTGGAAGTTGAAGGTGACGCGGTTGCCGTTGTAGACCGGATCCTGGCCCTTGCTCAAGCGCGCCTCAGCCTTGGGATCTTTCTTCTTGGGTGCCACTTCGACCACGTATTGGTCGTTGGTCTGGTAGGCCGACGTATCGACATCGCCCTTGACCGCGATATCCATGTGCACACCACCGGCGGACGAGCCCTTGGTGACGATCGACTGTACCGGCGTGGCGAAGTCGAGCACATCCAGGCGCTGGGCCAGGTTCGGCGGCAGGTTCACATGGGTGAGGTTGACCACGACCTTGTCGCCCTGCTGCTTCATGTCGGCGTTGGCGCTGGACGCTGGGCCGTTGAAGTTGATCAGGATGCGGCCTTCGCCATTGGGACCGCGGCGGAAGTCGATATTGGACACGGCCGGGCCCATCGAGGCCGAAGGCAGCGCCTTGGACGGGTCGATGTTCGCAGCCGTCGTGGTGGTGTTGGCTGTCGTGCCGTTGTTGACGGTCAACACCAGGCTGTTGCCATCCACTTGGCTGCGGTAGGTCGACTCGCGCCGCAACTCGACGATTACCCGCGTACGACCGCCGGCGGAAACAGCCGAGACGCCATCGGTGGCACCCTTGCCGATATCCATGTGACGCGTGGCGGCGTTGTCCGTGTCGGCGAAATCGATGGCGATGCGCGGCGGATTGCCCGTGGTGAAGATCTTCGGCTCCGGCACCTTGTCGCCAGCGAAGTTCAGGCGCAGTTGCACGCGATCACCGGGCAATGTGTCGTAACTGATCTGCTTGAGAGTATTGGCAGCAGCCATGGCCGAGTTGGTCCAGGCAACGCCCAGGACCAGCAGACCGACACCCACATAACGGCTCGCTTGGCGCATGACTCGATCCCGCACAGGTTTGATTTGGTCATTCATTGGATCAGCCCCTGTATCTCTTATTTCTCGCCAAGCGCGATGCTGGCCGAACGTTCCATCCAGCCACCATTTCCATTGGGGACCAGTTCAACCAGATCGATGTGGTCCTCGCTTACCGCGGTGACGCGCCCAAAGTTCTGGCCCATGTGTTCGTTGCGATGAACGCGGTGGATCACACCGCTTGGATCCTTGACCAGCACTTCCATGGAAGCACCGCCGCCGACCGTGCCCACCATCTTCAGGCTGTCGAGGGCGAACATTTCCAGTGGCTGCTTGACCCAGTTCGGGTCCGGTTGCACAGCCTGGGCTGCCTGGGTCTCCGCGGCGCTTGCGCCGAAGGGATCACGCTGGCCCTGATCGTTATAAGTGAAGGTTTCGAACGTCTTGATGACTGGCAGCGGTGGAATCGGCGCACCCTTCTTGGCCTTTTCCTGTGCAACCCACTCACGCAGGTCGCTGTCGCCGCTGCATGCGCTGAGTGTCATGGCGACGCCCAGCAGCAAGGCGATCCGCATCACCGGATTCCGCTTGATGGCAGGGAACCTGATCATTTCTGCCCCCCCGCGGTATTCGTCTTGGCCGGTGTCTTGCCGGGCGTCTTGCCGTTCTTGTCCTTGCCATCCGTGGTTTCGTCATCTTCGAGATAGCGGTAGGTCTTGACCGTGCCTTGCAGCACCAGCTGACCATCCGATGGCGGTGCGCCCGCGGCAGGTTTGCCGTTGGCGGCGGCCTTGGGCGTCAGCGAGACATCGTGCAAGGTCAGGATGACCACCCGTGGCAAGGACGCCACGCCGCTGATGAAGGTACCGAACTGATGGTAGGTGCCCACCAGACGCAGCGTGATCGGCTTCTCGGCGTAGAAATCCTTGGGTGTTTCCGCACCGGGCTGGAACAGATCGGCCTCCAGGCCGGCCGACAAGGCCGTCTGCGAGATATCGGCCAGCAGTTCGGGCATTTCGGTCTTGCTGGGCAGCTGGCGCAGCAACTGGCGCAGCATGTCCTGCATCTCGTCGAGCTGCTGTTGCAGCGCTTCGAGATTGACCGCCTTGGCCTGCTTGCTGGAGAACTCCTGGCGCAGCTGTTGCTCCTTGCCCGTAAGCTGGGTCATCTGGTCCTGCTGATCACTGATCAACAGGTACCAGCCCAGGAACACGATGAGCGCGAACACCAGCACGGTGAAGAAGACCTTGACCGATTGAGGCCAGCCACCGATGTTGTTGCGGTCAAGACCGCGCAGTTCGTCGATGAATTTCATGCCTTGCCTCCCGCAGGCTTGCCGGCGACGGGCGAACCCGCCGTGGTGGTCTTGGCGGGGGCACCGCCCGCGGGCACGGGCGGCGTGATGAGGCCGGACTTGGCAGGCGGTGTGATCACGCCAGGCTTGGCAGCCGTGGCCGCCGCGGCAGGCGCCGCCACCGTGGCCGGCTTGGCCGGCGCCACTGCGGTGCCGGCCGCGGCAGGCAACACCGGTGCCTTGTCAGGGTCCTGGTCATCCGATTGCGGACGGCGCAAGGCCACATCGAGACTGAAGGTGTACGGCATGCGCGCATCGCCGTGGGTGTTTTCGGTCTTGCGCAGGTCGGCGTGACCCATCCAGGGCGAGGTTTCGATATTTCGCATGTACTCGGCAACGCTGGCGTTGGACTGCGCCACGCCTTCCAGGCTCATCGAGTCACCCGTCTGCTTGAGGCCTGACAGGCGCGCACTGCCCGGGATCGTCTTCACCAGCTCGTCGAACAGGTGCACCATCTGCGAACGATTGGCCTGCAATTGCTCGATGATTTGCTTGCGCGCCAGCAGGCTCTCGCGGACCTTTTCCAGATCCTTGATCTTGGCGATGCGCTCGTCGAGCTGCTTGATCTCGCCTTGCAGATACGTGTTGCGGTTGTTCTGGTTGTCGATGCGCATGTTCATGACCCATGCCCATGCGCCCACGCACACGAGCGCAGCCACGAAGGCCGCGCCCAGTTGCATGAAGAACTCACGCTCGCGTTGCTTGCGGCGCTCGGCGCGCCACGGCAGGAGGTTGATATGTGCCATCAGTCGAAGCTCCTGAGCGCGAGGCCGACGGCAATCATCAGGGCCGGTGCATCCTGGGCCAGCGACTGGGCCTGCACGCGTGGCGACAGCGACATCCGCGCCAGCGGATTGGCCACGATGCACGACACGCCCAGTTGCTCTTCGAGCATCGGGCACAGGCCATCGATCGAGGCGCAACCACCGGCAAGGACGACCTGATCGACCTTGCTGTATTCACTGCCGGCGAAGAAGAACTGCAGCAGGCGGCTGATCTGCTGGATCAACGATTCCTTGAACGGCTCCAGGGCTTCGCTCTCATAGGACTCCGGCAGGCCACCCTTGCGCTTGGCGCGACCGGCCTCCTCGTAGGAAAGGCCATAGCGGCGCATGATCTCATCGGTCAGCTGCTTGCCACCGAAGACCTGCTCGCGCGAATAGATGGTGCGCTGGTTGCGCAGCACCGAGAGCGTGGTCATGGTCGCGCCGATGTCGACCACCGCGACGAGCGCGTCACGGCCGACATTGAGCTGGTCGGCCAGCATGGCGAAGGCGTTTTCCATCGCGAAGGCCTCCACATCCACCACCTTGGCGGACAGGCCGCCGAGATCCAGCGCGGCCACGCGCATGTCGACGTTCTCGGTGCGCGAGGCCGCCAACAGCACGTTGTTCATTTCCGGATTGTCGCGAACCGGCCCCAGTACCTCGAAGTCAAGGCTGACTTCGTCGATGGGGTACGGAATGTACTGGTTGGCCTCGACCTGGATCTGCCCTTCCAGATCGTCCTCGCTCAATTCGCTGGACATCGGAATGATGCGGGTGATCACGGCTGAACCGGCCACGGCAGCGGCCGCATGCTTGAGCTTGGAGCCGGACCGGGCCAGTGCCCGCCGGATAGCCTCGCCCACCGCCTCGACCTCGACGATATTCTTCTCGACCACGGCATTGGGCGGCAGCGGCTCGACCGCGTAGTGTTCTACGCGATAGCGGCTACCGGCCTGGCTGAGTTGCAGCAGCTTCACGGCGGTCGAACTGATGTCGACGCCAATCAGCGGCGGCTTCTTGGGTGTAAAGAGCCCCACGATGTTTCCCCCTTGCCCCTGGTCGCCCCGTCTTCTAGGGCGGGTACGCCACAGCATTAAATCCAAAAATTAACGTAATGGCAACGGCCTACGGCAACTTTCTCGACGGTTTGGCGTGACGTCTAGCACAAATGAACAAAGTGTACCGATTGGCCTGTGTTTTGCTTTATGGGTCGCCGCTCGTGGTGTAGATACTGCAACATCTATACTCTGTCTGTTTTGACTCAGGTCTCGCTAACTCCACACCATGCGTATTCTCAAGCGATTGCTCCGCTGGGGGCTGATCCTGGCTTTTACCGGATTGCTACTGGCCGTCGCCGCCGTCGGTGTGGCTTATTGGCTCATATCACCGCGCCTTCCCTCGGTGGCAGTCCTCAAGGATTACCACATGCAGGTACCGCTCAAGGTACTGACTGCCGATGGCAAGCTCATTGCGACTTTTGGCGAAACCCGTCGTATTCCGGTGGCTATCGCCGACGTACCTGATCGCCTGAAGCATGCAGTGCTGGCCGCCGAAGATGCGGAGTTCTACAAGCATCCGGGCGTGGACTGGCACGGCATCGCGCGAGCTGCGCTGCACGTGATCACCTCCGGCGGCGACAAGGGGCCCGGTGGATCGACCATCACCCAGCAGGTGGCGCGCAATTTCTTCCTGAGCCCGGAGAAGCTCTACTCCCGCAAGCTGACGGAGATCTTCATCGCCTTGCGCATGGAGAACGAGCTGACCAAGGACCAGATCCTCGAGCTCTATCTCAACAAGATGTTCCTGGGGCACCGCTCCTACGGCGTGGCGGCGGCGGCGGCTTATTACTACGGCAAACCGCTGGACCAGCTGACCATCGCCCAGTGCGCGATGATCGCCTCGACCTTCCAGTTGCCCTCGGTGGTCAATCCGATCAACAGCCCAAAGCGCGGTATCGGCCGCCGCAACTGGGTGCTGGGACAGATGCTGGAAAACCACTACATCAGCAAGGCCGAATACGACCAGGCCATCGCCGAGCCGAATGACGCCTACCCGCACGAACAGCCCATTGAGGTCGACGCGCCCTACCTGGCCGAAATGGTGCGCCTGCAAGCCCTCGATCGCCTGGGCAACGACGCCCTGACCGAAGGCTACGTGGTCAAGACCACGCTCAACAGCAATCGCCAGATCGAGGCGGTCAAGGCGGTTCGCGCAGGCTTGGTCGAATATGACCAGCGCCATGGCTGGCGTGGCCCTGAGGCACACCAGGAACTGGGCCCGGATGCCAATCACGATGAACTCGATCGTGTGCTGTCCAGCTACACCGATATATCCGGCATGCAGCCGGGTATCGTCACCGATGTCTCCCCCAGCGAAGCCACGATCTACCTGGCCAGCCGCGAACCGGTGAAGCTCACCCTCGACGCCATGCGCTGGGCTCGCCCCTACATCAACGACAGCCGCGTGGGCGTCGCGCCCAAGGATGTCGCCACGGTGCTCAAGCGCGGCGACATCATCCGCGTGTCGCGCAACGACAAGGGCGACTGGCAATTGACTCAGATACCCAAGGCCCAGGCGGCCCTGGCGTCGGTCAATCCCGAGGACGGCTCGGTCCAGGCCATCGTAGGTGGCTTCAACTTCCTGCGCAGCAAATTCAACCGCGCCGTGATGGCGGCCCGCCAGCCAGGCTCCAGCTTCAAGCCATACATCTACTCGGCCGCGTTCGAGCGTGGCTTCAACCCCGCATCGATCGTCAACGACGCGCCCATCTCCTTGCCCGACCCCTCGCGGCCCGGCGGCGTATGGACACCGTCAAACGACGATGACAAGTTCGATGGCCCTATCCGCCTGCGCGAGGCCCTGGTCAAATCCAAGAACCTGGTCTCGGTGCGCCTGCTCGACGCCATCGGCGTGCGCTACGCGCGCGACTACGTCACACGTTTCGGCTTTGCCCCGGATGCCCTGCCGGCGAATCTGTCCATGGCCCTGGGCACGGCCTCGGTATCGCCGATGAGCATGGCTCGCGGTTATTCGGTATTCGCCAACGGCGGCTATCTGGTCACGCCGTATTTCATCGGCGAAATCGATGACCGCGACGGCAAGCCGGTCTATGTGGCCAACCCCACCCGCGCCTGCCGCACCTGCCAGGAGCGCCTGCTCGATACGCGCCCGGTCGGTCCGCCGCCGCCCGACACCCCGGCCAGCAATGGCGCCCCGGTCGCCAGTGCAAGCACCGGCGCACCCGCTTCGGCCAGCAGCAGCGGCACCGTATTG
>NZ_DASVMI010000102.1:0-42447 GCF_036384435.1 Dyella sp. | reverse complement strand
GCACCAGTTGCGGCCAAGCCAACGGCCTCGGCCACGCCGGCTCCCGCTGGCGCGGCCGCGGCGCCGGGCGCTGCCGCCGGCGATTCGCGTAACAAAACGCGGTACGGCCGTGAGCGTGAGGAAGGCCCGGGTGGCAAGCGCTTTGTCGCAGGTGAGCTGCATTTGAGCGATGCCGATCGTGCCCGTCGCTCCAAGCGTGGCAAGCCGGGCAAGGGTGGCAACACGCGTGACAACGTACGTGGTGGCTCGCCTGCATCCTCCAGCGGTCCGCACGGTTTCTCCCGTCCCACGGCTCCGGTGGTTCGCGAAGTGCTCGTGGGCGACAACAATGTTGTGGCCGAACTGGCCGCCAAGATGGCGGTGAAGGGGTCGGAGGTAGTCAAGGCGTTGTTCAAGATGGGCGTCATGGCGACCATCAACCAGACCATCGATCACGATACGGCAGTGCTGGTGGTCGAGGAACTGGGCCACAAGCCGGTCGAGGCCAACCAGGACAATGCCGAGGCCGCGCTGGCCGCACATACCCAGAACGCCGAGCTCGAAGGCGAAAAGGTGGCGCGTCCACCCGTGGTGACCATCATGGGTCACGTCGACCACGGCAAGACCTCGTTGCTGGACTACATCCGCCGCACCAAGGTCGCCTCGGGCGAGGCGGGTGGCATCACCCAGCACATCGGTGCCTATCACGTGGAAACGCCCAAGGGCGTGGTCACGTTCCTGGATACCCCAGGCCATGCCGCGTTCACGTCGATGCGTGCCCGTGGCGCGCAGTCCACGGATATCGTGGTGCTGGTGGTGGCAGCCGACGACGGCGTCATGCCGCAGACGGCCGAAGCCGTGCAGCATGCGCGTGCCGCCAAGGTGCCGCTGATCGTGGCCGTCAACAAGATGGACAAGTCCGACGCCAACCCGGACAACGTCAAACAGGGCCTGGGCAATCTGGAAGTCATTCCGGAAGAGTGGGGCGGTGATACGCCGTTCGTACCAGTGTCGGCCAAGACCGGCATGGGTATCGACGAACTGCTCGACGCACTGCTGGTGCAGGCCGAGGTGATGGAGCTGACCGCTGTTCAGGACGGTCCGGCCTCGGGCGTGGTGATCGAGTCGAGCCTGGATCGCGGTCGTGGTCCGGTGGCTACCGTGCTGGTTCAGCAGGGTACGCTCAAGCGCGGCGACTTCGTGGTCTGCGGCGTGGAGTATGGCCGCATGCGTGCGCTTATCGACGAAAACGGCAAGACGGTTCAGTCCGCTGGCCCGTCGATTCCCGTGCAGGTGCTGGGTCTATCGGGTGTGCCGGAATCGGGCGACGACTTCGTGGTCGTAGCCGATGAGCGCCTGGCTCGCGAAGTGGCCGCCGAGCGCCAGCTCAAACGCCGTGAAACGCGCATGGTCAGCAAGGCCAACCGCCTGGAAGACATCATGGCGCAGATGGGCCAGGGCAACGAGCAGCAGACGCTCAATATCCTGGTCAAGGCCGATGTGCAGGGCTCGGTACAGGCGTTGCGCGAGTCGCTCAGCCAGATCGGCAACGAGAACGTAAAGGTCAACGTGATCGCAGCCGGCGTCGGCGGCATCACCGAGTCCGATGCCACCTTGGCAGCAGCCTCCAAGGCGCTGGTGATTGGCTTCAACGTGCGCGCCGATGCCTCGGCACGCAAGGTCATCGATACGGCGGGCCTGGATGTTCGCTACTTCTCGATCATCTATGACGTGATCGACCAGGTGAAGCAGGCCGCTTCCGGTCTGCTGGGCAAGGAAGTGCGCGAGGAAATCATCGGCATCGCCCAGGTGCGCGAAGTCTTCCGCAGCTCCAAGTTCGGCGCCGTGGCCGGTTGCATGGTCACCGAAGGTACGGTCAAGCGCAGCAAGCCGATCCGCGTGCTGCGTGACAATACGGTGGTGTTCCAGGGCGAACTCGAGTCGCTGCGCCGCTTCAAGGACCTCGTCGACGAAGTCCGCAACGGCATGGAATGCGGTATCGCCGTGAAGCAGTACAACGACGTGAAGGTGGGTGACCAGATCGAGTGCTTCGAGCGCATCGAGGTTGCACGTTCGCTTTGATGAAATAGCGGGACCCGGGGCTTGGGACTCGGGACTCGAAAGAACGGAAGCTCGCGAGCTCCTTGTTTTTCCGAGTCCCGGGTTCCGGCTCCCGGCTCTCGCGTAATGAGGTTCCACTATGCCTTCACGCGACTTCAAACGAACTGACCGCGTTGGTGCCGAGCTTCGGCGCGAACTGGGTCTGCTGGTTCATGCGGCCGTGCGCGATCATGGCCTGCCGTCCTCGAGCGTATCGGACGTCGAGGTCACCCGAGACCTGGATTTCGCCTCGGTATGGGTAACTGCCCTGATCCCGGAACAATCCAAGGAACTGGTCAAGGCGCTGAACGAACTGGCCGGCGAATTCCGCCGCGAACTCTCCCGCAGCATGCGTATCCGCCGCGTTCCAGAATTGCGCTTCAAATACGACGATTCGGTCGACAAGGGCGAGCGAATCGAAAAATTGTTGCGCGAGTCGGGCGATGTACCGACTGCGGCGCCAGATGCCGAAGACGAATGAAGCAAATAAAGGGACGAGGGTTGAGTAGCGAGGGCGCTGAAACCGGATGCGAGCGTTAGCCATCCGTTGCACGAAAGCACCTCCGCAACGTTCAGCCTGATCGCAAGGTCAGGGCTTGCGCCCTCGCTACTCTTTCCTCGCCCCTGTTTGACGCCATGTCTCGCACCATCTTTCGCCCCCTCCACGGCATCGTCCTTCTCGACAAGCCCCTGCACATGAGCTCCAACCAGGCTCTCCAGGCGGCGCGTAAGCTGCTGCGTGCGGAAAAGGGGGGGCATACCGGGGCGCTGGATCCTCTCGCCACCGGCTTGTTGCCGCTTTGTCTGGGCGAAGCGACCAAGGTTGCCGGTACCTTGCTGGGCTCGCGCAAGGCCTATCGGGCCGAGTGTCGCTTGGGGGCGACCACGACCACGGCAGATCTGGAAGGCGAAATCGTCCAGGAGCGCCTGGTTCCCGCGCTGGATAGCGAGCGCATCGAGCAGGCCCTGGTGAAGTTGCGCGGACGCATCGTGCAGATCCCCCCGGTTTATTCGGCGCTCAAGCAGGATGGTGAGCCGCTGTACCTGAAGGCTCGCCGTGGCGAAATCGTGCAGGCCCCCCCGCGCGAGGTCGAGGTCCATCGGCTGGACCTGCTCGAACACCAGGGGGATCGCCTTACGTTGTACGTCGAATGCGGCTCGGGCACCTATGTGCGCAGTTTGGCGGTCGACCTGGGTGAAGCTCTCGGCTGCGGCGCTCACCTGACTTCCTTGCGGCGCCTTTGGGTGGAGCCGTTCCGCGAGCCGGCCATGATCACGCTCGATACCCTGGCCGGCGCTGTCGGTCAGGGCGAGGAAGCGCTGCTTGCCTGCGTACGCCCGATCGCCGAAGGTCTGGTCGATCTGCGCTCCTTGCATCTGGACGCCGAGCAAAGCTTGGCTGTCTCACAAGGGCGCCAGATCCAGGTCGAACCCTGCCTGGAGACGACCCGGCACGCCGTTTTCGCCGATGATGGCCGCTTACTGGTGTTGGCCGATATCGGTGCCGACGGTATCATGCGCATCATCAGGGGCTTCAATCTGCCCCTGGGAGGCGCAATTTGCTGACGCAAGGACTGTCATGGTCTTGTTGTCTTGCCGTCTCAATCGCTAGAATAGCGAGCTTGTTCCAAACCATTCATTCACAAGGCGAAGCTTGCGCGATGTCATCGCAGTGACATGGCGCAAGCTTCGCATCGCCTTTTAAGGAAGAGATTCACATGTCCCTTACTGCAGAACAGACCGGCAAGATCATTGCTGATTTCGGCCGCGTGCCCAACGACACCGGTTCGCCGGAAGTCCAAGTGGCCCTGCTGTCGGCTCGTATCGAGCACCTGACCGACCATTTCAAGACCCATAAGCAGGACCATCACTCGCGCCGTGGCCTGCTGAAGCTGGTTAACAAGCGCAAGAGCCTGCTGGCTTACCTCAAGTCCAACGATCTGGCTCGTTATCAGAGCCTGATCGAGCGTCTCGGCCTGCGCCGTTAACCGACAAAGGACAGCAACGTGGCGAAAGTAACCAAGTCATTCCAGTACGGTAATCACGAAGTCACACTGGAGACGGGCGAAATCGCCCGCCAGGCATCCGGTGCCGTCATGGTCAGCATGGGCGGCACCGTCGTCCTGGTCACCGCCGTGGCTGCTGCCAAGGCCCGTGACGGCCAGGACTTCTTCCCGCTCACCGTCGATTACGTCGAGAAGTTCTACTCGGCTGGTCGCATTCCCGGCGGCTTCTTCAAGCGCGAAGGTCGCCCGACCGAAAAAGAGACGCTGACCTCGCGTCTGATCGACCGTCCGGTGCGCCCGCTTTTCCCGGAAGAGTTCAAGAACGAAGTCCAGGTCATCGCCCAGGTCGTCTCGCTCAACCCTGAGATCGATGGCGACATCCCGGCCATGCTTGGTGCTTCGGCTGCCTTGACGCTTGCCGGTATCCCGTTCAAGGGCCCGATTGGCGCCGCTCGTGTCGGCTACGCCGGTGGCAAGTACCTGCTGAACCCGACCGTTGCCGAGCTGAAGACGTCCGACCTCGACCTCGTCGTCGCCGGCACGAACAATGCCGTGCTGATGGTGGAATCAGAAGCCAAGCTGCTTACCGAAGAAGTGATGCTCGGTGCCGTGGTGTTTGGTCATCAGCAGATGCAGGCGGCGATCGAAGCCATCAATGCCTTCGTCGCTGAAGCCGGCCGCAAGACGTTCCATTGGGAAGCTCCGGCGCGTAACGATGCGCTGTTCGATTCGATCAACTCGATCCTGGGCGACCGTCTGGAGAAGGCTTTCGCGATCCGCGACAAGCTGGAGCGTCGCGACGCCATTTCCGCGCTCAAGGGCGATATCAAGACAGGCATCGCGCAGACTGCGCTGAGTCATGGCTGGAGCGACCTCGACATCAGCAATGCGTTTGCCGATATCGAATATCGCACCATGCGCGACGGCGTGCTCAAGACCAAGGTCCGTATCGACGGTCGCCAGCTCGATGACGTGCGTCCGATCTCCGTGCGCGTCGGCGTGCTGCCGCGCACCCATGGTTCGGCCCTGTTCACCCGTGGCGAGACGCAGGCTCTGGTCGTGGCGACGCTGGGTACGGCGCGCGATGCACAGATCATTGACGCACCGGAAGGCGAGTCGAAGGATCCATTCCTGTTCCACTACAATTTCCCGCCCTTCTCCGTGGGTGAGGCTGGTCGTTTCGGTGCTCCCAAGCGTCGCGAAATCGGCCACGGCCGTCTCGCCAAGCGTGGCGTGCAGGCTGTAAAGCCCACAATGGAAGAGTTCCCGTACGTGATCCGCGTTGTCTCGGAAATCACCGAGTCGAACGGCTCCTCGTCAATGGCCTCGGTCTGTGGTTCCTCGCTTGCCATGATGGACGCCGGCGTGCCGCTCAAAGCACCGGTAGCCGGCATCGCCATGGGTCTGGTGAAGGAAGGCGGCGACTACGTCGTGCTGTCCGACATCCTGGGCGACGAAGACCACCTCGGTGACATGGACTTCAAGGTGGCCGGTACCGCCGATGGCGTGTCCGCGCTGCAGATGGACATCAAGATCGACGGCATCACCGAAGAGATCATGAAGGTGGCGCTGGAGCAAGCCAAGCGAGGTCGTCTGCACATCCTGGGCGAAATGTCCAAGGTGATCAGCACGGCTCGCTCGGAGATGAGCGAATACGCTCCGCGTCTGCTGACCATCAAGATCCATCCGGACAAGATCCGCGAAGTGATCGGCAAGGGTGGTGCCACCATCCGTTCGATCACCGAAGAAACCGGTACCACGATCGACATCAGCGATGACGGCACGGTTGTGATCGCCTCGGTCAATCGTCTGGCGGCCGACGAGGCCAAGAAGCGCATCGAGCAGATCGTCTCGGACGTTGAGCCGGGTCGCATCTACGAGGGCAAGGTCGCCAAGCTGATGGATTTCGGCGCATTCGTGACCATCCTGCCGGGCAAGGACGGTCTCGTCCACGTCTCGCAGATTTCCAACGAGCGTGTGGAGAAGGTTTCCGACAAGCTCAAGGAAGGCGATATCGTCAAGGTCAAGGTGCTCGAAGTGGACAAGCAGGGCCGTATCCGCCTGTCCATGAAGGCCGTGGACGAGGATGCGAGCGCCTGAGCGCCTGAAGCATGTGTCACATGAAAAAAGCCCGGCAGTGATGCCGGGCTTTTTTTCTCGCCTGCTCCTATCAAGGGCGATCTACAAGTTGATGGCAAATCTGTGTATTCCCTCCCTCTGCCAATACGCGCTAAACAGCCCGAGGCAGCGTCAAAGCCTGTCACCCACATCCTGCTACCATTCGGCCACATGATGGAGGACGCTACATGAGCAATCAGGCGACGGATTTTCTCTCGAACTACCAGGCGCTCGCGCAGCAGTCCTGGGATGCATGGACACGCTACCTGCAACAACAGCCTGCGGCCGTGTCGCCGTTCGCCACGGCAGCGGGCAATCGTCCCGAAGATCTGCTCACGCGCAGCATGGCCGGTGCCAAGGCCTATGCTGATTGGTTGCGTAGTGCCAGCACCAGTGGACTGGGGCAGGGCGATGACTGGCAGCGACAGATGCAGAACCTGTTCGCTGGCCTTGGGGGCCAGCCGTTTACCCAGGCCTATGCCGGACTGGACAGCGCTTCGGCACACAGCTTTTTGCAACAGTGGCAAGATTGGTTGACTGCGCAATCGGGTATGAACCCGCTATCGGCGTTATCCGGTGCGATACCTAACATGCCCGGTATGCCAAGCTTGCCGGGCATGGCCGATTATGCCGCCTTCGGCTATACCCGTGAGCGGCAATTGCAGCAGCAGGCATTGGTCCATGCGATGCGCGAATACGCCGATATGGCCAGTCGCTACCAATCTCTCATTCAGAAAGCCAATGCTCAGGGTTTTGAGCGATTGCAGGAACACCTGGGCGATATGGCCAGGACTGACAAGCATGTCGAGTCGCTCAAGGCGCTGTATGACCTGTGGGTAGACGCGGCCGAGGAGTGCTATGCGCAAATTGCGCTGTCGGATGAATTCAAGCAAGTCTATGGTGCGATGGTGAATGCGCAGATGAAAGTGCGTCAGTTGCAGCAACAGCAACTGGAGGCAACCTGCCGCGAGCTTGGCCTGCCTACGCGCAGTGAAGTAACCGCCCTAGGCAAACGCCTGCAGGAACTGCGTCGTGAAATGCGCCAAGGCATGAACGCGCAAGCGCCCGCCGCCCACGAGGAGACCGACGCGCTGCGTGCGCAAGTGGCAGAGCTCAAGCGAAAGCTTGCCGCCGCTCAGAAAAAAACCGATCCAATCGTACCCAAGGCCGCGCCGAAGGCGCGCGTAGGTACGCCGAAGAAAACCGCCAAGAAGGCAGCCGCCGGTCGTACCGGTGCGCGTGGCAGCAAGTAAGGAGCCGCGATGAACCTTCCCCTGCAATTCGATCCGGCCAGCCTGCTCGCCGAAATGACGGCCTTCCAGAACAAGCTCAGTGCAGGTCTCACCAACCTGCGTGGCATGGCCGAGCCCGAATACGCCAATACGCCGCGCGAGGCGATCTATCGCGAAGACAAACTGACGGTCTGGCACTTCAGGGGTGATAAACCGCCGACGTCAAAAACTCCCTTGCTGATCGTCTATGCACTGGTCAATACCGCATGGATGACCGACCTGCAAGCTGATCGATCGCTGGTACGCAATCTGCTGGCACAAGGCGAGGACGTCTACCTGATCGACTGGGGCTATCCCGATGGTGCTGATCGCTGGTTGACGCTTGATGATTACATCAACGGTTATCTCGATCGCTGCATCGATGCCGTGCGTCAGCGCCATGAGCTGGATGCGATCAATATCCTGGGCATCTGCCAGGGAGGCGCATTCTCCCTGTGCTACACCGCCCTGCATCCGGAGAAGGTCAAGAATCTGATCACCATGGTTACGCCGGTGGATTTCCATACACCGGATAACATGCTCTCGCATTGGACGCGTCAGTTGGACGTGGACCTGTTCGTCGACACGCTCGGGAATATCCCGGCAGAGCTGATGAACTGGGTATACCTCACTCTTAAGCCGGTGCGTCTCAACCAGCAAAAATATATAGGCCTTGTCGATATCCTGGACAACCCGAAGGAACTGGAGAACTTCCTGCGCATGGAGCGGTGGATCTTCGACTCGCCCGATCAGGCTGGCGAAGCCTTCCGTCAATTCATCAAGGATTTCTATCAGGGCAACAAGCTGGTAGGTGGCAATCTGCATATCGGCGACCGCCAGGTCGACCTGGGCATGATCACCCAGCCCGTACTCAACATCTTTGCCGAGCAGGACCATCTGGTGCCACCTGATGCATCGCGTGCGCTGGGTCGGCACGTGGGCACCACCGATTACACGCAACTGGCGTTCAAGGGTGGCCACATCGGTATCTACGTCTCCGGCCGCGCACAGCGTGAAGTGCCGCCGGCGATCCACGAATGGCTGCGTTCGCGCGATTGATCCATGGCAGGAGGGGGAGCATGGTTAACGAGAAGCGCCTGACGCGTTCGAATAACAAGATGGTGGCGGGTGTCTGTGGAGGCCTTGCCCAATACCTGGGTTGGGATGCGACCATCGTCAGGATCCTCTGGATTGTGCTCACATTGATGGGCGGATCGGGTGTGCTGATCTATGTGATTCTGTGGCTGGTGATGCCCAGGAGCTGAAGATAGGAGAGGGGCGCGGGTCCGTTCGCGATACATGACCTGCAGTGTCGGCAAACACTGCCGCGAACTTTCGAGGCTAGCCCCTGGCGAGCCCTCGCTACCCCTCTTCCGTCTCCATGACACGCTCGTCCTGGCTGCGCCACGCCGCTAAACTAGTGGCATGACTACATCCAACGTTGCTTCCCACGACTCCATCCGCGCAGTGCAATGGCAGGGCGACCACCTGCGCCTGCTGGACCAGCGCCTGTTGCCTGGAGAAGAGCACTGGTTCGATTGCCGCGACTATGCTCAGGTAACCCAGGCCATCAAGGATTTGGCCGTGCGTGGCGCGCCAGCTATAGGCATCGCTGCCGCCTGGGGCGTGGTACTGGCTGCGCAGCAAGGGCAGCCGCTGGACGCCGCGCTAGCTACGTTGCGCGCGGCACGACCGACCGCTGTCAATTTGATGTGGGCGCTCGATCGCATGAAAGCGCGCATTGCAGCAGGTGCGGACGCAGCGATGCTGGAGCGTGAGGCACAGGCCATCCAGGACGAAGACCTGGCAGCCAATCGGCACATGGGTGAACTGGGTGCGGCGTTGATCGCCGCGCGCTCGGGCGTAATGACCCACTGCAATACTGGATCGCTCGCCACTGCCGGTTACGGCACAGCGCTTGGCGTAATCCGTGCCGGCGTTGCCGCGGGTCGTATCGAGCAGGTATTCGCTGGTGAGACGCGTCCGTGGCAGCAGGGGGCGCGCCTGACCATGTGGGAGCTCGTACGCGATGGTATTCCCGCCAAGCTGATCGCAGATTCGGCGGCCTCGCACTTGATGCGCTCAGGTGCAGTGCAGTGGGTCATCGTCGGTGCTGATCGCATCGCCGCCAACGGCGATACCGCCAATAAAATTGGCACCTATCAATTGGCTATCGCCGCACGCCACCATGGCGTGAAATTCATGGTGGTTGCACCCTCATCGACAGTGGACATGGCAACCGCCTCCGGTGACGACATCGAGATCGAGCTGCGTGATGCGACCGAACTGCTCGGCTTGGCTGGGCGGCGTACCGTGGTGGAGGGCGCCGATGCCTGGAATCCTGTATTCGATGTGACGCCGGCCGAATTGATCGATGCGATCGTGACCGAGCGTGGCGTCATCGAGCGCCCGACGGCGCGTGCCATGCAGGCCATGTTCGGCCTGTGAGACTACGTCAGGAACTGCTGCTGTTCGCCCTCGGCGGCATGCTCGGCCTCCTGATCGACGCTGGCACCGTGCAACTGCTGGTGGGTCTGGGCGACTGGAATCCATATCCTGCGCGCGTGATTTCCTTCCTGCTGGCCGCAACGGTCACCTGGTGGTGGAATCGACGCAAGACCTTTTCGCATCGTTCCAGTGGGCATTCTGCGCAAGCCGAATGGCTGCACTGGATGGGGTTGATGGCGGCCGGAGCTATCGTCAACTACGGCATTTTTGCGGCTTTGTTATGGACATTTCCGGCGCTGCGCGCGTGGCCAGCGCTGCCCACCGCCGCGGGCTCGGCAGTGGCTGCGGCGGTCAATTTCGCGACGGCACGCGGAATGCTTTTCAAGCGAGCCAAGACGCGTGCATAAGCTATTGATTTTAAATGGCAAAATAGTGTCATTTCAGCGGCATTCGTGATACACTGCCGCTACTGAATTTTCAGGTCGCTGAGGCACTCGCTCGGGGGGCGGTGCCGGCGGCCTTTTCTACGCCAGGGAACTGATTGATGGCAGAACTCGCCAAAGAAGTCATTCGCGTCAGCATCGAAGACGAAATGCGCCAGAGCTATCTCGATTACGCCATGAGCGTGATCGTGGGACGTGCGCTTCCCGATGTCCGCGATGGTCTTAAACCCGTGCATCGCCGCGTGCTTTATGCGATGAACGAACTGGGCAACGTGTGGAACAAGCCCTACAAGAAATCGGCCCGCGTGGTCGGTGACGTGATCGGTAAATACCATCCGCATGGTGATACGGCGGTCTACGATGCAATCGTCCGCATGGCCCAGCCCTTTTCCCTGCGCTACATGTTGATCGATGGCCAGGGTAACTTCGGTTCGGTCGATGGCGATAGCGCTGCGGCTATGCGTTATACCGAAGTGCGCATGTCCAAGCTCACTCACGAGTTGCTGGCCGATATCGACAAGGAAACCGTCGACTTCGGTCCCAATTACGACGAAAGTGAAAGTGAGCCGTTGGTGCTTCCCACCCGCGTGCCCAACCTGCTGATCAACGGTTCGGCAGGTATCGCGGTGGGCATGGCCACCAATGTGCCGCCTCACAATATCAACGAAGTGATTCACGCGACCATCGCGTTGATCGACGACCCGTCGTTGAGCATCGACGACCTGATGACCCATATCCCCGGTCCGGATTTTCCGACCGCCGGCATCATCAACGGTTCGTCCGGTATTGTGGAGGCTTACCGCACTGGCCGTGGTCGTATTCTGGTGCGTGCCAAGGCTGAGATCGAGACCGAATCCAACGGTCGCGAAACGATCATCGTCACCGAACTGCCTTACCAGGTGAACAAGGCCCGCTTGATCGAAAAGATCGCCGAGCTGGTCAAGGAAAAGCGCCTGGAAGGCATCAGCGAGCTGCGTGACGAGTCCGACAAGGACGGCATGCGTATGGTCATCGAGATTCGTCGCGATGCCATGGCCGATGTAGTGCTGAACAACCTGTTCCAGCAGACTCAGTTGCAGGTCACCTTCGGCATCAACATGGTGGCCCTGGTCGATGGCCGCCCGCAGTTGCTGAACCTCAAGGAGATCCTTGAGGCTTTCGTTCGTCATCGCCGCGAAGTGGTGACACGCCGTACCATTTTCGAGCTGCGCAAGGCACGCGATCGCGCGCATATCCTTGAAGGCCTGACGGTTGCTTTGGCCAACATCGACGAGATGATTGAGCTGATCCGCACATCGGCATCGCCTGCCGAGGCACGCGAGCGCATGATCGCGCGCAAGTGGCAGGCGGGTATGGTCAGCGCCATGCTCGCAGCTGCTGGTGCAGATATGTCGCGTCCAGAGAACCTCGACCCGCGCGCTGGCCTCAAGGGTGACGCGTATCAGCTTTCCGAAGTGCAGGCCGAAGAAATCCTGCGCATGCGCCTGAACCGTCTGACCGGCCTGGAACAAGACAAGCTGTCGGAGGAATACCGCGAAATCCTGGAGACCATCCGCGGCCTCATCGAAATCCTGGAAGATCCCGAACGCCTGCTCGCTGTGATCCGCGAGGAGTTGCAGAACGTTCTGGAGGAGTTCGGCGATACGCGTCGTACCGAAATCCAGCATTCGCAGGAAGATCTCAACGTTCTCGATCTCATTGCGCCCGAGGACGTGGTGGTAACGCTGTCGCACTCAGGTTACGTCAAGCGCCAGCCTGCCAGCACTTATCGTGCTCAGCGGCGTGGCGGCAAGGGGCGTTCGGCATCGGCATTGAAGGAAGAGGATTTCGTCGAACAATTGTGGGTAGTCAACACCCATGACACGCTGCTGACTTTTACCAGCACGGGCCGCGTCTACTGGTTGAATGTCTACCAGATGCCTGAGTCCGGTCCCAATACGCGTGGCAAGCCGATGATCAACTTGCTGCCGCTGTCCGCAGGCGAAAAGGTCCAGGCCGTACTGCCCGTGCATGAGTATGCCGAAGATCGATTCGTCTTCTTTGCTACTCGGCAGGGTACCGTGAAGAAGACTCCATTGACCGAGTTTGCCTTCCAATTGCAGAAGGGCAAGATCGCCATCAATCTCGATGAGGGTGATGCGCTGGTTGATGTGGCGCTGACCGATGGCAATAGCGATGTGCTGATGTTCGCCTCCAATGGCAAGGTCGTGCGTTTTGATGAGGGCGAAGTACGTTCGATGGGCCGCACCGCGACTGGCGTACGTGGTATGCGCCTGTCCGAGGAGTCGGAAGTCGTATCGCTGATTGTTGCAGCTGAGGGCGATATTCTCACAGCGACTGCACGCGGATATGGCAAGCGCACATCACTGGATGAATTCCCCAAGAAGGGACGAGGCACCCAGGGGGTGATTGGCATCCAGTGCTCTGAGCGTAATGGCGCTCTCGTCTCGGCAACCCAGGTGACGGAGGCGCACGAGCTGATGTTGATCTCCAATCAGGGGACGTTGGTACGCACACGTGTGGCCGAGATCTCGCAGCTTGGTCGTAACACCCAGGGTGTTACGCTGATTCGCTTGCCTGCCGATGAGGCTCTGGTAAGCGTGGTACGCCTTGATGCTGATGAGAGCAACCAGGACGAAGCTGTCGACGGTGCCGCCGATCTGCCGCCAGCGGATGAGGTTGCATCGGATACATCTGTCGCTGAGCCTCCGATGCCAGCATCGGATGATACGCCTGCAGAGTGATACCTATAGGTGTCATTGAAATAAAAAACCAGCCCATCGGCTGGTTTTTTATTTCGGATGATTATTGCGCCCACTTGCTTCGGCAGGCTCTGCTAAACAGGATTCTATCTATGCCAAAGATCAACGATAGACAACTGTCATTAACTGAGCATCGGTAGCGGCATATTGTGCGTAATAATCCAGAAGGGGGCTGGGAGCGACTAAGCGCGCCTTGCTCAACACCATGGTGTTCACGGTGGTCAGGCTCGGGGCAACAGGCTGCCCCGAGCCGGCAAACCGAACGGTAAGCGTCGGTTCGTAGACTGCGCCGCGGAAAGAAATAACGCCGGTTGATCCGGCAAGAACGCTACCCGAAATCAGTAGGCCTAGTGCCATCGTGGTTGCAAGAAAGGTTTTACGCATGGTGGGTCCCCAGATCAATTATTTGATTGATCAGGCGAACAAATTTGTCATGCATTTTTGTCCGCCCGGCGATCACGCGTGGCAAGACATGTCGGTGTCCTTTCCGAGCTTTGCATTGTCGGTGCTCGCGATATCATATTGCCGCAAAGCGCGAGCATTCGCCATGTCGTTAATGGCTCAGTGGCTTGACAGTGAAAGTAGCGCTAGCTATCAGATAACAGCGAGCATGGCCTCTGCGGTGGATACGCGAAGTTCACCAGGGGCTTCTAGGTGCAATTGTCGGACAATCCCGTTTTCTACATACATTGCAAAACGCCTTGCGCGTAAACCCATCCCATAAGCGCTTCCATCCAATTCCAGTCCCAGCGACCTGGTGAACTTGCCATTGCCATCGGCCAGCATGAGCAGCTCTGCCGGAGTCTGTTGATTGCGAGCCCATGCCTGCAAGACGTAGGCATCGTTGACCGCCAGGCACATCACTTGTAAGCCGCGAGAACGAAAATCATCCAGGTGCTTGATATATCCCGGGAGATGCTTGTTTGAACAGGTGGGAGTAAATGCGCCGGGCACGGCGAAAAGAATGGCTCGCTTATCGGCAAACAGCGTGGCCGTGTCGATGCGCTCTATGGTGTCGCCGGCCAGATGAATTTCGAGGTTGGGCAGGGAATCACCAATCTGAATGCTCATGGCTCACGCTTAAGGAAAGAAAAACAGGTGTTGATGCTAGCGCCGGGCTCGGCGGCTGTCGCCTTGAATTATCCACGCCGGAGCTTATTTACCAGAGCAGGCGGCAGCGGGCCGCAACACCATTTTAGGAGTTACCCATGAATCGTATTCCCTCGCATCTAGCCTGGAACGCACTTCGCAATATCGGTGACGTACGTCATGCGTTCGACCGCTTTGTTAGTGCGGATGAGGCCGCTTTAGCCTCGGTGCAAACGGGCCAGTGGGCTCCGCGTGTGGACATCATGGAAGAAGAGGGGCGTTTTGTGATCCTTGCGGACATTCCTGGTGTCGATCCGGCCACCATTGAAGTGAGCATGGACAAGAATGTGCTCAGTATCAAAGGCCAGCGCGATGCCCAGGACCAGCAGCAAGGCAAATTCACGCGAATTGAGCGCGCTCACGGCCGATTCCATCGCCGCTTTTCATTGCCCGACAGTGTCGAGGCGGAAGGTATCACCGCCAATGGCAAACATGGCGTGCTGGAAATCGTCATTCCCAAGCGCGCGGAAACCGCACCACGTCGTATCGCCATCAGCACCGCACATTGATCTGAGGCTGCGACCGGGGTGCCTTGCTCCGGTCGCGGTTGCGGGAAGTGCCTGTCGCGGAGATTATCCGCGATGGGCTTTAGGCGTTTGATGCAATGGCTGGGGAGTGGCAGTGGAATTCAAAGATTATTACGAGATCCTGGGTGTGAAGCCGGATGCAAGCGAGGCCGATATCAAAGCGGCGTACCGCAAGCTGGCACGAAAATATCACCCGGACAAGAACAAGGAAGCAGGGGCTGAGGACAAGTTCAAGGCGATCAATGAAGCCAATGAAGTGCTCCGCGATACGGAGAAGCGCCGGGCCTACGACCAGCTCCGGGCCGGCGGATACCGTGGCGGAGAGCAGTTTCGGCCACCGCCGGGGTGGGGCAACCAGGGCTTCGACTTTGGGGAAGGTGGCTCGGGCGACTTCAGCGATTTTTTCGAGAGCCTGTTCGGTGGCCGTGCGGGAGCAGCGCGCGGGACGGCGCGTCCGCGCCGGGGAGGCGATATTCAGGCGCAGGTACAGATCGACCTCAAGACGGCGTTCGACGGCGGCAAGACTCGCCTGGTGCTCCAGGATAGTCGTGGAGGTGAACGCACCCTGGAGGTGAAGATTCCAGCGGGTATTCAGCCCGGACAGGTGATTCGCCTGGGCGGGCAAGGGCATGCCGGCCAAGCTGGGGGAACCAACGGTGATCTCCTGCTTGAGGTCGGCATTCGGGATGATGCGCGTTTTCGCCTCGACGGGCGCAATATCATCCACGTATTGGCCCTGACCCCGTGGGAGGCTGCCCTGGGCGCCACCGTGCCGGTGCCAACGCTGGCCGGTACTGTCGATCTGCGTATCCCTGCGGGCTCCCAGTCCGGTCGCAAATTGCGTCTGAAAGGCCGAGGCATGCCAGGGCCAACTCCGGGAGACCAATTGGTGGAGCTCTCCATTCGGGTACCGGCGGCCGATACGCACGAGCAGAAGGCGGCTTATGAAGCCTTGAGGGAGCAGTTCGAGGGATTTGATCCCCGGGCGGCTTGAGAAGGCAAGGCTACCATTACGACGGAAGCGGACACGCTACGGCCAGAGGCTTTGTGAGGAGGTGTCTTGCACCCTCATATGCCGCCTTTCTGGAAGCATCGGCAGACAAAAGAAAAGCGCCCTGGGGCGCTTTTCTTTTCTACATCACAAAAGCTAGGCTTTATGCAGGCAACAGCGTCTTCAACGTAGCCACCAACTCGTCTTCCTTGATCGGCTTGGTCACATAGGCCTTTGCACCCTGGCGCATGCCCCAGACCTTATCGGTTTCCTGGTCCTTGGTCGTGACCAGGATGATCGGGATATGGGCGGTCGAGGGGTCTTTGCTGATGGTGCGGGTAGCCTGGAAGCCGTTGAGATTGGGCATGACCACATCCATCAGGATCAGATCGGGCATCTCACGCTTGGCCGCCTCTACGCCCGCGGCGCCGTCTTCGGCGGTGACGGTCTCGTGCCCGAGCTTTTCGACGATGCGCTTGATACCAAGCAACTGTGACGGCGAATCGTCGACGATCAGGATGCGTGCCATAAGGAAAGGTTTCCCCTTGTTGTTTTCAGATGATTCTAAGCTGCGTTTATCGCGGGTTTAAAGCGACTTGTCTAGGCCGTTTTGCCAATTCGCACCAGGGTACGACCAAAAGAGCCGCCTGCCAGCATGGTTTCGAAGACATCAGCGAGCCCTTCAAGCTCGACTTCACGCGTTGCGATACGGTCCAGATAGCGAGGCTTCCAGTCGGACGCCAGACGCTGCCAGACCTGCTCGCGGATGTCGCGAGCGGTCGCTGCTGTGGCCACGCCCAGCAGGTTGACGCCGCGAATGATGAATGGCATGACGGTGCTGTCGAACACCAGGCCCCCCGCATTGCCGCATACGGCTATGTTGCCGTAGGGCTGAACCAGCGGCAACAGACCACTCAGCATCTTGCCGCCGATATTGTCCAGTGCACCGCCAAAGCGTGCTGAATCCAGGGGCTTGCCGCTGAAGGCAAGCTGGTGGCGGTCGAGGCACTGGGAAGCGCCCAGTTCGCTCAGCGCGGCGAATTGGTCGGTCTTGCCACTGATGGCGTTCACTTCATAGCCAGCTCGGGTGTAGATATCGATCGCCAGCATGCCCACGCCGCCGGTGGCTCCGGTCACGGCGATGGGGCCGAGCGAGGGCGATTGGCGGTTGGCCTCCATCTGCAACAGGCCTAGGGCGGCCGTGAATCCCGCTGTGCCCAGGATCATGCTTTCGCGCAGGCTCAGGCCGGTGGGCAAGGGGATGGCCCATGCTGCGGGAAGGCGAATGTACTGGCTGTAGCCGCCATCGCGTGTTTCCGATAGCCCGCTGCCGGTGCATAGCACCGCATCGCCTTCCTGGAAAGCAGGGACGGTCGACGCTACTACGTGACCGGCCACGTCGATTCCGCCGTTCAGGGGATACTGGCGTAGAACCTTGCCTTTACCGGTCCCTGCGAGGGCATCCTTGTAGTTGACCGATGAGTAGGCCACCTCGACCAGCAACTCACCCGGACTCAGTGCCTGCATCTGAAGGGTTTCAATACCAGCACGATGGCCCGAGGCGGGGTCGTTATGGATGCGGAAAGCGCTAAATGCATCACGATTCATGTGATTTCCTCAAGCCTTGACGCTGCTGCTGTCGATCCATTTGGACGTATAGCCGTGTTCGTAGCCGCTCATCCAGTCGAACATCCTGTCGATGCCTTCACCGAACCAGATGCCGTCACGTTGTTCGCGACGCACGAAACCTTCCTCGACCATGTGGTCCATCATGTTCTGTAGCGGCGCATAGTAGCCGCGCACGTCGTAAAACGCGCATGGGTGTCGATGCAGCCCTAGTTGTGCCCAGGTCAGCATCTCGAACATCTCGTCCATCGTGCCGTAGCCGCCGGGTAGCGCGACAAAAGCGTCGGATAGCTCGAACATGCGTGTCTTGCGCTGATGCATAGTCTCGACCACCTGCAACTCGGTCAGTCCGGTATGGGCCACCTCGCGCTCGACCAGTTGGCGCGGGATCACGCCGATGACTTTGCCCCCGGCGGCTAGTACCGCATCGGCCACCGTGCCCATCAATCCCACCTTGCCGCCGCCATAAACCAGCGTGACGTTACGTTGAGCCATGGCTGTGCCCAGAGCTGTTGCCATGGCCGTGTATTCAGGATGCCTGCCGCTATTGGAGCCGCAGTAGACACAGAGGGCGGTGGGGTGGGGCATGATGCGGCTCCAGTAAAGGGCGGGATCCTGGGGAGGAAATAGTTCAGAGCAATGAGAAGTGAGGGGCAAGCATGTAGGCCCGGACGAGGCACTCTTCTCTCATTTCTTAGTGCTCTCCACTTACTTCTGAAAAAACACGGCCCGCTCATGTCACCACGAGCGGGCCGATGAGGGCGCACCGAAAAATCAGTTGCCCTTGTGGATTGCGCGCTTGTCTACCGAGAGCGCAGCTTCGTGCACGGCTTCGGACAGGGTCGGATGTGCGTGGACGATGCGGGCGAGGTCTTCGGCCGAGCCCTTGAATTCCATCGCCACGACGCATTCGGCGATCAGCTCGGAGGTGCCTGGACCGACCATGTGCACGCCAAGAATGCGGTCGGTTTCGGCGTGGGCGATCATCTTTACCTGGCCGATGGCCTCGTTCATCGCCACGGCGCGGCCGATGGCGGCGAACGGGAAGGTGCCGACCTTGTAAGGCACGCCTTCTTCCTTGAGCTGCTTCTCGGTCTTGCCGACCCAGGCGATTTCCGGCTCGGTGTAGATAACCCAGGGCATGGTGTCGTAGGCAACGTGACCGGCCTTGCCGGCGATCCATTCGGCTACGGCGATGCCTTCCTCGAAGCCCTTGTGTGCAAGCATCGGGCCGCGTACGGCGTCACCGACCGCCCATACGCCGTCCACGCCGGTATGGCAGTGCTCGTCCACCACGATGCGACCACGCTCATCCAGCTTCACGCCGCAATCGTCCGACAGGAGGTCGTCTGAATAGGCGCGGCGGCCAACGGCCACCAATAGCTTGTCCACGACCAGCTCATGGTCGCCATCCTTGTCGTTGTAGGTCAGGTGCACTTCGCTGCCCTTGACCTCGGCCTTGGACAACTTGGCACCCAGCTTGATGGCTAGGCCCTGCTTGGTGAATTCTTTCAGCGCGACCTTGGCGATGTCCGCATCGGCGGCGCCAAGGAAGTCCGGCAGCGCCTCCAGGATGGTCACTTCCGAGCCCATGCGGCGCCACACGCTGCCCAGTTCCAGGCCGATCACGCCTGCGCCGATCACACCCAGGCGCTTTGGCACTTCGTTGATGTCCAGCGCGCCGGCGTTGTCGATGATGAACTTGTTGTCGAACTTGGCGAACGGCAGTTCGATCGGCACCGAACCGGAAGCCAGGATCACATTGGTCGCGCTGATGGTCTGCTTGTCGCCATCGGCACCGGTGATCTGGACGTTGTTGCCCTTCAGCAGCTTGCCCTTGCCGAAGTAGCTGGTGATCTTGTTGGCCTTGAACAGTTGCGCCACGCCGCCGGTGAACTGCTTGACGATCTTGTCCTTGCGGCCGATGAAGGCGCCCAGGTCGACCTTCGCGCCTTCCACCGTGATGCCGTGGACCGGTAGGTTGTGCGCAATGTTGTAGAACTGCTTGGACGAATCGAGCAGCGCCTTGGACGGAATGCAGCCTACGTTGAGGCAGGTGCCGCCCAGCGCCTGCTTGCCGTCCTTGCCGGCAAAGGCGTCGATGCAGGCTGTCTTCAAGCCCAGTTGCGCGGCACGAATGGCCGCGTGGTAGCCGGCGGGGCCTCCACCGATGACGATAACGTCGAATTTCTCAGACATGAAACGGAGTCCTTTTTTGCGGGACTCGGGACCCGGGACTCGGAACTCGCAAGAGCACTAAGTCTCCCATATCGTCCCGAATCCGCGTGTTTTTTAGCCGAGTCCCGAGTCCCGAGTCCCGAGTCCCGGCTGAAAATGTTACAGCCCCAGCAACATCCGCTGCGGGTTTTCCAACTGGTTCTTGATGTCGACCAGGAACAGCACCGCGTCCTTGCCATCGATGATGCGATGGTCATAGGACAGCGCCAGGTACATCATCGGGGCGGCAATCACCTGACCGTTCTCGACGATGGCGCGCTCCTTGATGGTGTGCATGCCCAGGATCGCGCTCTGTGGCGGATTGACGATCGGGGTCGACAGCAGCGAGCCGAAGGTGCCCCCGTTGGTGATCGTGAATGTGCCGCCCTGCAGGTCGTCCAGCCCAAGCTTGCCGTCACGCGCTTTCTTGGCGTAGTTGACGATGCCCTTCTCGATGTCGGCGAAGCTCATGTCCTGCACGTCACGCAGCACCGGCGTCACCAGGCCCTTGTCGGTGGACACGGCGATCGAAATGTCCTGGAAGCCGTGGTAAACGATGTCGTTGCCATCGACCGAGGCGTTGATCACCGGATGGCGCTTGAGTGCTTCGGCGGCGGCCTTGACGAAGAAGCTCATGAAGCCGAGCTTGACGCCGTTGGTCTTTTCGAACTGCTCGCCCAGCGTCTTGCGCATCTTGGTGACTTCGGCGAGGTTTACTTCGTTGAACGAAGTGAGCATCGCGATCGAGTTCTTCGACTGCATCAGGCGCTCGGCGATACGTGCGCGGATACGCGTCATCGGTACGCGTTCTTCAGGGCGCGAGCCGGGAGTGGCTTTTGCGGGACTCGGGGACGCGGCGCCTGACTTCTGCGCATTGACCACATCTTCCTTGATGATGCGGCCATCGCGGCCCGAGCCGGATACGGCCGACGTATCGACCTTGCCTTCTTCGGCGGCGCGGCGTGCGGCTGGCGAGAGGTCGCCACTGGCTGCGGCGGGGCTGGCAGCCGGGGCGGCGGCAGGCGCCGGAGCGGCAACCTTTTCTTCCTTCGCGGCAGGGGCGGGGGCTGCAGCGGCGGCGCCTTCCTCAATGATGGCGATGACCTGCTGGCTGTTCACGGTGTCACCGGGCTGGAACTTCAGCTCCTTCAGCACGCCGTCGACGGGCGAGGGCACTTCCAGCACGACCTTGTCCGTTTCCAGGTCGACCAGGTTCTCGTCGCGCTTGACCGCTTCACCCGCCTGCTTATGCCAGGTGGCGATGGTGGCGTCGGAGACGGACTCAGGCAGGACGGGGACTTTGACTTCGATGGACATGCTTGTCTTACTCCGCGGAGTGGTCGGTGCCGACGGGCGCGGCCAGCGCCTGTTCGACGAGCGCCGTCTGTTCGGCGACATGGGTGTTGAGATGGCCGGCAGCCGGTGCTGCCGAGCGCGCGCGGCCTGCATAGGACAGGCTCTGCTTGGCGCCGACAACGGCCTGCAGGTGGTGACGGATCTGGAACCAGGCGCCCTGGTTCATCGGCTCTTCCTGGCACCAGATCACTTCCTTGGCGGAAGCGTACTTGTCCAGTTCGGCCTTCACTTCGGCGCGCGGGAACGGGTAGAGCTGCTCGACGCGCACGATGGCGACGTCGTTGATCTGGCGCTTCTCGGCTTCTTCGAGCAGGTCGTAGTAGACCTTGCCCGCGCACAGCACGACGCGCTTGACCTTCTTGGCCGGCAGATCGCGGTGCTCGCCGATCACCAGTTGGAAGCTGCCCTCGGCCAGTTCGTCCAGGGTCGACACGGCCAGCTTGTGGCGCAGCAGCGACTTGGGCGTCATTACGATCAGCGGCTTGCGCGTCGGGCGCAGCATCTGGCGACGGATCATGTGGAAGTCCTGCGCCGGGGTCGTCGGCACGCAGACCTGCATGTTTTCCATGGCGCACAGCTGCAGGAAGCGCTCAAGGCGGGCGGAGGAGTGTTCCGGACCTTGGCCTTCGTAGCCATGCGGCAGGTAGAGCGCCAGGCCGCACAGGCGATCCCATTTGGATTCGCCCGAGCTGATGAACTGGTCGATCACTACCTGGGCGCCGTTGGCGAAATCGCCGAACTGGCCTTCCCAGATATGCAGGGTGTAAGGATCGGTGGTCGAGTGACCGTATTCGAACGCCATCACCGCTTCCTCGCTGAGCAGCGAGTCGATCACTTCGACATCGGCATCGCTGCGCACGTTGGTAAGTGGCATGAAGGTATGGCCGTCCTTCTGGTCATGCAGCACGGCATGACGGTGGAAGAACGTACCGCGGCCCGAATCCTGGCCGACCATGCGCAGGTTGTACTTCTCGTCGATCAGCGTGGCATAGGCCAGGTTTTCGGCAAAACCCCAATCGCCCGGCTGTTCGCCCGCGGCCATCTTGCGGCGGTCGTCGTAGATCTTGGCGACGCGCGACTGCAGCGTGATGTCCTTGGGAAGGTCGAGGATCTTGTTGGCCAGCTCGATCAGCTTGGCCTTGGGCACGGTCGTATCGGTCGGCGTCGACAGCTTGCCGCCGATAAAGCGGCTCCAATCGACCGGGATGTCGTTGCGCAGATCTTCGGCTGTCGTGGCCAGTGTGCCGCCGGCCTCGAGGCGGTCACGATAGGCGTCGAACTGCTTTTGCGCGTCGCCTTCGGCAATCGTGCCTTCCTTGACCAGCTGCTGGGCATAAAGGTCGCGCGTGGTCGGACGCTTGCGGATGATCTGGTACATCACCGGCTGCGTCGCCGCCGGTTCATCGGCCTCGTTATGGCCGTGGCGGCGATAGCAGACCAGGTCGATCACCACATCCTTGCGAAATTCCTTGCGGAAATCGTAGGCAAGGCGGGTGGCCTGGATCACCGCTTCCGGGTCGTCGCCGTTCACGTGGAACACGGGTGCGTTGACCATCTTGGCCAGGTCGGTGCAATACAGCGTGGAGCGGGCGTCCTGCGGATTGGAGGTGGTAAAGCCCACCTGGTTGTTCACCACGATGTGCAGGCTGCCGCCGATCTTGAAGCCGCGGGCCTGCGACATGTTGAACAGCTCCATGTTCACGCCCTGGCCGGCCAGCGCCGCGTCGCCGTGCACCAGCACGGCCAGCGACTGCTTGCGTTCGGTGTCGCGACGGCGCGTCATGCGCGCATGCACGGAGCCAGCCACCACCGGATTGACGATTTCCAGATGTGATGGGTTGAACGCCAGCGCGACGTGCACACCGCCCTTGGGTGTCTTGACGTCGGCGGAGAAGCCCATGTGGTACTTCACGTCGCCGGAGTGAGCCGGATCGTCCGGGTGGTCCCACTTGCCTTCGAATTCGTTGAACAGCGTCTTGGGCGGCTTGCCGAGGATGTTGACCAGCACGTTCAAACGGCCGCGATGGGCCATGCCGATCACCACTTCCTTGATGCCATTGTCGCCGGCGGCGCGTACCACGTCGTCGACCATCGGGATCAGGCTGTCGCCGCCTTCGAGCGAGAAGCGCTTCTGGCCGACGTATTTGGTGTGCAGGTAGCGCTCCAGGCCTTCGGCGGCGGTGAGGCTGTCGAGCAGGTGCTGCTTGGCGTTCTTGTCCAGGCCGGCCGAACCATTGGCCTGCTCCAGGCGCGTATAGATCCAATTGCGCTGCTCGTGATTGCTGATGTGCATGAACTCGGCACCGATCGTGCCTGCATACACTTTCTTCAGCGCAGCCAGCAGGTCGCGCAGCTTCATGCGCGGGCCGGTACCGGCGAAGTTGTTGGTGTCGAACTCGGTGTCGAGGTCGGCGTCGGTCAGGCCGTGAAAGGCCAAGCCCAGATCCGGCGCTTCGAGCTTCTGGGTCAGGCCCAGCGGATCGAGGTCAGCGGCCAGATGGCCGCGCGAGCGGTAGGCCGTCAGCAGGCGCAACACGCCAGCCTGCTTGCGCGCGTGGGCGTCGTCGACGCTGCCGGCCACCACGCCGCCACCGCCGTTGACGTAGCGCTGCTTTTGCGCCGCCTCTATACGCGCAATGGCCGCGGTGTGGGACACGTCCCCCGACTCGCGGCCTTTGAAGGTCTGGAAATAGTGGTTCCACTCAGCGGGCACCGACGTGGTGTCGGCGAGCCAAGCTTCATACAGTTGTTCGACATAATCGGCGTTACCGCCAGCGAGTTGCGAGGATTCGAAGAACTCGCGGATCAGGTTTGTGCTCACGTCACCACCGGCAGGGAAGGGAGGCAGACAGCGCCCCGGCCCTGGGAGGACTGAAACGCTGGCGAAAAATCCTGTTAATTATAGCGCCGGGGTGCTGCGGCGCGGCAACCCGATTTGCAGAGAAAAGTGGGGATCGACCACGAAATTTCGAGTGTGGGCGGTGTAGACCTTGGTCGCAACGGCCATGACATTCCTGCAATTTCTGCTTTTCCGGACGTTGAGGCGGGCCTTTTTAGCCATCGTGACAGCGTTCAGTGGCGAGTCGGGTGGATCAGGAACGCTGTGGATGCTGACTGGGCCGTATGAGGCAGGCTTACACGCATGAGCGCGCTCCGCTTGAGGTCATGGGGTGGTTTGCGGCTTGACAAGCCGCGACGGTGGTTATGCGCTCAGATGCCAAGCGGGAGTAGGGCTGTAGCCGGTTCGGCTCGGTCCCAGACATCGTCGAAGTGCTGGCCAAGCGGCGCCTGGCCAGCACGATCAAGTGAAGCGGCGCGACCTTGCGGGCGCGAGGCTTCGGGCAGGAACAAGTAACCGCCGACATCGTTCAGCAGATAGGCGCTGGTGTAAGCCAGGTCGGTTTCTTCCGACGGCACCCGGATCGAGATCGTGCTGGACAAGCGCTGGGCCAAGGCGACCAGACGGTGGTTGTCGCGCAGTGCCGACTGCGGATCATGCAACAGCACCCGGATCTGGGCGCCACGACCGGAGGTGGCGATACGACGCAGTTCGTCCATCTCGGCAGCATGGGTATAGATGTCTACTGGCAACAGGGGCTGATAGATCATCAGGCGGTGCCGGCTATCGCGCAGCAGGGTCAACCGGCTGGTTGCCAATGCCTCGCGCGTCGCGGCCGGCAGCCATTTTTGTTCTGAAGCGGCCGGATGCGGGTCCTTGGCCCACAGAACCATGCGCATCCGGCGAAGCGGTATGCCGGCGAGGGCGAAAACATCGCCTTCGGCGACAAAGCCCTCGCGCGCATGCATGTCGTTGGCCTGCAGCGGGGCGTCCACAGTGACTTCGGGCCAGCCCAGACTGCGTGCCCTGGCCACCAGTTCACGCAGCAATGCCCGTTCTACGCCCTTGTCGCGCCAGTCACCGCGTACGGCCATGCAGCCGATCGTGTGTGCCTGGGTCATTCGCCCGCAGCCGACGGGACGGCCGTGGGCGTCCCGCGCCAGGACATGCACCGAGCGGTCGTCAAGATCGTCCCAAGCTTGCGTTTCAGGTGCCGATTGCGCGTAGCCAAGGATTTCCAGGCGCAGTTCCTTCAACGCCTCGCGATCGCTGGGCGTGGCCCAACTGGCGCTCTGTACATGGAAATCCTGTAGCTCCATCAGCGGGGACGCTTAGCCTTGCGCACGACCAGATGACCGTCGTTGATCAGCGCCAGCAGCAACGCCTGATCGGCTGCCGGCAGTTTTCGCGGCGGCTGTAACGAACGCTCGGTGCACAACTGCTCGGCTAGGTCCGCACTCGCCACGTATGCCTGCCCGTTGGCGTACAGGCTGCAACCACGCTTGCCGCGGCTCCAGGCCAGGCGGGACCAGGGATGGCGAAACAATTCGCAGCCGCCGTCGAGCAACTTGGTCAGTGCCGCGGCAGTCAGTTCGCGCTCCGGCAGCGCCGGTGCCTGCGCGATGCGGTAACGGGTGATGAAACGGCCGAACCAGTCGCGCAGGGTATCGTCATCCAGCGTGGCGGCGGTCGGCACGGATTGGCGAACACGGGCCAGTGCATGCTTGTCGATTTCGCCGATGCCCTTGACCGGCGCCAGGTCCGGATCGACGTAACGCTGGTCGTCGCTCATGCGTTCGGCCAGGTAATCGGCCAGGTCGCCGGTCAGTTCCGCCTGCGAAGGCGCGCGCATGCCGATCGAGAAGGTCATGCATGGACCGCCGAACGCCACGCCATCGTGCGGTACGCCTGGCGGCAGATACAGCATGTCGCCAGGCTCCAGCAGCCATTCGTGTGTCGGATCGAAAGTCTGTAACTGCTTGAGCTCGACATCGGGACGAAAATCCTTGGGAGCCTCCGGATCGTCGCTGATCGCCCAGTGCCGCTGGCCCAGCGCCTGCAAAAGGAATACATCGTACTGGTCGACATGGGCGCCCACACCACCTCCGGGTTCGGCATAGGAGATCATGATGTCGTCCACGCGCCAGGTGGGAAGGAAGCGAAATGATTCAAGCAGGGCGGCCACGTCGGCATCCCACTTGTCCACATCTTGCACCAGCAAAGTCCAATGGCTGTCTGGCGTGGCGGCGAAGTCGTCTTCGGTCAGGCCGGATTTCACGCTCCAGCGGTCGCGTTTTTCATCGTGCACGATCAGCCGCGACAGCGCGGTTTCCTCGCAGGCCAAGCCGGCCAGGTCGTCCGGCTCGATCGGTGGCACGAAACCTGGGAAAGCGTGGCGAATCAGCAGCGGTCGTTTCTGCCAGTAATCACGCAGAAACTGTGCCGGGCTCATGCCAAGAGGTTGCCGCGTCGAACCGCGGACTTCGATAGGGAGGGGCGCTTGCTTGCTCATCCCGGCATTGTAGAAGCGACTTCAGTCGCGATAAACCGCAGAGGCGAAACAGGCGGGCAAGGCCCCGTGTGAATCGGCCGGCTCAGGCGTCTTGGGCGACACAAAGCGCCTGCTTCGGGGATATCAGGGGCACGCCATGTCCCGATCTGCGGTATTGGCGAACTGGTGCTCGCAACGTTGCCTGATGCCAACCAGGCAACTGCTGATGGTGGCCTGGTCCTGCGGCAGCTTCTGGTGCGGCCGGCATACCGGCAATGGCATGGCTGCCTCCAGGCATTGCTGATCGGCGACGAGGCTGCCGATGCGCAGGCCATAACGGCAGCGGTTCCACGCCAGCGAACTGACCTTGGTATCGGTCTGCCATTGCCCCAGTTTCTGGAACGCATGCTGGTTGGCCTGGCGGCAGGCGTCGTCCTTGCAGTGCTCCAGGACAATGTCCAGTTGCATCTTGTCGTATGCGATCTTGTCGCCCTCGACATCGACGTCGCCAAGAATATGGGCCTGGCGCAGTTCGGTGAGCTGGGCGAGCTGGTCTGCCGAAAGCGGTGACTGCTCAAGGGAATCGCGCAATGTGCCGGCGACCGACTCGGCCATGGCCTTGCGTACGACGTCAGCCGAATCAGCGGGCGTCTGGTCGATCCTGCAATCGACCTGATCCGGTGACGAGGCGAAGCGTCCGGATAGAGAGATCGCGTGCCAGCCCTGACTACCTTTGTAGAAGCCCCAGGTGTAGACGTCGAGCGCGTCATCCGTGCCCTCGATACCGTCGCCGTCGTTCTTCAGCGCACACAGGTAGGCGGTATCTCCGTAGCGCACCAGGTCCTTGACCACGAACTTCACCGCCTCGCCCTGGCGAGCCGCATCCAGGATGGCTGCACGATCGGGATCGTTGTGATCCAGGTCGCGCGCCATGGCGCTACCGCTGAAACTGCCAAGCAGCATAAGTGTGCCGAGAATCCTGGAAAAGGCCGAGGAGGCATGTGCGAACATGAATCTTCCTTGATAGTGGAAGTGTTGGGTCAGATGTCCTGGGCCAGCACCGTGGCCAGGCCGGTATAGGTGCCCGGCGTGAGATCGAGCAGGCGTTGTCTGGCATCTGCCGGCATGTCCAGGCCTTCAATGAATGCACGCATCGATTCGCGCGTGATGCCTTGGCCGCGGGTCAGGGCCTTGAGCTGCTCATAGGGTTCGGGCAGGCCGTACCGGCGCATGACGGTCTGCACGGCTTCGGCCAAGACTTCCCAGCTGGCATTCAGGTCGGCGGCCAGGCGATCGGCGTTGACCGTGAGCTTGCCCAGGCCCTTGAGCAGCGATTCCAGGGCAACAAGGGTGTGACCGAAGGCGGTTCCGAGGGCACGCAGTACGGTGGAATCGGTCAGGTCGCGTTGCCAGCGGCTGATCGGCAACTTTTCGGCGAAATGGCCGAGCAGGGCGTTTGCAAGGCCGAAGTTGCCCTCGGCATTTTCGAAATCGATCGGGTTGACCTTGTGCGGCATGGTGGAAGAGCCGACTTCGCCAGCCTTCAGTGCCTGCTTGAAATAGCCCAGCGAGATATAGCCCCACACATCGCGAGCCAAGTCGATAAGCACGATGTTGGCGCGGCGCACCGCGTCGCAGTATTCAGCAATGCCGTCGTGCGGTTCGATCTGGGTCGTATAGGCGTTATAGTCCAGGCCCAGGCTCTCGACAAAGCGGTGCGAGAAGCCGCGCCAGTCGAGTTCGGGATAAGTAATGGCGTGGGCATTGTAGTTGCCCACGGCGCCATTGATTTTGCCGGGAATCTCCAGTGCGGCCAGTTGGTGGCGCTGACGCTCCAGGCGGGCGACGACATTGGCCAGTTCCTTGCCCAGGGTACTGGGCGAGGCGGTCTGGCCGTGCGTGCGCGAAAGCATCGGCAGTTCGGCGTTGGCATGTGCCAGGTCGCGCAGGGTAGCGATGACTTTGTCGAAGGTCGGTAGCAGCACGTGTTCACGCGCGTCGCGCAGCATCAGCGCATAGGACAGGTTGTTGATGTCCTCGCTGGTGCAGGCGAAGTGCACGAACTCCTTGGCCTTAGCCAGGGCCTGATCATTGCCCATGCGTTCCTTGATGAAATACTCCACCGCCTTGACGTCGTGGTTGGTGGTCGCTTCGATCGCCTTGATGCGTTCGCCATCCTCCACACTGAAATCATTGGCGATGGTTTGCAACTGCGCCACCTGGCTCGACGAGAAAGGCTCCAGTTCCACGATGCCGCGATCGGACGCCAGTGCCAGCAGCCATGCAATCTCCACCTGCACCCGGCGATGCATCAGGCCGAATTCACTGAAGATCGGGCGCAGGGCTTCGGCCTTGGTGGCGTAGCGGCCGTCCAGGGGGGACAGGGCGGTCAGGGCGTGGGACATGGCGCGGGGTTCCTGCGGGGCAAATGTCGATTTTACATCGGTTGGAGGATGGGAGGCGGGTCATTGGCGTGCAAATCCCCGTGCCTGTCGTGCATCGATGCGGAACATAAAGCCCAATCGCGCCGTCCAGGCATGCACCTGGTGGTTGGTTTTGGCGCCCCCGCTACCCATCTCCCATTCCCAGAGGCATATATTCAGGTTTCCCACGACCGAAGGAAGTTTCATGGCAAAGCAACGCTTCCGCATCGAACATGACAGCATGGGCGAATTGAAAGTACCCGCCGATGCCCTTTACGGCGCGCAAACCCAGCGCGCGGTGGATAATTTCCCGATTTCCGGATTGCGTTTGCCGCGCGCCTTCATTCGCGCCCTGGGTCTGATCAAGGCCGCTGCCGCCGAAGCCAATCTGTCATTGGGTCATCTTAAGAAAGGGCAGGCCGCGGCGATCCGCAAGGCAGCGCTTGCCGTCGCTGATGGTGAATACGACCGGCATTTCCCGATCGACGTCTTCCAGACCGGGTCGGGTACCAGCACCAACATGAATGCCAATGAGGTGATCGCGCATGTTTCCGCCAAGTCGGGAACGCCGGTGCACCCCAATGACCATGTGAACTACGGTCAGAGCTCCAACGATGTCATCCCGACCACCATCCATGTCAGTGCAACCTTGACGGTCACCGAACAGTTGATTCCTGCGCTCAAACATTTGCGCAAGACCATCGACAAGCGCGCCCGCGAGTTGCGCAATATCCCCAAGACCGGCCGCACCCACCTGATGGATGCCATGCCGATCACGTTCGGGCAGGAACTGTCAGGCTGGGCGGCGCAGGTCGATTCATCGATCGAGCGCATCGAGGATAGCCTCAAGCGCATGCGCCGGCTCCCGCAGGGTGGCACGGCCGTCGGTACTGGTATCAACGCTGACCCGAAGTTCGGGCCGGCGTTGGCGCGGGAGCTGAAGAGGCTGACCGCTGTGCGTTTCGAGTCCGCCGATAACTATTTCGAGGGCATGGCCGCGCAGGATGCCGCGGTAGAATTGTCCGGCCAGCTCAAGACTCTCGCAGTGGCTTTGATGAAGATTGCCAATGATCTGCGCTGGATGAATTCCGGTCCCCTGGCGGGCCTGGGCGAGATCGAGCTGCCAGCCTTGCAGCCGGGCTCTTCGATCATGCCGGGCAAGGTCAATCCAGTGATTGCCGAGGCCACGGCGATGGTGGCCGCGCAGGTGATCGGCAACGATGCGGCCATCACCTTGGGAGGGCAGTCGGGCAATTTCCAGTTAAATGTCATGCTGCCGATGATTGCCTACAACTTGCTGCAATCGATCGAAATCCTCTCCAGCGTCAGCGTGCTGCTGGCCGACAAGGCGATTGCCGGCTTCAAGGTGAACACGGCCCACGTCAAGGAAGCCCTGGATAAAAATCCCATCCTGGTGACTGCGCTCAATCCAGTCATTGGTTATGAAAAGGGGGCGGCCACCGCCAAGCAGGCCTATAAGGAGAAGCGCCCGATCATGGACGTTGCACTGGAGACTACCGGCTTGTCGAAGGCCGAACTTGCGGCTCTGTTGGATCCGATGACCCTGACCAAGGGTGGTATCCATGGCGGCGGTGGCGGCGGCTGAGCATCAGGTTGTGCCATCCGACAAATACGCAGACGAGATCCCAACGGTCGATCTCCTGTCTGTGCCTGGGTGCGAAGCATTGGAGTGACAGTGCTGTATCAGGTCGCTCCAGCGCCGCTGGCTGCCCTCGCAAAAACATCCCGGTCAGGCCTGCCTTGGCCTGTCACCGGGATGACGGGGATCAGGTTCGACGGGGGCTTGCTCCGTCGATGTGGCGTTCCCTCATGCGTCCTTGCCCGGCTTCCCGTCCGAGTCTTCCTTGTGTTCGTCCATGCAATCGCTGACGCTGGCATCCGAGACGATGCCGGCATAAGGTTTGAACGCGGGTAATTGAGCGCCCAATTGGTCCTGCACTGTCTTGATCGCGGCAGTGTCCTTACAGATCTTCATGCCCATGTCCGACAGTTGCTGCGCCGTCTGTTCGGCGGCTTTGCCCTCGGCGCTGCTGGCCGCATGAGCCAGGGCCTGGATGGCTACCTTGCCGCCAGCCTTGCCCATTTCCGTACCCGTGTGGTGCACATCCGCTACGTCCATGTAGTAAGCCATCAACAAGGCCTGCTGCTCAGGAGTGACGCTGACCGGCTTGTCGTTGATGCTCAAGTTGCCATTAGCGTCAATGTAGGCTTTGGGCTGTCCCTTGGGAGACAGCACGACCTGCTTGTCCTTGAGCACGACCTGATCGCCGAACATGCTGGTATCGCCTAGGTCGTCGCAGGCGGCCAACAAGGTGGCGCACGCCAGCACAACACTCCATCCGATCTTGCGATTCATGCGGTGTACCCCTTTTGGAAAAGCCCCGGGGCTTGCGCCCCGGGATATCAGGCATCGTCGCGAGTGCGGCGTAGCCAGATGGCGGTGGCAATCATGGCAGCACCGGCGGCCGCGCCCAGCCACAATTTCAGCGACCCCAGCATGGCGTAGTTGCTCAAGATGATTGCCACGGGGTCGCTGCCCTGCGAATGGCCGCTGGCGATCAGCAGCGATACGGGGAAGACGCTAACCAGCACGCGGAAAATGATGTTCTGGCAGATCCAACCCACCGGAATATCGAACGGTGCCATCTGGTTGAACATCCACAGCACCAGCGCGGCGATCAGCGGGACGGCGACACCCCACAAAAACGGTACGCTGCGTGACCAGGCCGAGCACAGCATGAACCAGCCGACCGCGGGCAAGGCCCAAAGTGCGTAGAGCGGGACTAGCGCTAGCAGGCCAAGCAGCATTGACACGATGTGCGTATGTGCCAGCAGCTTGCCAAAGTCCGCACCTCCCAAGCCTAGCGGAATGGCATAGATCAAGGCGCTGACAATGCCCAGTCCGACGCATATGAAGGAGGTAATGATGGGCGCCACGACTACCGCGCTGACCAGCTTGGACAACACCGTGCGCGAATCGGAGATTGGCAATGATTTCCAGAACAGGATGCTTCGGTCACGACGCTCGTTGTAGATCGTTCCCAGGCCATAGAACATGACCACGAAACCCAGCACTGCATTGAGCACGATCATCGGCATGAGGATGCATAGCTCGAACAGGTTGCCGGCATCGTCCCAATTGCCTTTGGCCATCTTTTCGACGATGTCGTTGACGTTGTAGCCGCCGCCATGGCGGGCAAAAAGGCTACCCATGACGCCAACAAGCAGCAATTGCAGCAAGAGGAGAATCCCGCCTGCGATGATGGGCGCCCACAGAAAGCCGCCACGATGTTCCCAGTATTCGCGCTTGAGTAGCCAGTAGAAGGTTTTCATGCGTAAGTTCCCTTCATGGTGGCGACGAACAGGTCGCTGATGGATGGTCGGCGCACCTCACCGAGGCTTTCCAACGTGGCGCGGTCGGCGCCGTCGAACAGGAAGATGCTCTTGCCGAATATCTGCCGCTCGTCCAACGGATGGAGGCTGCGCGCCAGAGCGGCGCGATCGGCATTGACCATCACCTCGGAGAATCGCTCGGCCAGGGAATCCATGTCGGCGTTGAGGATGATCCGGCCGTCACGGATGAAAATCAGGTCGGTGAGGATATGCTCGATTTCTTCCACCTGGTGGGTGGTGACGATGATCGTCTTGTTCTCGTCGAAGTAGTCCTCCAGCAGGTTCTGGTAAAACTGCTTGCGATAGAGAATATCCAGTCCTAGTGTCGGTTCGTCCAGTACCAGCAGGCGAGCGTCGATCGCCATGACCAGGGCCAGGTGCAATTGCACGATCATGCCCTTGGACATCTGCTTGACGCGCATCTTCGGTTGCAGCTTGGTGCGAGCCAGGAAAGCCTCGCACTTGGCGCGATTGAAGCGCGGATGTGTATTTGCGACGAAGTCGACCGCCTCGCTGACGCGCAGCCAGCGCGGCAGCACGGCGACGTCTGCGATGAAACAGACTTGTTCCATGAGTGCGTTGCGCTGGGTGCGTGGATCGAACCCCAGCACGCTCAGGTTGCCGTCGAAATCGGTCAGGCCCAGGATGGCCTTGAGCGCCGTCGTCTTACCCGCACCGTTGGGGCCGATCAGCCCGACGATTCGTCCCGCCGGGATATTCAGGCTGACGCCGTCCAGGGCAGCGGAAAACTTGTAGCGTTTGCTCAGGCCGCTGGCGCTTACTACCGCATTCATGACCGATTCTCCTTGTCATCGGGTGTGGATGCTTCCCGCATGAGTGTTTTAAGGTCTAGTCCCAGTCGCTGGAGGCGTGCGAACAAGGCCGGCCATTCCTCGCGCAGGAATCGCTCGCGCTCGGACTTGAGCAGCGCCTCGCGGGCTCCATCGGTGACGAACATGCCCAACCCCCTCCGTTTCTCAACAAGTTGATCATCGACCAGTTCCTGGTACGCCTTCGATACGGTCAGCGGATTGATTTGGAAATCTGCTGCCACCTGGCGTACTGACGGCAGCGGGTCGCCCTCGTTCAAGGCGCCGTCCAGAATCATCGCCACCACGCGTTCGCGCAGCTGGCGATAGATCGGGACGCTGTCGTTCCAGGTGATGGACATACGCTTATTCCTTCGTAATGCGGCCGAACTGAGAACCAAACGAATAGTAGGGCATGGACAGCTGTGTGCTCAGCAAGCCGGCTTCAACACCGCGCCCGACGCTGGCACCGATGCCAGCAACCGACGCGTCGGTGAGCAGGGCGGCGGCACGGCGCTCGGCAGCACTGGGGCTGACCGTAATGGTCTCCAGGTTCACCACCTTGGCTCCGTTAATCTCAGAAATTGGCGAGACTATGGTATTTGAATGAATGGCGGCGACGCCTGCGATCGTGAGCAGGGTGGCGGCGGTCAGGGCTAGCAGGTTCTGCGCGTTCATGGCGGGTCTCCTTTAGTGACCTCGTTGACCAGTGTTGTAGTGAACTATAACACCATATCAAAAGCCGTCAAGCGAAAAGTGCGGGAATGGCAACATGACTGACGGCATGGTTGGGCGGCGGAGGTATCTGGCCCGGTAGCCGGCTGGCAGCGGGCTTCGGGGAGCTCAGTCGTGGGGCAAAAATCGATTTCCCGGAGCCGAGTATCAGCGCTACGACAGCATCCTGTGTCACCTCGCGCCGCCTGTATTCAGGCCTTTCATTGGCAAGATGACATTTGGTGTGACACGGGCGGACTGGCATCCCCACGACCCGTCTCCTATCTCCCAACTCCAAACCCGCCACGCTTCCTCCTCACGCGGCATGCTTCAATGCATATCTCACCACCAAGGCGCGCGCATGGATCTGGAATTGAAAGATCGGCTGGTTGTCATAACCGGGGCCAGCAAGGGCATTGGCTTGGCTTGTGCGGAGTTGTTTGCGCGTGAAGGAGCGCGAGTGGTGGGCATTGCCCGTGACACGCATCGCTTGCACGAAGCCAGTCAACATCTGGCGGGGCATGGATTGCAGATGACTGTGCATGGGGCTGACCTCGCTGACAGCGTGGCGGCCAAGCTGGTCATGCAGTGCATTGAAAACGATCACGGCCCCGTGGATGTGCTGGTCAACTGCGCCGGTGCCGCGCGCCGTCGTCCGGTGGACGAACTCGATGCGACCGCCTTGCATGATGCGATGCAGGCGAAGTATTTCACCTATATGCATGCTATTGATCCGCTGATCCGGCAGATGGCTTTGCGCGGGCAGGGCAGCATCGTCAATATCGTGGGCCAGGGCGGCAGGCAGGCTAATCCGGTGCACATCGGTGGCGGTGCGGCCAATGCCGCATTGATGCTCGCCTCGGTCGGTTACGCCTCGGCTTATGCCTCACGCGGTGTGCGCGTGAATGTGATCAATCCGGGCATTACGCATACCGAGCGCATGGAAGAAGGCTTGGCCGCGACGGCCCGTGCCAGCGGTCAGACGCGCGATGAGACGCTGCAATCCTTGAATGACAGGATTCCCATGGGACGTGTTGCCGAGCCGGAAGAAATCGCCCGCGTGGCGGTGTTCCTGGCCTCGCCGATGGCCAGCTACGTCACGGGGGCGGTGATTGCGATGGATGGGGGGCAGGCAAGCGTCATTTGACGGGTCGAGATGGGGCGGGGATGAAAGAGGGGAGACAGGCCGTATTGGGGGGCGTGAAAATTGGCCAACTAAAGCTTAAGGGCTTGCGCTGCCAGATGTGTATAGCCGGCGCAGCTTTACGTCAGATTGGCATTTGCTTGCTGATCGTTCTGCCATTACCCCTCGTTTGGAATTCGCCTCGCCGCAACCCTTTCTTGCCCGACAGTTCGCCGAACGCGCCCAAACCTGCGTTCCTACAACTCATCTCACGTCCCCAGCCGGCGCAAATCGAAACAGGCCGGCAGTCTCGTGTCGTTTCACTGAAGCATCAATGTCAAACAACTGAAATGTAAAGAAAATTTCATAAAATAGGTGCTCAAGCGATGGGTGCTGCTGCCGACCTCGAAGATGTCCCCGTCCCCCGAGGTCTTTCTTCATGCCGTCGAGGCTACGCTTTCCCCTCACTCTTCCCTCGCTCACTCTGCGTGCGTTGTTGCTGATCCGTCTGGCTGGCGCCTTGTTCATGCTTGCCTCGATCTGTGTCCTTGGCGCGTTGCTGCTGCATCGTGCCGACCTGCGTATTCAGTCGGTCGTCGGCGACACGCTTTCGCCGGTCTCCGATGTGGGATGCATTCAAAACGATTACAACGATAGCTTTCAGGCGATTGCCCATGCGGTCATGACGCGCCTGCCATCGTCGGCCGATGAAGCCAGGACCGCACTCAAGAGCAATCGTGTGGACATTGATCGGCACTGGAAGCCGCTGGCCGCTAGTGGCCTGGGTATCCAGGAAAAGCAATTACTGGCCCTGGCGATAGAGCATCGCCAGGCGGCCGAGCAGTCGATGGATGAAACTCTGGCCATGCTCGACGCCGAGCAATACGACATCGCGCAAGTAAAGCTTTCCTCGGAGCTTCAGCCGGCGTTGCTGCCGTTGCAGACCGATTTTACCAACCTGTTTGAGAAGGCGCTTGCCGCAGGCGGCGCGCAGGCCGCTGCGCAGCACCTGGCCAATCGTCAGGGCTTGCTGCTGCTGATGATGGCCTTCGCGGTCGCTTTGCTGATGGCCTGCGTGGTCGATGGAAGCATCATTCGGGCGCTTGGACGACGCCTGCGGTTGGCCTCAGGCGTGGCTGAGCGCATCGCCCAGGGACGGGTGGGGCAGTCCATTGCCGTGGGACGCCTTGATGAAATTGGCACCTTGTTGCGTCATCTGGCGACGATGGACCAGCAATTGGCGACGGTGGTCGAACAGGTACGTGTTGCCGCCGCTTCGGTGCGCCAGGATGCGCAGGGACTGGCCTCGGCCAGCGAGATACTCAATCAGCGCACGCAAGCTCAAGCCGCTCACCTGGAGGAAACGTCGGCATCCATGGAGCAGATGGCTGCGACTGTCGCCGAATCGGCCAGTCACGCCGTGCAAGCTGATGGCATGGCCAGGCGATCGAAGGAGCGTGCCAGCCAGGGACATGCCATCGTGTCTGACACAGTCGCGTCGATGACCGCCATCCAACGCAATGGTGAGCGTATTGCCGAATTCGTTGCCCTGATCGATGAGGTTGCCTTTCAAACCAATCTGCTCGCGCTTAATGCCGCAGTGGAGGCTGCACGTGCCGGTGAACATGGGCGAGGCTTTGCGGTGGTGGCGGCACAAGTGCGCGAGTTGGCACAGCGCTGCAGTGTCTCGGCGCGGGATATTCGCCACACCATGGAAGACAGCAGCCAGTCGGTGGCCGACGCAGGTGCATTGGTTGCACAATCCGGCGCCGCGCTTGCCGCCATCGTCGACAATGCGCAGCAGGTGGCTGACAAGGTGGCCGCCATGGCGATGGCCGGGCGCGAGCAACGCGCGGGCATCGAGCAGGTCAATCGCGCAGTGGCCGACATGGACGAGATGACCCAGCAAAACGCACTCATGGTGCAACGCGTGGCCAGTACCAGCCTGGCGATGCGTCGCAACGCCGAGGCGCTGCTTTACCAGGTCGATTTCTTTCATGTTGGTAACAATGACGCCGACGGCATGGAGCCCGATTCCATCAATCATGCGTTACCCTGGTCATCAGCCGACCTGCTGCGGACCTGATTGGCTTGATTGAGTGAGCGTCGACTGTCATCCTCGACAGTCGATTGCGGTCGTCAAGGAAGGCCGCCAGGGAACTCAATCGTGTCATTCATTCGTTTGCTCGGCTTGCTGGGGCTTTACCTAGGGGCGGTCGCCGCGTGTGCGGCAGATGAAGACGGTCCGCCCATGTCGGGATCTCCCGTCTTGTTGCCTGTATGCGTGCGTGTTTTCCAGAGCCAGTGTGGTTTGCTCGATCGCAAGGGACACTGGGTAGTCGAGCCGCGTTACGGCGAAATTTACGCATCGGACGATCTCTGGATCGTCGTATCGACGGGTGGTTTGTCCGGCGTGCTCGATAGCAATGGTCATGAACTGATCGCGCCGCAGTTCGACGCCATCGGTCGTTTTAGGGATGGCGTGGCCCCGGCCAACACCCATCACAACGACAAATATGGTTTTATCGATCGGCAAGGCCATTGGGCGTTGCCACAGCGTTTTGATTCCGCGCGTATGTTCTGGCAGGGCTGGGCTGCTGTCGCCCAGCGTGTCGGTGACCAAGAACGGCTCGGCTTCATTGATCGCCAGGGACAGGCGATGCCCGGCGTGAGCTATGGCGACGTGGGCACCTTTGCCTATGGCTTTGCTAGTGTTTCAGAGGGTTCGGCCGAAGAGAGCCGTGCCGGTTTGATCGATACGCACGGCAAGCTGGTGTTGCCGCTGAGCCAGGATCGCATCTCCGTAAACGCCGTGATGGAAAACCGGGTGGTTGAAAATGGGCGCAAGCTCTACACCTTGCGTGACGGCCAGGGACACGTACTGTTTTCTGCGTACTCGATCGGCGAGGTCGATGCAGAGCGCGCGTTCTACAGCGCGAACGGGACCGACGGCGTGGGCCTTCTGGACGTACGCAGCGGCAAGCCGATCGTGCCAGCTTCCGGTCATTGGCTCAGTAGCCTGGGTTTCAGCGACGGCGTTGCCTGGGTGAAGGTTCCTGGGCCTGACGAAAAGGACTATTACATCCTGGTCGATCATCAAGGCAGGACGATATTGCCGCGCGCAGCCTATGCAGGTGTCGGCCAGTTCAGCGGCGGTGCCGCGCCGATCGCACGGACTGAGAATGCCTGGCAACTGATCGATCACCAAGGGCATGCCGTGACCGAACCTGTCATCGGCGCGTTCTTTCGTTCTGCCTGGGACAGTTCCATACAGACGCAGCGGCCTGGTGATGTATTCACCTATCAGGTCAACAGCGACGACGGTCAATCGAGCAAGACCTGGGTGGATACCCATGGCCATGTGCTGGCCAAGGTCGAGCCGTATGAATGCGGCTTCGGTGTGGTGCGCGATGGGGCGGGCAAGATCATCTGGCCCAGCGACGTCGAGGCCACTTGCCTGGTAAAGAAGAACGAATCCAGTGGTGACTGGCCGGCGAGCGATCCGAATGTATCGCCCGAGCGCGTGGCCAAGGTGCTGCATGGCAAGGCAGGCGATGCCATCGACCGGTCCAATGACTTGGCGGTGCGCGATGAGAGGGGTGGCCCGTCGAATTTGATTGCCGCCTCCGAACATCGCGTGCCGCTGGCCTTCCTGCGCGATGCCGCCTGGCAGAAGGGGCCTGCTCGTGTGCATCTGGATGGACCGGCCAGTTTTGATCTGCCCGCGGGCTATCGTTACCTTGCGTCCAAGGATATCGAGCGCCTGCGTGGCAAGCCGGCGGTCATCGAGTCCGAGGACGGTAAGTCATCGATACCCTTTGCGCTAGTAGCTCCCGATGACGGTAGCTGGAGTGCGCGCGTGGTCGTGGTCGAGCAAGGTCATGTGTCCGATGAAGCGTTCACGCCGGACGCCGATGATATCAAGCGGACCATGGAGATCTATTCCACCAACATCCTTGGCCAATTGCGCAATCCTCGCCCGACCATGCATTCGATCAGCTGGTTGCGCGAGCCACGTTGGGATGCAGCCAGCCATCGCCTGGACTGGAGCTACCAGGACATGGCGTTCGGCAGCATGCTCGACAGCCAGGTTTATGTGTCTTCAATCGTTCTTGGGCGCACATTCGTGGTTGGCATGCAGATGGAGCTGGGGAGCCTCAGTGACGTCAAGAGCATGCTGTATGTCGCGCAGCCGCCGCTGGATGCCATGGCCGCCAGCGTGCGCTTCGATCCAGGCCAGGCTTATGAAGATGCCAAGCCTGGTGATCCATCATCGAAGCTGGGTTTGCGCGAATACATCACCGGGCCGCCCAGCAAGGAAATGCAGGAACTGCCAGCCCGTCTGGAAGCCGCGCACGAGCGCAATTTTTGGCACGGCATGGTGCGTATCCTGCCGTTGATCGGACTGCTAATCGCCGCGCTGATCCGGCTTGGTTCCCGGCAGCGCAAGCGGGGGCCCATGCCGTGAGCACCCCGGCGCCCTCACGGGCCTGACCAAATGGCCTAACCCGAGTGTCGTAGGTTTGCGCCTACTCTTTCTCGCGCAAATTACCCATAGTCGACACGGTGTTCACTCATGCAATCTATGGAGGTCGGGGGATTGATTGCGAGCCGTTGCTATATGGCGAGGCTTGGCACATGGGGGGACGAGGATCGACATGATCGTGTATTCGCTTTCCGAGTCAGCGAGCGGTTTCTGGAACGTGCGTCGCGGCGGTTTTTCGTTGTTCAGTGACCTGCGTCTGGGGCCGGCGATCAAGCTGGCGCGCGAACTGGCACGCGATGAACATCAGCGCTCGGGTCGTTCGGCTTGCGTGGAAATGCCGGGGCCAGAGTCATGCATCCGGTTAGCGCAGTATGCGCGAGCCTGTGACGTCGAGCAGCCGAACAGAGCGGTAGCTGCCTGATTCGTAGCTGGGTGGGCTTGTTTGCAGCCTGCAAACTGGGGCACAGTGCAGCGATTTCTTGCGACTGGAAGCCAACGATGCATTCTATTGCCCGCCTGTCTGGCGTCGCCTTGCTGGCGATGGCTATGTTTCCGCTGCATGCCACTACCGTGCTGGTTCATGCCCACATCCACACCATGGACCCGGATAAACCCGAAGCCACCGCGTTGGCATGGGGCGACGACGGCAAGCTGTTGGCTGTCGGCAGCGACACCGAGCTCAAGCAAAGCTATCCGCAGGCGACGCTGGTCGATGCCGAGGGCGCGACCATGGTGCCGGGCCTCATCGACGCGCATGGACACATGCTTGGCTTGGGATTGTCGGCCAGTGAGGTTGATCTTGTCGGCAGCACTTCGCGTGATGAGGTCATTGCGCGCCTGAAAGCCAGGGCGCAATCCCTGCCCAAGGGTGCATGGTTGATCGGTCACGGTTGGGACCAGAATCGCTGGCCCGGCAAGCAGTTCCCCAGCGCAGCGGATCTTGACCGTGCGTTCCCGGATCGCCCGGTCTATCTGGAACGTATCGACGGGCATGCAGCCTGGGTCAACAAGGTTGCCATGAAGCGCGCGACTCGTTCACTTGATGGAGAGTGGCAGCCTGATGGCGGTCGCATTATGCGTGTCGGCAAGAAAGCCAGTGGCGTGCTGATCGATGGCGCCAAGGCACTCGTGCATGATGCCATTCCGCCATTGACCGCCGATCAGACTCGCGAAGCCTACAAGCGTGCTTTTGCTCAGGCCGTGGCTAAAGGACTGACCGGCGTTCATGATCCGGGTGTGAGCCTGGATGATTTCAAGGTACTGCAGCAAATGGCTGCTGCCGGTGAGATTCCGTTGCGCCTGTATGAAATGGCCGATGGCAATCATGCGGCCTTGCAGTGGCTATGCGAGCAGGGTGGTCAATGGCAGGACCCGACCGGCCATCTGCGCATGCGCACCGTCAAGCTGTACATGGATGGCGCCCTGGGAAGCCGTGGCGCGGCGCTGCTCGATGACTACAGCGACGACCATGGCAATCGTGGGATCTTCGTGACCCAGCCGGAAGAATACAAAGCTGCCGTCGAAAAAGCCTTCCGATGCAAGGTGCAGGTGGCCACGCATGCTATCGGTGATCGCGGCAATCGCATGGTGCTCGATACGTATCAGGGCGTGCTGGGAGATTTCGCCAGCAGCGATCATCGCTGGCGCGTTGAACACGCGCAGATCGTGGCACTGGATGACATCCCTCGCTTTGCACAACTGCATTTGATCGCTTCCATGCAGCCCACTCACGCCACGTCAGACATGCCCTGGGCCGAGCAACGACTGGGTTACCAGCGTCTGCAAGGCGCCTATGCCTGGCAGCGCTTCATCCATGCCGGTGTGCCACTGGCCTTCGGCTCGGATTTCCCGGTGGAGCAGGTCAACCCGATGCTTGGCATCTATGCCGCCGTCACGCGGCAGGACCTGGCTGGCCAGCCTCCGGGGGGCTGGTTTCCCGACCAACGGGTCAGTCGTATCCAGGCCCTGGCCGGCTTCACACGTGGCGCGGCCTTTGCCGCGTTCATGGAGAACGAGGTGGGCATTCTCAAGCCGGGGTTCCGCGCCGACTTTGTCCTGCTCGACGCCGACCCGCTGACGGTTGCTCCGCGCCAGATCGCGGATATCAAGCCATTGAGCACCTGGGTGGGCGGCAAGGAGGTTTACAAGAAGCCGTGAGGTCAGCGGCTGTGTCGCCTGCCAGTTCGTGAGGGTCAAGCGCGCCATTGGCGTGCTTTTGCCCCCCCCGGCGGACTCTTCTGGCCGCCCCAAAAGCATAGCCCATTTCACGCCACAATAGCGCTAATATTCCTCTCATCGAACGAACTGTCCGATTTTGGAAACAATATGACGTTGCTGGACGGCACGCTGCAGGATCTCAACGATCTTTACTTCTTCGCCGCGGTGGTGGAGCACGGCGGGTTTTCGTCGGCGGGCAGGGCATTGGGTATTCCCAAGTCGCGGCTCAGCAAACGTATTGCTCAGTTGGAGGATCGGCTCGGGGTACGCCTGTTGCAGCGTACGACCCGTCGGTTCGTGGTGACCGAGGTCGGCGAGCGTTTCTACGGTCATTGCCGCGCCGTGCTGGAAGAAGCCAGGGCGGCGCAGGATGCCGTGGACGAACTGCGTGCCGAACCGCGTGGCGTGGTGCGCGTCAGCTGCCCTGTCTCGCTATCCCAGACGATCATGGCCCAGGTGCTGCCGGGTTTCCTGAGCCAGTACCCCAAGGTGCAGGTGCGCCTGCTGGCGATCAACCGGCGTGTCGACTTGATCGGTGAAGGGGTGGACGTGGCTATTCGCGTTCGCAGCAAACTCGATACGGATGCCACCCTGGTGCTGCGCAGCTTCGGCCAGTCGCGTGTGTTGGCCGTTGCCAGCCCCAGCCTGCTCGATACCTACGGGCGTCCTTCCACGCCGGACGAGTTGTCCAAGCTGCCGGCGCTGACCATGAGCGAGCACGAAGGTGCGCAGAGCTGGGAGCTGGTCGGCGCGGGAGGCGAGCGTGCGACCGTGGATATCCAGCCGCGCTTGATCACGGGCGAATTCAACGTGCTGTTGTCGGCGGCGCGTCGCGGCATCGGCGTCACACTGCTGCCGGAGTTCGTCTGCGCTCCGGCGATTGCCAAGGGTGAGTTGGAAGTGGTGTTACCGGAATGGAGCGTACCAGACGGTGTCAT
>NZ_DASVMI010000101.1:0-14358 GCF_036384435.1 Dyella sp. | reverse complement strand
GGTAGTTGTCTGCCGCAGGTCATGTCGCCGCAGCCATGGTGACCATGATAACCCGCGCGCTTGAGCGGCCTCAAAAAAGCAATGACCCCGGTCGCCATCAGCGCCCCGGGGCCATTCCTGTACGAAAACGTGCAGCGTCAGTGCGCGGTGTGCTTGACGTCCCACATCTTCTGCAATCGCTCTTTTGCTTGAAGCTTTTGAGTCTTCATGTGACGAAGCGTGAGGTCATCCATCGGGAGTACCCCGATCTGGGCGTCATGGACCTTGCTATCGAGTTCCCGGTGCCGCTGATAGAGCCGGCGAAACTCGACATCGGTCTTCAACAAGGCTTCGACATCTTCACGCTGCTGGTTTTCGAACATAGTCCGACCTCCTCGTTAGGGGCGGCAGGCACGGGACTGGTGCGCCTGCCAACGGTGATGGCCATGCGCGACCACACGCACCCCCGTCCGCAGTACGGGAGATGGCTGTTAGTCGAAGTAGGTGCGCGCATGATTCAGGTCAGTGCCCATGGCGCTCGGAAAGTGCCCCATGGGAGCTCGACGCTACTCCCGCTTTTCCGGGCATGCAAGCGCCAGCGCGAAGTGTTTGAATCCGCGCGCGAAAAAGCAAAAAGCCTGTCGAAACAGGCTTTTGCATGGAGCGTATATCAGAGTGGCAGTTCTACGTGTTCAGCCGCCCTTGGACTTCTTCTTCGGCGCCGGAGTCGAGGTGTCGCCACCTTGCTGCTGGGCACGCAGGGCACGGGCAGCCTGGGCCGCCAGCTCGGCTTCACGCTTGGCTGCGTTGGCCACCTTGCTCTGGGCCGCCGCCAGACGACGAGCCTGGTCGGCCTCGGCCTTGGCCTGCTCTGCCGCGGCGGCGGACGCCTGCCCCTGCTCCTGCAGGCGAGCAGCCTCTTCCTGCGCTGCCTGGAACTGCAAGCGGGCACGATCGAGTTCGCGTCGGGCCTGCTCGGCGTCAAGCCGACTGCCTTCGAGCTGAATCTGATCATGCTCGCGGTCGAGCTCGTTCAACTTGATCTGCGACACCTGGAACTGCGCGGAGGCCCGGGCCAGGTCCACCTGGCGCTCGGCGATGTACTGAAGATGCGGTCGATCCTTCGACTTGGCCTGGGACAAGCGACTGATGGCGTCGCGGGCGCGGGCCTGCTCGGCCTGGGCGTAGTTGCCCAGGTTGGGGTCGTTCGACAGCTGGTTCAGGTTGTTGGTCAGCCGCGTGACGTCCATGTCGTCCTTGGCGGCATGGGCGCCCGTGACGGCCAGCGCCAGTACGAACAGGCTGAGGGTAGTGGTAAGGCGCTTCACAGCTGGCCTCCCTGGTGGTTCGGATCGGGCAAGGTCTGGTCGGGCAGGGTCTGGGTGCCCTGGCCCTGGTCTTGCGGAGACGACAATTGCGACGACGACGGGGCCGGCAGGTCTTCCATCGGCTGCGCAGCCGGCAAGCCCGTGCTATCGGCCGGCGCGGGCATGGAAATCGGCGGCGGCGGATCGTTGTCATGGGCGTGCGCCTGCTCGATCTGCTGACGCAAACGGTCGTTGTCGCTGGTCTTCTGCTGGATCTGGGCTCGTGCGGCGGCCAGGCGGGCTTTGGCCCTGGCCAGTTCGGAGTCGGCACGCGACTCATCGGCCAACTGGGCCGCCACCTCGTATTTGCGGCTGGCCATGGCGGCCTGGGCCTGCTGGAACTTGCTCTGGGCGAAGCCCAGGTCGACTGGCGCGTAGTCGGCCGCGCCAGCGTCACGCGCCGACTGCAACTGGGATTGCGCCAGATTCATCGACCCATCGGGCGGCGGCACACTTGCGCAGCCAGCCAGCGTAGCCATCACCGAGGCTAGCGCCAGGGTCGAAACCGCGGTCCGGACGCGCCTGGAGCGCCCCATTCGCGGGGAGAAGATGTGCACCATCACTCATTCCTCTAAGAGTGTCACAGCGTATTGTGGGCGGGCATAATCGCCGATTGCAACGCAATACTAAATAAAAGGCACGAACCGGCCGATGGAGTGACGGATTCGTGCACCGGGCTATAACAGGGGATTCACGTGGATATCGGTTACTTCCTTAAGCTGATGGTGGACAAGGGCGCGTCGGATATGTTCCTGACGACAGGCGCCCCGGTGAACATCAAGGTCGAGGGCAAGCTCTACCCATTGGGCAATACCGGCCTGCCCAGCGGCATGGTCAAGAAGATCGCCTACTCGCTGATGGACGAAGGCCAGGTGCCCCAGTTCGAGCGCGACCTGGAGCTGAACATGGCACTGGCGGTCAAGGAGGCCGGCCGTTTCCGTATCAACGTCTTCAAGCAACGCGGCGAAGTGGGCATGGTGATCCGTGCCATCAAGAGCGAAATCCCCAGCATCGATCAGTTGCAGCTGCCAGGCATCTTTCGCGAGCTGATCATGGAGCCTCGCGGCCTGATCCTTGTGGTCGGTGCCACCGGCTCGGGCAAGTCCACCACCCTGGCGGCGATGATCGACCACCGCAACCAGAACAGCTCCGGACATATCCTCACCATCGAGGACCCGATCGAATACCTGCATCGCCACAAGAAGTCGATCGTCAACCAGCGCGAAGTGGGCCTGGATACCCACAGTTATCACGAGGCGCTCAAGAACGCCATGCGTGAAGCGCCGGACGTGATCATGATCGGCGAGATCCGCGACACCGATACCATGGAGGCGGCCATCGCCTTCTCCGAGACCGGGCACCTATGCCTGGCCACGCTGCGTTCGAACAATGCAGACCAGACCCTGGAACGCATCCTCAATTTCTTCCCGGAATCGGCCCACAAGAACGTGCTGATGAACTTGGCGCTGAACCTGCGTGCGGTCATCAGCCAACGTCTGGTGCTGGGCAAGGACGGTCGTCGCATCCCCGCCACCGAGGTGCTGCTCAATACGCCGCTGATCCGCGACATGATCCGACGTGGCCAGATCCACGAGATGAAGGAAGCCATGGATCGCAGCCTCCAGGAAGGCATGCAGACCTTCGACCAATCGCTTTATCGCCTGTACAAGGAAGGCCGTGTGGAACTGGACGAGGCACTGAACAAGGCTGATTCGCGCGACGGACTGGCCTTGAAGGTGCGCCTGTCCGAGGGCGGTGGCAGCCAGAGCACAGAACTGATGGGCAGCGACCCCTATGGGCTGGGGTTCTGAGTAGGGATGGTCGGGGGGGGTGAGTCGCAAAACCGGGCTGATGCCTGGCAGCTCATGGTTTTCAGCCCCTGACCCGTCACTCCTGACAGGCGGCAACGCCATCGGCCTCGAATGAGCATAGCGAGCTATTTAGCTCGCTATCGACGGGGCATCCCTCTGCACCTCGGGCACCGCCCTGGCAAATGCCTCCAGTTCGTCGCATGCAGCCTTGATTCGCAGCAGGGTCGGATAGTCGCCCAGCGGCACACCCCACCGCACGGCGTTGTACAACTGCGGCACCAGCACTAGATCGGCGATGCCCGGCGTGTCGCCATGACAGAAGCGTCCGGTACGCCGATCGCCAGCCACCAGTTGTTCGAAGGCCGCCAGGCCCGCCACGATCCAGTGGCGTGACCACTCGGCCTTATCGGCCTTGTCGCCGAACTGCTTCTCCAGATATTGCAACACGCGCAGATTGGCGACCGGATGCACGTCGCACCCGATCACTTGTGCCAGCGCACGCACCCGAGCGCGCCCCAGCGCATCCACGGGCAACAACGGCGGATCGGGATATATCTCGTCAATGTATTCGATGATCGCCATCGACTGCGTCAATACGTCGCGGCCATGGATCAAGGTGGGCACCACGTCGAGCGGATTGAGCGCGTGGTATTCGGGCCGGTGCTGCTGGCCGCCGTCCTGGATCAGGTGAACGGGATGATCGCGGTAACCCACACCCTTGAGATTCAGGGCGATACGGACGCGATAGGCCGCACTGGAGCGCCAGTAGCCATACAGCGTGATGTCGGACATGCATGCACCGTCGGCGATGAGGAAGAGCACAGCATAACCGGCCAATTTGCATCCCCTGAAGGCCGGCGGGACAATGCACAGTTCACGCCCTTGGCAGGCGTGCATCCTTCCAACGCCTTAAAGGGATAGCCATCGTGTCCATCACCCGCATGAGCGACCTGGATCTACGCGGCAAGCGCGTACTGATCCGCGAAGACCTGAACGTGCCGATCGAGAACGGCAAGATCACTTCCACCCAGCGCCTGGATGCTTCGCTGCCCACCATCGAGGCGGCACGCGATGCCGGCGCGAAGGTCATGGTCATTTCGCACCTGGGGCGGCCGAAAGAAGGCCAGTTCGATGAAGAATCCTCGCTCGCCCCGGTGGCCCGTTGGCTGGGCGATAAGCTGGGCAAGGAGGTTCGCCTGGTCCGTGACTACCTCGACGGCGTCGATGTTGCCGATGGCGAAGTCGTGGTGCTGGAAAACTGCCGTATGAACGTCGGTGAGGGCAAGGACGACCAGACCCTGTCCAAGAAGTATGCCGCGCTGTGCGACATCTTCGTGATGGATGCCTTTGGCACCGCACACCGCGCGCAGGCCTCCACGCATGGCGTGATCAAGTTTGCCCCGATCGCCTGTGCCGGTCCGCTGCTGTCAGCCGAACTCGACGCGCTGGGTAAGGCACTGGAAAACCCCGCCCGTCCGCTACTTGCCATCGTGGCTGGCTCGAAGGTTTCCACCAAGCTGCAACTGCTGGAAAACCTGATCGGCAAGGTTGATCAACTCATCGTCGGCGGTGGCATCGCCAATACCTTCATCGCCGCCAACGGTTATGGCGTGGGCAACTCACTGTATGAGGCCGACCTGATCGATGCGGCCAAAAAGGTTGCCAAGATCGCCAAGGGTCGCCAGGCCGATGTGCCGCTGCCGGTGGACGTGGTGGTCGCGCCGGAGTTCTCCGCCCATGCGTCGGCCACGATCAAGCCGGTCGATCAAGTCAAGGACGGCGAGATGATCCTGGACATCGGTCCAGCCACGGCCAAGCAATATGCCGAGCTGATCGCCAAGGCCGGCACCGTCGTCTGGAATGGCCCGGTGGGCGTGTTCGAATTCGATGCCTTCAGCCATGGCACCGAAACGCTGGCGCGCGCGATCGCCGCCTCGAAGGCGTTCTCCATCGCCGGCGGCGGCGACACGCTGGCCGCCGTGGACAAGTACGGTATCGAAGACCAGGTGTCCTACATCTCCACGGGGGGTGGTGCTTTCCTCGAATTCCTCGAAGGCAAGGAACTGCCCGCCGTCGCGGCTCTGAAAGCGCGCGCATCGGAGTAAGACACAATGCTTTGCCTGTTCGACCTGGATGGCACGCTGATCGATTCCGAGGAAGGCATCTTCGGCTGCGTGCGCCATGCATTGACCCAGATGAAAGCAGCCATTCCCAGTGATGCCGAGTTGCGTCACTGGATCGGCCCTCCACTGAGGCACAACTTCGCCCCCTTGCTCGATCATGACGCCGAGCGTATCGAGCAAGCCGTGCAGCACTACCACGAGCGCTTCCAGACGCATGGGCATCGCGAATATGCGGTTTATCCGGGCATCGAGGCACTCGTGCGGGCCTTGCATGCAGCGGGGCATACCTTGGCCATTGTCACCAGCAAGACGTTGGAAAACGCAGCGCCGATCATTGCCGCCCTGCCCTTCGGATCTTTATTCGTGCGCATGTACAACCCCGATGCGCGCAGCGCGATGAGCGAGAAGGCTTCCATGATCGCCGCGGCCCTGATCGATTTCGACATAGACGCATCGCAGGCGGTCATGATTGGTGACCGCAAGTACGACATCGAAGGCGCCATCGCCAACCAGGTCCATAGCATCGGCGTGCTATGGGGTTTCGGTGACCGTACCGAACTGGAAGCGGCAGGCGCTCACGATATCGCCGCCGATACGCAGGAACTGCTGGCCCTGTTGTCGTGACCGGACACTCCGGCATCGCTGGATAATGACCGCTTCAACGAAAAAGCCGCGATGCTTCGCGGCTTTTTCGTTTGCAACCGACTGTCAGGTCAGCCAATGACTTTCTTCACCGCGTCGACTACGTTCGGCACGGTGAAACCGAAGTAATCAAAAAGCTTTTCGGCAGGCGCGGATGCGCCGAAGGTGGTCATGCCGATCACCGCACCATCCAGACCCACGTACTTGTACCAGTAGTCGGCACTGGCCGCTTCCACGGCCACGCGTGCGCGACACCAGCCGGGAAGCACGCTCTCGCGATATTCGGGCGATTGCGCATCGAACAACTCGGTGCACGGCATCGACACCACGCGTACCGGCACGCCTTGCTGCGCCAGCGTCCGCGATGCCTCCATCGCCAGTTCCACTTCCGAGCCGGTGGCAATGAGGATGGCCTTGAACTTGGTATCCAGGGGGTCGGACAACACGTAGCCGCCACGCGAGATGTCCGCGAGCTGCTGCTCGGTACGCTGCTGGTGCTTGAGCGTCTGGCGCGAGAACACCAGGCATGCCGGGTTGTCTTTGCGCTCGATCGCCACCTTCCAGCTGACGGCCGATTCCACCGCGTCGCATGGGCGCCACAGCTGGTTGTTCGGAATCAGGCGCAGCGAGGCCAGGTGCTCGACCGGCTGATGCGTCGGGCCATCTTCACCCAGGCCGATCGAATCATGCGTGTAGACATGAATATTGTGTGCGGGAATGAGCGCGCTCATGCGTACGCCGTTGCGGGCGTAATCGGAGAACACCAGGAACGTGGCGTCGTACGGAATGAAACCACCATGCAGCGATATGCCATTGCTGATCGCGGTCATGCCGAATTCGCGCACGCCGTAGTGCACGTAGTTGCCTTTGCCGTCGCTGGAATTGCCAACGGCCGCTTCCAGACTGCCCTTCCACTTAGTGAGATTGGAGCTGGCCAGGTCGGCAGAGCCACCAAGCAGTTCCGGCAGCAGCGGACCGAATGCATCCAGCGACATCTGCGAAGCCTTGCGTGAAGCGACATCCGGACCGTCGGCCTGCATCTTGGCAATGAACGCCTGCGACTTTTCGGCCCAGTCCTTGGGTAGTTCGCCAGCCATGCGGCGCTTGAATTCGGCAGCCAGCTCCGGATACGCGGCAGCGTACTTGTCGAACGCCTGATTCCACGCCTGCTCGGCGGCAGCACCTTCGCGCTTGTGATCCCAGGCGGCGTAGATTTCCTGCGGAATCTCGAACGGCGGGTATTTCCAGCCCAGTTGCTCACGTGCGGCGGCGACTTCGTCCTTGCCCAGTGCCGAACCGTGGCTTTCTTCCTTGCCCTGCTTGTGCGGCGCACCGAAGCCGATAATGGTCTTGCAGCAGATCAACGTCGGCTTGTCATGTTGCGACGTGGCCTGCGCAATAGCTTGCTTCACTGCATCGGCATCGTGACCATCAACGTGGCGGATCACGTTCCAGCCGTAGGCTTCGAAACGCTCGGGTGTGTTGTCAGTGAACCAGCCCGGGACTTCACCATCAATGGAAATGTTGTTGTCGTCGTAGATTGCGACCAGCTTGCCCAACTGCCAGGTGCCGGCAAGCGAGGCGGCTTCGTGCGAAACGCCTTCCATCATGCAACCGTCGCCCATGAACACATACGTGTGGTGGTCGACGATGGTGTGATCGGGCTTGTTGAAATGGTTGGCGAGAATCTTCTCGGCAAGGGCGAAGCCCACGGCATTGGCAAAACCTTGCCCCAGCGGGCCGGTGGTGGTTTCGACACCAGGGGTTTCGCTGGCTTCCGGATGGCCGGCGGTCTTGGAATGCAACTGGCGGAAGCGCTTGAGCTCATCCATGGGCAGGTCGAACCCGGTCAAGTGCAACAGCGCGTACTGCAGCATGGAGCCGTGACCATTGGAGAGCACGAAACGATCGCGATTGGCCCACTTCGGATTGGTCGGGTTGTAGTGCAGGAAATCCTTCCACAGGACTTCGGCGATATCGGCCATGCCCATCGGCATGCCGGGATGGCCGGAATTGGCCTGCTGCACGGCATCCATGGCAAGGGCGCGGATGGCGTTGGCGAGTTCGCGACGGGTGGGCATCTATCGTTCTCCTGAAGAGGGCAACGCGAAAAAACGCCATTGTCGCCGATTCGATGTGAAGCTGTCGCCGTTTCGTGCAGATCATGTGGAAACGATGCTTAGCAAATTAACGCGGCCTTAATTAATTTCTTCCGACTTTGAAACCCTTCAGGAAAAGGTCTTTCTAATAACCACGGTGCTGCAAACCCCTGCAGTCACCAACCCTGTATCGCTTCCCCTGTTTTCGGCGATGCGGGCTGGATCCAGATAAAAAATTAGGAGTCCCCGATGAATAAGAAGCTACTCGCCGTCGCGTTTGCGGCCGCTGGCCTTAGTGCCGCCCCCGCCGTGTTTGCCCAGCAAGCCAATTCGAACACGGGCTATGCGCCAACCTATACCGGTCCCGATCAGGATCACTTCCAGCCTGGTCAGCCGGTTGGCTCGGGTAACTGGTTTATCGACGCCAATGTCGGTCGCACCGGCGGCGGCAATGGTGGTTTTGGCCAGAACCTGGACAGCTTCAATTTCACAAAGGGTGAGCGCGGTCGTCGCACTGGCTACGGTCTGACTGGCGGTTACCGCTGGAAGGTTGGCCAGGATTTCGGCCTGGGCCTGGAAGCGGGTTACGTTGACCTGGGCAACTTCCGCGTCAAGAACGTCTTCAATTCGCAGCCGGTCAATCAGTCCAGCACCACCAATGCCCTGCGTGGCTGGCTGGTGGGCGTGAACGGCCGCATGAACCTGGTCGACGGCTGGTACCTGAGTGCCCGCGGCGGCTACTTCCACGCCAACAACTATGATCATCGCTACACCGCGGATGAGTCGGCTGCGCTGGGTGTGACCACGGGCGGCCGCGCTGGTCGTGGTAGCTGGTATGCCGGCCTGGGTACCGGTTGGGATATCAACCAGCACTGGGGTGTGGGTGTGTCGTATGACTACTTCCATGCCAATGCTGGCAAGCTCATCGACACCGCCACGGGTGCTACTGAGTCCGACCTGAAGCGTTCGACCGGTATCGTTTCGCTCTCGGGCGAATATCGCTTCTGAGCCGAGCAAGTCGACTGAAGAAACGGGCCCTCGGGCCCGTTTTTTTATGCGCGCGCTCGGGCCTACGTTAGGACGCGGCGTACGTCAATTGAACGTGCAAAACGTTGGCGTTATTTATGGAAACCTGAGGGTATGGAGATCTAAGGGCACCTCGAAAAGCCTCTCATCGACGTCGTCACATCAACGGATCCTCCGAGGGATCGGTAGCCGCGATCGAGTGCCTGCCGAACCATCAAGGCCGGTGACTTACATCCTGGCATTCGCCTGGATGATGAATAGGAAAGATTTTTCGAGATCCCATCCACCCAGGAACGTTGCGCGGTATGAAATCGAATGTGACGCGCTTGCGATTCAGTCGCAAATTGCACTACACCGGAAGTCGCTCCAACCCGATACAGAGCCATACCAAGGAGAAGGTGCATGAAAAAACATATCGGACTACTTTTTCTCTGCGCGATGACTCTGCCATGGTCGGCAACCTCGGCGCGGGAATTATCAGCCAAACCCCCTACCTGGCATGATCTAGCAACGCAAACATCAGCTTCATCCCGTCAGGGCTCCGATCGGCACTATCGTGGCTACCACTTCACACGCCGCATCCGCGTGGGCTCGGACTACGCCTACTTCGAGCCGTCACGTGGGTTGAAGCTGGACGCCAGCAAGCGCTTTCATGCCAGTGGCATTCAGGTGGCGCTTGAATAAATTTCAACTCTTTGAATTTACTTATTTATCTAGCAAGCTCAGTCAGAAGCATTAATGGATTCTTAATACTGTACTTCTGAGTATTGAATCATCTGACAGCGTCTCCATCTAACGGTCAGCACATCGCAACACGCATGTGCGTGGTTCATCGGCTTCCCCCTTTCGTGCCGATGAGCTACACCCGTATAACAGGAGAATCTCCATGAAAAAGACGCTGCTTGCCCTCGCTTTCGCCACTGCCGGCCTGCTGTCCGTGCCCGCTGCCTTTGCCCAGGATGCCAAGACCGATAACGGTGGCTGGTTCATCAATGGCAACGTGGGCCGCACCTCGATCGACAAGGGCCCTTATGACGATCACGACACCGGCTACGCGCTCAACGGCGGCTATCGCTGGGCCGTGAATCCGTCAGTGGCGCTGGGTGTGGAAGCCGGTTACAACGATCTCGGCAACATCCACGCCAAGAATGTCTTCAACAGCCGGCCTGTCGTCGACGGCACCAAATCGCAGTTGCATGGGTGGACAGCCGGCGTGAACGGCCACTTCAACCTGACGCCGAATTGGTACCTGAGTGCACGTGGTGGTATCTACGGCTGGCGCGGTCACGGCCTGAGCAACGATGATCTGCCTAGCCGACACAATCTCAACGACACCAGCTGGTATGCCGGCGCGGGCGTTGGCTACGACTTCACCAATAACGTGAGCGTCGGTATCAACTATGACTACTACGATGCCAAGAAGCACAACGTGGATTTGAGCACCGACATGGTCTCGATCAGCGCCGAGTACCGGTTCTGAGGCGTGAGGTCTACCCGCTTTGGCGGCCTGTGACATCGCCCACTTTGCAAGCTGTAGCGAGTAAAAATAGCAAGCGCAAGCGAAAAGCCCGCGGCTCATTGAGCTCGCGGGCTTTTTTACTCTCTACTTTTCACAGGCCGCTTCGGCCGCTGATCTCACAGCGAGCAAAGCGAGCGATTTGAATCAAAATCAGCCGTTCCACTGCCCTAGCGCGGCCAGGCCGTTTTCTTTGGCGCGAGCATGGACGATCTTCTGGGCTTCGGCCACATTTGCCTTGATGTCCTTGGACCACAGCTTGAGCGCAGCCTGTTGCATGGCGCGTCCGTAGGAGAAGGACAGTGGCCACGGATGCGGACCCATGCGGTTCATGGCATTGAGGTGCGCCGTGGACTGCTGATCGGTCTGGCCTCCGGAGAGGAACACGATGCCCGGCAGCGTGGCCGGCACGGTGGTCTTGAGCACGCGAACGGTGGCTTCTGCCACTTCCTCGACATCGGCCTGCTCGTCGCAGTCCTTGCCGGCAATGACCATGCTCACTTTCAGGATGGTGCCTTCCAGCAGCACATTCTGCTCGTACAGGGCATTGAACAGGCTGCGCAGCACAGCCTCATGCACTTCGTAGCTGACCTCGATGGTGTGCTCGCCATCCATGATGACTTCCGGCTCCACCATCGGCACCAGACCGGCTTCCTGGCACAGCGCCGCATAACGGGCCAGCGCATGGCAATTGGCCTCGATGGCTGTGGAGCTGGGGTTGTCTTCGCTGATGTTGATCACGGCGCGCCACTTGGCGAACTGGGCACCCAGCTTGGCGTACTCCTGCAGGCGCTCACGCAGGCCGTCCAGGCCTTCGGTGACCACGTCACCCGGGAAACCGGCCAGGGCCACCGGGCCCTTGTCCACCTTGATTCCCGGGATGATGCCGTTCTTCTTCATGACCTGAGTGAACGGTATGCCGTCCTTGGTGGACTGGCGAATGGTCTCGTCATACAGGATGGCACCGGAGATGTGCTCGCCCAGGCCAGGCGTGGTCAGCAGCAACTCACGGTAGGCGCGACGATTTTCCTCGGTATTGTCGATGCCGACGGCCTCGAAACGCTTCTTGATCGTGTTGGTCGATTCATCGATGGCGATGATGCCCTTGCCCGGCGCAACCATGGCCAGGGCAATGCTTTCGAGATCTTCGATGCTCATTGACGACTCCGCTGAATGCGCGCAGGAATGCTGCTGCGCAACATGACAAAAAGCCGGCCAAGGCTGGCCGGCAAGGCTGAAAGCGGCTGATTATAGCCCGAACGCCACCGCCGGGCTTGGCTGGCCCTTGGAGACCACCTGGTCAGCTTTCTCAGTGATAGCCAGGGAGCTGGCAGGCAGCACTGATCTGCTTGGCCTGCGCGGGGTCACTGGGCAGGTTGAACGACACCACGTAGTACGTGGCGATCGGCTGGCGGTCATCCTTGTTGCTCAACGACGGGCCGTAGTGGAAGCGGGCCACCATGCTCTTGGCCGCGCTGCCCAGGTCGCTGTCTGGCACTACCTTGGCGACTTCGATATTCGTTGGATTGCCTTCGGACCCAATCACATAGCTCACCGCCACGCAGCCGGGCTTGTCCAGGTTGCGACCGGTATTGGGCATGTCGGCATCGACCTGCGTGTTGAGCACGATCCAGTAGTTTTCAAGCCGCTCGGGCGGGACCTTGCGAAATTGGGTCGTTTGGGCCAGCGCGGGCACGGCCGGTGCCACCAGCAGGGCAAGGGCCAGACCACGGGTGATACGTGAAAGGAGGGGCATCATCACGGCTTCCTGCGTGCTAGGGGAGTGCCGAGTGTACGGCACGCCCCCTTGCCCTGGCACATCACAGGTCGCGCAGGCTTTCCACCATGCCTTCGGCCCCGACCGCGAGCAACTTGACGGTATTGGTACCACCGCCGCGGCCGACATGGTCGCCATGGGTCACGACCACACGGTCGCCTTCGGCCAGGCGCCCCTGGGCGAAAAGTTCCTGCACGGCCTTGCGCGCCGACGAAGCCATGGTCTGGCCACCGTGGGTGAATTCCACCGGCTGCACGTCGCGCAGCATCAGCATGCGGCGACGTGCATCGGCGAACGGCGAAAGCGCGTAGATCGGCACGGCACTGCGATAACGGGACAGCCACTGGGCCGTGGCACCGGATTCGGTCAACGCCACGATCGCGCGACAACCAACCTCGCTGGCCATGACCATCGCGGCCAGGGCAATGGCCTGGTCGGTACGATCCAGACGGTGACCCGCCGAGGCGAGATCTTCCTTGGGCTCGAACTGACGCTCGGCACCCAGGCAGATACGCCGCAAGGCTGCGACCGCCTTGTCAGGATGAGCGCCGGCGGCCGACTCTTCCGACAACATCACAGCATCAGTGCCATCGATCACCGCGTTAGCTACGTCCAGCACCTCGGCGCGCGTGGGAATCGGCGAGCGCACCATCGATTGCAACATCTGGGTCGCGGTAATAACCGCGCGGTTACGCTGCACGGCCTCACGAATGATTTTCTTTTGCAGACCAGGCAGTTCGGCGTCGCCAATTTCCACACCCAGATCGCCGCGCGCGACCATCACCACGTCCGAGGCATCGATGATCTCTGCAAGCACAGGAATGGCATCGGCCCGCTCGATCTTGGCCACCAGGCCTGCGTTGCCGCCCGCCTCGTGCAACAGGCGGCGCGCCTGCTCCATGTCTGCGGCCGAGCGCACGAACGACACCGCGAGGAAATCGGCACCGATCTCGGCGGCCAGCTTGATGTCCGCCTTGTCTTTATCCGAAAGCGCATCGACTGAGAGACCACCGCCTTGGCGATTGAGGCCCTTGCGATCGGACAGCTTGCCGCCGATCAGTACCTTGCATCGAATCTCGCTGCCAACGATTTCCTCGACCGTCAAAGCGACCAGTCCATCATCAAGCAACAACACATCGCCTGCGTTGACATCCCTGGGCAGGTCGTAATAACTCACACCCACGTGTGATTCGTCGCCGGCCGGCGCATCAGGACGGCAATCGAGTACAAACGAATGCCCTTCGATCAGCTGAATCGGTCCATTGGCGAAACGCTCGACACGAATCTTCGGGCCTTGCAAGTCGGCCAGGATGCCCACCTCGCGACCGAGGTTTGCCGCCGCTTCGCGCACCGCGTTGGCGCGCGCCCGGTGATCGTCCGGCTGGCCATGCGAGAGGTTCAGTCGAACGACATCGACGCCCTCGCTGATGATTTTCTGCAGCATGCCGGGCACATCCGTGGCCGGTCCCAGGGTGGCGACGATCTTGGTTCGCCGTGAAGGAGTTTCGGTTGTCATCCTGCGAAGGTATCAGAACTTTATGGCCGTCCAAACCTCTGAAATCCGTTTTCGCGACGCCGCTTCGCATGGAAAAAAGTGGCCTTTTTACAGCACCTCGCGGCAGAGCTCGCGTACCACTGCCATGTCCGGGAAGTGGTACGCCTCACAATCCCTTTACGCCACTTGCCTTGTGTGCAAGTGGTCGATGCCATCGATCGCATACCAGGTAAGTTGACCGCCGCCGCCGCATCCAAGTGGCATGCTCTGCGAGCGCGATCGCATGCGGTTTGCGCTGCACCGCAGCATCGCCAAATTGACAAGCCAGCATCGTCTCGTCCTTCCGGTTAGCATGCGCAAGGCCGTCATATGAGGCGCAAGAGAACCATGGCATGACAAGGAATCAAATCGTCGCCCTCATCTTTGCCACCCGCCTGTTGACGCTTGCGCCGATAATTCACGCCAATGACCGGTCCGATGCTGGCCATGCTCCCGTTCCTTCAATCGAAGACTTCACCCGTCC
>NZ_DASVMI010000100.1:0-11309 GCF_036384435.1 Dyella sp. | reverse complement strand
ATGCCCTGGCTGGCGCAATAGCGGGCGACTTCATCCGGATCATCAGTCTGGAAGGCATCCTGCCAGGAAAGATCGATCATGTTGTGGAATACACGATCGTAGCGAACACCCAGCCGCGCGAATTTCTCGAAGATGGCCGGATCCAGTCGACGCCGAACTTCGCGCATGTCCGCGATGGGCGTTGCACCTCCCACAGCTGCGGGAGTGATACAGCAGAACGCGAGCTTCCTTGGCCACTGGCGTTGATAGGCGTTTTCGTTGTGCAGTGGAATCTCCCGGTCAGCCGGGTATTCGGTGGCAGTATAGACACCACGCCCCTTGCCCGTGCGTGGAGTGGACCGGTAGCGATAATCCAGCAGGGGAATGTCCAGCGCCTGTACCGCCTCGGCGAAATCAGCCGAGTCGGCGACGGCGAAGCCACGGAAAAGCAGGGCTCCGTGTCGCAGCAGTTTCTCACCGATGGCCTCGCGCGACCGCGAGATGTAATCCGATAACCGGTGCGGTTCGCCCGCCTGGATCAGCAAAGGTGTTCGCTGGCCGGGTACCAGCAGTTCCTCATGCGACATATTCATGATCGTATTCCTTGGATGTCATGCTGGTGTGGGCACTTGTGTGACCAGGTGAGGGGCGATCGTGTTCAGCACGGATGGCGCGAGCAGGTCGTGATGTCCGGCGTCCACCGCCAGGTAGACGCTGTCGGAGTGCGACCGCACGTTCCACCATCGGGCCATGTGCCAGGGCGATTGTTCGGAGGGACGCTGGCGTGCCGCTTCCACGACCACCATGGGGCAGCGCAACGGAGCGCGCGTAAAAGCGGCGATATAGCCAGCGCCATCGCGGCAGGCAAGAAACAGGCGATCCTTCAATGCCTGATGCTCACCTGCCGGCGAGGCTGGTGAAGCCGGGATCAGGTCGTCCAGATAGTCGCGGATGTCCTCGTCAGAGACCGGGCCGCGGCCGTAGATGTCTTCCGCGCCAAGCGGTGTGGCATCGAGCATGACCAGGCCCGTTATCTGTTCACCGGATGCTTCCAGGCGCTGCGCCAGTCGATGCGCGACATAACCGCCCAGCGACCAGCCCAGCAAGTGGTAAGGGCCGTTGGGAACCGCTTCGCGCATCGCATGCAGGTAGACGTCCACCAAGGCGTCCAGCGAAGCGGGCCGATGCCTTCCCTGGGCAAGTACGGGGGCATTGAATGCGTAGACGGGCTGATCGTCCGGCAGCACGTCGAGCAGGCGACTGTAACCGGTTCCCAGCCCGGTCAGCGGCGGCAGGCAGAACAAGGCCGGGCGCTCACCTTCGATGCGCAACGGCAACAGCAGCGGCAGCAGCTCATCGTCGGCAACATCGTTCGAAGCGTTGCTATTGCCAACGGCAGGGACTGCTTCGGCCAGAGACGCCATGGCGGTGAGCTGGGTGAACCATGCGGCAGCCAAGGCATCGATCTCCGCAGCATCGAACAGCTCGCCGGCCCAGCGCCAATCGGCGACCACGGTGGGACCATCGTGATCGTCCACGACAATGGCGTTGAGCGTGATGGCGTGGCTCAGTGGGCGTTCGGGCTGACCTGCAAAGCGGGGTTCCCAGGATGCTGGTTGCCAGTCACCGTCCGAAGGTCGTTGCCGCCCCAGGAAGTTATAGGCCACCTGCGGCGCCTCGAATGCCGCAAGCGGATCGCGTGCGGTGTTCGACAGATAGCGCAGCACCCCGTAACCAATCCCGTGATGCGGCAGTTGTTGCAGATCATGCGCGACACCTGCCACCGCATCGGCCAGCGAACGGTCATCGGCATGGCCGGCGCGCAGGGCGATCGGGTAAAGGCTGGTAAACCAACCAGCGGTCCGCGACAGGTCGATGCCATCGGCCAGGTTTTCACGGCCGTGGCCTTCCACCTCGATGCGCACCAGATCGTGCGCGACAAGCCCGCGCGTGGCACGCCAATCACGCAAGGCACGTACGAAGGCGGTCAGCAACAGCCTGTGCAGGTTCGTGCCCAGTTGTGCCGGCAAGCGGTCGAGCAGTGGCGCGGCGATTGATGATGCAAGGCGGGTGCGATGCCTGGATTCGGTGGCATGGGTATCGCGCTGCGGATCGAGTGCGCGCCGGCCCAGTTGCGGATCGGGCGTGGCCTGTATGGCCAGCCATTGCGGCAGTTCCGCAAGCAACGCGGCATCATCGGCGATGTGTCGCAAATGCCGCGACCATTCCGCATAGCTGCTGGGCACGGGATCGAGCTGGATTGGCGCGGTCCCTTCGGCCTGGTCATAAGCCGACGCCAGGTCGGCAAGCAGGATCTGCCAGGACACGGCATCCACCGCGATGTGATGGATGACCAGTAACAGGTAGCCCGTTGGCTCGCCGGCATCGAGCCAGCGCGCCTGCACCATGTGACCATGCTGAAGATCCAGGGATGTCTCAGCAGATCGAGCCATTCGATCCAATGCGTCACGGACCTCATCGGGACGGGCCGTGGCCGTCTGCAACAAGGTGTCGGCCTTGATTGTTCCCTCGGGCTGCACCTTGAGCAGGCAAGCGCCGTTGCTGTCAGGTGCGATGACCAGGCGCAGGCTGTCATGGCGATCGACGATGGCTTGCAATGTCCGGCACAGGCGTTCAGGCGTCGCGCCCGGTGGTGTGCGGACCAGCGCGTGCTGGTGATAACGCGGACTCGGCCCACCCGTCTGCAGGAACCATTGCACGATAGGCGTCGGCACGATGGTCGTATCGGAGGCCTCGTCATGAAGCCTGGTTGCCGGCGCCGTGGACTTAGGCATGGTCGCCAGCGGAACTGCCGCTATCGCGAGACCGGCAACACTCGATGCGCGGAAAATGTCGCGTGGCGTGATCCGGTAGCCCGCCTTGCGCATGTGGCTGATCAACGTGATCGACAGGATGCTGTCGCCGCCAAGGTCGAAGAAGCTGGCGTCGATATCCACGGATGCGACGCGCAGCACTTTGCAGAACAAGCCTGCCACCAGGATTTCCATGGGCGATGTCGCCTCGCGTCCGGCGCTGGCTTCTTGAGCCATGGGCACCGGCAGCGCCTGGCGATCGATCTTGCCATTGGGAGTCAAGGGGAGGGCGTCAAGCGCGATGAGCTGGGCAGGCAACATGTAGTCGGGCAGGCTGGCGGCGAGTGCCTGCCTGAGCGCGGCGACATCCAGCGACTTGCCAGGGGACGCGCCCGCATAGCCGATCAGTTGTTTGCCCTGGGCGGTATCGTGCAGTACCACAGCAGCCTGCGCCACGCCCGGCTGGCGTGCCAGGCAGGCTTCAATTTCGCCCAGCTCGATACGAAAGCCACGCAACTTGATCTGCAAATCGGTACGGCCCAGATAATCGAGCCTGCCATCGGCCAGCCAGCGGACGAGATCACCCGTGCGATAGATACGGCTGCCGGGTGAGCCGAAGGGATCAGCCACGAAACGTTCGGCGGTGATACGTGCGCGTCGCAGATAACCGCGTGCAAGGCCGGCGCCTCCGACATATAGCTCACCGGGTACGCCGGGCGGCACGGGTTTGAGCTGCTCGTCCAGCACGTAGACGCGCGTGTTCCAGATCGGGCGGCCGATCGGTACGCTGGACGCATGACGCATGTCATCGGTGATCTGCTCGACGACACAACCGACCGTCGCTTCGGTCGGACCGAATTCATTGATCAGGCGGATATGAGGATAGGCCTGCTGCCATGTTGCGATGTCCGCCGGCGGTAGGGCTTCACCGCCAAGCATCAAGGTGTCGATCGCAGGAGCCGACTGTTCGAGTGACTGATTGAGCAGGCTCAGATGCGCCGGAGTGAGCTTGACCAACTGGTAACCATGCCCTTCTTGGGCGCTGGCCAGATGGGTGAGCTCCTCGCCACTGGCTGGCAACGTAACAGCCTGCCCGGCCAGCAGGGGACCGAAGAGCAGGGTGACGCTGCCATCGAATGCGGTGGAAAGCGTCAGCGGCGATCCACCTTGTCCATCGCGGTAATACTTCGCATTGCTCCAGGCGAAATAGTTGGCGGCGCTGCCGTGCTCGATGACCACGCCTTTGGGGCGGCCGGTTGATCCAGAGGTGTAGATGGCATACGCCGGATGACGCATGAGCAGTGGCGCGCGTCGGTGCGTATCGTCGGGATTGCCGGTGGCGAGCCGGCTTACCTGTTCGCGCGTATCAGCATCATCCATGCTCAGTGCGCGCGTTACGGCAGGCAGCGTGGCGAGGGTCGCGTCATGGCCCAGGACCAGCAAGGGCGCAGCGTCGGCCAGCATGAAAGCCAGTCGATCGGAGGGTTGCTGCATGTCCAGCGGCACGTACGCGGCGCCGGCTTTCATGACGGCGAGCACCGCCACCAACAGGTCGATCGAACGTGGCAAGGCAATGGCAACGAAATCCTCAGGGCCGACGCCTTCTTCGACCAGCTTCCAGGCCCATTGATTGGCACGAGCATTCAGGCCGGCAAAATCCAGATCATGGCCGCGTTCGCGCACGGCGATGGCGAGTGGGCATTCCGCGACCTTTCGCTCGAACAGGCCCGGTAGCACCTGTTCCTCGATCGGGTGCGTCGTGGCATTCCAGGTGTGGACGATACGCTCGTACTCGTCCTGGCCAAGCAGGTCGACCCGGCTCAGGGGTAAGTCCGGATCGTGTGCCACTGCCCGCAACAGGCGGCCAAGGCGCGTGGCGATCATTTGTGCGGTATCACGGTCGAACACGTCGCTGGCGTATTCGAGGTAGATCGCAAGGCCGTCAGGCTGCTGCGCGTGGTGGCTTTCGACGAAGTTGAACGAGAGGTCGAACTTGGCGATGTCGATGTCCATCGGTTCCGGTGTGACCACCAGTCCGGACAGGTTATAACGGGCTTCGTCGTTGTTGTGCAGCGCCACCAATACCTGGAACAACGGATGATAGGCGCTTGATCGTTGCGGGTTGACCCATTCCACCAACTGCTCGAATGGCACGTCCTGGTTGGCATAGGCCTGCAAATCCACGGAGCGCACGCGATCGAGCAACTGGGCGAAGCCCGGGTCGCCCGATACGTCAGTGCGCAGCACGAGATTGTTGATGAATACGCCGACCAGTGACTCCAGTGCTTCGTCGTCGCGGCCGGCTATCGGCGTACCGACCACGATGTCCTGGCCAGCCCCCAGGCGGCTGAGCAAGGCGGCTACGGCGGCGTGTATCAGCATGAACAGACTGGCCTGGGCCTGGCGCGACAGCGCAAGCAGGCGTTGGTGAACGTCCGCCTCGACGCGCGCCTGGACGTGGCTGCCACGAAAGCTTGCCTGTACCGGGCGCGGGCGATCAAAGGGAAGCGTGACCTGTTGCGGCATTCCATCGAGTTGCTGCTTCCAGTAGCCAAGCTGTTTCGACAACGGGCTGGATGGATCGTCGGGCTTGCCCAGCCATGCGCGCTGCCACAAGGCGTAATCGGCGTATTGCACGGGCAACGGATGCCATGCGGGCGATTGCCCTGCCATTCGCGCGGCATAGGCGTCTGCAAGATCTTTTGCCAGAGGCGGCCATGAAGCACCGTCGCCGGCGATGTGATGGATCAGCAGCAACAGGACGTGCCGGTCGTTGGTCGTCTGGTAAAGCCACGCCCGTATGGGCGCTTCGCGATCCAGGGCAAAGCGATACCCGGCAGCTTGTGCCAATGCACCGGCCACCTGGTTTTCGGCCAGCAGCGCCGACTCGAGCGGGCAGTTGGCGGCATCTGCATCCAGTACATGCTGGAAGGCCGTGCCGCCATGTTCGACAAAGATGGTGCGCAAACTTTCATGGCGAAGCACCAGGTCATCCAGCGCGGCGCGCAGTGCTTGGGTATCCAGCGGGCCGTCAAGTCGCAACGTCAACGGAATGTTGTATGTCGCTCCTGGACTATCCAGTTGTTGCATGAACCACAAGCGCTGTTGCGCGAACGATAGCGGCAGCCTTTGCTGGCGAGGTTGTGGCCGCAACGGTTCGCGCGTGCCGTGGTGCATGCCAAGGCGTGGCAGCAGACCGGACACGCTTGGCGATTCAAACAAGTCGCGAATGGACAACTGGCAGCCAAATGCGGTGCGGATGCGTGCTACCAGCCGGGTGGCGAGGATCGAATGGCCCCCCAGTTCGAAGAAGTTGTCGTCGATGCCGATATCATCCAACCCCAGCACGCCGGCGAACAGATGAGCCAGTGTCTGCTCCTGGGGTGTTCGCGCGCGACGCCCGCTGGATGCCGCGTATGTCGGCGCAGGCAACGCGCGTTGGTCAATCTTGCCGTTGTTGTTCAACGGCAGGGCATCGAGCGTGACGAAGGCCGAAGGCAGCATGTACTCCGGCAACGTGGCCGCGATGCGCTGTTTGATGGCATCGACGTCGATGTGCATGCCCGTGACCGGCACCAGGTAAGCCACGAGTCGTTTGTCGCCCGGGCGATCTTCACGCAGCAGGAGCGCGGCGCGCGCGATGGCGGCATCCTGGCAGATCAGTGCGTCGATCTCGCCCAGTTCGATGCGGAAGCCGCGAATCTTGACCTGGTGGTCGGTACGGCTGAGATAGTCGAGTTGGCCGTCATCCAGCCAGCGCACCAGATCGCCGGTGCGATAAAGTCGGTCGCCCGACTGGAAAGGATTGGCGACGAAGCGCTCCGCGGTCAGTCCGGGGCGATGCATGTAGCCGCGCGCGAGTCCGGTACCGGCAAGATACAACTCACCTGGCGTACCCGGGGGAACCGGGCGCAGCGTCGCGTCCAGTACATAGGCCTGGGTGTTATCCATGGCCGCACCGATAGGCACGCCATGCTGTGGCAACGGTCGGCCATGGAGCGGATAACAGGTGGCGAACGTGGTGGTCTCGGTCGGTCCGTATACGTGCACCAGCTTCAGCGCCGGAAAATCGGTCATGGCCTGGCGAAACACATGCGCGGATGCCGCCTCGCCGCCAGTCCACAAGGTGCTCATGCCAGCCAGGCAATCAGCGTGCTCCTCTACCAGCAGGCGAAATAACGCCGTGGTCAGAAACGCGGCCGTGACGTCATGCTGCTTGATGAGACTGGCCAGCGTCGCCAGGTCCAGCTTTCCAGGTGGGGCCATCACCATGAGCTGGCCGTTGAGCAGCGGCACCCAGATTTCATAGGTGCACGCATCGAATACCAGCGGCGAATGCATCAGGACACGCTGTTGCGAGCCATCTTGCCATCGACGATCCCAGGCATGGTCGACGATGTTGCGCTGGGTGATCGCGATGCCCTTGGGCGCTCCGGTCGAACCGGAGGTATACATCACATAAGCCAGTTGATCCGGCCGAGCACGGTCCTGTGGCGGCGAATCGATGTACTCAAGCGTATCGCCATCGATCGGCATGACGCGATGGTCGCCTGACGGCCAGCACTGCAAACGCGACGTTTCGGTCAGTAGCAGGCTGGCCCGTGTATCACGCAGCATGTGGGACAGGCGTTCGGCGGGAAAGCTTGCATCCAGCGGCAGGTATGCAGCGCCCGCCTTGATCACGCCCAGCATGGCCACCAGCAGAAGCGGTGAGCGTTCCAACCCCAGTGCGACGACCGTCTCCGGGACGATGCCTGCTTCTATCAATCGATGTGCCAGGCCGTTGGACGCCTGGTCCAGTTGCGTATACGTCAACGTGCGGTCGTCGAAGGTGCGAATGGCGATGGCCGAAGGCGTTCGCTGGGCCTGCCGTTGGAAAAGCGCGGCCAACGTGGCGTCGGGTGTTGCGTGTTCGGTGCTGTTCCAATCCTGCAACATGACTTGTTGCTGGGCATGGTCGATCAGCATGATATCGTCCAGATGCCGTCCGGGGTCGGCCGCTACCGCATCGAGCAAAAGAACCAGTTGGGCGGCCAGTGCCCGGGCCGTGGATGGATCGAACAGATCCAGGGCGTAGTCAAGGTCCAGCGTTATTCCCGAGGCCATGCCTTCGTGATGATGTTCGGTGAAGCTGAACGTCAGGTCGAACTTGGCGATATTGAAGGCCAGTTCTTCGCTGTGGGCTTTGATACCAGGAAGAGAAAGCGTGGCGTCGGCGTTGTTTTGCAAGGTGACGGCCACCTGGAAAAGCGGATGCCGTGCATTGGAGCGGGCGGGATTGAGCGCTTCCACCAGTTGATCGAACGGCAGCTCCTGTTGCGAATAGGCGGCCAGATCGATATCGCGTACGCGTTGCATCATCTGGATGAAGCTCGGATTGCCTGAAGTATCCGTGCGCAGAACCAGCATGTTCACGAAAAAGCCGACTAGGTCTTCCAGCGCTTCGTCCGTGCGGCCCGCAAGCGTGGTGCCCAGCGGAATATCATGTCCCGCGCCGCGCTTGCTCAACAGCATGGCGGTGGCAGCGTGCAGCAGCATGAAAAGGCTGACGTCGTGTTGCCTGGCCAGTGCAAGCAGTCGGGCATGCATCGACGCATCGAGCCTGACGGCATGCTGGCCGCCGCGATAGCTGGCTTGCACGGGTCGCGGGCGGTCGTAGGGCAGGACGATCTGCTCGGGCAGGTCACGTAGCTGTGCTTTCCAGTAGTCGAGCTGGATCGCCATGGCACTGGTCGGGTCATCCGCCGCGCCGAGCCATTCACGTTGCCAGATGGCATAGTCTGCGTACTGCACGGGCAACGGTTCCCATGCAGGTGCCTGGCCAGCGCTTCGTGCACGGTAAGCGGTGGCCACATCGCGCAGCAGCGGAGCCATGGACCAGCCGTCAGCGGCGATGTGGTGGACCAACAGCAGCAGCACGTACCGTTGCGGCGTGCATTGAAAGAGCGTTACGCGAAAAGGCAGTTCCCGATCCAGCGCAAAACCATGACGCATGGCGTTATCGAGCAAGCCAGGCAGCGCTTCGTCACTGGATGAGACTTGTTCGAACCCGATGGTGGCTTCTGCCGCAGGCGTGATGCACTGACGGGCGATGCCATCGATCTCCTCGAAACGGGTGCGCAGCGATTCGTGACGCCTGGCGACGTCCTGTATGGCCTCGCGCAATGCATCCGTATCGAGCGTGCCTTCCATGCGCAACGTCAGCGGGATGTTGTATGTCGCGCTGGGGCCCTCGTATTGATGCAGGAACCAGAGTCGCTGCTGGGCAAAAGACAGGGGAGTCATTCGGGCGTTACCTCGCGGCGAGTCATGGCGCGAAGCGAGGGACGTGCCTTGGGTGCCTGGAGCAGCCTGGCTGCCAACGATGCGACTGTCGGTGCATCGAATACCGCACGCAGTGACAGCTCAACGGAAAATTCAGTGCGAATGCGGCTGGCAAGGCGCGTCGCCAGCAGCGAGTGGCCGCCCAGTTCGAAGAAGTTCTCTTCGATGCCCGGCTCGGGGATGCCAAGGACATCGGCAAACAGCGTGCATAGCCGCGCTTCGCGTTCATTGCCTGGGCGCTGGCCGCCCGTGGAATACGAAGGAGCTGGTAAATTGCGCCGATCCAGTTTGCCATTGGGTGTCAGCGGCAAATGCGCAAGGGCGACGAATGCGGCCGGAAGCATGGGCTCGGGAAGCGTTCGGGCCAGCTTCGCGCGGAGCTCGCTGGCATCCACGGAAGAGGCGACCACGTAAGCCACCAGTCGACGATCGCCGGGTCGGTCTTCGCGCATGATCACGGCACATTGCTCGAATCCTTCGCGGGTCAGCGCCAGTTCGATCTCGCCCAGTTCAATGCGAAAGCCGCGTAGCTTCACCTGCCCATCCGATCGACCCAGGTAGTCGAGGCAACCTTGCCGAGTCCAGCGCACCAGGTCGCCACTGCGATACATCCGCTCTCCCGGTACGAACGGATCGGCAACGAATCGTTCGGCGGTCATGGCGGGATCGGCGAGGTAGCCGCGAGAGACGCCGACACCGGCGATATACAGCTCTCCGGTCACGCCGACCGGCACAACGCGCAATGCCTGGTCGAGCACGTAGCAGCGCATGCCATCGATCGGCTTGCCGATAGGCAGGGTCGTCGCTTGATCGGCCACATCCTGCACCGCGTAAGCCGTGGCAAACGTCGTGGTTTCGGTGGGGCCGTAGCCGTTGACGATACGCAAGGACGGGTGGCTCGTGGCGATGCTTCTGACCGCGCTGGGCGACAGCACGTCGCCGCCAGCCCACACTTGCTGCAACCCGGCAAAAGCCGAGGGCATGTCGGCGGCCAGTTGATGGAACAAGCCTGCGGTAAGCCACGCCGCGGTCACCTCGTGGCGGGCAATCGAGGCCTGTAGCGCGGGGCCTTCCGCCGATTCGCCGTCGGGTAGCACGGCGATTTTTCCACCCTGAAGCAGGGGAACCCACAACTCATAGGTGGATGCATCGAAGGCGTGCGGCGAATGCATCAGCACGCACTCGTGTGCCTGCCGGAAACGCTGGTCCAGGGCCAGGGCGACGATTTCCCGCTGGCCCACGGCAACTCCCTTCGGCGTGCCGGTGGAGCCGGAGGTAAACATCACATAGGCCAGGCGCTGCGGATGATCGACGGGAAGTGACGGGAGTGTTTCCGTCCCCGTGTCGGCGACATGTTCGTCAACGCGAAGTACGTCCAGGGAATGCTCAAGCTGTCGCGACGCGAGGCTTTCATCGGCCAGCAACAGGCGGGCGCCGCAGATATCGAGGATCTGCTCAAGCCGCTGATCCGGCAACTGTGCATGCAGGGGAATGTAATAGCCGCCGCTCTTGATGATGGCCAGTATGGACACGACCAGATCAATGCCGCGCCGTTGCAGGAGTGCGACTCCGTGTTCGGGACCGATACCCCGCGCGATCAGGTGGCGCGCCAGCTGATCGCTGCGCCGGTCGAGTTCGCGATAGCTCAGCGATTGCTCGCCACAGGCAACGGCCACCGCGTGAGGGCGATGACGTGCCTGTGCGCGGAACAGCGGCATGAGGCCTGATTCAGGCAAGGGCTTGCTGGTGTCGTTCCAAGCCACGAGCATGCGCTGTCGCTGCTCGGCGTCGAGCAGGTCGATATGCGTTACCGGCCGGTCGGGCATGTCGACCATCGCATCAAGCACACGCAACCATTGCGCGGCGAAGTTTTCGACGGTCGTGCGGTCGAACAGGTCGCTGGCGTATTCGAGCTCGCCGGTCATGCCTGCTGGAGTGCCATCCACCAGGTTTTCGGTCAGGCTGAAGCTGAGATCGAACTTGGCAATGTCCAGTGGCGGAAGGTGTCCGGTCGCGTCCACGCCTGGCAGGTTGAGCGGCCATTGAGCCTGGTTTTGCAGCATCAACATGACCTGGAAAAGCGGCTGGTAGGACTGCGAGCGGGTCGGATTGATGGCTTCGACCAGCCGTTCGAAGGGAACATCCTGGTTGGCATAGGCGGCCAGTGCGGTATCGCGTACCCGACCGATCAGG
>NZ_DASVMI010000099.1:0-23708 GCF_036384435.1 Dyella sp. | reverse complement strand
CTGCGCATGGGTCATAGGGCCCATGCACGCGATAGCCGTAGATCTGGCCTGGCCGCGCATCGGGCAGGTAGCCGTGCCAGATTTCGTCGGTGTACTCCGGCAGCGCGATACGTTCGATCTCGCGCCCTTGTTCATCGAACAGGCACAGTTCCACCTTTGTGGCATGGGCGGAGAACAGCGCGAAATTGACGCCAAGGCCGTCCCAGGTCGCGCCAAGCGGAAATGGACGCCCCTCGCGTACGCGTGAAGGACGCCGCGCTGGATGGGGGGCGGCGTCATTGACGTCGATAGAGCTTATGGGAAGCGGTTCGTCCGTACCCGCGTCATGGGTGGGAGGTACCAAGGTATCAGTCGCCATCGTCTTCGGGCCTTTGCGTATCGCGTTGTCGTTCTTGACCGGCTCGTTCGCTGGCCTCGACCAGCCGCGTCGCCATTTGCCAATGTCTTATTTGTTGTCCCTGTGGCCGGCCTTCGGATTCCCAGATCCGATGGGCCAGTTGCCGAATACGTTCGTCCCGATCGGGGTTGTCGCTCATTGTGGTTTTGCCTGCATGCTGGCGTGTAGCACCGCCACGGGCCAGTTCGCAAAGAGTTTCGATAGACGCCATGCTGTTTCGTCGTTAGAAGATAGAGATTGTCCCGTCAGGACATCGACAAGATCATGTGGTGGCAGGGGGTGATCGGGCAGCAGCATGTCCTCGCCCCAGCAACTGGCCTGCACCCGGGGTTGTTCGGCAGTCTCCAGCCAATGGGCTGTGTGCAGGGGAACGGCCACGATCAATGTCTGGTCGCCATGGCTTCTTCCGAAAGCCAGCACATGGCCGATGGCTGCACCGGTTACCCGCCACGGCTGGTAGTCGCCATGGCGCATCAGATCAGGGTGGGCGCGACGAAATGCCAATAGCCGCGCCAACAGCGCCTGCTTGATGTGGCCATTGCGATAGCTGGACAACAGCGATTCGAGCGACATATCGGTCCGCAGGCTCGTTGCGCGCTCGGCATAATCGACATCGCGGCGATTGTCCGGGTCTACCAGGGACTGATCCCAGTAGTCGGTGCCTTGATATAGATCGGGAATGCCCGGCGTGGTCAGGCGTAGCGTGGTTACGACCAGCCCATTGAGTGCGCCTGCCGCGTCTAATCCATGGGCGGTGCGCGCGATGTCGTCGCGTAAAGGCGCCATGGCCGGGTCGCCGAATAATCGACGCACTAACGATTGTGCACGTGCCTCGTAGCGAGCATCCGGCGCGGTCCAGCGCGTGTGGCAGCGCGCCTCACGCAACGCCTTCATCCACCAGGATTCCAGTCGTTCGCCGAAAACGGCAAGCGCCTCGTCATCATGCTCCTTCAGCGCTGGCGACCATGCTGCGATAGCGGTCTGCAGCAGCATCGCCACGTCGCCGGCACTCGGCCCGGGGTTGTCGTGGCGCAGTTGTTCGATCCAGCGAGCGAGGTGTTCGGCCCAGCGAATCGGTCGCTCACTCAGCAACGCCAGGCGGGCACGGGCATCCTCGCCACGCTTGTGATCGTGGGTGGCGGTAGCCGAAAGACTCAAGGGATGCTGGGCGGCACGCTGTTCCATTGCGCGATGGAAGCCGTCGATCGAAAGGGCAAAGCGTGAAGGATCGCTGCCGACCTCATTACGTGACAGCAAGGCGCCATATCGGTAGCCAGCGGTATCCTCGACCGCCTTGGCGTTCAAGGGGGCAGACAGTTGCTCAAAACGCTGGCGCGCGCGACGCAGGTGCGTGCGCGCCACGGGCTCTTGGTCGCGCAGCCGGACTTCAAGCAACTGGCGCCGCAGCCATTGGCGTACGTCGTGGTCGTCGGGAGAGTTGCAGCTATCGGCCTTTTCAAATGCATGGTTGAGGGCTGCCCGGTCAGCGCGCGAGGGGCGGCCAGGCCCCAGATAGCTACGATACACCGGCATATGTTCGAGCACCTGCATCAAGGCGCGTCCCACGGCGGCAACCGTGATGTCTCCTTGCTCGGGCAGGCAGGCGAGATAACGCTCCCATTGGCGCAGGCAACGCGACAGGTCGGTATGCAGGCCACCGCGCATCCATTCCAGGCGTGCGGTCCTTTCTTCTTCGCGAAACTGTGCGGGGCGTCCACTGCATTCGTGCCAGCGCTGCGACAAGATCGGCAGCGCGACCGGACTGTGCAGCAGCGCGCCGGCCCAATCCATGAAGTCGTAGCCGGTACTGCCTTGGACGGGCCACGACGCAGGCACTGTCTCTTTGGCCGCAAGGATCTTTTCAACATGGATGGTCACTGGAGTCTCACCGCCACGTCGTTGCCGCGCCGCCTCCACCTCGCGGCGCAGGCGTCGCAGATACCAGCGAGGATTGGCGATGCCGTCGACATGGTCGACACGTAAGCCATCGATCCAGCCCCGCTCGATCAAGCGCAATGGCAGGGCGTGCACGGCCTGAAATACGTCCGGGCGATTCATCGCCAGGGCGACCAGGCCGTCGATATCGAAGAAACGACGGTAATTGACCACATCGGCGCTACTGCGCCACCATGCCAGACGATAGTGCTGCAAGGCGAGCAGGCGTCGCAGCGTGCCGGGCAGCAGGCCTTCTTCCTGCAGTAATGCCTGGCTCGTATCGGACAAGGGGAAGCGTAGCGGGCCATAGGCCAGCTCCCAAGAGCCAGCCTGGTGTTCACGCATGGACAATTCCCCACGTTCGAGCAAGGTGTCCAGAGGCTCGCCGAGCACAGGTAGCCAGATTTTCCCTTGTGTATGGGGTGCGTCCCATTCGATGTCGAAGAAGCTGGCATAACGGCTATCGCGACCATGCTGCAGTACGTCGCGCCACCACGGATTGGCCGTATCGGCGGCCATATGGTTTGGCACGATGTCCACGATGGCACCCATGTCGTGACGATGCAGGGCCTGGATCAGCCTGCCCAGTGCGTCCTCGCCGCCTAGTTCCGGATTGACGATTCCCGGGTCCACCACGTCGTAGCCGTGGGTTGAACCTTCACGTGCCCTGGCGATCGGCGACAGATAAAAGTGGCTGATGCCCAGGCGTGCGTAATAGGGCACGGCTTGGGCGGCGGCATCGAAATCGAAGCCGCTATGCAGTTGTATACGTGCGGTACTGGTCAGCTCAGTCATGGCGTACTGTTGATCGCTGGCGTGCGATCCATTGCATGGATGTCTCCAGCCTCGGCAGGTCCCAGCGTGTACGTAGTCGCCAGTTGGGGTGTTCGGTGGTAGTGCCAGGCAGATTCACCTGCTGGCGCAGGCCTAAGGCGTCCTCCACGGGAATCAGGGCGAGAGGGGACGTCGAGCGCGCGACACTGCGCAGCGCCGCCCGTATGGGTGGGGCGCCGCTATCCTGGCTCGTCATGTGATCCAGTGCCTTCACGTCGCGCCGACGCGTAGCCATGCGCGAGCGCCGCATGCGTTGTGGCCAGGACTGGATCGCGCCCAATGTCTGGATGTCGTCGCCAGCTCGCCAACCTGCCAGCGGCGGCAAGTCATGCGTGGTGCTCATCGCGGCGGCGTGACTGCGCCACTGTTCGGGCGGCAGGAACTGACCATCTTCGTCACGGGTAAACAGCAGCACATCCAGGCCGAGCACCCCCCGACGTGCCAACACGTTGCGCAAGCCATCGGGCACCGTGCCCAGATCCTCGCCGATGACCACACAGCGATGCCGCCATGATTCAAGTGTCAGCAAGCGTAGCGTGTCGTCGAGCGCGCAGGTCAGGTAGGCCCCGTCGGAGGCTGGCGCGCCGTCGGGCACCAGCCATAGCCGTGACCAGCCCAGGATGTGGTCGATGCGGATGCCGCCGCCGCGCGCCATCATGGCGCGTAGCAAATCGATCAGTGGACGATAGCCGCTTTGGCGTAGGCCTTGCGGTGAATAGCCAGTAATACCCCATGACTGTCCCTCGGGATTGAACGCATCGGCTGGAGCGCCCAGCGTGGCGCCACGCACGATGCGCTCATGATGCTGCCAGGCTTCACTGCCGTCCGGTACGAAGCCAACAGCCAGATCCCATAACAGCCCCAAGCGTTGTCCGGCATCGACCAATGCGCGTTGCGTGCCGGTCCAACAGGTTCGTGCGAGCCATTGCAGGAAATATTCGAAATACACCGCCTCGGTGTGTTCGCGAACGAACGGCCCCACCGCGCTGTCGCCCGGCGCAGTCCAGCCGGGCAACGAGTCGATCCGCGCAGCGCAACCGTGCTCGGCAAGCATGGCCTGATGTGCTGCGAATATCGCATGGTGACGCAAGGCATCGCCGCCTTCGCTGGCATGTCGGCTCCACGCCAGACGCGCCACATCGCGTTGGCCCCAGCGCTGGAACAGGCTTTGGTATATCTTGCGTCGCATCAGGTATTGCTCGCGCCAGTCCACCAGGCGTCTCTTCTGCGCATTTGCCCAACGAGTGGCCTGACCGCTATGCGTTATCGCGTCATGCCATGCCTCAGCCCCAGCTACCTGGGCCGGATCGATCTGCATCCAGTCGAGCATGCCGCGATGCGAGGGGGCGTAAGGGCTGAAATATCCCGTCACTGGCGCGGCGGCGTGCAACGGGCTCAGAGCAAGCACCTGGGCCCCGGCGGCCGCCTCGCGCCGCCCCAAGCGAGCGACAGCCTCGCTGTTGCCGAGACCGCCATCATGGTCCGTGCGCAAGCTGTAGACCTGGGCCGACAATCCCCACCAAGCTGGCTGAGCCACGCCTGCCGCGTCCTGCGGCAGGAAGCAGCGCGCAGGCGCCACCGCCAGCGTGATGCTGTCGCGGCCTTGCTGCAATCGATAGTAGCCCGGCTCCCGCGGTGCAAGTGGCAAGCCATGGCGGTCGCTTTCCAACGGCACGTGTTGCTGTCGCTCATCGAAACAGGTGACCGGGCGTCGATCCCTACCCAAAGCAATGCGCTTTCCGGCATCGGCGGTCACCAACGGGGCGCGTGCGTGCGGCGTATCGGGCGGCAGGCAAGCCAGTAAGGCCTCCAGTGATTCGCCCTTTACCCGTTGCCGATGTCCCTGGGTGTCGATCCACTCCGGTTGCAAACCAGCGGCGGCGGCACGCCGAAGCAGCGCGGCATCGGGTTTCACGCATCGCCTCCGATCCATACCGCGAAACTGTCTGGCGCGAGCATCCCGGTAAACGTGTCCTGCGGATCGGCGGCGACCTGGCACAGTAAGGTGGAACCTGGTGGTGCCTCGCAAGGAACCGGCAGATCGTCCACGTTCAAGGCCACGGTCCACAAACGGCCATCGGCCAGCCGCCATTGCGCGCGCAGCGCGCGCTCTCCGAGCCTGGCGCAACCCAATGCATGACATCCGCTCAGATGTGGAATGAGATGCTGCTTGCGTACATCGAGCAGGCCGCGGAACCACTCGCGTGTGGCGACGGCCAGTGCTGAGTCGGCACCGCGCGGTATCGAGGCATCGAACGTTTCGCGTGCGTTGGGATCGGGAATACGAGCCCGCTGCGCTGAATCGCTGAATCCGGCGAAGTGCGCAAATTCCCGACGTCGACCTTCGCGAACCAGATCGGCCAGCTCTCCCGGATGGCTGGTGAAATACAAGAAGGGCGTATCGCATCCCCAATCATCGCCCATAAAAAACAGGGGAATCATGGGGCTGAGCGCAACCAGCGCCATGCCCACGCGCCAGCGTGGCGCCGTAATCATCGATGCCAGTCGATCGCCCAGGGGACGGTTGCCAATTTGATCGTGATTTTGCAAGAACATCACGAACGCGCTGGGCGGCAGGTGTCCGCTGGGTTCTCCGCGCTTCATGCCGCGCCGGTCGCGCTGGCCCTGGAAAGCGAAGCCTTCGGCAAGAACGCGTTGCAGGCTCACCGCAGGGGCAGGGGCATAGTCGGCGTAATAACCCTCGTGTTCACCCGTCAGCAGAACATGCAATGCATTGTGGCCGTCATCGTTCCATTGCGCCGTGTATTCGTGACGCAGCAGGCGGGCGCTATTGCGCTCGTTTTCCAAGACAAGGTGTACATGGCGTCGTGGATCGATTCGCTGGCCGATCGCATCGGCTAGCCGATCAAGGAACGATACAGGCCGGATAGCATGCACCGCGTCCAGCCGCAGGCCGTCAAAGCGATATTCCTCCAGCCACATCAGCGCATTGTCGATAAAGAATCGCCGCACTTGACGGCGTCGGAAATCGATGGCCGCCCCCCAAGGGGTCGGTGTGTCCTGGCGAAAGAAGCCCGAGGCGTAGCTGCTTAGGTAATTGCCATAAGGCCCAAAGTGGTTGTAGACCACGTCCAGCAGTACCATCAGGCCCAGACCATGGGCGTCATCCACCAATGCCTTGAGCGCATCGGGGGGGCCATAAGACGCATCGGGTGCGTAGGGCAGCACGCCGTCGTAGCCCCAGTTGCGATTACCGGGAAATTCCGCGACCGGCATCAATTCGATGGCGGTGTAGCCGGCGTCGCGCAGGGCGGGCAGGGCAGCGCGTACTCCCTCGAAGCCGCCCATCAGGCCCACATGCAGCTCGCAGATGATCGCTTCGTGCCACGGCTTGCCAGTCCACTCATCGTGGAACCAGCGGTAAGCGTACGGATCGACCACGATGCTTGGCCCGTCGACGTCTTCCTGCTGGGCCCGCGAGGCGGGATCGGGCACTGTCAGCCCATCCACGCGATAGCGATAGGTCGTGCCGGCCGATATATTGGCGAAGCATTCGAAGTCTCCATCACCCAACGCGGTCATCGGCAGTTCCCGGTCATCGAGGATGACGGCTGCCTGGCGTGCATCTGGTGCCCAGAGGCGAAACAGGGTGCGTCCATCGGAGTGAAACAACGCGCCGTAGCGCCGCTCGTCGAATGTCTGCCTCATTCACCCTCCGCGCGAAGGATCAACGTAGCCAGCGGCGGAACGCGCACGCTGAGCGAATGTGCGTAGCCGTGCGATGGATCGGCGGTAGCCACCACCATTCCACCATTGCCCACATTGGAGCCGGCATAGTAATCGCTGTCGGTATTGCATATTTCCCTCCATGCCCCACCGACAGGCACACCAATGCGGAAATCCTCTCGTGGCACGGGTGTGAAGTTGCATATCACCAGGACCGGCGGTACATCGTCGCGGCCGAATCGCATATAGGCATAAATCGATTGCTGTGCATCGTCGGCAATCAGCCAGTGAAAGCCACGTGGATGCGCATCCTCCTGGTGCAGCGCCGGTTCGTGCACCAGTACGCGATTTAAGTCGGCGACAAGGCGTCGCACGCCCTCGTGATAGGGGCGGTTGAGTGCATTCCAGTCCAGCGATGCGTCATGATCCCACTCGCTCTCGCATCCCCATTCGCCACCCATGAACAGCAATTTCTTGCCTGGATGCGTCCACATGAAGCCGAAATACGCGCGCAGGTTGGCGAAGCGCTGCCACTCGTCACCGGGCATGCGTTGTAGCAGCGAACCTTTGCCGTGCACGACCTCATCATGAGACAACGGCAGGATGAATCGCTCGGCGAACGCATAGGTCACGCCAAAGGTCAGGTCGTGATGATGATGGGAGCGATACAGGGGGTCGCGTTGCATGTAGCCCAGGCTGTCGTGCATCCATCCCATGTTCCATTTGTACTGAAAACCCAGGCCGCCCTCGCTCACATTGGCTGTCACACCGGGCCATGCGGTTGATTCCTCGGCGATCACCAGCACGCCAGGACAATGTTCGGCTACTTTCTGATTGAGTTCACGCAGGAAGGCCACGGCTTCGAGGTTTTCGCGCCCGCCGTAATGGTTAGGAATCCATTCGCCTTCCTTTCGGCTGTAATCGCGATACAGCATCGAGGCCACTGCGTCTACGCGTAGGCCGTCGAGATGGAAGCGGCGCAACCATTCCAGAGCGCTGCCGATCAAGTACTGCCGTACCTCGCGACGTCCGAAGTTGAAGATCAGCGTGTGCCAATCGTGATGGAAGCCTTCACGAGGATCGGCATGTTCGTAGAGCGCGGTGCCGTCGAAACGTTCAAGGCCGTGGGCATCATTGGGAAAGTGCGCGCTGACCCAGTCGACGATGACGCCGATGCCGGCGGTATGGCAAGAGTCGACGAATCGAGCGAATGCTTCCGGACGCCCAAGGCGGGCTGTCGGCGCATAGATGCCCAGTGGCTGGTAGCCCCATGAGCCTCCGAAGGGATGTTCGCTGACGGGTAGCAGTTCGATGTGGGTAAACCCCATGTCCAATACATAGGGAATCAGCTGGGCGGCCAGTTCGTCCCACTGCAACGGACGGCCGTCGGCGCCATGCCGCCATGAAGGCACGTGCACCTCATAGATCGAAATCGGCGCATCGCGTCGCTGGGTTTCGCGACGCCCCTCCATCCAGCCTGCGTCATGCCATTGAATTTTAAAGGGTGCAGGAACGATGGATGCCGATGCCGGTGGATGTTCCATTTGCCTTGCATAGGGGTCGGCTTTCAACGGCAGCAGTCGTCCTTGCGGGTCTAGCAGTTCGAACTTGTAGCGAGCTCCCGGCTGCACACCAGGGATGAAGATCTCCCATACGCCAGCGGTATGGCGAAGGCGCATCGGGTGACGCCTGCCATCCCATCGATTGAAGTCGCCGACCACGGACACGCGACATGCGTTGGGAGCCCACACCGCAAAGCGCACGCCAATCGTGTCGCCCACCTTTACTGAGTGCGCTCCAAAGATGTCGGCAGGGTGGACAAGGTGTCCCTCATGGAAGGCTCGCAGATCCGCTTCGTCGAGCAAAGGCCCGAACGCATAGGCATCAGCCTGTCGCTCCACACCCCAGGGCCATTGAATTGATAACTGATAACGACCTGGATCACCGTCGCCATGGGCCACGAACAATCCATCCCACACACGTTCGGCATGGCCCCACAGCGAGCCGTTGGCGTGGTACACGGCAATGCGGTTAGCACCAGGCGCGTTGATGCGCACAACCCAGCCGTCACCTTCGTGATGCGATCCAAGCAGTGCAAACGGGTCGACATGCCTACCCTGCGCCAACAAGGTCAATTCGGCGCGATCAAGACCAATATCCATGAGAAAAGAAACGTCCTCGCAAGCTGCTTGCATTCGCTAGGCCGCGGCTCGTACCGGGGAAGCCAATGCATAAAGTGACGCATATTTGCTGGCCGGGCCGCTCCAGTCATGCGGTTCGAGCATGGCTGCCCTACGCATGGCGCCGAGCAGGGCCGGGTCTTCAAAAATGCGGAAGGCGCGCTGCAACGAATGGCGCAGTCCAGCGACGTGGGGATGCTGAAACAACAGTCCGGTCACGCCATCCTCGATCGTGTCGATCAGCCCGCCGGTGGCGTGGGCGATCGGCAGGCTGCCATAAGCCTGCGCATACATTTGGCTCAGGCCGCAGGGCTCGAAACGCGAAGGCATCAGCAGGAAATCCGAACCGGCGAACATACGCCGTGCCATACCATCATCAAAGCCGATATGGACGCCTACCTGTCCCGGGAAGCGTCGGGCCAGCCTCGCCACATCGCGCTCCATCGAGATATCGCCGCAGCCGATCATGATCAGTTGTCCGCCCGCCGCTACGATCTGCGGGGCGGCGTCGCATACCATGTCCACACCCTTCTGGTGCACCATGCGCGCAACGAAGGCGAACAGGGGGCCACGCGGCTCGCGTAGTCCGAATTCCTCGCGCACCTTTGCGGCAATCGCCGTGCGCGATGCCATCTGGTTGACGGTGAACGGAGCGGGCAACGCGGGATCGATCGCTGGGTTCCAGCTTGGATCGATGCCATTGAGGATCCCGACCAACCGTCCTTGCGCGGCTTTCTTTTCCAATTGCAAGTGCAGGCCCATGCCGTGGGCAGGCTGGATGATCTGGCGCGCATAGCTGCCGCTGACCGCCGTAATATAGTCCGCGTGGATCAGGCCAGCACGCAGAAACGACAGATGGCCGTGGAACTCGGCTTCCGGGGTCTGGCGTGGAAATCCCAGCGCATGGCGCATAGCCACTGGGAATAAGCCTTGGTATGCAAGGTTATGCAAAGTCAGCACCGTGGGTACATCGTGACCATCCCATCGGGCATAGCAAGCGGCCAACGCAGTGGGCCAATCATTGAGATGCAGCACATCCGGCTGCCAAGCCATGCCGGCTTTGCCAATGGCGATCTGGGCCGCGGCATAGGACAGGGTGGCGAAGCGTATGGCGTTGTCGGACCAATCGCCGCCGATTGGGCTGATGTAGGGAGATGACCCTTCACGCTCAAAAAGGTCCGGTTGATGCACCACATAGACGACAAGTCCGTCTTCGGTTTCCATCTGGCCGATGCGTGTTTCCGGCAAGCCTGCGAAAGCTCGGGTACGCCCCACCCAGGTGAGCGACCGCGCCTTGGCCAGTACGCAGGGGTAAGCCGGAATCAAGACACGCATATCCTGCGTCGCGCTCAGGGCGCGCGGTAGCGCCGCCGCGACGTCGCCAAGCCCGCCCGTCTTGATGAAGTCGGTCATTTCCGTTGTGACGAACAGCACCTGCCGTGCCGGTTGAGGCGTTAGCTGAGCGGTTCGATCGGTGCGTCGATGCAACGAAGCTGTTGCGGCCCCGTCGCGCGTGGCGGAGCGGCGCAGTGCGCGCCTCCTTGCCTGGGTTCCTGGATCGACGATAGCCGTCATGAATTGAAGCCTCGCATCGGCACTGGCGCAAGCCGGCACATCCGGCTGCGCAACAGTTGAGGGTGGTGTGAATGGCGAAGCCGGGCAGAAGCGCCGCCTGGAGGCAATGTAAGGGACGCCCGATCAAGCAGGCGTGTAAGCAACCCTCAAAGAACGTGATGACAATTGGATAGAACGCACCCGATGCGTGCGTGTTGTCACGCGAGTGTCACTACGCGACTATCAAGGTGCCATGGCGCGAGCGGACTCGAGTGCTTCGATCAGGCTTTTGCGGCCATACGGCTTCATCAGAAATTGCGCACGTTTCAGATGACCACGCCGACCGGCAAATGCTTCCGGGTCGCCCGACACGATAATGAATGATCCATGCCAGCCTTTCGCGGCGATGTCTTCGGCGACCGTCAAGCCATCCATACCGTTGCCGAGATTGACGTCAGCGAGCACCACATCAATGTCGTCGTTGTCGGCGAGTAGTTGCATTGCGGTCGAAGGGGTTTGAGCGGTGTAATGCGGGTAGCCGTAGGCAGTGAGCAGGGCGGTCGTCACGTCCAGAATGGCCGGTTCGTCATCGATGACCAGTATCGAACCCATCACTTCCTGCCCCGATCGCTTGTTCAAAGTTCACTACGATCCTTGAACATTCATGATGAAATTGTGAAATAGACGCCAATTCATACACATACGGGTCATCACGGAAAAATCACCTGGGCTGGGGTGCACTTCACGATGCGACTGGCGTGTCGAGGTTGCTTGTGGATGCGGTTCTTTTGGTCGAAGACGATATGGACGTCATGGAAGTCACCAGTGTGTTGCTTGAAGACGCGGGATACCAGGTACTCCCGGCCCGTAACGCGGCTCAGGCCTTGCGGCTGGTCGAGCAGCACCCGGACATCGGCGCGGTCTTCACTGATGTGAACCTTCGTGACGGCCTCAATGGTATTGAGCTGGCCTACGAATTGAGGGCTCGGGGTAACCGCGCGTCGATGATCATCGTCTCTGGCGACCTGGGCTGGGCGGAAACCCCGCTCAAGGAGGATATGCGTTTCCTTCCCAAGCCCTTTGGTAGGCAGACCTTGTTGACTGTTGTTGCCGAAGCCTGTGCCCGAACCCGAAAGCAAGGTTATTAAGAAATTGCAGGATATGTCCGTCAGCGAAAACATCGTCGTAACCATGACGCCATGTCCTGAGCCAACGCCGGACGTGGCTGGACTGGATGCGGCCGCGCGCGACCAGTTGCTAGTGCAATCGGTGGTCGACTATGCGATCTACATGCTCGATCCGCAGGGCCATATCACCAGTTGGAACAGCGGTGCTCGCCAGATCAAGGGTTATGATGCTGAAGAAGTCATCGGGCGTCATTTTTCGATTTTCTACACCGAAGAAGATCAGGCCCGTCATGCGCCCGCCGCGGCGCTCGAGGTTGCCCGGCGCAATGGGCGCTTCCATGGTGAGGCTTGGCGCGTAAGGCGCGATGGCAGCCGTTTCCGTGCTCAGGTGGCCATCGATGCTATTCGCGATCCCGGTGGCGCGCTATTGGGATTTGCCAAAGTTACGCGTGACATTACCGAGAGCTGGCACGCCCAGGCGCGCCTGGAAGAGAGTGAAAGGCGTTATCGCTTATTTGTCGAAAGCGTGCCCGATCGCGCCTTGTGCATGCTCGACCGGGATGGGCGCGTTCGTGAATGGAACGCCGGCGCACAGCGCATCACCGGCCTGGATGCCGAAAGTATCGTCGGCGATACGCTGGAGCGGCTGTTTTCCGTCGACGAACTCCCCCGCGGCGGCGTCGAAAAAATGCTCGATATGGCTGCCACCATGGGGAGCTACGATGCCGATCATGCGGCGTTGCGCCGTGATGGCGAGCGTTTTACGGCTCATATGAAACTGAGCGCCCTGCGCGATGGAACGGGCGAGTTGCATGGTTTTGCCCTGGTCATTCAGGATGTCAGCGAGCAGCGCGCCACAGAAACCGAACTGGAGGAGATGCGCGAGCAATTGTTCCAGTCGCAGAAACTTGATGCACTGGGGCAATTGACCGGCGGCGTCGCGCACGATTTCAACAATATCCTGCAGGCCTTGACCGGCGGCCTGGAGGTAGCGCAACTGCGCCTTGAGCGCGGCGATCTGGAGGCCGCCGGCATACAGATCGAGAAGGCGTTGTGCTCGGTCGAGCGAGCCATGCATTTGACCCGCCGCCTGTTGGCATTCGCCCGGCGTCAGCCGCTTATGCCCAGTCGCGTGGATATCAATTACCTCGTGTCTTCAATGACCGACCTGCTTGAACGCAGTGTCGGCAAGCGCATACATATGGCGATCAGCCTTTCTTCTGAGCCGCTGTATGTGATGTGCGACGCCAACCAGCTTGAGACGGCCCTGCTGAATCTTGCGATCAACGGACGCGATGCCATGCCCGATGGCGGAACCCTGCGCATCTCCACTCAGCCGCTGCCGGCTTCGCCCCGCCAGCGAGCCTGTGTTGCTCTCGTCGTGGAAGACGATGGCATCGGCATGACGCAAGACATGGCGGCCCGCGTGTTCGATCCGTTCTTCACGACAAAGCCTTTGGGGCAGGGTACTGGTCTAGGCCTATCGATGATTCACGGTTTCGTGAAGCAGTCCCAGGGTACGGTAACGCTACGCTCCACCCTGGGCATGGGCACGCGAGTGGAATTACGGTTGCCCTTATGCGACCCGACAGTCGGTGTTGATTTGTAGAAGAGCCTGTTGATGGGTGATACGCGTCGGTTTGCGCCGAGGTGGCTCAAGCTCTTCGGGCGTCCGTGATCTTGCCGACACCGACGCGTGCAACTCACCGGAGGTATGACATGAGCGACCAGCAAAAACCCAATGCCGGCGGCATGAACGATCGGCAGCAACGCAGGCCGGCCCAGACCGGACCGGGCCAGCAACATAGCAAGAACGCCAGTTCACGCGAGCAGCAGCATCAACATACGCAGCAGCCGGGTGAGCAGAGCCTGAAGAATCGGGAGCATTGATCCCGACTTTGGCGCCGTGACCATGGCGGTCACGGCGTCTCCGCGTAAGTTGCGCACGCAACACAGGAGAACTACATGAATCGTCTTACCCTTTGTATTGTGACCGTGGGCGTCGCGTTGGCCCTGGGTGGTTGCCAGAAAAACGACAACGACCAGGCGGCACAACCAGGGGCTGGCCAGACGTCTACTGCAGCGACGCCACCGGCTTCCACCCCGCCGGCCGGCGCCCAGAGCAGCCCCTCCAGTACTACGCCGCCGTCGGCTCCGCCAAGCTCGCCTTCGAGCACTCCGGCCCCGGCCAGCACGGCCGCCAGTGGCGCTCCGGCGTCATCGGGTACCGCGCACTGACGAACAGCGTAGCCCCAAGCCCGTCCTGCCTGTGGCGCTCCTTGTGCCGCAGGCAGGCGTCGGACGGTCGGTTCATGCTCAGAGAGCATATGGTCATCGCAACAATTCCTTTCCCGCCGAGAAGAGTCAAGGCTAGCGTGGAAGCTTCCTCATCCGGCCGTAAAGACGTCCCAAGGTGGTTTTGTGAACGCGGTGACCCTGCCTACGCCGACGCAGCCGGCGCTGGGCGACAAGAAGCTCAAGCTGCTACATGACTTGGTGCAGGATCTCAGTCCGGCGCAGCTTTATGCCGTAGCGGCCTTCGCCGCTAGTCTGGCCGAGCAAAGGCCTGGCGCATCCAGACCCTTGTCGGTCGTAACCCCCGCGACTCGTCACCAGGCCACCGTGCTCTACGGCAGCCAGACCGGCAACGCCAAGCGTGCCGCCGAGCGACTGCTAGGCCGGCTGGTTGCATCAGGGTTGACTGCGCGACTCGTGCGCGCTGATGTCTATGGACAACGGGAGTTGGCACACGAGCGCCAACTCTATGTCGTCATCAGTACCCAGGGTGACGGAGACCCACCGGACGATGCGCGTGGGTGGATCGACTTCCTGAGCAGTAAGCGTGCGCCGGCGCTGAGCGAACTACACTATGCCGTGCTCGGCCTTGGTGATTCCAGTTATCCACAATTTTGTGCGATCGGACGCCAGGTGGATGCCAGGCTAGCTGAGTTGGGAGCTCAACGCATTGCGCCTGCCGCCGAGGCGGACCTGGACATCGATACCGTGGCGGGCCCCTGGTCGGACGTGGTCGTCGCACGTGCAGTCGGTGCAACGGGTGGGGCGCCCGTGACGGATCGTTACGTGCCTGTGCCTGCTGACGTATCGATCCAGCATGATCGCGACCGGCCGTTCGTCGCCGAGATACTGGCCAACGAGCGGATCGTTTCACGCGACAGCGAGCGCGAGGTCCGCCATGTCGAGTTATCATTGAGCGGGTCCGGTCTTCGCTATACCCCGGGTGATGCCCTAGGTATCTGGCCGGTGCATTCGGCCGCGCTGGTCAATACTTGGTTGGACATCCTGGGGCTAGACCGCGACGCCGTGGCGACGCGAGGAGGACGCCAGCTGACCCTGGCGCAGTGGCTGTCGACCGAATTGGAGTTGACGCGACTGAGCCGATCCTTCGTCACTGCCTTGGGTAACGTGGACGAGTCATTGACCCGGGCGTTGCAACCAGGCCAGGGCGCCGCCTGGAGCGCTCTGGCGCATTCGTGCCGTCCATTGGACCTGCTGCTTCGATACAGGCCCGGCTGGGGCGCGCAAGCACTGGTCGACGCATTACGTCCGCAAACTCCCCGGTTGTATTCGATTGCATCCAGTCCGTTGGCGGTCGGGGATGAAGAGGTGCATTTGACCATTGCCGTGGTAGACGAACTGGCCCACGGCCTGCGCCACCGCGGCGCAGCATCGGGCTATTTGGCCGATGGTGGCGAAGATGTGCGACCGCGCGTATTTATTGAGGCCAATGAACGATTTCGGCTGCCAGCTGACGATACTCGGGACATCATCATGATCGGCCCAGGCACAGGCGTGGCGCCCTTCCGGGCCTTCGTGCAGGAGCGCCGTGAGCGTAGCGCAGCTGGCCGCAATTGGTTGTTCTTTGGCAACCGGCATTTTCAGAACGACTTTCTGTACCAGGTGGAATGGCAGGCCGAACGTAGGCGCGGCTCGCTGCATCGGCTTGACTTGGCCTTCTCGCGCGATCAGGCGCAAAAAATCTACGTGCAGCATCGACTGCGCGAGCAGGGTGCGGATATCTATGCTTGGCTGAGTGAGGGAGCGTACTTGTACGTATGTGGCGATGCTGTGGCGATGGCCGGCGACGTGCACGCGACCTTGGTGGATATCGCCGTCACGCACGGCGGTCATGATGCCGAAAGTGCCGCGAACTGGCTGAATGGCCTGATGCAAGAAGGCCGGTATGCGCGAGACGTCTATTGAGACTTTGACGTTACTTCTGGCCCTGGGCATGCAAACCCCTGAGGCGCGTGGTCCGTCACAACACAAGAAGCCTTCCAAACACTGAAAGATTTTCCCTGGCGGCGACCCGGCCTCTTCAACGATTTGCCCCTTTTGGGGTTCGCCGCTGTCTTCCTGCTGTGCTGATTCCGATTTGCGTGCCTTCCATGACCTGAGAACCCCATGAGCCAGTACCCCTCCGATTTTGAACGTGTAAAGGGCCAGAGCCGCAATCTGCGAGGCAGCATCGCCGAAAGCCTGAGTGATCCGGTGACCGGGGCAATCGCCGATGACGATACCAAGCTGATCAAGTTCCACGGCAGTTACCAGCAGGATGATCGGGATCTGCGCGAAGAGCGGCGTCGGCAGAAGCTGGAGCCGGCTTATAGCTTCATGTTGCGCGCACGACTGCCAGGAGGTGTAGTGACGCCAGCGCAATGGTTGGAGTTCGATCGTCTTGCACGCGAATACGCCAACGGTACGCTACGCATCACCAGTCGGCAGACCTTCCAGTGGCATGGCGTCATCAAAGGCCATCTCAAGCCTACTATCGCGGCGATTCACCATGCAATGGCAACTACGATCGCCGCGTGCGGGGACATTGCGCGCAACGTGGTCAGCAGCGCGCAGCCAGTCGAACCAGCAGCTCACGCTCAGGCCTATGCATGGGCTGCGCGGCTTTCCGAACATCTGGAGCCGGCGACACGGGCTTATCACGAAATCTGGCTCGACGGTGAGCCGCTGGATGGTCCGGTTGAGCACGAGCCGCTTTATGGTCCTACGTATCTGCCGCGCAAGTTCAAGATCGGCATTGCTATCCCGCCGCTCAACGACGTGGATGTGTTTTCGCAGGATTTGGGACTGATCGCGATCATCGAACGAAGCGAGCTACGGGGGTTCAACGTAGCAATCGGCGGCGGCATGGGTGCCACGCACGGTGATCCCGACACCTATCCGCGCTTGGCCGACATCGTGGGCTTCGTCGTGCCCGAGCAGTTGCTTGCCGTGGCCGAGACCATCGTCGCCGTGCAGCGCGATTGGGGTAACAGGGTAGAACGTAAGCTTGCACGCCTGAAATACACCATCGACCGCCACGGGCTGGCTGCCTTCAGGCAGGAGGTGGAGGAGCGGCTGGGTTGGGCGCTGGCCCCGGCCAAAGTGGCGGCGTTCGACCACAATGGCGATCGTTTCGGCTGGTCACCAGGGCATGACGATCGTTGGCATCTGACCCTGCACATCGAATCCGGGCGACTGGCTGATGTGGGGCAGCGCCGCTGGTTGAGTGGCATGCGTGCATTGGCCTCGATCCATCAGGGCGACTTCCGGTTGACCTGCAATCAGAATCTGATCGTAGCCAATGTCCCGGCCAGCCAGCGCGATCGTATCGATGCGATAGTGGCTGCCCATGGCCTGGATGCGCACACACGGCATGCGCCCGTGCGTTTGCACGCCATGGCCTGCGTGGCCCTGCCGACCTGTGGCCTGGCCATGGCGGAGGCCGAGCGTTACCTGCCGGATTTCGTGGCGCGGCTGGAGGCCTTACTGGAGCATCATCAATTGCGCGACACACCCATTCATCTACGGCTTTCCGGTTGCCCAAATGGTTGCTCTCGTCCGTATCTTGGCGAAATTGCCCTGGTCGGTCGTGCTCCAGGCCGTTATGACCTGCGACTGGGCGCCGATCGTCGCGGCGAGCGCCTTAACCGGGTCCACCTGGTCAATGCCGATGAGCAAGCCATCGTCGACGCGCTCGACCTGCTGCTGGAGCGCTACGCGCGCGATCGCAAGCCCGCCGAGGACTTCGGCGATTTCCTGGTTCGATCCGGCGCGATCGCACGCGACGCCGACACGGTGACCGCGTCCGCCTAGAGGGTATATTCAGGCGGCCACGCCGCCTTCCACCTGCTGGCGTTCACGCCAGTGCGGGACGGCGCTGCCCTCGGTTACGTGCGTTCCTGAAGCCATGGCTCGCGTAATGTCGCGACGATCCAGGTGAGGCGCGAAACGCTCGACAAATTCCAGGACGTATTCGCGCAGCACGCTTTCCCGGCGCAGCACGATCCATGTCGTGCAGCGCGAAAACAGATGGTCGGCAGGTAGCGCGCGCAGATCTTCGGTATCGCGTGCCAACAGGGCCATTTCGGCTAGTACACCCACGCCCAGGCCCGCCCTGACATAGGTCTTGATCAGGTCGGCATCGGCTGCGGTAATAGCGATCTGCGGACGCAGCCCCGCGTTATCGAAAGCACGGCGCAGCGAGGATTCGGGTTTTTGCGACGAGTCATAGCTGATCAACGGTTCGGCAGCCAGTTCATCCAGGGTGAGTTCGCGTGGCAGCCTCGCCAGTTGATGGTCGCGTGGCACCAGCACGATGCGATTCCAACGGTAGGCGGGCAGTGCGATACCCCCTGCCGGCGGTGCACCGGAGGTGCTCACGATAGCCATGTCCACATGGCCGCCATCGAGCAGCGCCAGAGCATCGCTTTCCCGTCCAGGTTGCAGATGCACGCTGACCTGCGGATAGACGCGACTCAACGTGGCGATGGCATGGGTCAGCACGAAGCGTGCCTGGGTATGCGTAGTGGCAATGCGCAGGTCACCACGTGCCTCGTTGCGCAGGTTAGCGGCCAGGGAGCGGATATTGGCTGCCTCGGCCAGGATAATGCGTGCGCGTTCGAGTACGTGGCCACCAGCGTGGGTAATGGTTTCCAGGCTCTTGCCCTTGCGGGTAAATAACTGAAACCCCAGTTCATCCTCAAGTTGCTTGAGCTGCTTGCTCAATCCGGGTTGGGTGGCATGCACGCGTTCGGCCGCCAGCGTGATGTTGAGGCCTGCGTCAGCGATGGCGACGAGAAAGCGTAATTGGGTAAGCGTCATGGAAAGCGACTCGCAAAGAGATGGTCAGAGGTGATGCGACCGGAGAGTTGCTGGGGCGCATACATCGACACATCCCCCGGACCAAGCTCGGCCTAGGATGCTCGGTAGGATGGGCGAGAGGAGCGGTTTCGACGTTCATGAACAGACGTCTATACATCTATTTAATGCGATCGTCAACGAATTTCGCTTGTCTCATAACCTCCGGATATATCTTTTGCGTCATAAATCATTTTAGTCGTGCGTAAGGGCTCGTTAGCGTTGAGGCTTCCTCGGGTATGCCGGTCGCCGTTGAACACCATGAAGCTTTATCCCCTATTTGCCGACCTTCGGGGTCGTGCCGTACTGGTCGTCGGCGGTGGTGTCGTGGCCGAGCGCAAGATCAAGGCGCTGGTCGACGCAGGCGCGGATGTGGTGGTATCCGCACCGGTATTGACCCCCACGCTGGGACAATGGGTGGTCGATGAACGCATCCGCGTGTCTTCTGGTGGATTTTGCGAAGCCCTGTTCGACGGTATCTGGCTGGCCATTGCGGCCACCTCCGATCGCGCACTCAATGCCCGGGTGGCCGCCATGGGGGAGGCTCGTCGAGTGTGGGTCAACGTGGTCGATGATGCATCGGTCTCGCATTTCCATGTGCCCTCCGTGGTGGATCGGGCGCCAGTGACTATTGCAATCTCAAGTGGTGGCGAGGCGCCGATGGTGGCACGCGTATTGCGTGAGCGGCTGGAGATCCTCATCGATCATGCGTGGGGACCTTTGGCATCACTGCTCAGTCGCAAGCGTCCAAGCATTCGCGAACGCTATCCGGATACCGGGCCACGTAGGCGCTGGTACGAACGATTGCTCAGTGGCAGCCTGCTGGACCGGCTACGTGCGGGGCTTGATGGAGAGGCCGAGCGCATTGTCGACGATGCTCTTGAAGACGATGCGCTATTGGATCATCGGCAAGGTGAGGTGATCCTGGTGGGGGCGGGCCCGGGCGACCCCGGGTTGTTGACCCTGCGTGGCTTGCGTGCCCTCAACGAAGCAGACGTTGTATTGCACGACAGACTGGTGAGTAAAGAGGTGCTCGCCCTGGCGCGGCGAGACGCACGATTTATCGAGGTCGGCAAGGAGGCCGGCAACCATCATGTCACCCAGGATGCCATCCATGCGCTGATGCTGCGTTTCGCGCGCGAGGGCCGGCGCGTGGTGCGCCTGAAGGGTGGCGACCCGTTCGTATTCGGTCGCGGCGGTGAAGAGCTCGAAGTGCTACGTGCTCATGGCATTCCCTACCAGGTGGTGCCTGGAATCACGGCCGCGCTGGCTTGTGCCGCCTACAGTGGCGTTCCCCTGACGCACCGGAAGCTGGCGTCATCCGTCCAGTTCATTACCGGGCATGGAGCTGGCGCCGCCGAGGGGCTCGATTGGGCCGCGTTAGCGGCCGAGCGGCAGACCCTGGCGGTCTACATGAGCGTGGCTGAACTGGGCCGGTTGCAGGAGAACCTGCTGGCTCACGGCCGTGCCGGACATACGCCTTTTGCCCTGGTTGAAAACGGCTCGCGTTCGACGCAACGTGTCATCACCGGCACGCTTATTGAACTCGAGCAACGGGCGCGTCGCCAGGCGGTTGGTTCGCCGGCACTGTTGATTCTTGGCGAAACGGCTGCACTGGCGAACCAGTTGGGCTGGTTCGGGTCTGACCACATGGACATGCCTGGTGACACTTCACCCGCGCGCCACGAACCGAAGCTACCATCGCGGCTGGCCCAGGTGTGATGTCCTTCCCGCGTCTTCCACGGAAAAGAAGAAACCCATGATCTACGAAAGCATCATCGATACGATCGGCAACACTCCCATCGTCAAGCTGCATCGTGTGGCGCCAAGCCACGTCCAGCTTTATGCCAAGGTGGAAGCCTTCAACCCGGCCGGGTCTGTCAAGGATCGTCTCGCCTTGGCGATCATTCTTGATGCGGAAAGGACCGGTGCGCTCCAGCCCGGCCAGACTGTGATCGAGGCGACGTCCGGCAATACCGGCGTAGCACTTGCCGCCGTATGCGCTGCACGGGGTTACCCGTTTGTGGCGATCATGACCGAAACGTTCTCGATCGAACGACGCAAGCTCATCCGTGCCTATGGCGGCAAGGTGATACTCACTCCCGCCGCTGCGCGCGGGTCGGGCATGGTCAAGAAAGCCGAGGAGCTGGCTGCCGAGCACGGCTGGTTCCTGGCGCGACAGTTCGAGAACCCCGCGAACCCCGCCTACCATCGCAGCACGACCGCGGCTGAGATCCTGCGCGATTTCGCTGGCCGGCGCCTGGATTATTTCGTGACTGGATGGGGAACAGGCGGCACGTTGACTGGCGTGGGAGAGGTGCTCAAGGTGGCTCGCCCCGAGGTACGCATCGTGGCCAGCGAGCCCGCCGGCGCGGCGCTGCTCAGTGGCAAGGAGTGGCAGCCGCACAAGATCCAGGGTTGGACGCCCGATTTCGTGCCCAAGGTGCTCAATCGCGGTATCGCAGACGACGTATTACCTGTCGATGACGTGGTGGCACGCGACACGGCTCGCCGCCTGGCCAGGGAAGAGGGCATCTTCGTCGGCCTTTCTTCCGGTGCAACGGTGGCCGCTGCCTTGCAAGCAGCAGAAAAGGCTCCCGAGAATTCGGTGATCTTGGCGATGCTCCCCGATACCGGCGAGCGCTATCTCTCGACCTTCCTGTTCGAAGGTGTCAATGAAGGTAGCGACGACATCTGATCGTCGCCGACCGTGCCATGACGCATCAACGTCGTGGCACGGCCCCGTAGAGTACGCACGCGCAATTCATGCACGCTTCTTTCTCGCTACGATGACTTTGCATGACCAACACTCGACCGAACGGTAACGAAGCCGGCAACGGAAGAGATGATCATGACCCGCCATGCACAAGACTCTGACAAAAGTGAAGGCACGCAGGCTGCATCGACTGATACCGGCAAGCATCGGAATGCGGCACCCAGTCAGCCGAAGAACGCACCGGAACGCATCCCTGGCCAGAATATCCCCCTAGACCAGCGTACCAGCCCCAGCAAGGTGACCAGCAACAAGCCATCGGCAGGCACGAAGCGGGATCATGTCGACAGCGACGACAGCTATGTTTCTGGCAACACTACGGGTGCGGGCGACTTCATGGCGCCGGGCCAGAAACATCCGATGTCCAATACCGAGCTTCCGCAAGACAAGGAAGCCGATTGATGCGATTGTCTTGTGACGTGCGGCGCCTGTGCGAGTGCGCCGCGCGGTGGCGTGTGACGCGCTTATGGATAGCCGACCGTGATGCGTGAGCCCCGAGTGTTACGGCGCATGCGCGGCTGGCGCTCGCCAATCGCTGTGATGTGCGCCGGCGTATCCTTTGCCGTGGCACTCGCGCTCACGGCCTGCGCCCCCGAGGTGCGGCCGCCGGCTTTCGTACCACATGACACAGTGCCGCTGGCCGGTCTTCCAACCGGGCAGGCAGGATGGCCCGAGCCGGAATGGTGGAAGTCGTACGGCGACCGGCAACTGGATCGCTTGATGGAACTGGCGATGCGTGGCTCGCCGGATCTTGAGCAGGCCCAGGCTCGGTATCGCGCGGCGGCAGTGGCTGTTGATACCCAACGTGCGCAGCTCAAGCCGCAGGTCCAGGGTCTGCTCAACGGTGCGCACGGTTACAGCGACGTCGACCTGCATGGTCAGGCGCCCGGAGCCTCGGGTTCGGCGCAAGGTATCGAGTTGAGCCCCGGACACAGCTGGAGCAACTCTGGGGTGGCCGGAGCACTGTTTCGTTGGGATCTGGATTTATGGGGCAAGCAGAAAGCCGCAGTGGCCGCGGCGGTAGGGCAGGCCAACGCCGCGCAGGCCGAGCGCGCTACGGTAGCCTCCTCCCTGCAATACAACATCGCCGCTACCTATTTCGACTGGCAAGCCACCCAGGCCCGCCTGGGCGTGGCGCACGAGGCCGAAGCGACCGCTGGAGCCTACCGCGATCTGGTGAACAAGCGTGTCCATGCCGGGCTGGATGATCCGCAGATGCTCGACACCGCAGACGCGCAACTGGCGCAACAGCGTCGCGCCACGGTGATGCTCGAAGGCATTGCTTCGCTGGATCTGGCCCAGATCGCCGCACTGGCGGGAGTTTCGCCGCAGGAGCTTGGCGCCTTGTCGCCAAGACCGTTGCCGCAGCCGGACGCGGAATTACCGCCGGATGCGCGGCTGGGCTTGATCGCCCGCCGCCCCGACATCGTTGCCGCGCGCTGGCAGATCGAAGCGGCATCGCGGGGCATTGACCAGGCACGCGCCGCTTATTACCCGGATATCAGTCTGTCCGCGTTGGCCGCTTACCTGCGTATCTATCCCAACCTGGGGTCTGGTGAGCGCACGGACCTGACCATTGGCAATATCGGGCCATCGGTGCAATTGCCGATCTACTCCGGCGGACGCCTGCGAGCGCAATTTGAAAGCAGCCAGGCACAGCTCGACAGTGCGGTGGCGTCCTATAACCACACCGTGGTGCAAGCCGCGCACGATGTCGCCCAGCAGGTGCTTACGTTGCGGCAGATCGACGCAGCGCGGCACCAGCAGGATCAGGAACTGGCTGCTCGTAGCCAACTGGCCGCCAGGGCCGATAAGCGCCGTCGGCAAGGCATCGACGACGATCGCCAGTATCTGTCCGGCTTGTTGCAGGTCGACCAGCAACGCGATACGCAATTGCAACTGAAAAGCCAGATGCTTTCCACCGATCTTTCCCTGATCCACGCCCTGGGTGGCGGATACCGGGCCGATAACGTGCCCGCGCTCCCTGCTGCTGTCGCAAAGGACGAGGCCCGATGAGTGACGAGCGCGAAGACCGCGAAGCTGGCGGTGAACCCCGCGATTACAAATAT
>NZ_DASVMI010000098.1:0-31924 GCF_036384435.1 Dyella sp. | reverse complement strand
TCATAGGGCAACCCCAATTCTTCTAGCAGCAGCGCGACCTTGGCCGGATTGGGGGTCGGATGGTAATAGAAGCGAATCACGGAGTTTCCTCGTGGGCTAAGGTCAAGCCGAAGCATAAGTGGTCGCTTGTCAGAGCGAAGTAGTGAAGCGTGTCAGCCATTCAGGGCTGACCGACACCAGGTAAGCTTCCAGCGGCCGGTCCAGGCCCGTAAGTATTAGTGCGCCGAACACCACAAACATGATGCCCATGGCGATCTTGATGCCCTTACCCCAATGGGCCAGCGACCCTCGCATTCGAGTCATGGCCTTCTGCGACACTAGACCAAGCAGCAGCAAGGGGGTGTCTGCCCCAAGGCCGAACACCGCCATGAGCAAGGTGACCTGCGCCAGGTCCCGGCCTTGTGCGGCCAAGGTGGAGGCGGCTCCCAGCGTGGGGCCCACGCAAGGGCTCCAAACCAGACCCAACAGTAATCCGATGAGCAACTGGCTTAACGGTCCCTCACCCTTGACGTTCCCAAGGGCTTTCTGGCCCCCAGAGCCGACTCTGGATGTCAGGCGCGCGAACCCCTCCTGCAAGCGTGGTACCAGCATCACCACGCCGAACAGCAACATGAGCGCCGCGGCCACGTGTCTGAATATCTCTGAATCCAGCCCTATGGAAACCCCGATCGTGGCAATGAATATGCCCACGATCGAAAACGATAGCGCCAAGCCCAACGCGAGAGCGACCAGGCCGAATCGATTTCGGGAAACTGCCGATCCCACCAGGATCGGCAGAATCGGCAGCACGCATGGTGACAGCAAGGAAGCTGCGCCTGCCAGATAGCCAATGGCGTAAGTGGCAGGGCTGAAATCCATTACAACGCCCCTTGCAAGGTGGCGCGGATCGCCGATTCCTGCGTCTGTCCGGTGGAGCGGTTGACCTCATGGCCTTGCTTGAACACCACGAAAGTCGACTGCTGTGCAACGCGCAGCGACTTCTTCAGCGCGCTTTCCTTGTCGAAATCAGCCACGAAGATCGTGACAGGCTTGAATGAGGGTTCTTTTGCCAGCCGACTCACGATCGGTTGCTGGGCACGGCACGTCGGGCACCAGTCCGCGTGAAAATACACCACCGCCGGCTTGCCGGCGGCAACGGTCTGGTCGAACTGCTGCTGGTTGAACGGTACCTCGTCGGCCAGGAGGTGGCCGGCGAACATGAGGCCGAACAGGCCGAAAACGAGTTTTGCGATGCGAGCTTTCATGACGAAAATTCCTTGTCAGACGATTGAAGAACACGGGCAAACGAGCCCTGTGCATGCCTTCCTTCGTTGCTCCTGGCATAAAGGTTACAGACTACTTCGCGTAACCTGACACGCGGCTCCGACGAAGCGGATAGAAAGCATCGCCAGGAGCGTTGTCATGAACCGTTCGCTTGCTTATGGCCTTACCAGTCGAATCGGTGCGCTGTGCTATGCGTCATGGGGCATTTTTCACCTTTATGTGGCGCTGGATATCTGGCGTCTAGGTGCAGGGCAGGCTGGCATTGCCCAGGGGCGGACATTCCAACTGGCCTTCTATATGGCCAGCATCGCGTTGTTTGCGATCATCGTGGCGATCGGTAACTGGCGTGGCGATGTCCAGGCATACTGGCGCAACCTGCTCGTGATTGGCTGGGCCGATGTGGTCTGGGTTGGCGTGGTTGTGCTGCCAGGCTATGTACCGTTGCTGCGAGGCCTGTTGCCACCGGCCATCTATGTGCTCGGCGCTTGTCTCACGACGGCGGCTTACCGCATGCGTGAAGGGCAGCAGGCCAAGGCATGACGCGATAGGCGCCACGAGCCAAAAATTCCATGGGGCATGCCCTGCCGAGGCGAGCCTGCGGATATGCGTCCGAATGGCTTGGCGCAGGGCTATGGTAGGGACATCTGCTGACTCAGGCGCGCCGCTCAGCGACGAAAGAATAGGTAAGTCGCCTTGTAAGGAACACGCAGCTCAACGCCGGCATGTGCCGCGTCGCAACCTGTTTGAGGCGCCACGCCGCCTTGTGTCTGCGTGCGCACCACGTAGTCGACACTTTCCAGGCCGCCCTGGCCGTCATGACTCTTGACGTGCAGGACAATCCATGGGATCGCGCCAGCCTGTGGGGCAGGCGACACGCTCAGCGCTTCGCCGACCACAGTGCTGCCGTCATCCAGTTTCCAACTCGGACCACCGAAATGATGGCCGACTGTCTTGCCATGGCTATCGCGTAGCGTGGCATCCGGTGCCTTCAAGACCCAACTGGCCGTGCCCGATTGAACCTGGCAGGTATAGATCTGCACGCCTTCGCCCGCGAGTGCCAATGCCGTTTGTGGCTTGGCGTCCTGCGAGTGACTGGCGCCAGCCATGGTCAGCAACACCAGGGCCGATAACCATGCGGACGTAAGCGTGGATCTGGACATGCGTATGCACCTTCTTGCGGGGAAGCCCGGTATTAATCACGGTTGTATACATTACGTCCAATGGAAAGATCGAATGAATGCGATATGGCCCGGCTATCTGTTGCGCGATATCGATCGTGTTACGACAGGTGACATATCGCTATCGCCGGGGTGCACTCAACGATGCCCCCGGCATAATCGGCCTGGAACGGCAGCTCGGGCGATGGACATAACCTATAAGGCAATCACACGCCCGGTTTGGTCAGTATCCCGCTGCCCATGCCACTGCATCGGCACCAGCAGGAATGCGCATGGGACTGGCTGGATCATTGACCGCACGCCACACGCCCTCGGCGACATCCATCGACTTGGTGATCAGCGGCGTTTCCTCGGCAAAGCTCGCAAACACGCGTTCCGCCAGCGGTGCATACGGTTGAGGAATGCCGCCTTCCATCATCACGCGCGCGTTCTGGCCGAAATTCGTATCCGGTGCACGCCCGGGGAGCACCAGGCGTGCACGTACGCCGAAGGCTTCCAGTTCCAGGGCCAGCGACTCGGTGAATGCATTGACCGCGGCCTTGCTCGCCGTATAGACCGACAGTAGCGGCAACGATTTCAGGGTGACCGTGGAAGTGACATTCACCACGACACCCGCCTTGCGCTCGCGAAACTGGGGCAACACGGCTTGCGTGAGCGCCATGGTGCCGAAGGTATTGGTCTCGAATATGAGGCGCACCGTGTCGATGGCCATGCCTTCCAACGCCGAGAGCGCGCCCACGCCGGCATTGTTGACTAGGGCGTCGATGGGGCCGGCCGCCTCCACGGCCTGGCGGATGCTTTGTGCATCGGTCACGTCGAGCGGCAGTACGCGAAGGTTGGGGGAAGCAGGCAATATGTCCTCGCGTGGCGAACGCATGGTGGCGATGACTTTCCAGTCGCGCTCAAGGAAATAGCGAGCGGTTTCCAGGCCAAATCCGGACGAACAGCCAGTAATCAGGACGGTTTTCAAGGGAAGCTCCTGTGGTGGGTAAGGGATGTGAAAACGATAGGCTCCGTCCGCTGGACTGGCTACAATCAGGAGTCCAGGTTTCTTTTGCAGGAGTCCGGTCGTGACCGATCCGCTTGCCGAAATCGTTTCCCTGCTTCAACCCAGTGCCCGGCACTCCAAGCTCGTCCGCTCCTCCAGCCCCTGGCGAATCCGGCGGACCGACGCGGGCCAGTTGTTCTATGGCGTGATTCTGGAAGGCGGCAGTCGGCTGGCCGTCGATGGGCAGCCTGCGGTCGTGTTGCAGGCGGGCGATTTCATCCTGATACCGGCTTCGCATGGTTTCGTAATGTCCAGCCTAGACCCGGCCACGACCGAGCAGATACAGAGCGTGCCTGTGGAAGTACGACGAGGCGAATACCGGCTTGGCCCCGAGGATGTGCCCGTCGATACCGTGACCTTGGTGGGTCATTGCGCCTTCAGTTCACCGGATGCGGGATTGCTGGTGTCATTGCTGCCGCAGTTGATCCATATCCGTGGCGATCATCGGTTGGCGTCATTGGTGAAACTGGTCAGTGACGAATCGCGTGAGCGGCGTCCGGCAAGGGAGGAGATCCTGGCCCGTCTGCTGGAAGTGATGATGATCGAGGCGTTGCGCGTCACCGCAGGCGCCAGCGTGACACCGGGCCTGCTGCGTGGCCTGGCCGACGAGCGTCTCGCCGTGGCGATCCGACGCATGCATGAAGACCCGTCCAGGACATGGACCGTCGCACAACTGGCACGCGAGGCCGCGTTGTCGCGCTCGGCATTCTTTGAGCGCTTCAACCGCACCGTTGGCGTCGCCCCCATGGAATACCTGCTCACCTGGCGCATGGCCCTGGCCAAGCACTTGTTGCGGCAAAAAGAGGGCGGTATTGCCGAAGTCGCCGAACGCGTCGGCTACAGTTCGGCCAGCACCTTCAGCGTCGCCTTCGCCCGCCATGCCGGCATGCCACCGACGCGCTATGCGCGCGAACAGGAAGAGGCGGCGTTACGGTCCTGACAGAAGGTTGATCGTTAGCGGCGATATGATGCGTCAAGTGCAGGGAAGGCCGGCACGTCGTTCCCTGTGAGAGCATGCGGCTTGAGCATAATCATCACGGCTTGCATTCAAAGTGGGACGATATGGGGGAGCTCATCTTCATGCTTCGTAGGGATGCGTCAGATAGCGCCGTGAAGATCGAGCTCTACCTATTCCGCTTTGCGCGTAGCTTCGCCAGGGCGGACAAAGACAGGCGGGGAGAGCTTCAATGCAGCTTGCGTGGTGTGTTGCCCGGGATTTGCGAGACATCAGAGACCACGTCGAGGCATCTAGCGGGCGTGGTTGTTTGCCAAACGAGACGAGGAGGGGGCGCTAACAGTACCCGCTGGTCCACGCTTTTTCGCCTGCGTCATCCGTCGCTTGCGGGCGCTTGATGGCACCCGACGCGGTGCGTGTGTCTAACGCCTTTCGGCGGCATCATGCACAAAATGCCGTCAAAAGTACCGACAGAGTAGCTGGGCTCTCATGGCCCTTGATGGAACTGTATGGGTTACACGCTAGGCAACAAAAAACCCGCTATTAAGCGGGTCTTTGTGTCTTCATAGCTCTCAGTGATTATGCCTGAAACCCTCAACTGGTACCGGTGATAGGACTCGAACCTACACGACATCGCTGCCAGTGGATTTTGAGTCCACCGCGTCTACCATTCCGCCACACCGGCACGTGTGAGCGGGCCATTATGCATGTTTCAATGGACCGGGTCGAGCCCCAATTTGCGTTCCTGGCGTTCGTAGTGGGCATCTTCGTCCACCGGCTTGAAGACGGCGCAGCGGGTCATCTGGCCGGAGTAGATGTGCAGGCTGACCGCGACCTCGTCGGTGGGGTTGCGAATGGTGTGGTATTCGTGCGGCGGGATCAGGCTGCCGGCCGAGCCGGGGCCGGCCTGGATGGAGCCGACCGGCTGGAAACGCCACATGCCGGCTTCGTCGGCCAAGCGCTCATACTGCACAACTTCCAGTGCACCGCTCCATACGCCTTCGACGCACCACATGCCGTCGTGATCGTGGATGGGCGTGCCCTGGCCGGGGCCCCAGGTCATGGCTACCACGCAGTAGCCGTGCTCTTCGCTGCAATACAACTCGCGGCGCGCGTAGCGCCCTTCGGCGGTCTCGAAGACGCAGTCGGGCAGTTGCACTTCCTTGCCGCGGATCAGCTGGCAAAGACTGTTGCGCAGGCTGTCGGTGATGGCCGGGGTGGATGCCTTGACGACGGCGGCGTCGATGGCGTCGATGAGCTTGCGACTACCGGGGAATTCCAGGGTGAGCATGGGGGTCTCGGTACGGCTGGTTACGCGCCGAGTTTACCGCGCGGTTGGTGGGGGAGGAAATGACACCGATGCCGCAGGGGCATGAGATGGAAGGCAGGTTGGCCCGTCGGGCCGCTCAGGTGCCTGGGTGAGCAGGCATTTTTTGGCAGGCTTCATTCATGCGCCCTCGCTCCCCATCTCCTGGCGTCCGGAGACTCAAGCTTGCAGGGACGAGAGAAACCCGCCGATCGCACGGCTGTAGTTGTCGATATCGACCAGGAATGCGTCATGACCCTGGGGGGAATCCAGGGCCACGAAGTCGACCTGGGCGCCAGCCGCTTCCAGGCCCTCGGCGATCTGCTCCTGCTGCTCCAGCGGGAACAGGATGTCGGTGCTGACACCGATGACCATGGCGCGCTCGACGTGGATGCGCTTGAGGCCCTCGCGGATGCTGCCGTTGCCGTATTCGGAAACGTCGAACCAGTCGCTAGCGCGCGAAAGGTAGAGGTAGCTGTTGGGGTCGAAGGTGTGTACGAAACGGCGCGCATGGCCTTCGAGATACGACTCGACTTCGAATTCCAGGCCGAATGGATCGTCGTCACGCTGTTCGGGATTGAGGCGAATGCGTGCAAAGCGACCGTTCCATTCCATCGCCGAGCGATAGGTGATGACGCCGAGCTTGCGCGCGATGCTCATGCCCATTTCAGGATAGGCGTCGTCGCTGTAGCGACCCTCCTGCCACTGGGGATCGAGGCGGATGGCTTCGCGTTGCAGCGAGCGGATGGCGATGGCGAAAGGCTGTGCTTGCGGCGCGGTATCCACGCTGATGTGCGTGCGCACGCTGCCGGGGTGCAGCAGCATATAGGCCAGCGCGCTCATGCCGCCCATGGAGCAGCCGATCAGGCAGGCCAGTTGGCCGATGCCCAGCGCGGTGACGACCGAATGCGCCGCCTGGGCGACGTCTTCCAGCGAAAGCTCTGGAAAGCTCAGGCGATAGGGTTCGCCGGTGGCCGGATCGATCGAGGCCGGGCAGGTGGAGCCCTTGTCGCTACCCAGCGAATTGACACAGATGACGAACCAGCGGTCGGTGTCGATCGCCTTGCCAGGGCCGACCATGCCCTCCCACCAACCGGCGGAGGGATCGTCTGCATTGGCCGCGGCGTGCGCGCTGGGCGACAGGCCGGTGAGGATCAGCACTGCGTTGCCGGCGTCGGTATCGAGCTGCCCCCAGGTTTCGTAAGCCACGCGCGCGGCATGCAACTGGCCGCCACGTTTCATGGCGAAAGGCGAGGGCAAGTCGTGGTAGCGACGGGCGTCGTTCATCAATGAACCTTGTCGAGAGTGATCTTGATCGGGGTCTTGCTGGCGACGTCGACGACGCCAGCATCGCCCTCCAGGTCGCCGCTCTGGGCGGTGGCCTGGCCGCTTTTGCTGATACGCGCGCCGACGAAGACACGGCTTGCGCTGGACAGCTTCATCTGGGGGGCCATCGCCATGGCATCGGTGAGTGTGACATGTATCGGCCATGTGCCGGGAGTGAGCTTGGCTACGGCCAGCGGCATTGGCGGTCCCTGCTCGGCGCGTGCGTAGACAAACAGGACATCGCCGGTGGCGAGCTTGTCTTGCAACGCTGGAGCGATCGACACCTCGATATCCAGGGCTGGCCCGTTCGGCGCACTCTCGGGTGTCGCCGGTTGCATCGCGCCGCCGGCGCGTGCCTGGGCCACGGCAATTTGTTCGGCGACGGCCTGCGCGACCTTCGAGCCGGGTTCGAGCAGGGGCTGCAACTGGCGCCATGCAGTCAATGCATCGTCGTATCGGCCATGCTGGAACCGGCTGATGCCAAGCAGCCACAGGCCGCGCTGGTTGTCCGGCTCCAGTTGCACGGATCGTTCGAGCAGTTCCAGGGCATGGCCGTCGATCATGTGATCGTGGCGCTCGATCGAGTCGGCCTCGGCCCAACCGACCATGGCGGCGGTATTGTTCGGGTCCAGGGCCAGCACCTTGCCGTAGGCATCGCGTGCGTTGGCGGTCTTGTGCATCTGGCTGTAGGTCTGGGCGAGAAGTTGCCAGCCCTGAACGTCGTCGGGCTTGTCCTTGAGGTGTTGTTGCAGTTCGGCAATGGCCTGGTCGATATTGATCGGCGTTTGCTTGGGAACGCCGTTGAGTGCAACCGGGGTACCCACCGTCAGGTACAGGCCGACGGTGCACAGTGGTATCAGCAGGGTGATCACCAACGCCAGCATGAATACTTGCCGTTGCCGGCCTTCGTCCCGGGCGTGCCGGATCATCGGCACCAGCACCAGGGCCAGCGCCACCACGACCATCGCCGCGGCGGCTGCGTAGAAACCGAATATCACCAGTCTTCCCCTTGATCGGTCGTCGCGCTGTCGATGGGCATGGGAGCCCGCGCGCGCTTGCGTACCGTAAAGATCACCACGCCCGCACCAGCCAGCAGCATTGCCAGCGGCCCGAACCACAACAGCAAGGTGCCGGGTTTGACGGGCGGGTCGTAGAGCACGAAATCGGAGTAGCGATCGACCAGGTATTGCTTGATCTGGGCGTCGCTTTTGCCGGCCTGCATCTGATCGAACACTTCATGGCGCAGGTCGCGCGCCAGGTCGGCGTTGGAATCGGCAAGGTTTTCGTTCTGACAGACCAGGCAACGCAGCTCGCGAGTGAGCTGCTGAAAGCGCACTTCCTCGGCGTGATCCTTGAACGGTAACGGGTCTATGGCCTGTGCAAGCAGCGGACAGGTGAATACCAGCAGGCAGGCAGCGAGCATGACGGACAAGGCACGCATCAGGGCATTTCCCGCCCCAGCGCCGCGATGGCGGGCTTGAGTTCGTTGGCGATCACCTGGTCGGTCAGCGGGCCGATGTGCTTGTAGCGGATCACGCCCTTGGCGTCGACGAGGAAGCTTTCCGGGGCACCATAGACGCCGAAGTCGATCGCGGTGCGGCCTTCGGCATCGACGATGATCATGTCGTACGGATTGCCGTGCTGGCTCAGCCAAGCTTTGGCATTTTCCGGGGTGTCTTTGTAGTTGTAGCCCACCAGCGGCACGCCGATGTTCTTGCCCTGGGTCATCAGCACCGGATGCTCTTCGCCACAGGCGATGCACCAGCTGCCGAATACGTTGATGAGATAGGGTTTGCCCAACATGGCGTCGCGCGTGACGGTGTGCGAAGGATCATCCAGCATGGGAAGTGCGTAGGACGGCACGGGTTTGTTGATCAGTGGCGAAGGCACTTCGCGCTGGTCGTGCTGGGTATTCCACCAGATACCAAAGCCGAACAAGGCCACCAGCAACAGGAAGCCGAAGAACGGGATCAACCGGCTCATGCGCCAGACTCCTTGAGCGTGGCCGCGACGCCATCGCGCGCGCTGGCTGTCGAACGTTGCGCGCGGAAACGCCGCTCACCCGCGCTGACGAAGCCGCCAAGCATCATCAGCATGCCGCCCAGCCAGATCCAGCGGATGAAGGGCTTGTGGTAAAGCCGCAGTGCCCATGCGCCTTCAGCATGCTCCGGGTCCATCGGCTCGCCCAGGGCGACGTACAGGTCGCGGGTGATGCCTGGGTCGATCGCCGACTCGGTCTGCACCTGTCCGCGTGAATACAAACGCTTCTGCGGGTGCATCACCGCCACCGGCGAACCACTGCGGGTGACGGTGACATCTCCCTGGTCGGCTTTCCAGTTCGGGCCGGTGGTTTCGCGCACGCCATCGAAGCGGAATTCGTAGCCGCCGATGACCTGGGTTTCTCCAGGCGCCATGCGCACGTCGCGTTCCACGCTCAACGATTCGGACAGCAGCACGCCAGCCAGGAAGACACCGACGCCGAAATGCGCCAACAGCATGCCGGCCATTTCGGCAGGGTAGCGGCGGCCGCGCGGCATCTCGCGCCAGCGCTTGACCACATAGAGCACGGTGCCCAGGCCCGTCCACACGGCGGCGCCGACACCCGCGATGGCCTTGGCCCGGCCGTCGGAGACGATGGCCGCGACGATGGCGCACGCCAGCGCACCCAGGCCGGCGCGCCACAGCACCTGCTTGAGCGGCGGGATGTCGCTCCTGCCCCAACGCAGGTAAGGCCCGAATGGCAGCAGCAACACCACCGGCAACATCAGCAAGGTGAACAGGAAGCCGAAGTAGGGTGGACCGACCGAGACCTTGCCCAGGTTGAGCGCATCGCCGATCAGCGGGAACAGCGTGCCCAGCAGCACCATCGCGGCAGCTACGGTGAGCATGAGGTTGCCGATCAGCACAGCAGTTTCGCGCGAGGTCACCGCGAACGGCTTGCCACCGACCACCTTCGGTGCACGCAAGCCATATAACAGCAGGGAGCCGCCGACGACTACGGCCAGGAAGCACAGGATGAACAGGCCGCGGCGTGGATCGGAAGCGAAGGCATGGACGGACGTCAGCACGCCGGAGCGGACCAGGAAGGTACCGAGCAGGGAAAGCGAGAATGCGAAGATCGACAGCAGGATGGTCCATGCCCGCAAGCTACCGCGCTTCTCCGTCACCGCTTGTGCGTGTACCAGGGCCGCACCGACCAGCCACGGCATGAAGCTGGCGTTTTCCACCGGGTCCCAGAACCACCAGCCACCCCAACCCAGCTCCGCATAGGCCCACCAACTACCGGCCACGATGCCTGCCGACAAAAAGCCCCAGGCGATATTGGTCCACGGGCGTGCCCAACGCACCCATGCCAGTTCCAGCTCACCACCGAGCAAGGCCGCGATCGAGAACGCGAAGGCCACGGAGAATCCCACGTAGCCCATGTAGAGCACGGGCGGATGGAAGGTCATGCCCGGGTCCTGCAACACGGGATTGAGATCGCCACCGTCGGCGGGCATCGGCAGCACGCGCAGGAACGGATTGGAGGTGAACAGGATGAAGGCGAGAAAGCCCACGGCGACCAGACCCAGCACGCCGAGCACGCGTGCCACGAACACTTCCGGCAGGTGTCGGCTCAGTGCGGCCAATGCGACCGTCCACACGTTGAGGATGGTGATCCACAGCAGCAGCGAGCCTTCATGGGCACCCCACACCGCGGCGATGCGGTAGTACCAGGGCAGCGCGAGGTTGGAATTGTCGGCGACGTAGCGCACCGAAAAATCAAAATGCAGGAAGGCGTTGACCAGGATCAGGAACGCCATGCCGACGAACACCGCCTGGCCCGCCGCGGCCGGGCGTGCGATGGCGATCAGCGCACGATTGCCGCGCCAGGCGCCGATCAACGGCAGGATAGCCTGTGCAAGGGCGAGCAGCAGGGCGAGGATAAGCGCGAGTTGGCCGAGTTCGGGAGTCATGCGCGGGGCTCGCGACTCAAGACTCGGAACGTGGCGTATTCAAGTAGCGCGAATGATGGATTGGGCATGGTCGCTGCCAGGTAATTCTTGGATAGGAGAGCGGATGGGGTTACTCGGCAGTGCCGGTTCCCGGGTCTCGTGAGCCGAGTCCCGGTTTGCCCTGGTGAGCCTTGGCCATGGCGTCCTTGAGCTCCTTGGGCATGTAGGTCTCGTCGTGCTTTGCCAGGACTTCATTGGCGATGAAGCGGGCGTTGTCCATATGGCCCGTGGCGATCACCGACTGATTGTCGCGGAACAGGTCGGGCAGGATGCCGGTGTACTCCACGGGCATGTTGCCGCCGGCATCGACCACGGTGAAGGTGACCTTCAGGGAGTCGGGGCTGCGCTGGATGGAGCCGGCCTTGACCATGCCGCCCAGCCGGAATGTCTTGTAACGGGAGGCCTCGCCCGATTGAACCTGGCTGGGCGTGAACAGGTAATTCATGTTCTGCTGCAACGCGAACACAATGAGCGATACCGCGACCGTGGCTGCGGCGATGACCAGAAGTACGATGATGAGCCTGCGTTTGCGCGTGGGATTCATGAATGACTCGTTGGAGACCTCGGGTTAATCCGCAGTCGAAGGCATGCGGTTCACGCGATCCTGCCGTGCCGCCTGCCGGGTCATGCGTGTTCGCAGGGTTTGCAGGTTGCGTCGACGGCGCAGGGCGGGCGCGATGAAGTCGGCTGCCAGCACCGCGAAGAACACCGCATAAGCGGGCCACACATAAGCGGCATAACCACCCATGGCCAGGAAGCTGTTCATGGCGAGCTTCCTTCCTGTGCGATCTGGCGCACCCAATCCTTGCCGCTTTCCATGGCGAGCAGGTCGGCGCGGGCCCGGCCCATGAGGCTGGCTACGTAATAAGCCTTGGTCGCCAGCATCATCGTCAGCAATGGCCACACCATGCTGGGAGCCATCTTCGACGGACCGAGAATGCGGATCGTCGAGCCCTGGTGCAGGGTGTTCCACCAGTTCACCGAGAAATGCACGATGGGGACGTTGATGATGCCGATGATGGCCAGGAAAGCGGCGGCGCGAGCGCCTTGACGCCGATCCTCGAAGGAGTGATACAGGCCGATCACACCCAGATAGAGAAACAACAGCACCAGTTCGGACGTCAGTCGTGCGTCCCAGGTCCACCACGTGCCCCACATCGGGCGACCCCACAGGGAGCCCGTGGCAAGCGTGATGGCTGTGAAAGCGGCTCCCACGGGGGCCGATTCCATTGCGATGACCTCGGCCAGCTTGACGCGCCAGACCAAGGCCACGAACGACGCGGCAGCCATGACGAAGTAGATGAACAGGCTCATCCAGGCGCTGGGCACGTGGATGTAGATGATGCGGAAGGCATCGCCTTGTTGATAATCGGCGGGTGCCGAGACCAGTCCGCCATAAAGCGCAATGGTGCCAAGCAGCAACGCGAGTGCGAAGGCCCAGGGGCGTACGAGGCCGGCGAAGCGGTAGAAGATCGGCGGCGAGCCGAGCTTGTGCACCCAGAGCGGGATCCATGTGGCCATAGGGTCAGGCATCCAAGGCAATGCGGAGTGCGATGGCGCAAGCCAATGGTGCAAGTACCAGTGCCAGGACGAGTCCGGCACCCAGCCAAGCGATCGGCGCAAACCACGGCAGCCCTTGTTGTGCCGCGGCAACGGCGCCCGCGGCGAAAATCACTACCGGCACGCAGAGCGGCAGCAGCATCAAGGCCAGCAGCATACCAGAGCGTCTCGTGCCGGCCGTCAGCGCCACCAGTACCGCACCCAGCAAACTGAGCAGTGGCGTGGCGAGCATCAAGGCCAGCACCAGCACCGGGATGACGGAGGCTGGCAGGTGCAACATGCCGCCCAGCAGTGGCGAGATGATGATCAAGGGCAAGGCCGTGGTCAGCCAATGCGCGAGGATCTTCATGGCCAGCAGCATGGCCAGCGGTTGCGGAGAAACGACCAGTTGTTCCAGTGAGCCGTCTTCGATGTCGCTGCGGAACATGGCGTCCAGGGCCAGCAACATGGCTAGCAGCACCGTCACCAGTACGACGCCGCCGGCTATGCGTTGCAGCAAGGTGTCTTCCGGACCCAGCGCAAACGGAAACAGGGTAATGACGATCAAAGCGTACAGCACCGGCATCGCCATATCGCCGCGACGGCGCCAGGCGAGGGTGAGGTCGCGGCGCAGGATGGCGCCGCAGGCCTTGGACAGGGAGGGTGCACTCATGCGTGGCGCGTCCCGTCACCCCAGCCATGCAGTCGCACCCGCTTGGGTTCGCCGCCGAGGAAGCTCACCGCGCCATGGCTGGTCACCATCACCGCGCCACCGCGTGCGGCATGCATGCCGATCAGCCGATTTACCAGCTCGATACCGCCGCGATCGAGATTGGCGTAAGGCTCGTCGAGCAGCCAGACCGTCGCCGGGACGCCCAGCAGGCGCGCGAGCGCGGCGCGCTTCTTCTGCCCGGCCGACAGGCGCCGGACGGGTTCGTCCTCGTATCCAGCCAGACCTACCTCGGACAGTACCGCCGCCGTATCGACACCTTCGCGCGCACCCGCCAGGCCGATCGACACCGCAAGATTCTCGCGTGCACTGAGGTCGGCCTTCAGGCCCAGTTGATGCCCCAGGAAGAGGATCTCGCCGGCACAGGCGTCGCGGTGCCAGGGGGCGTCACGCCAGCGCAGTTCGCCCTCGTCGACGTGCAGCAATCCGGCCAACACCCGCAGCAACGTTGTCTTGCCACTGCCGTTGTCACCCTCAACCAACGCCACCTCGCCCGCATGCAGGCAAAAGTCCAGCGGCCCGAAAACCGGCTCATCCTGGCGGAAGAACGAGAGGGCGCGCGCTTCAAGCAATGGCGTGTCGGTTGTCATCCGGTCGATTGTCCGCAAAGGTCCGCGCGCTTGTCCATGCGGCAGCCTGCCGCCTACATCCAGCGCAGCATGGTCACACCGTCGCCATGTCCATGCACATAGGCGTTCTGCTGAAACTCGCGGGCGAGCATGTCCAGTTCGGTCACGTGTATACCCACCACGAGCAGGCTTGGTTCACGCCAGCCAAGGCCCACACCAACCCCGGCGCGTATTCGCGTGATGCCGCCCAGTAATCGCAGTTGTCGCAGCAATTGCCTTTGCGCAACGCGGTTATCGTGCAGCGCAAGCTTTCGCGAATGTGGATTCCAGGCCGTGATGAACCCCCAAGGCTGATCTGCCAGGAGGCTTGCAAGCGCAGCGGGAACCGCTCGATCGATACGCAGCGCTGCCCAGCCGCCGTTCGCCAGGCGCACCCGATAGGCGGTGGCCCGGTAAGCGGCGAGCAAGTCGTCAGCCATGCCGCAGTTCGGGCAAGGGCGGCAGCGTGGCCAACAGCGTCGTGACCGCGGCGGTCAAGTCGATACTGCTGGCATCGGTCGATCCGCGCAGCAATTGCTGGAGCAACTGGTCCTGCGCACGACCGCGTTCGAAGGCGTAGGCATAGGGCAGGTGCGTGAAGGTCACCATGCGGTAGCGCGCCATGAAATGTTCGGGCGCGCGTTCGGCCAGCAGGGCACCCAGTTCGCGCTTGGCCAGATAGGCCGGATCGGCCACCGAGTCACGCATCTCGATGTAGTTCTCGATCGCCATGGCGGCAATGGCATCGGCATTGGGCTGGCGGATAGCCTGGAAGAGTGCGAAGACGTCAGCGGTATCGCCGGGATTGGCTGCCAGCAGGTCGGCCAGGACAACGGTGTCCTCGAATCCACAGTTCATGCCCTGGCCGTGGAACGGCACGATGGCGTGCGCGGCGTCGCCGATCAGTAGCGCCCGACCATCCAGGTGCCAGCGATCCAGGTACAGCGTGGACAGGCCGCCGACGGGGTGAGCGGAGTAGTCCTGGACGAAATCCGGAATCAGCGGCAACAGGTCTGGGAAGTCTTCACCGAAGAACGCATGAGCTGCCTCGCTCGTCGGCAGGCTGCTGAAGCTCGGATGCGGGCCATGCGCGGGCAGGAACAGCGTGACGGTGAAACTGCCCTCGGTGTTGGGTAATGCGATGCACATGTATCCGCCGCGAGGCCAGATATGCAGGGCATGCGGTTCGAGCGCAAACTGGTCGTGTCCGCCCGCCGCGTGCAGCAACTGTGCGCTGAGCTGCGAGCCCGGAGGGATTTCCAGTTCCTTGTAGGCATGGCCGAGCGGTTCGACTCGTTCGCCCAGCGGCGTGTGCAGGTTCATGGCTGCGCGCAGGGCAGAACCTGCACCGTCGGCACCGATGACCACGGGGGCACTGACGTCACGGGTGATGCCGGTCTCATCGATCAAGCGGATGTTGCGCTGGTCGAAGTCGGCCCGTGCCAGGCTTTGGCCAAAATGCAGGCGTACACCGGCCGCTTCGGCAGCATCGAGTAGCAGCATGTTGAGCGTGCCGCGTGAAACCGACCAGATCACTTCGCTGTCGTCCACGCCATAGCGTTGCAGGCCTGAGCGCCCGTCGCGCGTGTGCACCATGCGCCCGCGCATCATCACGGCACGCGTGAGGACTTCGTCGGCCAGGCCGGCGGTGCGCAAGGCTTGCAGGCCACGTTCGGCCAGCGCCAGGTTGATCGACCGGCCGCCGAGAAAGCCGGCCTTGCGCGGGTCAGGGCGTTTCTCGAAGACATCGACTTGAAAGCCACGGCGGGCGAGCTGCTGGGCCAGCAAGGCGCCGACGAGGCCGCCGCCAATAAGGGTGAGCGAAGCTTGCGCCATGCTGCAGTCCGTGAGAGGAGTCGGGACACTGTTGTGCAAGGCGCGCGCCTTGCACAAGACAGGAAAGCTTAAATGGTCGTCAGGACACAGGATTGCCGCGAAGCAGCACGTGTTGTGCTGCAACGGCCAGCAGTAAGGCTGAGCGCGAGGCGATCAGCCGGGCTTCTTGCCACCGGGGCCAGGAGTGCCAGGGCGGTTGGCGGGATTGGCCTGCGTGGCGACGTCGAGGAAACCTCGCTGCATCGATTTCCAGGCATCCATGTTGCGCTCGGTCAGGTCGTTGAGCATTGACCAGGGGGTCTGTCCAAGCAGGCTGTTGAGCTGGGTGCGGAACTGCTGCTGCTGGTCGAGAAAGACCTGCAAGCTGCGTTCCAGGTAAGGGCCCATGAAGCCTTGCAGCGAATCACCGTAGAAACGGATGATCTGGCTGAGAAGCTGGGGCGATAGCATGGGCTGCCCTTTTTCCTCATGCTCGGAAATGATCTGCAGCAGCACCGAGCGGGTCAGATCCTCGCCGCTCTTGGCGTCGCGGACTTCGAAGGTTTCACCGTCCAGAACCAGCTGACGGACTTCTTCCAGCGTGATGTAGCTGGAGATTTCCGTGTCGTAGAGCCGGCGGTTCGGATACTTCTTGATGATGCGAATTGTTTGTGCCATGCGGCACAACCTAACAGAAGGTATTGCGCCGCACCAGTCACTTACATGAATTTTTTGCTGCACCGGAGGGTGCAGCAAAAACTGGTATTTCAGTGGCCTACAGCACCGCCGGCACTGCCGAATGGAGGTTTGGCAAACCAAAGTAGCGGAATAAGCGCAATAAATAGAATCGCGCACAACCAGAAGACGTCGTTGACGGCCAGTGTCAGTGCCTCACGATTGACCAACTGGTCCACCAGTGCCAAGCCAGATTTGCCTGGGGCTCCCATGTGGTTCAACTGGTTGATGAAGCTGACCGCGGCGGGAGACGCCGGGTTGACGCTTTCGGTGAGCGTGGCGTGATGATATTCGCTGCGATGCTGCCATAACGTCACGGCCACAGCCGTGGAAATACTCGATCCCATGGTGCGGCAGAAGTTGGCCAGTCCCGAGGCGCTGGCGATGTCCTTGCCGGGCAGGCCCGACAAGTACACCTGGTTAAGCGGAATGAAGAAACAGGCGATGCCAGCACCCATCACGAAGCGTGGGAGTACCAGCGTGGCGAATGATGCGGAGCTGTCGAAGCTGGCGAACCAGAGCGAGGTCGCAGCAAATATCAGGAACGCCACTGTCACTACGGCGCGCAGGTCCAGGCGATTGATGTTGGCGCCGATCACTGGCGCCATGAGGAACGCCAGGATGCCCACCGGCGCGGTGGCCAGGCCTGCCCAGGTCGCGGTATAGCCCAAAGTGGTCTGCAACCAAAGGGGGAACACCACGTTGATGCCGAAGAACGCCATCATGCCCAGCGACAGCGCAAGCACGCCGATCGTGAAATTACGTCGCTTGAACAGCGACAAATCCACCACGGGGTGCTTGGCATGGATTTCCCACACGACCAGGAAGGTCAGGCAGACCAGCGCCACGATACCGAGTGTGGTGATCATCGGCGAAGCGAACCAGTCGTGGTCGTTGCCATTGTCGAGCATGAATTGCAGCGCGCCGACGCCAAATACCAGCAGCAGCAAGCCGATGATGTCGATGGGAGTGTGCGCCGTGGCGGTCTCGCGCTTGCGCAACAACGCCCACGTGATGACAGCGGCAAGCAGGCCGACGGGCACGTTGATGTAGAAGATCCACGGCCACGAGAAGTTGTCGGTCAGCCAGCCACCCAGGATGGGACCGAAGATCGGTGCCACCACCACGGTCATGGCCCATAGTGCCAGCGCGATGCCTTGCTTTGACTGCGGGTAGCTGGCCAGTAGCAAGGTCAGTGACAATGCCACCATGGGGCCTGAACCGGCACCTTGCATCAAGCGGCAGATCACCAGCATCGGCATGCTGCTGGCCAGGCCGCAAAGCATGGAAAAAACGACGAACAGCAGCACCGATGCAACAAAGGTCTTCACTTCGCCAAAGCGCTTGGCCAACCATCCGGTCAATGGCTGCATGATGGCGCTGGCCAGTGCGTAGGAACTGATCGTCCAGGTGCCCTCATTGGCGCTGACGCCCAGGCTGCCGGCGATATGCGGTACGGCAACGTTGACGATGGTCATGTCCAGTACTTCCATGAAGGTACTGAACGCGACGGCGATGGTGAGCAGCACCAGCGGTCCGCCGTGAAGGGGCTTCAACGGCGGGGTGTCGGGGGTAGCGGCGTCGGGTGGTGTGGACATGTCTGGCCTTCGGCGTGAGGTGGCTGACCGGGCGGGCAGGCGGGAGCTTCAGGGGGTTCCCGCGTCGCCAGCGGACTTGCCGAGATTGGCCTCGATGATCTTGTCCGCCTCGGCATCGGCCTTGGCAGCCATCTGGTCGTAGACCGAGGTCTGCGCCAGCGGCTTGTCGGACGGGGCCTGCGCCAATACGGCGCCACTGTCATCGGTGATGTCGACATCAACATCGGTGGACAGGCCTACGCGCAGCGGGTGCTTGTCGAGCATGTCGTTGTCCAGCGCGATGCGGACCGGTACGCGCTGCACCACTTTGATCCAGTTGCCGGTGGCATTCTGCGCGGGCAGCAGCGAGAAAGCGCTGCCGGTGCCTGCACCCAGGCCGACCACCTTGCCGTGGTACTCGACGCCGCCGCCGTAGACGTCGGCGGTGATTTTGGCCGGCTGACCGATGCGGATGTGGCGAAGCTGGCCTTCCTTGAAGTTGGCGTCCACCCATAGGTCATGCAGCGGCACGACGGTCATCAACTGCTGCCCGGGCTGCACGCTGTTGCCAAGCTGCACGCTACGCTGGGCCACGTAGCCGCTGACGGGCGCAAAAATCTCGTTGCGCTGCGAAGCGACCCAGGCGGCGCGGAAGTTGGCGCGAGCCTGCTCCACGGCGGGATTGTCATGCACTTGTGTGCCTTCAATGGACGCGTGCGCGGCCGAGGCCTGGGCCTGGGCAGTCGCCAACGAGGCGCGTGCCTGATCGACGGCGTCGCGCAGGTGCTGAATAGTCTCCGGTGCCTCGGCCTGTTCGGCGACCAGTGGCAGCCGACGCTTGAGGTCCGCCTCGGATTTCTTGAGATTGATCTGCGCGGCGTTGACCTGCGCGTCGGCGCTGGTGGCCGAATCGGTCTGCTGGCGCACCTGGCGTACGGCCTGCGCCAACTGGCTGCGGGCCTGGCGCAAGCGTACGTCGGCATCGGTGGTGTCGAGCTTGACCAGGACCTGGCCGGCTTCGACACGCTGGGTATCGTCGGCGTAGATGGCCACGACCGTCCCTGGCACCTGTGTGGAAATCGCCACCTGATTGCCGCCCACATAGGCGTCATCGGTGGTTTCGCGTTTTGAAAATACCAAGAGCCAAAGCACCACCCAGGTCGCGGCGGCAAGGATGAAGACCAGCGCGACGATCAGCAGTGCACGGCGGCGCTTGCCAGGATCCTTCGCGGCCATGCCGCTGTCGTTATCGTCCTTCGGCTTGGCATTGTCGTCAGTGGCGCTCATGGGGCGTCTCCGGAAAAATGGGATGGCGTGGAGGAAGAGGCTGCCGGGTCCTGGCGATAGCCGCCGCCCAGCGCCTTGATCAGGTTCAGGTCGGTGGACAGCGCCTGGGCGTGCAGGCTGATGGCGTCGTCCTGCTGTTGCAGCAACTGCGCGGTGGCTGCCAGTGACTCGCGTGCGTCACGCACGCCCTGGCGGGAGCGTGCCTGCGCGGTGAAGACCAGTCGCTGGTTGGCTTCGAGCTGCTTTCGCTGTTCGGCGCGGCGTGCGGCGAGTTGGTCGGCGCCCAGTGCCTGGGTGGCGACGTCGCGAGCGGCGTCGTTCACGGTGCTGTTGTACTGGGCGATCGCTGCATCGAGCTCGGCGCGGCTCACACCATAAGCTGCCTGCAAACGCCCGCCTTCGAAGATCGGCAAGTGCACGGCCGGTGTCAGACCGAATACGCGGCTGCCACGCGAGAAGATGTTCCCCAGGTCGCCGCTACCGCCGCTGGCCAGGCCCGGGATATTCGGACCGCCCTGGTTGGTGCTGGACAAGCCGACCAGGGCGCTGATGCTTACGTCGGGGTAGAATTGCGCACGCGCTGCATCGGTCTGGCGCAAGGCCGATTCGACCTGCCAGCGACTGGCTGCAATGTCTGGACGGCGAGCGACCAGATCCAGCCGCGCATTATCGGGCAGGCCGCTCTTGATGTCCGGCAGCGGATGCGCTGTCAGCGTTGGCATGTCCGAGGTAGATACGCCTAGCAGCGCGGCCAGGGCAGCGAGGCGGACCTTGCTCGATCCGTCCAGTGCTACGCGCATCTGCCGGGTCGCCGACAATTGGCTCTGCGATTGCTCCACGGTATCGGCAAGATCCACTCCCTGGCGCACGCGCAGCCGGGCGATGTGCAGGAGCTTTTCCTGCGTGGCGATGGCCTGGTCGGCCAGTTGCAGTCGGGCGCGATCTGCCAGCCAGCCAAAGTACGTATCGGCAACGGCATTCTGGATCGTCAACGCCGCGGCGCTGCGCTGGGCTTCGGCCGCATGCGCCTGGTCCAGCGCGGCCTCGATGGCTGCACGCTTCTTGCCCCACCAGTCGAAGTCGTACTGGAACTGTACGCCCAGGTCAGCCTGGTTGTACCAGGTGAAGCCTAGAAACTGAGGAGGAATCATGCCGTGTTCGCTGAGGCGCTGGCGAGTGACCTGGGCGCTGCCATTGATCGTCAGGCCAGCCTGGGCCGCCGCCACGCGCACGTTCTGCTCGGCATTCTTGACGCGCGAATGGGCCTGGGCGAGATCCGGCGATTGCTTCATCGCCAGGCTGATGAGCTGGTCCAGTTGCGGATCGTCGTAGACCTTCCACCATTGGGTGTCTGGCCAGCCGGCATGCGCCGGGACGTCGAGGCCTGCCAGGGGTACGTCATCGCGTAGGGCCGGGTGTTCGACCTTGGCGGGGATCGTGCAGCCAGCCAGCGCCGTCGTCAGCGCGGTGGCGAGCAGCCAGCCACGCAAGGGCAGGACTTTGGGGGCAGGTTTCATATCAATCGTCCACGTCCAAATGATCGAGGTTGATCGCCAGCTTGCGCAGCAGGCGATTGAACGTTTGCTTTTCGGTACGGCTGAAACCCACGAACAGTTCTTCCAATTGAGGAAACATCGGTGGGAGCATCTTGCGCACGAACTGTCGTCCCGTCGCGGTGATACGGATTGTGATACTGCGACGATCTTCCTTGCTGTGATGGCGCGTGATCAAACCGCGCTTGACCAGCGCATTGGCGATACGCGTCATGTTGGTCGCACCTTGCGATGTCAATTCGCAAAGCACGCCCGGCGTCGAGCTGCCTTCGGGATGACCATACAACACGGTCAGTACCAGGAATTCGCTGTCATTGAGTTTGTGCGGCTTGAGCTTGCGGCAAAGCTCTTCATCCATGCGCACGCCCACGAGTTTGAGCAGTCGGGCGATGGCCGCCTCGCATGCAGGCAACTGCGGAAGCGAATCCTGCATATGAGCGATGCTTTCGTCGAGGCGCAGGATGCACGGGTTCAGCTTGGTCATTTCATTGGTTCATAGTTCACCAGTGAAATAAAACGATAACAATGGTTTCAGTACACGGCAAGTGCCGGACCTGGAGACGGCCGCTGGGTGGAGGGGGCAGCCACGAGGTTGTCGTGTTCGTCCCTGTGTCGATGGTGTGCTTGATATCTGGCGCGGATTTGCGTGCTGCCGGGCTCGTGCTCCCAGGCCCGCCTCTGGCCTCCGCATCAGATGTCAATCAACATCAAAGCCAAACAGGCGGCATGCATTGGCCGTGGTTGCCCTGGCAATGGCATCCATGCTCTCGTCGCGTAACGTGGCGATCGTTTGCAGGATCTCGGGCAGATAGCACGGCTCGTTGCGCTCGCCGCGATGCGTGGACAGGGGTTGGTCGGGGGAGTCGGTTTCCAGTAGCAGGTGCTCGATCGGCATCTGCGCCACGACGCGACGTAAACGCTGGGCGCGCTCATACGTCACAGGGCCGCCGATGCCGATATGGAAGCCCAGGTCGAACAACTGGCGGGCCTGTTCGGCGCTACCGGAAAAACTATGCACCACGCCGCGCAGGTTGCCGGCGCGGCGCAGGGCGAGCGTCACCTCTTCCAAGGCCTTGCGGGCGTGCACGATGACTGGCAGGCCGGCTTCGCGCGCCATGTCCAGTTGTCTATGAAAGTAGTGGCGTTGGTCGTGCGCCGGCAAGTCTTGGACAAAGAAATCCAGGCCGATCTCGCCTACGGCAATGGGGTTCTCGCGTGCCAGCCATCGTTCCAGGTCATCAAGATGTTCTGGGCGATGTCTTTCCAGAAACATCGGATGTAATCCATACGCAGGGTAGAGCTGCTCATGTGCGATGCAAAGCTTGCTGATAGCTGACCAGCTATGGGCATCCACGGCGGGAATCACCTGTGCCTTGACGCCGGCTACACGTGCGTTGTCGATTACCTCATCGCGATCGGCGGCGAAGCTATCGTCATCAAGATGGACGTGGGTATCGATCAGCACATGCATGAAGGTCTTCGTTTGGCAATCGTTCAAATGGAAATAGCGGATTCATATCACGTTCTCTCAACGCGATGGCGTCGTTAATGTTTCATGCGGTTACGGTCTAACGCCGATTCAGTTGACGAAAGGTAAGAATGCCGCCGCCAGTCCGCATTTGGGGGCGCTTGGCGTCGGTGCGGCCGCTTAGATAGCAAATTAAGGAGATTCTCCATGAACAGGTCGATAGTCAATGTACTCAGTATGGGGGCTACGATTGCACTTGTGCTGAGCCTGTCTGCCTGCGATCGCGACGCCAATGCCGATCCCGGCACTGCGGCTAGCGCCTCGGCAGATACCGGTGTCCGGTATGGCAGGGTCGTCAGTGTCGATCCGGTGCGCGATACCACGCCTCGACGCGAATGCCACGATGAAGTGGTCACTCACACGGCGCCGCCGAAGGATCAGCACCAGATAGCCGGTATGGCTATTGGTGCGGTTGCTGGCGGCTTGCTGGGCAATCAGGTTGGTAGCGGCAAGGGGCGCACGCTGGCCACCGTGGCTGGTGCTGTGGGTGGCGGCTATGCGGGCAAGCGCATCGAGCAGACGCACCAGCATGGTCAAGTCACTCAGCAGGTTGAGCAGCGTTGTTCCACGGTACAGGGCGATCCGAACAAGATCGTGGCCTATGACGTGCGCTACGAATACAAAGGTGTAACGCGCAGCGTGCGCATGGATCACGATCCGGGCGATCGTGTGGAAGTACAGGAAGGAGTGGTGTCCGTTTCGGATGCTCGGTGAGGAGAGAGCGACATGATCGGTTCAAGCAAACCTTGGGTCGGAGTAGCATTGCTGGTGGCCAGCATTAGCCTGGTCGGATGTGAACCGTATGACACGCGGCCGCGCTATCAGGATCGTCCGCCGCCGCGCTATGTCCAGCAGGACCGCTACGCTTGCCAGTGTGGTGTGGTGCGAGAAATTCGCCAGGTAAATACCGGCGGTGGCAATGGCGGGACCCTGGGTGCGGTCATTGGTGCCGTTGCGGGCGGTGTACTGGGTAATACCATCGGCAAGGGTGACGGCCGCAAGGCAGCTACCGTGGTCGGTGCGGTTGCCGGTGGTGTAGCAGGCAACCAGATTGGCAAGCGCAGCGATGGCAGTGATGTTGCCTTTCAGATCGGTATCCAGCTCGATGATGGTCGCTATGCAACGGTGACGCAGCGCGAGGATCCAGGCATGCGTCCGGGTGACTATGTCGAGATCCGCAATGATCACGTGTATCCGAGATGATCATATGGACGTATAGACGTCTATATGAAAAGATCGAAGAAAAAAGGCCCTCGTGAGAGGGCCTTTTTGTTGCGGGGAAGTCCTTGTGATTAGTTCACGCGATAGAACGTATGGTCGCCAATGGTTCGCACGGCATTGCTGCTGTTGTTGCGTGACCAGAGAGGGATGATTGCGGCCGTAGCGAAATGATCGGCGTGGGGAACCAGAAGGCGGCGCTCCGCGAGCGGCAACGACCAGTTGTCGATCGATTCGCCTGCGATCTTCCACGCCTTGTTGAAGGCATCGAGATTGGAGACGTCGAAAGACGCTGGTGCCGTCGTCGTCGCAAATTGGTGCGGCGCATTGACCACCTGACATACGGTACTACCCCATAGCCCGCGCTCGCGTCGGCGCAGCGCCACTTCAGCGACGGCGAACTGCCCGTTCGTCGGCTCGCTGCGGGCTTCGAGGTATACCGTCGTCGCCAGGCAGGTCTGGTCGGCGAGGGGTTGTGGTAGCACGGACGCCAGCCACAACAACATGGAAAGTTTCATTCTCTGCCTCCAACGTGCTGTACGTGCGAAGTCCGGGAAAGCAACTTCGAACGCCGTTGCGGTGGACGGGCGGGCAGGCCGTTCCACCTGGATGAGTCGTTCGCGCCGAAACTTGTGGCTGAACGCTTTGCCGCGGGATTGCGGCGCACTTGAGCGGCTGTCCGGGGGCCACTCAGGTATTCGTGCTGATACAGCAAGTCCTTGGCGCCTTCGGCGCCCCAGGACTGCGACAGCTGATCCGCCGATGGCGGTTGTTTACTCCGGCGTCTTCAGCCGGGTCGCGCCGATCCGGACCCTTCCGGTTCGTCGCGTACTTTGGACCCCTGGCAAGAGGTGTCCATGGATATGACCGGCGGAGACTAAAGGTCGATTGCTGAACTGGCAAGTGCCGTAACTATCAAATTCACATGACGCTCACATTCATCTTCTTGCGCCAGCCACATGGACCTCTCGCATCTTCAATCAGGCCAGCGCTCTGCAAATGTAATGTGCAACGCTTCTTCTTTGAGCTCCAAGGTGTTGTCATGCAAGCCCTCAAGCGCTTCATCGCTGGCAACAGCAAGTGCGATGTAACGCGTTTTATCGCGCGCGACATCGAGCAGACGAAACACTTCGCGCTCATCTAGGCTCAGCACACTGCCTGCGTCAACTTGCCGCGACAATACGACGGTGTGCATATGTCGCTTGTTGCCGCCGCGAAAGTGCAACCGCGCAACTATCTCCTGGCCCGGATAACAGCCTTTGTCCACGGCGACCGCACGCAGATGATGCAGTGAAATTTGTGGTGGCAGGCATTGACCCAGTACCGCATCAGGGAGCCACGGCCAACCCATGTGCACTTGCGGCAATCGCCACGCATCGTCGCAATCATCACCGATGATCAGGCTATGCGTCTGGCAACCGAGCACGATGTGCGTGGTGTCATGTTCGACATGATGTAGCGGCATCGTCGCGCCGGTTGAGAGTGCGCGCACGGCATGCGGCCGAAGCGTGATCTTCGATCGGAATACATATCGCCTCAATGCGTCGGCGACATCCTGTGCGCGACCGCCGCGTAATAGCAGCAGTAGATGGTCGTCGGCGATGCGAATGGCATGAAACAACGCCATGACGCGTCCCTTGGCATCCAGCCACGCGCTGAATCGCCATTGACCCACGGGTATCGCTGCGACCTGGCTACTGAGCTGGGCCTGGGCAAAGGCGATCGCGTCGGGGCCTTCGATCGAAAGGGTTTCGGCCGGGTAGTGGAGCGTCATAAGGCATGGAACATGGGGGCGGGGCAACCGGACTCAAGGAGGCCTGGGCTGGGAGTGCCTTGCACTCTTGGCGGCAGCCGTCAAGGTTGTGCTGTATTGCCGCAAGTATTACGCTTCCGCGGCTTTATAAAACCATGTCCAATACGTCCTCTCAAACCGAATCCAAGCCCGCCTCCGTTCCGACGGAGCCTGCCGCCGTGCCTGTCACGCCGGCTGCGGACAAGGCGCCGGTGGAGCGGCCGGCTCCCGACCCCACCCGCTACGGCGATTGGGAAAAAAACGGGCGCTGTATCGACTTCTGACCCACCAGCACCGGCTGAAGGGCCGGCGCGGGACAGGTACAGGGGTTGGGCGGGATGGGCATCAGCGATTCCAAGACAGGATAGCCGCCATGGCAAATACCCAACGACCGCTCTCTCCCCATCTACAGATATATAAGTGGCAAGTGCAGATGGTGTCCTCCATCGTGCATCGCGCCACGGGCATTGCCCTGGCCGTGGGTACCCTGGTGGTGCTATGGGCCCTGCTGTCCCTGGCCAGTGGCGAGGCGGCGTTCACTCAGTTCAAGACCTGCATGGGCAGCCCCCTCGGCCTGGTGCTGTTGGTCGGCTGGACCTGGGCCTTGTTCTACCATCTGTGCAATGGCATCCGCCATCTACTGCAGGATGCCGGCATGGGCTATCAGATCGCCCAGTTCGTGCGTTCGAGCTGGAGCGCGATCATCCTCAGCGTCGTGTTGACCGCCGCCGTGTGGGCGTATGCGCTGACCGTTGGAGGTGCCGCATGAGCAAGGATTTCCGCAATCCGCTAAAGCGTGCCCGCGGCCTGGGCTCCTCTCAGTCGGGTGTCGGCCACTGGTGGACGCAGCGCCTGACCGCTGCCGCCCTGGTGGTGTTGCTGCTGTGGCTGGTTGCCACGGTGCTGGGCTTGTCGCACGCCGATTACGCCACTGCTCGCGCATCGGTCGCCAAGCCGTGGAACGCCGTCCTGCTGATCGCCTTCATCATCACCGCATTCTGGCATGCGGTACTGGGCTTACAGGTCGTCATTGAAGACTACGTTCATACGCGCTGGAAGGAAGTGACCTCCATCGCCGTTATCAAATTCCTCGCAGTGTTGTGCGCGCTTGCTGGCGTGCTGGCTGTGCTGCGCATCGCTCTGGGGGCATAAGCCAGATGGAAAGCTACAAGGTTCAACAACATAAGTACGATGTCATCGTGGTGGGTGCTGGTGGTGCGGGTCTGCGCGCCACGTTTGGCTTGGCCGAGAAGGGCCTGAAAGCCGCATGCATCACCAAGGTGTTTCCGACGCGCTCGCATACCGTGGCCGCGCAGGGCGGCATCTCCGCCGCGCTCGGCAACATGGGCGAGGACGACTGGCGCTTCCATTTCTACGACACCATCAAGGGCTCGGACTGGCTGGGCGACCAGGATGCCATCGAGTATATGTGCCGTGAGGCCATTCCCTCGATCATCGAGTTGGAGCACTACGGTGTGCCGTTCTCGCGTACTGAGGAGGGCAAGATCTACCAGCGTCCGTTCGGCGGCATGACCACGCATTACGGCAAGGGCACCGCGCAGCGCACCTGCGCGGCCGCTGACCGTACCGGTCACGCCATCTTGCATACGCTGTACCAGCAGGCATTGGCGCATGACGCCACGTTCTTCATCGAATACTTCGCCATCGACCTGATCTTCGACGAAGAGGGCGTGTGCCGCGGCGTGCTCGCGCTGGATATGAACGAGGGTACCTTGCACTTCTTCCGTGGCCACGCGGTGGTGCTGGCGACCGGTGGTTACGGCCGCGCCTATTTCAGCGCCACCTCCGCGCACACTTGCACGGGCGATGGTGGCGGCATGGTGCTGCGTGCCGGTTTGGCGTTGCAGGATATGGAGTTCGTGCAGTTCCATCCGACCGGCATCTACGGTTCAGGCTGCCTGATCACCGAAGGTGTGCGTGGCGAAGGCGGTTACCTGACCAACTCCAATGGCGAGCGCTTCATGGAGCGCTACGCCCCGAATGCGAAGGACCTGGCCTCGCGCGACGTAGTCAGCCGCGCCATGACGATGGAAATTCGTGAGGGCCGCGGCGTCGGCGAACACAAGGATCATATCCACATCAACCTGATGCACCTGGGTTCGGAAGTGATCCACGAGCGCCTGCCGGGTATCGCCGAATCAGCACGTATCTTCGCTGGCGTAGACGTGACCAAGGAGCCGATCCCGGTCATTCCTACCGTTCACTACAACATGGGCGGTATTCCGACCAACTATCACGGCGAAGTGGTGCAGAAGCGCGGCGATGATGTCGATGCGGTGGTACCGGGCCTGTTCGCCATCGGTGAGGCGGCCTGTGTTTCCGTACATGGCGCCAACCGCCTGGGCTCGAACTCCCTGCTGGACCTGGTGGTGTTCGGTCGCGCGGTGGCCCATCGCTGCGCTGAGATCGTCAAGCCAGGCGCACCGCACAAGGACCTGCCGGCCAGTGTGCTGGACAAGGCGCTGGGTCGCTTCGATGGCCTGCGTCATGCCAAAGGCAGCCTGCCGACCGCGAAGATCCGTGCCGAAATGCAGCGCACCATGCAGTCCGACGCGGCCGTGTTCCGCACGGGTGAATCGCTCAAGGAGGGTTGCGAAAAGATTTCCAGGGTGTACGAGTCTTTCAAGGACGTTGGTGTCAGCGATCGTTCGCTGGTGTGGAACTCCGATCTTATCGAAACGCTTGAGTTGTCCAACCTGTTGGGCCAGGCCGTGGCGACCATGTACTCGGCCGAGCAGCGTCCAGAGAGCCGTGGTGCACACGCGCGCGAGGATTTCCCGGATCGCGATGATCACGAGTGGCAGAAGCACACGCTGGTGTCGGTGGATGAACAGGGCAAGGCGGCGTTCGATTTCCGTCCGGTGCACATGTACACCATGACCGGCGACGTGGAAGTCGTACCGCCGAAGAAGCGCGTCTACTGACGCGTTTCTTCGACCATGCTGTGAGGCGTCCGCCCTGGTGGACTGTCAAGGCAAAAAAATCAAAGCGAGGCAACCGTGGCTGAGTTCACGCTACCCAAAAATTCCAAGATCCAGCAAGGCAAGCACATCCCGGCGAAAGATGCCAAGAAGCCGCGTACCTTCCGTATTTATCGCTGGACGCCCGATGACGGTAAGAATCCGCGCATCGATACCTATGAAGTGGATCTGGCGGCCTGCGGGCCGATGGTTCTGGATGCACTGCTGAAGATTAAGAACGAGATCGATCCGACGTTGACCTTACGGCGTTCATGCCGCGAGGGCATCTGCGGTTCGTGTGCGATGAATATCGACGGCACCAATACACTGGCCTGCACCCGTGCCATCGAGGATTGCGGCTCGGGCGACGTGAAAATCTATCCATTGCCGCACATGCCGGTGGTGAAGGACCTGGTGCCGGACCTGACGCATTTCTACGCGCAGTTCGCCTCGATCAAGCCGTGGCTGCGCACGCAAAGTCCCGCGCCAGCCGATAAGGAGCGCCTGCAATCGCCGGAGGATCGCAAGAAGCTCGATGGCCTGTACGAGTGCATCCTTTGCGCCTGCTGCTCGACCAGTTGCCCGAGCTATTGGTGGAACGGCGACAAGTATCTGGGCCCGGCGATCCTGCTGCAGGCCTATCGCTGGATCGTCGATTCGCGCGACGAAGACACCGGTGCGCGCCTGGACGATCTGGAAGATCCTTTCAAGTTGTACCGTTGCCACACGATCATGAATTGTGCGCGTACGTGCCCGAAGGGGCTGAACCCGGCCAAGGCCATCGCCGAGATCAAGAAGCTGATCGTCGAGCGTCGCGCTGCCTGACGCATCGGTCGGCGGGTGAGGTTTACCCGTCGGCCGGTTTTCCCGCATGTTGCGGCCCGGTCATGTCGAGCCGTTTGTTTCTAGCCAGCCTGCCAACTGCATCCGGAGCGCCATGGACGAAGCACGCATCAAGCGCCTGCGTTGGCGCACACGTCGCGGTACTCGCGAACTCGACGCCCTGTTCGGTGGCTGGCTGGAGCTGAATTATCCCTTGGCCGATGAGGCCACTCGTCAGGCATTCGATGAACTGCTTGATGTCCAGGACCCCGACCTGTGGGACTGGGTCATGGGCCACGCCCGGCCTGAACGGACAGACTGGAAGCGCATCATTGATGACATCCGCACCCGGCATTCGCTTTGACTATCGCCCCTCGCGGGTGCCCCTGGGCCTGGCGATGAGCGGCAGCTGCTTGGTCGTTGTGGCGATGAGCATCAGCCATCTGTCCTGGCCCATACGGCTACTCGTGATCGCGATGGCCCTGGTGGCCCAGGCGACGAGCGTGTTGCGATCGGCTGATCGTCAGGTCAGGCAGGTGCAATGGACTTCTGACGATGCGTGGCTGCTGCGCATGAAGGATGGCCGGGAACTGACTGCGACACTGCGGCATTTCCGCGTGCAGGGCGGCCAGATCATCCTCAATCTGGTGCTGGCTGGGCGCCACGGGCCACTGACCCTATGGCTGGCGCCAGACAACGCCCAGGAGAGTATCCGGCGTCAATTGCGGATGCGGCTGGGGCGCCTTCCTCCCCATGGTTTACGAGCCGACGCCTGACTTTCTTGCCGGTTTGAGGTGAATCGGGCACTTTACCCGACGCGATGCGGTCGTATGACCGATAATGTCTGGCCACCGGCCAGGCCGGACGACTCCTTTCAAGCGAAGCCTTCATGTTCCGACCGCTCGAGCTTTTCATCGGCCTGCGCTACACCCGGGCCAAACGGCGCAACCAGTTCATCTCGTTTATTTCGGCCGTTTCCATTATCTGCATTGCGATCAGCGTCACCGCGTTGATTACCGTTCTATCAGTCATGAATGGCTTCGATAGTGAGCTGCGTTCGCGCATCCTGGGTGCCATTTCCCACGCAACTGTCTCTGGCTTGCCTGGCCAGCCCGTGCAGGATTGGCAGAAAGCCGTGCAGGTGGCCGAGGCCAACAGCCACGTCAAGGGTGCCGCGCCGTATGTGGAGGCCCAGGCCATGTTACTGGGCCGCCGTTCGAGCGGTGCGATCGTGCGCGGTATCGAGCCAGACCAGGAGCCAAAGGTCTCCGACATCGACAAGCACATGGTAGAAGGTTCGCTGCAGACCTTGACGCCCAAGAGCTGGAACATTGTGCTTGGCAAGGAACTGGCGATGGAGCTGGGTGTCAATACGGGCGATACCGTAACCATGGTGGTGCCTGAATTCCGCGGCACGCCAATGGGCACCGTGCCGCGCACCCGCGCGTTCAAGATCAGTGGCATCTTCGAGTTGGGCATGCAGGAATTCGATTCCGGTCTGGCCCTGGTGAACATGACGGACGCCGAGCGCATCAATGACCAGATCGGCCCGACCGGGATCCGCCTGAAGCTGGATGATCTTTTCAGTGCTCGCCCTGTAGCGCGCGAGTTGGCTGATTCGTTGGGCCAGAGTTACCGCGTGGATACCTGGATGGACAGCCACGCCAACTTTTTCTCCGCCATCTCGATGGAGAAAAAGGTGATGTTCATCATCCTGTCGCTGATCATCCTCGTCGCGGTGATCAACCTGATCTCGATGCTCATGATGCTGGTGACGGACAAGCAGGCCGATATCGCGATCCTGCGTACCCTGGGGGCAACGCCCATGAGCATCATGGGCACCTTCATGGTCCAGGGCGTACTGGTCGGCTTCGTCGGTATCGGCGTCGGCGTGGGCCTGGGCTCGTTGCTGTCCTGGCGCCTGCCGGTGATCGTCAAGTGGATCGAACACACCTTCGGCGTGACGTTCCTCTCCCCGGATGTCTATTACATCAGCGAAGTGCCCAGCCAGTTGCAAGCCGCTGATGTGGGCTGGGTGACCGTGATCACCTTCGCGTTCGCCTTGCTTGCCACCCTTTATCCCGCGTGGCGCGCCTCGCGCACGCAGCCGGCGCAAGCGCTGCGCTATGAGTGATGCCATGAATACTTCCGTGTCCTCCACCGTGGTCTTGCGTGCCAGCCACATCGCCAAGACCTACGAAGAAGGTGGCTTGAATACCCAGGTACTGAGCGATGTAAGTTTCGAGCTGCGACGAGGTCAAACGATATCGATCGTCGGCGCGTCGGGCTCGGGCAAGAGCACGCTGCTGCACATCATAGGTGGGTTGGACTCATCCAGTGCCGGCGAGGTAGAGGTAGAGGGGCGCGCCCTTTCCCGGCTTTCCGATGCCGAGCGGGGCCGTGTACGCAATCGCTCGCTTGGTTTCATTTACCAGTTCCATCATCTGTTGCCAGAATTCACCGCACTGGAAAACGTGTGTATGCCCTTGCTGATCCGTGGGGTGTCGATCGCACAGGCACAAAAGGAGTCGACGGCGTTGCTTGAGCGCGTAGGCCTGGGCAAGCGTCTCGCGCACAAGCCGGCGGAGTTGTCGGGTGGCGAACGCCAGCGTTGCGCGGTGGCGCGTGCGCTGGTGACCAAGCCGGCCTGCGTGCTCGGCGACGAGCC
>NZ_DASVMI010000097.1:0-6135 GCF_036384435.1 Dyella sp. | reverse complement strand
TCGACAACGAGCAATGCATCGAGGCGCTGATGGGCTTCGATAGCGTGATGTCGATTTCAACATGGCTCGTTCGTTGTCCTGACAAACCGGAGGCCATTTGATGCGGGATGATCCCTAACCCGCACGCTTCGGCTCTGCTGCTCTCAAACTCGACCATCGCCAGGAGACCCCATGACTATCACCCTTACCGCTTTTGATCGCTCGCCCGATGGAGGCATGGGGCTGGCCCGAGATACACGCGTTCGCTGGGCCCTCGAAGAGGCTGGTCTGGACTATCAGGTTCGCCCCGTCTCTTCTGCTCAAATGAAGGAGCCAGCGCATCTGGCCTTGCACCCGTTCGGCCAGATTCCCACCTATGAGGAAGGCGACCTGGCACTGTTCGAGTCGGGTGCGATCATTTTCCACATCGCTGCGCACAGTAAAAGCCTTCTGCCGCAGGATGCCAAAGCCAGGGCTCGTGCCATCACTTGGATGTTCGCCGCACTCAACACGGTGGAGCCCCCGATTCTGGAACTGGTAACTGCCAGATTCCAGGAGGGCGACAAACCCTGGAGCAAGGAGCGCATACCCTTGATCAAAGATCGCATCTGCCACCGAGCAGACCAACTGTCCTCCTACCTGGGGCAGTCCGAATGGCTGGATGGTGCTTTCAGCGCGGGCGACCTGGTCATGGTGTCCGTGCTGCTCAGGCTTAGGCCGTCCGGTATTCTCGATGAATTCGCCCACCTGGCCGCCTATGTCGCCCGCGGTGAAGAGCGTCCTGCTTACAAGCGCGCTTTCGCAGCGCAGTGGGCCTTCAACAATAGGTCTGCGCCGTCGAAGCCAGACCAATGAATTGTGCCGGGCGCTGAAAGCGGTGGTCTTCCTCACCGTCTCAAAAGCCATAGAGGAATGCCGAGGTCAAATACCGCCCCGGTGTTCAGCCACATGAGGCTCGTCCGGAATGTCGGTCAGGCGAAGCCTGAATCCATCGAACATCATGTCTTCGATGAGCTTCTTCCACCCGGGGGAGCTCAGGCCATCTTTTAGATGCTTCTTCATCCATGTGATCTTTCACCGCCATGTCGGGAATGGCTTGGACGTTGTCGCTCTTGGAAAGCATGACGCTCTTGTATCAAGCATCGGCTGTCCCTCCAGTCCCACCAGAGCCATGGTCTGCTTTTGTTTTTCCGAGATGTCGTTCTCGAATATTTCGCTCAGGAATATTGCCGTCTTTGGCGTGGCCTCGCAGCGACACACTTTCGCATCACCGAACATCCTTCGCGCACGATGCCCGAAGAATCTTCATGATTACCCTCCGTTCCTGCCACGAAGGCTGATCGCAAGTATTCACCGACCGGCGGGCATACGCCGTTACATGGCAGGCAGCGATGGGAGCGGCACATAGCCTGTGCAGGCATGCGCAAGAATGAGCCGCGCGTTCGCGCACAGCTAAATCGTTGCGCGAATCGCACCGATCCGCGTCCGTAGTCGCTCGCGCACACACGAGTTGCGAAATAAGGATGCCAGATAGAAGGCTACAAAAAAGCCCCTTATTCCAGGGGCTTAATCGTATTACTGGCGGAGAGAGAGGGATTCGAACCCTCGATAAGGCTTTTGACCCTATACTCCCTTAGCAGGGGAGCCCCTTCGGCCTCTCGGGCATCTCTCCGTTTTTGTGTCCGCACTACTGCGGAGCCGGCAAGCTTACTAGACCGGCTTTGGGAGGTAAAGCCTTTGTTTGTCAGCGCTCACCGGCGTCCGAAGAACCGCCCTCGGGATCGTGTTCGTTCTTGATCCGTTGATAGATTTCTTCGCGATGCACGGCTACGTTCTTGGGCGCATTGATGCCGATTCGCACCTGATTGCCCTTCACGCCCAACACGGTGACGGTCACCTCGTCACCGATCATCAAGGTTTCGCCGACCCGACGGGTCAGAATCAACATGTTTGCCACTCCATGAATGCTATGGTCACAGGCCTGCCACCTGCGATGCCTCACCCCTGAGCATCACCGCTGGTAGTTCGACGATAACGTCCGTCGAAGGCCTACTGCCTTCCCCGGCGCACCAAGGCGACGCGCTCCGGGTAAAAGACGCCTCGCCTCTCTGGCTCCGCCATCGTCTGCGGAGCCAATATTCAAACGATACTAGCCGAGCCTCCGTATCCTGCGCAATGCATTAAAGCGGATGTAAACCGGCCATTCACTCTTAGGCTGCGCCTAAATGAGAACCAACCCAGTCAGGCAATGCCGCCAGCAACGCAGGCAATTGGGCGGTATCGTTGCCGCCCCCTTGCGCCATATCCGGTCTGCCACCGCCTTTTCCATCAATCTGAGCGGCGATGTGGGCCACGATATCACCTGCTTTAACGCGACCCATAGCATTTCCGTGTACACCGGCCACAAGTGATACGCGACCCTCAGCGGCACCGGCCAAAAGTACTATGCAATCACCCAGCTGCTGCTTGAGCTGGTCGACGCTTTCACGCAACGCCTTGACATCGAAACCTTCAAGGCGCGCAGCGACGACTTGTATACCACCAACGCTTCTGGCAGACGCCGCCAGATCGGCGGTCGCCGAACCGGCCGCCTTGGCACGCAACGATTCCAGTTCACGTTCAAGCTTCTTCTGCTTGTCGAAAAGTTGGCGCAGTTTCTCCACGGCATCGTCACCAGTGCTGGACAATAGCTGCGAGAACTCGGCCAGACGACGCTCTTCGTCGGCGACATAGGCAAGTGCGCCCGCGCCGGTGACCGCCTCGATACGGCGCACACCGGATGCCACGCCCGATTCGCTGACGATCTTGAAAAGACCAATGTCACCGGTACGTTCTACATGGGTGCCACCGCACAACTCGGTCGAGAAATCGCCCATTTTCAGCACACGTACTTCGTCTCCGTACTTTTCGCCGAAGAGCGCGATAGCCCCGAAATCAAGCGCGTCGTTGTAGCCCATGTGATGAATTTCGGCGGCCGCGTTGCGACGCACTTCATCGTTGACCATGGCCTCGATCTGCGCCAGCTCGCTATGGCTGAGCGGTTTGAAATGCGAGAAATCGAAGCGCAGGCGCTCAGACGCCACTTCCGAGCCCTTCTGCGCCACATGTTCACCAAGCAGCTTGCGCAGCGCAGAATGCAACAGATGCGTGGCCGAGTGGTTGAGCACGATCGCCTGACGGCGGGCAGCGTCCACGCTGGCATCGACCGCATCACCCACGCGCAACGGCTGAGCGCCCTTCCAGCGGCCTGTGTGGGCGAAGAACACACCACCCATTTTCTGGGTATCGATAACGTCCAGGCGGCCCTGCCCGTTCGTCAGGGTGCCCGTGTCGCCGACTTGGCCACCGGACTGCGCATAGAACGGCGTCTGGTCGAGAATCACGAAGCCTTCCTCGCCGTCGGCAAGCTGGTCGAACTGCTTACCATCACGCACGATGCCGACCACTTTTCCGCCACTGGCGGCAAGCTTCTCATAGCCCAGGAACTGGGTCGGCCTGAGCTGGCTGGCCAGCTCGGCGGGCATCTGCCCCTTGGCCTTGAAGTTGGCACCCTGGCGGCCACGCTCCTGCTGCGCGCGCATCGCCTCCTCGAAACCTGCCTCGTCTATTTCCAGCCCGCGCTCGCGAGCGATGTCGGCCGTCAGGTCCAGCGGGAAGCCATAGGTGTCATACAAGCGGAACGCCTCGCCACCCGGAATGATCTTGGCCGTCTTTGCGGCTACTTCGTCGAACACGCGCATGCCGTGTTCCAGTGTTTCGCCGAATCGGTGTTCCTCGGCACGCAGGGCTTCCTCGACGAACGCCTGTTTGGCGGCGAGCTCTGGATAGGCCGCGCCCATCTCCTGCACCAGTGGCAGCACCATTTTCCAGAAGAAGTCACCTCGCACGCCCAGCATCCAGCCATGGCGCAGCGCACGGCGAATGATGCGCCGCAGCACGTAGCCACGCCCCTCATTGGAGGGCAATACGCCATCGACGATCAGGAACGAGCAGGCACGGATGTGGTCGGCGATGACGCGCAACGATTTGTTGCCCAGATCAGCGGTGCCGGTGAGCTCGCCGGCCACCTCGATCAGGTGCTGGAACAGGTCGATCTCGTAGTTCGAATGCACGTGTTGCAGCACGGCCGCCAGACGCTCCAGGCCCATACCGGTATCCACGCATGGCGCCGGCAACGGGCTGAGTGTGCCGTCGGGAGCGCGGTCGAACTGCATGAACACCAGGTTCCAGATTTCGATGTAACGATCGCCATCCTCGTCCGGCGAGCCGGGCGGACCACCGGCGATATCCTCGCCATGGTCGAAGAAGATCTCCGTACAGGGACCGCAGGGGCCCGTATCGGCCATCTGCCAGAAGTTGTCCGAAGCGTAAGGCGCACCCTTGTTGTCGCCAATACGCACGATGCGCTCGACGGGAACTCCCACCTCGCCGTTCCAGATGCCGAAAGCTTCGTCGTCGGTGTGGTAGACGGTGACCCAGAGCTTTTCCTTGGGCAGCTTGAAGACCTCGGTCAACAGTTCCCAGGCATAACGAATGGCATCTCGCTTGAAATAATCGCCGAACGACCAGTTGCCCAGCATCTCGAAGAAGGTGTGATGGCGGGCGGTGTAGCCGACTGAGTCCAGATCGTTGTGCTTGCCGCCAGCACGCAGGCAGCGCTGCACATCGGCGGCGCGCACGTAAGGCAGCTTCTCGCTTCCCAGGAAGACGTTCTTGAACTGCACCATGCCGGAGTTCGTGAACAGCAGCGTCGGGTCGCTGGCGGGCACCAGCGAGCTGGAAGGCACGATGGTGTGGTCTTTCGAACGGAAATAATCAAGGAACGCGGAGCGGATTTCAGCGGTTTTCATGGATTCGTGGCGTCAAGCTGCGGGGACACGCCACGAACGCGCGTACGACGGGAACTAGTTGTCCTCGTCGGCGTCGTCCACTTCGGCGTGGGTAACACTCCGTACTGTGGCGGCGGGAAAGCCTCTACGCAAGAGAAATTGCGCCCGCCGGGCCCGTTCGGCCGGATCGGTTGCGGGTTTTGTGCCGTAGCGCCGGCGCAGTTGGTCAGTAGCACGGGCATGCCAGTCGACCTCGGCTTGCTCCAGGCATTGACGAATACGTGCGTCGGACAACCCGTGACTCTTCAATTCGGCCCGCAGGCGCTGTGGGCCATACCCTTGCCCCACCCGGCTGCGCACCAGCGCCTCGGCGAAACGATCATCGTCCTGGTAGTGCTGCTCGCCCAGGCGATCAAGCGCCGAGCGCGCCTCGTCGCCTTCGTAGCCTCCCTGTCGCAGTTTCAGGCCCAGCTCGCGCCGGGAATGCTCCCGGCGCGCCAGCAGGCCCAGCGCCTTGTCGTAGGCGCTGCGCTTGGGCTTCTTGGGGGGAACGTCGGTCATTACTAAAGGGTGGAGGGACGAGTCGAGGGGCGCGAGTCGACCTGAGGCCTGCTTGCAGGCTACGTGCTAAGCGAGGCGATCGGGCGAGGGTATGAATCCATGCCCCCTCGCCCCCTTAAGCGCCTCAGGCCTCGACCGCCTCTTCCGAGGCCGAAGCGCCAGCACCCTTGCCGGCGGTCAGCAGGCGGGCACGCAGCTCGGTGTCGATCTCGTTGGCAATGGCCGGATTGTCGCGCAGGAACTGCCGGACGTTCTCCTTGCCCTGGCCGATACGATCGCCCTTGTAGCTGTACCAGGCACCGGACTTGTCGATCAGGCTCTGCGCCACGCCCAGCTCGATGATCTCGCCTTCGCGCGAGCTGCCCTCGCCATAGAGGATCTCGAACTCGGCTTGGCGGAACGGGGGAGCCACCTTGTTCTTGACCACCTTGACGCGGGTCTCCGAACCGATCACCTCCTCGCCCTTCTTCACCGCGCCGATGCGACGGATATCCAGGCGCACCGAGGCATAGAACTTCAATGCGTTACCGCCGGTGGTCGTTTCGGGACTGCCGAACATCACGCCGATCTTCATGCGGATCTGGTTGATGAAGATCACCAGGCAGTTGGACTTCTTGATGTTGGCGGTGAGCTTACGCAGTGCCTGACTCATCAGGCGGGCATGCAGGCCAACATGCGAATCGCCCATTTCGCCCTCGATTTCAGCCTTGGGCGTGAGCGCGGCGACCGAGTCGACCACCACCACGTCCACCGCGCCCGAACGTAC
>NZ_DASVMI010000096.1:0-28646 GCF_036384435.1 Dyella sp. | reverse complement strand
GCGAAGTGGGCGCCACCGAGATTGCCGTATTTACCGCCGCGTCCGAAGCCTTCAACCGCAAGAACATCAATGCCACGATCGATGAATCCATCGATCGTTTCGCCCCAGTGATGCAACGCGCACTGGCCGACGGCGTGAAAGTGCGTGGCTACGTATCGACCGTGCTGGGCTGTCCCTACCAGGGTGAGGTGCCCATCGAGGACGTAGTGCGCGTCGCCAAGCGCCTGCACGACATCGGCTGCTACGAAGTGTCGCTTGGCGACACCATCGGCGTCGGCACACCCGCCAAGGCACGCGCGATGCTCAAGGCCGTAGCGCGTGACGTACCGATGAACGCGCTGGCCGTACATTTCCACGACACGTATGGCCAGGCGCTGGCCAATATCCTGGCCTGCCTGGACGAAGGCGTACGCGTGGTCGACAGCGCGGTCTCCGGCACGGGAGGTTGCCCGTATGCCAAGGGCGCCACGGGCAACGTGGCCAGCGAAGACGTGGTGTATATGCTGCACGGGATGGGCATGCAGACCGGAGTCGACCTGGACATGCTGGTGGCGACCGGTGCGTGGCTGGCCGCACAATTGCACAAGGAGACGGCCAGCCGCGTCACACGAGCGCGCACTGCTACAGACGCATGAAACAGGCGCTTTCGACAATGGCGACACCAAGGTTGGCAACATGTGGTGCGTAAAGCAGAAGCTCCAGACACATGTCCGGCACTGGTACCCGGTTTTTCCTGTCTGCATGGCCGAGCTTGGGTTTGCCCGGCCAGCCATCGCAAAAGCTCCACCCGCATGGACCATGACACCATGAATCATGACTACCGAATCCGCCGTATCGAGGCTCGGGATGACGCGGTCATGGCCGCGATCATTCGTCGCGTGATGCCCGAATTCGGAGCCGATGGCCCTGGCTTTGCCATACACGATGCCGAAGTCGATCGCATGAGCGAGGCTTACGCTCGCTCTCGCAGCGCGTACTTCGTGGTCGATGTACAGGGCCAGGTGCTGGGCGGCGGAGGCGTGGCTCACCTGGAAGGTGGCGACGAAGACATATGTGAGTTGCGCAAGATGTATTTCCTGCCCGAAGCCAGAGGCATGGGCGCAGGTTCGGCCATGATGGTCCGCTGCCTGGACGAAGCCCGGCGGCTTGGCTACGGCCATTGCTACCTGGAAACCCTCACCGGCATGGATGCAGCTCAAAAGCTCTATCGTCGCCATGGCTTCGAGCAGATCACACAGCCCATGGGTGGCACCGGCCATTTCAGTTGTGATCGATTTTTCTTGCTGACGCTTTGAGCCAGGTGGATGAACAGGCCAGGTCACCCGGTCATTTCCGGCCGCGCGCACAACTGCGATCGCCGTACAGCACCTATTGACCATCGTCGCCACTGCAACGATTCTTGAGCCGACGCAGCGGCATGGGTGGCCGGCTGCCACCATCGACTGCCGAGGCTCCGATGAACCGCCACGATCCTCGTGTTGATGCATACATCGCCCAATCCGCCGATTTTGCTCGACCGATACTCGAGCACCTCAGGACCGTGGTTCATGCCGCATGCCCCGAGGTAGAGGAGAGCATCAAGTGGGGCTTTCCCCATTTCCTATACAGGGGAGCCATGATGTGCTCGATGGCCGCATTCAAGCAGCACTGCAGTTTCGGCTTCTGGCTTTATACCCAAGTGGTCGGGGGAAAAGCCGAGGCGGGCGCCGGTCAGTTCGGCAAGATCACCTCCGTCAAGGAGCTTCCCGTCAAACGCGAACTGACCGGCTACATCAGGAAAGCCATGGCGTTGAACGAGGCAGGCATCAAGGCATCGCGTCCCAAGTCCGCTCCCAAGCCACCAGTCCTCCCCGACGACTTTGCCGCCCTGCTGGGCCAACCTGCGCACAAGGCGGCGCGACAGCACTACCAGGCCTTCAGTCCCGGCATGCAACGCCAATACATACAATGGATCACTGAAGCCAAGACCGAGACCACTCGCCAGAAGCGCATGACGACCTCGCTGGAGTGGCTGGCCGAAGGCAAGGACCGAAACTGGAAATACAAGGCATGACCGTACCACGCTTGAGCTTTGATATTGATGATCCCACAGCCGAGGATGTCGGTCCGCTGATCGAGCAACTGGGCGGCTATCTCACCCGTCTTTATCCATCGGGCACGATCGAGCCGGCGACAGTCGACGAATTGCGCCAGGACAACGTGACTTTCGTTACCGCGCGCGTGGACGGTGAGCCCGTCGCCTGCGGTGCATGCGTCGATGCCGGCCCATACGTCGAGATCAAGCACATGTATGTGCTGCCAGCATGCCGCGGACTGGGGCTGGGCAAGCAGTTGCTTGACGCCCTCGAGCATCAGGTGCGCACGCAGGGAGGCCGCCTGGTACGCCTGGAAACCGGCACGGCGCAGACCGAGGCACTGGAGTTGTACGAGCACGCTGGCTATCGCCGCTGCGCCCCGTTCGGTGATCACCGCGCCCACGCGATGAGCGTGTGCATGGAGAAACCGCTGCAATGATGCGCGTCGCCACGGCGCAGGACGCGGAAGCCTGCCACGCCATTTACGCCCCTGCTGTCCTGGAATCGGCTATCACTTTCGAAACCGAATTGCCTGGTGTCGACAGCATGCGCCAACGCATCCAGGCGCGCCTGCAACATTACCCGTGGCTGGTCTGGGAAGAACACGGCACGGTCCTGGCCTATGCCTACGCAGGCCGATTTCGCGAACGTGCGGCCTATGACTGGATTGCCGAGACATCGATCTACGTCGACGCATCGGCACGCCGGCGAGGCATTGCTCGGCGCCTCTATGCGACTGTGCTGCACGTGATGGCCCTGCAAGGCATCAACCAGGCCGTTGGTGTCATCACCCTGCCCGGCGATGTGAGCGTGGCACTGCACGAAGCCATGGGCTTCCACGCCGCTGGGGTGTGGAAACATGCCGGCTACAAACTGGAACGGTGGTGGGATGTGGGCGTCTGGCAGAAATCGTTGCTGCCGATGGCGCAATGGCCGGCACCTGTGTTGCCGTTCGCGCCCCTGGTCGGGAGCGAGGCATTGAACGCCTTGTTGCACGGCTGAGGGCTGCCGCACGACCAGATGGCCGACGCCGCGCCCGGAAGGGCGCGGCGTCCTGAATCACCAAGGCAGGGGCATCAACGACTGTTGATGATCAGATCGGTGATAACACCCGTTGCTACCGCGACGAGCAGGAAATCACCATTGTCGCTACGCACCCAGTGGTAACCGGGTGGGGGTTCGCGCAGGTGGCGTGCATGCCAGTCGTTGACCACGTATCGGTCGCCACGGTATTCGGCCGGCACATAGCCGCCGGGGTGATACCAGCCTTCGCGACGACCGCGGTCATGTTCGATGACCACCGTGCGATCGTGGTCGTGGTGATCACGGTCGTGATCGTGCCAATCCTGTGCCGAGGCCGACAGCGACGACACAGCAAGCACGCTGCCTACTGCCAGGGCTAACAAGGATTTCTTCATGTAGCACTCCCTCGTTGGTGGGTTGGATAAATGATTGGCTTCTCAGGGGTGCACCGTAGATGAATTCGAAGTGCGAAAAAGCATCGCAAATTCATGCGTTAAGCTTACATCTGGCTGTCGCGCCAGCCATTGGCGCGCGTCATGCGCCCCAGCTCGGCTAACATGGCGTTTTTCCACAAGGCTTTACGGGTATTTCATGCAGCTCAACCATGTGAAGGCGATCATCACCGGCGGCGCCTCTGGCCTCGGCCACGCAGTAGCACAGCACCTGACCACCCTGGGTGGCCAGGTCACGCTGTTTGACGTCAACGAGGAAAAGGGCCAGGCCGCGGCTCGCGCACTGGGCGACGGCGCGCACTTCCTGCGCACCGATGTCACCAGCGAAGAAGGCGTCAGCGCGAACGTCGCCGCTGCCCACGAAGCGATGGGCGGATTGAACGTGCTGGTCAACTGCGCGGGCATCCTCGGTGCCGGGCGCGTGCTGGGCAAGGAAGGCCCGATGGCTCTCAATACTTTTGCGACCACCGTGATGGTGAACCTGGTTGGCAGCTTCAACGTGGCCAAGGCTGCTGCGTCACTGATGCAGGGCAATGAAGCTGGCGAGGATGGCGAGCGTGGCGTGATCATCCATACCGCATCGGTCGCCGCCTATGAAGGCCAGATCGGCCAAGCCGCCTATTCCGCCTCGAAAGGTGGCGTCGTCGGCATGACGCTACCGATGGCTCGCGAGCTTTCGCGCTTTGGCATACGCGTGGCAACCATCGCACCGGGCATTTTCTGGACACCGATGGTCGATGGCATGCCACCGCAGGTTCAGGAGTCCCTGTCGGCCTCGATCCCCTTCCCGTCACGCCTGGGCAAGCCGGACGAATTTGCCTCCACGGTCGCCTTCATCCTCGGCAATCGCTATATCAACGGCGAAACCATCCGCCTCGATGGCGCCGTACGCCTGCAACCGAAGTGATGCCAGGGCGCATGGCCTGAAGATGCACCTGATTTCTTCCTTCAACTTCCAGACCAAATCATCATGAAAGCTTCCGACGTCAAGAAAGGCAACGTAGTCGAACACGAGGGCACCGTGTACCAGGTGCGCGATATCGAACGCAGCTCACCAACCGCGCGTGGTGGCAACGTCACCTTCCGCTTTACGCTGTACTCGATCCCGGGCGGCCGCAAGTACGATCTGAGCCTGCGCGCCGACGACGACCTGAAGGAAATGGAACTGGTCCGGCGTGCGGCCAATTTCTCGTACATGGACGGCGAGGCATTCGTGTTCATGGATGCCGAGGACTACACCCAGTACATGCTGGCGCCGGAGCTCGTAGGTGACAACAGCGGCTATATCGTCGAAGGGGTCGAGGGCTACTACGTGCAATTGATCGACGACGCCCCGGTCGGCCTCCAGGTACCCACCAGCGTGATCCTCACGGTGGTCGATACGGCCCCTGAAATGAAGGGGGCCAGCGCCACCAAGCGCACCAAGCCGGCCAAGTTGGATACCGGCATAGAGATTCAAGTGCCCGAATACATCACCAATGATGAAAAGGTCTGGGTCAATACGGTGACGGGCGAGTTCGCCGGGCGAGCCTAATTGAGTGAGGTCGCTCACTGGCGTGAGCTGTGGGACCGCCCGCTACGCGGGCTGTGAAGCCGCGCCTGCGGCCAGGGGGAAAGCAGGAGCACCGAGGACTCGCCTTGGCTCGCTTTCTCGCTTTACAGCGCCATAGGCGCCACTTTCCAGGCGGCGTGGTCACCGACCTCAGAGCGAGCGCCCGCGAGCGACTTCTCCCCGCCCGCATCGCCACGAAAAAAAAGCCCGTGCAGTTGCACGGGCTCAATCACATCACCGGGTTTTACCAGGGGGCTGCGGCATCGGCGATCGCCCTCGGCATAGTACCCCGTCGGGTACAGCCTCTCGGACGCCCTGGCGGCGGTCTCACGACCATGCCGCCCCTGATGCCGTAGAGTTGACGAATCAGTACCTCTTGTACCTCATTCGCCAACACCGGCCGCGCACAGGGGATGCGACCGGTAAGACATGTCCATATGCCGCGGCGCCCTGCGAAGCACCGCCGGAACCCCGCCTCCCGCGGAGTTCCTCCAATAAGTTCAACTACTTAAACTGCTCTGGCCCAGGCTGACGCGCCCGAATGACTGGTTGCGTGCGCCATGGCTAGCTGATGCGTCCAGAAGTTGGCCCACAGGTCACAATAGCGCATACACAACGCTTGTACACGCGGATACTGATCCGGGGTCAACGCCTGGGTCAAAATCAACCACAAGTCGTTTTCATGTTCGTCAGTGCCGGCCTCGACTGTCTGGTCCTGGCTGGCGCTACGTGCATAGTAATAACCGTCGCTGACGTCAATGCCAACAGCTCTCGTGGCCTGACGCATCGCCGAGCTTAATAGGATAATCTCTTCTTCGGCTACGGCAAGTAGTACCGAGACATCCAGGTAATTACCGTAGCTGTGTTCCAGGAACTCGCGCACGCTGCGCGCTGCGGAACTCGGAGCGTGGGTCTGGCGCTCAAGCATGCTGACGCCATAGTCATCGAGCACCCGTTCGAACAGGGGGTAATGCCCGTACGCCGGATTACCTCGGTAATAACCCTCCGCATCCAGGCCCGGACGAAAACCAAATTCGTCCAGGTCGTTGAGCGTCAACAGGAAACGCGGCGCCAACTTGGAACCTGGGCGCAAGCGCGGTTCCAACTGCCGTGTCTGCAACTGAGCGGCAAGCAGCGCATCGGTGAATATCTGCACGACCGCATGCCGGTATTCGAGATGAATCGCCCGCATGGCATGCCCATTCAATTGCCCCTCGTTCAGAACCGCAATCGCTGGATGATGCGACATCGGATGTTCGGCAACAAGCTTGCGCAGGTGGTCGACGAACGCTTCGTTGCGTCGCCACAACTCCTCGGCAAGGCTGGCGCGCATGGCTGCAGCAGCCTTCTTTCGAGGTTGATCCAGGTCGACCATCAACGATGGCATGGCGCCTCCCCCTCCTTGTTTGTTTGCGCCGGAAATGGCACAAAACCAAACGCTTCGACTTCTACCAAACAAACGTTCGCGTGTAAAGCCGTTTACATGGCCGCCGCAGGCTTCTGGTTTCACCGCCACGCCGCTTTTGGCGATTAAAAAAATTATTGATGATCCGTGCCCGGATAATCTCCCGCGATTGTAGCCAAATCTCGCGGCATTGAACTCATTATGCCTGCTTTAATTCACGATTGGGCATTTGGGCCAGTCACTAGAATATCCCGCTGGCGCAAAAAGAAGCATGGGATCACCTCTCAAACGGCCCCTCTCCCCGAGAGGCGGCCTCCCGGGATCCGTTTGTATACAAGAGGGTCTTTGAACGATCATGTTATTGGACACGGGCAGCCCGGCACGGTAATCCGGCACTTACGTGCTGCCGCTCATGCGTAGCGCGAAGAACCTACCCTGCCCGCACCTTGCCAGCGCGCCGATTGTCCCGGCCGATTCATTCGGCATAAGGCAGAATACTCCTATCGTTTAGGAGCGAACGGAAGCATGTCCAGCAGCGGTTATTCACTACGCAACACGGTGTTGGAAAGCCTGATCAAGACCAAGCGTCCGGACGTTCCCATTCCCGTAGTCCTGCGTAACACGGCGGCCGTGGTGTTGCCGCTTGGTATCGGCTTGGCCACGGGCTACCCCGAAGCCGGGCTCGGTATCGCCGCTGGCGCTCTGGACACCATGTTCTCGGACCAGCCCGGTCCCTATCGGCAGCGTATGACCCAGTTGGTCCTGGCATCGCTGGCTGCTGCACTCGCCTCGCTATGCGGGTTCCTGATCGGCGACCAGTTGGTACCGATGATGGTCGCTACCGCCTTGTTCGGCTTTTTTGGCGGACTTCTGGCGGTCTTTGGCGTAGACATCGCCCGCGTGGGCATGACCAGCATGATTCTGCTGGTGGTGACGGCGGCCTCGCCCACGGCGTTGGCTGGCGCCAGCGCCGGTGCTGCACTGATATTTGCTGGCGGCATCTTACTCACCCTGTTCTCTGTCGCGGCATGGCCGCTGCAGCGCTACCGACCGGAGCGGCTGGCTCTGGCTGGCGTCTATCGCGGGCTATCGGCATTGGCGCGACAACAGAGCCACGATGAAGCCGACGTCCCCGCCCTGACTGATGCGATGACCACACTTCAGCAAACCCTGCTGGGGCGGCACCATGCGCGGGGACGCGCCATGGAGGCATTTGGCGTGCTGCTGGAGTTGGCCGAACGCGTGAGACTTGAGCTGACCGCCATGGCCGAACTCCGCGCCAATCCCACGATCCATGCCATGTTCCGCAACGACGCGGCGCGGGTACTGGCGGCTATCGCCGATGCACTGGAGCAGGCCGAGCCACCCATCCAGGCCGAACGAGCCCTGCAAACGCTTCAGGCCAGCGAGAACGCCCTGCTATCGCCCGGGGCACCCGTCGATGCACTGGCCGCGCATATTCATGCCCTGTCCGGCCAGCTTGCCGCGGCCGTGCGCAACGCCAATTGGGCCGGTAGCCGCGGCGAACTGCGTGCCGCAGCCGCAGAAACCCCGCTGCCTGCGGCGCTGCGCAGCCACTCGGCATGGGCGACCTTGCGTGCGGCCCTGACCCCGCACTCGGTGGCATTCCGCCATGCGGTTCGCAGTGCCCTGTGCTTGACCGTGGCGTTCTGGGTCTCACGCCAGTGGCAGATGCCCCATGGCTATTGGCTGCCGATGACTGCCGCCATCGTGCTGCGACCGGATTTCGCCGCCACCTTCAACTTCGGGTTGTTGCGCGTCGTGGGCACCATCCTGGGCCTAGTGCTGACAACAGCCATACTGCATTTCACACCGCACGAAGCATGGGCCCACCTGGCGGTGATGACCATCTTGTGCATGGCATTTCGTTACCTGGCTACGGCCCACTACGGCGTCGCGGTGGCCGCCCTGACCGGCACGGTGGTTATTCTGCTGTCGTTCGAGGGCGTCAATTCCTCGTCGGCCGTCATGGATCGCGTGATCAACACCGCGCTCGGCAGCGGCATGGCGCTGCTGGCCTATGTTTTGTGGCCGACATGGGAGCGCCGGCGCGTACGCGCTTCGATGGCGGACATGCTCAAGGCCTATGCTGATTACCTGCGTGCGCTGACCCAGCCGGAACAGCATGATCTCCACCGCGAAACACGTACCGCTGCCCGCACTGCGCGTAGCAACGCCCAGGCCTCGCTCGAACGCATGCGAGTAGAACCGGCCACGCCACGCCACCTGCTGGACCTGGCCGATGCCTTGTTTTCCAATGGCAACCGCCTGGCACGCACGGCCATGACCCTGGAAGCGATCATGCGTGGTGACGAACCGTTTCCCGAACAAGCTGAAGTGAGCGCCTTCGTCGAGCATGTGGCCGATAGCCTGCAACGCATTGCCAGGACCCTGGACGAAGGGCGCCCACTGGGGCCGCAAACCGACCTGCGCTCGTTACAACGCAGCTTGGCCGCGTTGTTGACCATGGCCGAAGACAAGCCCACTGCCGACTCGCTCACGCGCATCAGCGATCGCCTGGTCGACAACGTCGACACCCTGGTTCACGTGATCGGGCGAACCCGGGAAGCGGCGGCAGCCAGCCCTATCTCAGGTTAAACCGGCGCAACCGGGCACGCCGTCGCGGCCCTTCTTAGGCGATGCCGGGCGCATGCCCGCGACTCCAGGCAACGCTCTACCCTTCGATGGGTCGCTGCCGCCCCTGGCAAACTGGCCGAAGCCGGTGGAATTGATGCCGCAGGCATCCCCTCCACCGAGTAGACCGCCGCGGCATGTCACCGACAACGCCTAAACCTCGCGCAAGCTGACGCTCCACGCTGCGGCGGGGCAGCATGCCCTGCCACGGGGAAGCCTCTACACTCGCGGGCATGCTGAAGATCGACTCTCACGCCCATATCCTTCCGCGCGACTGGCCGAACCTGTCGGTCAAATACGGCGACGAGCGCTTTCCCGTGATGATGCACGACGATGGTCGGCACCGAATCTATAAGGATGGCAAGTTCTTCCGCGAGGTATGGGATTCGGCATTCGATCCGCAACATCGCATCGACGACTATCGCCGCTTCGACATCGACGTGCAGGTCATCTCCACCGTGCCGGTGCTGTTCTCCTACTGGGCACCGGGGTACCAGGCGCTGGAGCTGCACCGTCATCTCAACGATCATGCTGCACGGGTGTGTCACGATCATCCACGCCATTACGCCGGGATCGGCACCGTACCTCTGCAGTCGCCGGACCTGGCTATTGGCGAACTTGAGCGCTGCATCGACGAGCTAGGCTTGCAGGGCGTACAGATCGGCTCACACTGCAACGACTGGAATCTCGACGCGCCGGAGCTTTTCCCTTTTTTCGAAGCCGCGGCCGATCTGGGCGCGGCGATCCTGGTGCACCCCTGGGATATGATGGGCGCTGCCAGCATGCCCAAATATTGGTTGCCCTGGCTGGTCGGCATGCCCGCCGAACAATCACGCGCGGCCTGTTGCCTGGCTTTCGGTGGGGTGCTCGAACGCCTGCCTCGTCTGCGGATCATGCTGGCACATGGCGGCGGCAGCTTTCCCTGGACGATCGGTCGCATCGAGCATGGCTTTCGCATGCGACCTGACCTGGTCGCCACGGATAATCCGCGCAATCCGCGCGACTACCTCAAGCGCCTGTTCTTCGACTCGTGCGTACATGATCCCCAGGCACTGCGCTACTTGCTGGATGTGACCGGAGTCGACCGCGTCATGCTCGGTACCGATTATCCTTTCCCGTTGGGGGAACAGCGACCGGGCAGCGGCATCGAAGCGCTAGGATTGGGCGACGTCGAACGTGCCCGGCTGTTCCATGGCACCGCGCTGGAGTGGCTGGGCTTGCCGCTGCAACGCTTTCACACCGTTTCCTGATGGGAAAGAGTCACATGGTTTTCTTACGTCATTTTCTCGCCGCAGGCATCGCACTGCTGGCATTACCCGCACTACATGCAACGGACGTCAGCATGGCTGATGGCCGCATCAGCTTCACTACCCCTGACAGTTGGGTCGGGATCATGGAGACCCAGGGCGACCCGGAAGTCCGCGTATTCCAGGTGCCAGATCCGTCACCTACCGCCAGCAACAGCCTGGCGCGCGTGACCATTACCGTCAAACAGGTCGCCGATGCAGCCGGCTACAAGCAATACATGGACGCGGCGACGGAAAAGGCCAAGGGCCTGTCTGGCTACAAAGCCATCACCAGCACCGTCGAAACACGCGGCCCCAGTACCTATGAGTACACGGCGCAGGAAAACAACGTGCAGTTTGCTTATGTGGAGCGCTACTGGTTAAAGGGCAGCCAGGCCATACAACTGCGGTGCATGCGCCCAGTGCAAAGCCAGGCTGGCGCTGGCTGGCGCGCGGAATTCGACAAAGGTTGCGGCGCCATCGCCACCAGCCTGCAAAAATGATTGCTGGCGACGTTGCCCCTTGACGAGTCACGTCGCCTTGCTTCGAGAATTGAACATGCCTTCACATGAACAAGCCACGCGCGCCTGGGCGCAAGCCAGCGACGCTTCCGATCCACTACGCACATTTCGCGAGGAGTTCCTGATCCCGCCCCATGGGAATGGAACATCCGTGTACATGTGCGGGAATTCGCTTGGCCTGCAACCCCGGGCTGTCCGTGCAGCCATCGACGAGGAGCTGCATGATTGGGGGACGCTGGCTGTCGAGGGGCACTTCAAGGGCAAACGCCCCTGGCTGGATTACCACGAATACGTGCGCGATGACCTGGCCGCGATCGTGGGTGCCAAGCCGATCGAAGTGGTGGCAATGAATACCCTGGGTGTGAACCTGCATCTGATGATGGTCAGCTTCTATCGCCCCACACCAGAACGTCATGCCATCCTGATCGAAGCCGGCGCCTTTCCGACCGACCGCTATGCCGTGGAATCGCAGGTGCGTTATCACGGCTTCAGCCCGGCACTGTCGTTGATCGAACTACAAGGCGACGAACCCAATGGCACGATCTCGATGCAGGCCATCGAACGTGCCCTGGCCGAATATGGTGAACGCATCGCCCTGGTGATGCTCCCGGGCGTGCAATACCGTACCGGGCAGGTATTCGATCTGAAGGCCATTACCCAACTGGCGCATCGATACGGCTGCATGGTCGGATTTGACCTGGCCCATGCCGTGGGCAACCTGCCTCTGCAATTGCACGACAGCGGGGCCGACTTTGCCGTGTGGTGCAGCTACAAATACCTCAATGCCGGCCCCGGTGCGATCGCCGGTGCTTTTGTGCACGAACGTCACGCCCATGCCACCTTGCCGCGCTTTGCCGGTTGGTGGGGCCATGACAAGACGTCACGCTTCAAGATGGGCCCGGAATTCGTGCCAACGCCGGGTGCAGACGGCTGGCAATTGTCCAACCCTCCGATCATGGCCCTGGTGCCGTTGCGCATTTCGCTGGAGATCTTTAGACGTGCCGGCATGGAGCGCCTGCGCGAAAAATCGCTGCGGCTCACCGGCTATCTCGAATGGCTGGTGGATACGCAGCTGGCCGATGTACTGGATGTGGTAACCCCGCGTGAACCTGCGCGACGCGGTGCGCAATTGTCGCTGCGTGTTCAGGGCGGCCGGGAAAAAGGGCGTGCCTTGTTTGAACACCTTGAGCAGCACGGCATCATCGGCGATTGGCGCGAGCCGGACGTGATTCGCATATCGCCCGCGCCGTTGTACAACCAATTCGAAGATTGCGTCGACTTTGTCGAAGCCGTGCGGGCTTGGGTTACACGGTGAGCATGGGCGCCCATCGTCCCGGCCCCTTGCCTGGGCGAAGCCGGGGAGAGAGCACGGGGTCAAGGCGAGCCCGCGATGGGGAGCATACAAGCCGCTTCCACCTCTCGCTCACCAGATCGATGCCGATAAGCCGATAGCCTCACGGCGCATTGACTGATGGCGATTGAAGTATCACGAAGTCATCCTTTCCGATAGCGGCCCTACGCGGCTGCCACCATCGATGCCATCTTGGCATCTTCAGTTCCAGAAGGAACAACAAGGGAAAGGAATACCCATGAAAAGGATCAGCCAGGTCGCATTGGCATTGGCCTGCGTGCTCGGTATCAGCGCCACGGCGCACGCCGAAAATTACTACGTCTGCAAGTACCGCGTCCTGAGCGGCCCTCGTACTGGCGAGTCCAGGGGCATCGAATACCTGGAAAACAACAAAGACGACGCCCACATCAAGTTCGAGGCTTTCCTGCGCGATATTTTCGGCGAAAATCGCCCGCCGCTCGAGGTCAAGTGCGAAGAAAGCCCGTTCTGACACCGGCTATCACATACGGCGGCAGGTAGTGTCGCATCGCTGTCCGGCATGGGAAGGCCCCATGCCGGGCAGCATCCGATCTCAAGTCATCCTTCGTTGGCTTCGGACAAGCGTCGATGCAAAACATCCAGACGCAAGTCGTTGCCGGCACCAGGTGACGTCCGGGCCGTCAGACTTCCCTCGGGCGTGCGCCCTGCTCCACTCGCCGCCGCGGCATCGGCGGCGGCGCGATAAGCGTCGCGGAAAGGCACACCTGCCGCAGCCTGCTCGATCGCGACATCCGTGGCATACATGGCCGGTTCGATCGCCGCACGCATCGCCGCTTCGTTCCACTGCATGCGCGCCAGCAGGTCCGGCACCAGTTCCAGCGCGGCCAAGCCATGGCGGCATCCGTGGAACAACGATCCCTTCGAGAATTGAAGATCGCGCTGGTAACCTGAAGGTAATGACAGCAGTTGTTCGATTTCAGTACGCGCGGCGGCAACGCTGGCGTAGCTCGCCCGCAACAACTCCACCACATCCGGATTGCGCTTGTTGGGCATGATCGAACTACCCGTCGTGTATTCCGATGGCAGCTTTACGAAATCGAACTCAGCGGTGGTGAACAACGACAGGTCCCAGGCCAGACGGCGAACATCCAGCAAGGCGCCAGCAATGGCCTCGAGCACCGCCATTTCGAATTTGCCGCGCGAAAGCTGCGCGTAGATCGGCGACACCTGCATGCGCGAAAAACCCAACGCCTGGGTGGTGTGTTCGCGATCGAGCTTGAGGTTGACGCCATAGCCAGCGGCCGTACCCAACGGATTGGCATCGATCAATGCCATGGTGTGGCGTGCACGCAAGGCGTTGTCGATAAAGCCCTCGGCGAAGCCTGCAAACCACATACCCGTGGAGGACACCACAGCCCGCTGCAAATGCGTGTAGCCCGGCAAGGGAAGTGCCGGCTGCGCAGCGCGATCCAGGCAAACCTGGGCAATGGACCTGCAATGCCCTTCCAAGGCAGCCAGTTGCTCTTTCAACCAGAGTCGTGTTGCCACCAGGATCTGATCGTTACGACTACGTCCCGTATGCACACGACGGCCGGCATCGCCAAGGCGCTCGGTCAGCCGCGCCTCGATCGCCGAATGACCGTCCTCGTAGCGATCATCCAGCATGAACTGACCCGCACGAAAATCCTCGGCCAGGACATCCAGTTCGTGCTTGAGTGCCTGCGCCTCCTCGCCGGATACCACACCAATGTTTGCCAGCCCTTCGACGTGCGCCTTGCTGGCGGTAATGTCATGCAGGAAGAACTCGCGATCCAGAATGACATCATCGCCGGCAAGGAACGCCATGATGCGCGCATCGATCTTGATGTTGGCCTTTTGCCATAGAGGCTGGGTCATGGGGTTTCCTCAGGAATGCAATGCTTTTAGATGGATGCGCGATGCGCATCCTTCAATAATTTGGCCAGCGCCGTATCGATGAGCAAGGTTTCACGCTCGCCAGTGGCCCGGCGCTTGAGCTCAACCATCCCCTGCTTGAGATCGCGCGGACCCACCACGAGTTGCCATGGCAAACCGATCAAGTCCATCGTGGCAAATTTGCCACCGGCGCGCTCATCGCGGTCATCGTATAAAACGTCGATGCCGGCGCGTTGAAGCTCCTTGTACAACGCCTCGCAGGCCAGATCGACCTGCTCATCGCCTTGTTGCAGATTGACAAGACCGACCTGGAAGGGAGCAACCGCGTCCGGCCATACAATGCCACGCTCGTCATGCCCCGCCTCGATGATCGCGCCCAGCAGGCGCGAAACGCCTACACCGTAGCAGCCGCCGTGAATCGGGCGCTCGATACCATCGGCGCCAGTGACCAGGACACGCATCGGCGTAGCGTACTTGGCACCGTAATAGAAGATTTGCCCCACCTCGATGCCGCGAGTGCGCACACGTCGCTCGGGTGGCACCTCACGTTCGAAACGCGCGGCTTCGTGCACGTCCTCGGTCGCTGCATAAGGCACGCTCCAGGCATCGACCCATGCATCGAGATCACCACGATAATCAATGTCATCACCAGGCACGTCCAGCGACAACATGTCACGATCAACATAGACCGCCGATTCGCCCGTCTCGGCAAGCACAATGAATTCGTGGGACAGATCACCGCCGATGGGGCCCGTCTCTGCTCGCATGGGAATGGCCGTAATGCCCATGCGGCGAAACATGCGCAGGTAGGCCACGAACATCTGCTGGTAGGACTTTCGCGCACCCGCTTCGTCCAGGTCGAACGAATAACCGTCCTTCATGAGGAATTCGCGACCGCGCAAGACGCCAAAGCGCGGACGTTGCTCATCGCGAAACTTCCATTGCACCTGGAACAGGTTCATCGGCAGGTCGCGATAGGAGCGAACCGTACTACGAAAGATCTCGTGGATCATTTCCTCATTCGTTGGACCGTATAGTAATTCGCGTTCGTGACGATCACGAATGCGTAGCATTTCCGGCCCGTACGCGTCATAGCGCCCGCTCTCGCGCCACAGATCGGCAAGCTGGAGTGTGGGCATCAGCAGTTCAACGGCACCGGCGCGATGAAGCTCGTCGCGCACAATGGCCTCGACTTTGCGCAGCACACGCAAGCCCAGCGGCAGCCAGGCGTAGATGCCCGCTGCCTCCTGGCGAATCAGGCCAGCGCGCAACATCAGGCGATGCGAGGCGATCTGTGCCTCAGCGGGATTGTCTTTCGATGTAGGCAGCAAATAGCGTGATAGACGCATGGGATGTCCTGCGCGTTCGGCGATCAGTCTCTGAGAGGAATACCCGTCAATTCGGGCACACCAATCGCACGGTTGATATTCTGTATGGCCTGGGTGGCCGCTCCCTTGAGCAGATTGTCCAACGTGGCCACGGTAACCAGGCGCTTGCCATCCACGGAGAGCGCAAAGCCGCCGATTTCCACATGGTGTTTACCTGCGATCCTGCTCACCCAGGGCGCATCGTCCTGCACGGTAATGAGCGGCTCATGCTCATAGCGATGACGATATCGCTGAACGATCTCATCGAGCTTGGCCGGTCGCGCCAGGTACAGGTTGGTTGTCACGGTGAGGCCGCGGAAATGTGGCGCCACATGGGGCAGGAATTCCACCGGCAGCCCAAGGTGACGGCTAGCTTCCTTCTCGTGCGTATGACCGGTCAACGAGTATGGCATCAGGTTGTCGCGCAACTTTTCCGGATCGTTGCGGTCCGATGGCGTGGTTCCCGCACCGGAATAACCCGAGACGCCGAAACACACCGGCGGAGCGGCCAGGAGGTCCTTCACCGGCGCGATCGACAGCTGGATCGCCGTGGCGTAGCAACCGGGATTGCTGATCTTGCGCTCGCCACGCCAGCGTTCACGAGTCAACTCCGGCAAACCGTAGTACCAGCGCTCTTCGAAACGATAGTCTGCCGAGAGGTCGAGCACGATCGTATCGGGCGCCACGACCTCCAGGGCTTCCACGTAAGGCGCGGCCTTGCCATTGGGCAAGGCCAGGATGACCACATCGGCCTTGCGCGAGGCCACGCCTGCCGGATCAAGGCTGGCATAGCGCAGTTCGCCATGAAAATCGGCGATGTGATCGGCGACAGACTGGCCGTTCAGCTCGCGTGAAGAGACAAACACGAGCTCCAGCGCCGGATGATGGGCAATCAGGTGAATCAACTCGGCGCCGGTATGACCGCGGGCGCCGACGATGCCAATACTTTTCTTCTCGGACATGGGCATTTCTCTTCAATCGACCAGGGTCGGCCTGCGCGTGGCGCAATGCGCGACGCATCGTGCGATGGTGGCGAAATCCTCTCCCAGCCCATACCAGAACACTTTCCAGCGCTCCTGCTTGAGGCAGCCATCGGACTCGGCGTAGTAGAACGGATTGACAGCATTGCCATGGCGCGAACGCCAGAACAATTGTGGGTTTTCCTCGCGCATCACCAACCACACAGCACGCCCCAGGCCCTCGCCCTGCGCATCGTCGAGCACGGCGAACTTGTCCAGGTAGGCCAGCCCCTCTTCCTGGGTCAGGATCATCGCGGCACGATAGTTTTCACTGACATAAATACGGTATGGCGTGGTGCGCTGGAAGTAATCGGCAACCAGTTCACGACCGAAACTCGACTCGATCAACGTCTTCATGCGATCCAGGTCGACACCTTCCCAGCTATCGAACGTGAGCACTTTTTCACCGCGGCGCACCAGCGTACCCGAGCCTTTGTGCGTGAAAAGCTCCTTGGCCAGTTCCGAAGGACGCGTGATCGACACCGAGGATGTCAACGGCAGATCAGCCAACAGGTCGGCGATCTGCTCGATCTTCAGACGCATGCCGCCGTTGATCCATGGCTGCTGCATCAGGTGATCGAATTCAGTGGATAGGTTGATCGAATCGATCACCTTGCCTTTGTCATTCAACAAGCCGCCCGTGCCGGTAAGAAAGACGATCTTGTACGGCTGCAGCACGCGCACCAGTTCGTTGGCGGCAAAGTCGGCATTGATGTTGAGGATCTGGCCCTCGGCCGTCTCGCCGAGGCTCGCAATCACCGGAATGGAGCCGGCACGCAGGCTCGCCTCAATGGGTGCGAGGTTGATGCTGCTGACCTTGCCAACCAGGCCGTAGATGTCGCGATCCAAGTATTCGGAGGTAAAGACGCCAGAGGGTACCGACGTAGCGCGCGTATCCATGCCCTGCAAGGCCTCGACCAGGCGCAGGTTCTGTTCCTGGAATACCTTGCGCACGATCGCCAGCGCCTGCGGCGAAGTCACACGCAGGCCGTTGATGGTCTGCTTCTCGATGCCCGCGGCGGAGAGCTCCTCGTCCAGCTGCGGCCCCGCGCCATGCAGCACGATCGGCGTCAAGCCGACTTGCTGCAGGAACGTCAACGATGACGTCAACGCCGGCAGGTCATCGCGCAATACTGCGCCGCCAACCTTCACCACCGCGAAACGCTTGGCATCCAGTTGGGAGAAGCGCTTGAGGTATTGCTGGATTTCCTTCGCGCTGCCCATGCTCGAAAGCAGGCGCACGATGGTCTTGCGTGTCTTGGCTTCGCTGCTCATGGTGGACGCGGCTCCGAGGTTCAAGGCTTCGCTGAATTTTTCGAGCCGGGAATGGTCGTACCCGGAGGTTTCAAGATTGTCCACGATCGATGATCCGGTAGATGGTTTGTGCGTAATGCTGCAATTGATCGAGCGCCACCCATTCATCGGCGGCATGCGCCTGGGCAATGTCGCCCGGGCCGTAGACGAAGGAGGTGTAGCCAGCGGCGGAGAACAGGGCTGCCTCGGTCCAGAAGTCCACGGCATTGCCGACCGGGATGCCTAGCTCGTCGGCGAGGTCTCGTGCAGCCAATCGACGCGTCTCCGCAGTCGCGGTATCGCCGGCTGGCAGCGAGTCGCCGCGAAAGGTTTCGCCATATTCGACCGGATACGGCTCGACCAGGGTACGGAAGCGCTCCAGCATCTGGTCGGCATTCATCGAGGGAAGCGGACGGAAGCCGAAGCGCACATCGCCGGTCGGCGCGATCACATTGGCCTTGATACCACCCTCGATCTTGCCAATGTTGAAGCGCAGGCCCGTAAGGCCACCGAAACGCTCATGCGATTGCGCAGCGACGAAATCCAATGCAGCGGCGCCCCAGCGAATGACCTGGTGCAAGGCGCTGTCGGACGCTTTCTGCTCTCCCGACGCATGCCCGGCACGCCCCTTGAAACGCATCTGCACCGAATGGATGCCACGATGCGCCAGTACGGCCTCTCCCTTGGTCGGCTCGGCAACGATCACCGCCTCATACCGGGGCTTGGTCTTGAGGAAACCATCGATACAGCGCGCATCGTTGGCTTCTTCATCGGTGGACAAGAGCAGGGCCATGTCGCCCTGCGTCGCGTTGGCTACCGCCACCAGCGCAGCGGCAGCCCCCTTGATGTCGCAGGCGCCCAGGCCGATGGCGCGATCCTGGGTCACCTTCAGCTCATGCGGATTTTGCGTCCAGTGTGGCGAATCCGGCACCGTATCCAGATGCACGTTGAACAGGTACTTCGGGTTGCCGCGTACCGCATGGAGATTGACCGCGCCGGCACCGAAATCGGTCACCGTCACGTCGAATCCCGGCAGGTTGGCGCGCAGGTAATCGAAGATTCCGCCCGTACCGATCTCGCGCGGCGGGTTGCGCGTGTCGTGACTGACCAGCGCGGCGAGATGCTTGAGGGTGGCGTCCAACAGTGCATTCATGGAGTCGGGTTCCTTGTTCTTATCGTCGGTGGGAATCGTTGCGGTTGACTTCGGCCCACAGTGTGCTGCTCATGCCGAAGAGCTTGATGAAACCTTCCGCCTCGGCCACGCCCCAATCGGCGGACTGGGCATAGGTCGCGCCCTTGGCATTGAGGATGTGCGGCGATCGGATTTCGACGGCAGTAACCTGTGCACCCGTGGTTTCCAGCACCACTTCACCTGTAACGCACTGCTGGCTGGAAGCCAGGAACGCTTCGAGATCGGTCTTGATCGGATCGTGGTAGAAACCCTCGTACACGACCTCGACCCACTTGCGCGCCACGTCCGGCTTGAAACGATTTTGCTGCTTGGTCAGCACCGCCTCTTCCAGCGCACGGTGTGCGGCAAGCAGGGAGATCAAGCCAGGCGCCTCATAGACGATGCGGCCCTTGAGACCGATGGTGGTATCGCCCGTGTACATGCCACGGCCCACACCATACGGCGCGAACAATTGGTTCAACTGCTGCAACAGCTTGGCGCCGGCAAGCTTCTGCCCGTTGAGCGAAACGGCTTCGCCCTGCTCGAAACCGATGGTGACACTGAGCTTCTCGGACGGCCATTCGCTGCGCGGCTTGCACCAGCCGCGCGCACCCTCGCCCGGAGTCTGCCAATGATCGATCTCGCCACCGGACAAGGTCACGCCAAGCAGATTCTCGTTGATGGTGTAACTCTTCTGCTTGGAACGCACTTCGAAGCCGCGTTCTTCCAGGTATTTCTGCTCATAGGCGCGGGTCTGCGTATGCTCTTTCTGGATTTCACGAATCGGTGCAACGATTTCGTAATCGCCCAGCGCTTTCACGGCAAGGTCAAAACGCACTTGGTCGTTGCCCATGCCGGTGCAACCGTGTGCGATCGCACGCGTGCCGAGTTCGGCCGCGCGCTGGATGGCAGCGTCGACAATCAGGTAACGATCCGACACCAATAGTGGATATTGACCCTGGTATCCCTCACCCGCCTGCACGAACGGCTTGACGAAGCCGTCCCAGATCGCCGGGCCGCCGTCGACCGTCACGTGGCTGGTCACGCCCAATTCCTGTGCGCGCTGTTCGATGTACGCACGCTCCTCGGCGTCAACGCCACCGGTGTCGGCGAACACAGTATGCACGGACCAGCCACGCTCCTTGAGATACGGTACGCAGAAGCTGGTGTCCAGACCGCCTGAAAAGGCGAGAACGATGTCTTTGCTCATGGTCTTGATGGATTCCTGGGAACGGTCGGGCGGAGATCAGGTCAGGATGCGCGGTTCACAGCGCACCGGGAAATTCATGGAATTGGCGACATAGCAAGCTTCGTGGGCATCGTGATGCAAGGCTGCGGCTTGTTGTGCGTCGCCTGCGGCGATGGTCACGCGTGGCCGCAACAGCACCTGGGTGAAATGCCCTTTGGCAGTACTGGTATCGAGCGTACCCACGGCATCGTCCTCATACGCCGTCACCACGATGCCCGCGTCAGAGGCCAGATGCAGATACCAGAGCATGTGGCAGGTCGATAACGAAGCGACCAGCATGTCCTCGGGGTTGTAGCGGCTGGCGTCGCCGCGATAAGCAGGATCGGCCGAGCCGGCAAGCACCGGCTTGCCTTCTGCCCGGATCTCGTGGTCACGGCCGTAGCTGGTATAGCCGCGCGTACCCTCGCCACGGTTGCCGGTCCAGCGCACACCAATGCTGTAGTTATGCAGGTTCTTGCCCATCCTGTGATTCCTCGATGAGATTCATCCACTGCGCCAGTTGCGCATCGCCCGGAGCGTTGCGCTGACGAAGACCTTCGACCACCCCACGGCGGTTGCCCTCGGGTTGGTTCTGACTAAGTTTGAATTTGCCTTCGATGTGCTCGACATCGATCGTGATGCCACGAATGGCGCTGAGCATTTTCTCGACGTGATCGGCCGGCGCATCATCGACATGCCAGGGCTCGAACTGGTCAGCTTCATGGCGATCGGTCAGCGCCACCAGCCATCGACGCAGAGAGACCCGATCGCTGATCACCCGCAGGCACCCGTGTACATGCACCACCGCGTAATTCCAGGTGGGTACGTCACGCCCGGTCACACGCTTGCTCGGATACCAGTTGGGGCTGACGTAACCCTGCGGTCCATGGAACACGACCGACACGGACCGGCCATCGCAATCGGCCAGTTCATTGCCGCGTGCGACATGACTGCAAAGCTGGCCATCGATGAACTCGAACGGCAGATGGTTGATCGCCATGCCACTCGGCCCTTGCACAATGACCGTGGCGAGCGGATGCACGCGCATCAGCGCATGCAATATGTCGCTCCGGTATTCGGCAAAGGCGCGTGGCGTATACATCGATTCAGCAGACGCCCAGCAGGGATGTCATCACCGCTTTCTGCACATGCAGGCGGTTCTCGGCTTCATCGATAGCAATACATGCCGGCGAATCCATCACGGCATCCGTAGCCTTCACGTTACGACGCAATGGCAGGCAATGGCTAAAGAGGCCGTGGTCAGTCAGGGCCATCTTGGCCTCGTCGACGATGAAATGCTTGTGCGCATCGCGGATCGGCTTTTCCTGCTCCCACTTGCCGAAGAACGGAAGCGCCCCCCAGCTCTTCGCGTAGACTACGTGGGCACCTCGATAGGCCTCCTCAATGTCATGACTGACACGCAGTGAACCGCCGTTCTCCCTGGCATTCTCATAGCCGGCCTGCATGTAGCGATCATCGAGGACATAATCGGGCGTGGGACACAGCAGCGTCACGTCCATACCCATCTTGGTGGCAATCAGCAACGCCGAATTGGCCACCGCCGTGTTGAGCGGCTTGGGATGGTACGTCCAGGTGAGTACGTACTTACGATTGCGCAGGTCGCCAAGGTGTTCCTTCATCGCCAGCGCATGCGCAAGCTCCTGGCAGGGATGGGTGATCGTTTCCATGTTGATCACCGGCACCGTGGCGTACTGCGCAAAGGACTTGATGACGCGATCTTCGCGGTCGACGTTCCAGTCCTGGAACTTGGGAAAGGCGCGCACGGCGATCAGGTCAACGTAGCGCGACAATACGCGTGCCACTTCGGCGATGTGCTCCTCGGTATCACCGTCCATCACAGTGCCAACGTCGAATTCGATTGGCCACGCGTCCTTGCCGGGAGCCAACACAATCGCATGCCCACCCAAGTGAAAGGCGCCAAGCTCGAAGCTGGTACGCGTACGCATCGACGGGTTGAAGAACAGCAGGGCCACGGACTTGCCGGCCATATGCTGCCCGCGCGGCGAGCGCTTGAACGCGGCCGCCTGCTCCAGCAGCTTGTCGATCTCGGCGCGGCTGTAGTCCTGCGTGGTAAGAAAGTGACGAATGCTCATGACGTTTCCAAATCCCCAATCCAGAAAAACAAAAAACCCGGCTCTCAGGCCGGGTTTTGTCGTCTATTCACGTTAAACGCGTGAGACAGCCTACCCGGCCGAATGTCGGTTCAGCGGTCGGCGAGCACGCGATGTCATCCCAGCGGCCATGCGGGCACTGGTCAGGACGTTAGCGGTATAGACGGCTGTGGACATCAGGGTTTCCAGGGTTGAACCACCATCATGACGGGATTTTCGCTGCCGTGCAACAACGGCGTTGAGGCCGGGCCTGGACGCCTCGCCCACTTCAACGATCAAGGCAGATGCCGGAGCATTAGCCGAAGGCGCAAGATCGAACGCCGCAGACTTCATGCCAGCGCATGGTTGACCGCCTGCCCAGGCTTGCGCTGAGTGCGGCTTTCGCGCGCCCATGACCCCTCTCCCCTCTCCAGGCAGCACCACAACGCAAACCGCCGCCCGAAGGCGGCGGCAGGTGGACCTCATGCGGCTGAGCTCAATCGGCCGGCGAGACGTTCACACGAACACGCAGGCGCTCACCTGGGTCGTAGTTGAGGCGGGACATGTAGACCTCGCCACGATAGCGATATTCCACGTCGTAGCCCATGATGCGGCGCTGCTCGCTGACCGAACTGACCTGGCGGCAGCGGGTCTCGGTAGTCTCGTACTGGCCACCCGGACTGCGCGAAACATTGTTACCGACGGCGCCGCCTGCCACGGCACCGACTACCGTTGCCGCCTTGCGGCCGTCGCCCCTTCCAATGGTGCTGCCGAGCACGCCACCCACGACCGCACCCAGGATGGTGCCTGCGGCGCTGCCTCGACTGGGCTCCTGCTGGACTACGGTCTGGTCGTAGCACTCCTGACGAGGCACCTCGGTGCGAGCCACGCCATAGACCGGGTCAACGCGTAGCACGTCGGCCCAGCCGTAGTGCGCAGCACCACCGTCGGCCCCGGGAGGCGGCGGAGGATCATTGGGATAGCGCGCGCTCTGCGCGAAAGCACTGCCCGTGACCGTCGTCAGGGCCAGCACCAGGGTGGGGAACAACAGTTTGGTCATGACGACCTCCGAAATCCTGCACGTAAAAGGCGGTTCTTCGCTGGTTGTCATTCCAGCAAATTCACACTGAATACACGCTTAGATCGAAGGGGCGTGTATTGGTTCGCTCACATGTTGTTAAGATGCCCGACCGCTTCTTTTTTCGTTCAGCTCGTACGCTGGAAGCCTGGACACCTATTCATGCCGATTTCGCTCTATAACAGCCTGACTCGCAGTCAGGACACCTTCACCCCGCAGGACCCGAATCGGGTGACGATGTATGTCTGCGGGCCCACGGTTTACAACTACGTGCATATCGGCAATGCACGCGGCCCCGTGGTCTTCGACGTTCTGGCCCGGCTGCTGCGGCGCCACTACGCTGGCGTGGTCTATGCCCGCAACATCACGGATGTGGACGACAAGATCAATGCTGCCGCCCTGGACGCTGGCGTGCCCATTGGCACGATCACGACGCGCTTTGCGCAGGCCTACCGCGACGACATGGCCGGCCTGGGCATCGCGCCGCCGGATATCGAACCGCATGCGACCGGGCATATCGAGCAGATCATCGCCATGTGCGAGCGATTAATCGCCACCGGTCACGCCTACGCGGCCGAGGGGCACGTATTGTTCCGCGTTGGCTCCTACCCTGAATATGGCCACCTTTCAGGCCGCGACCCCGAGGAATTGCTCGCCGGCGCTCGTATCGACGTCGCGCCATACAAGCAAGATCCCGGCGATTTTGTGCTGTGGAAGCCCTCCACGCCGGAGCTGCCGGGCTGGGACAGTCCATGGAGCCGCGGCCGTCCTGGCTGGCATATCGAGTGCTCGGCCATGTGCAAGGCGCAATTGGGCGACACGATCGATATCCATGCCGGCGGTGTGGATCTGCTGTTTCCGCATCACGAGAACGAGGTCGCCCAGTCCACCTGCGCCAATGGCGGCAAGACCTTCGCCCGCTGGTGGGTACACAACGGCATGCTGACCGTCGATGGCCGCAAAATGTCCAAGTCCGTGGGCAACGTGCTGCTGGTGCACGAATTGCTGAAGACATATCCGGCCGAGGCGCTGCGCCTGTTCCTGTTGCGCGGCCACTACCGCCAGCCGCTGGACTGGTCCGATGCAGCCATTGCCCAGGCCGTCAGCACCCTGGATGGCTGGTATCGCGTCTTGCGCGAACTGGCCGACGTGCCCGTGGAGGGAACCTTGCCCGCCGCGGCGGCCGTCGAAGCGGCCCTTTGCGACGACCTCAATACTCCTCAGGCCCTGGCCGAATTGTCGCAACTGGCCAATGCCGCCCGCGCTGCCACGCCAGCTGGGCGCGGCGCCGCCAAGGCTGCCCTGCTCGGCGGGGGCGCCCTGCTCGGCCTGCTACAGCAAGACCCGGAAACCTGGTTCAAGGGAGACTCTGGCAACACCGACGCGGCAGCGATCGATGCCCTGGTCGCCGAACGCCAGGCAGCGCGCGCGGCACGCGACTTCAAGCGTGCCGACCAGATTCGCGACGAGCTTGCCGCCCGGGGCATTGCGATCGAGGACGGTGCCCAAGGCGCGCGATGGCAGTTGGTGAAATAGCTGGTGCGCCGTTTCGGGGAGGCCGTTGCGCATTTTGGCTTGGCGCGTGGCAATAGACGAGGGCGACCTCAGAAGGCGCCGGTTCCCCACCTGCTCCATGGAGCCAAGCGGATTCAAGACCAGATCGGCCATGATCGGCGGAGCAATCGCAGAACTTGAGCCTTTTGGGATCCGTGAGGTTGCATTGACTGTTCACAGACCGACGGGCTGCGGCGAGTCACGGACTTGTGCCCTTTCCTACCGACCTGCGTCAGCAGCGACAGGTTGCCCCAAAGTGTCCGTCTGGCTCACCAATCGCGCGATAATAGGCCGATGACTACCGCCACAACCTCCCCCGCTGAGCAGGCCCAGCAGGAAATCGCCGACGAATTCGCGTTTTTTAGCGACTGGACCGAGCGCTACCAGTACCTCATCGACTTGGGCAAACGCCTGCCGCCCTTTCCCGAAGCATGGAAAACCGAGGAAAATCGCGTCCTCGGCTGCCAGTCCATGGTGTGGATGGTGCCCAGCGGCGACGCGCAGAAGCTGCACTTCGTCGCTACCAGCGATTCGGCTATCGTGTCTGGCCTGATCGCTCTGGTACTACGGGTCTACTCTGACCGCTCGGCGCAGGACATCGTCGCCACCGAGCCTCGCTTCATCGATGCCATCGGGCTGGCCAAACATCTTTCACCCACACGCTCCAACGGCTTGGCCGCGATGCTGGTCAAGATCAAGGCTTACGCTGCCGCCCTGGCGGGCCAATGAAGAGAGAAATCAGTGCGGAGAAGCGAGCCAGAGCATCTGTTCGCGACGCTTGATCCTCGCTCCTTTTCACCCACTGCTTGAACGCTGGAGCCCGCACGAGGCGGGCTCCAGGATTCATTTGCCAATCGCGGCTGGCGACCTCAGTCGCCCATCTGCTTCTGCAGATGCTCGCGACGCTCCTGCGCATCGAGCGACAGGGTGGCGATGGGACGCGCCTCGAGGCGCTCCACGCCGATTTCCTCGTCGGTCTCTTCACAGTAACCGTAACGACCTTCCTCGATCCGGCGTAAGGCCTTGTCGATCTTGGAGATCAGCTTGCGGTAGCGATCGCGGGTGCGCAGTTCCAGGGAGTTTTCCGTTTCGCGAGTGGCACGCTCGGCTTCGTCGCCGACATCACGCACTTCGTCACGGAGGTTCTCCATGGTCTGGCGGGACTCCTCTACCAACTGGTCACGCCAATCGCGCAACTTGTTGCGGAAGAAAGCCAGTTGCCGCGGACTCATGTACTCCTCGTCGCTGGACGGACGATAGCCGGCGGGCAGGTCAATGTGGGTCGTGGACGGCAACGCGTAGCGGCCGTCTTCCTTGGTAATACCGTTGTCGAGTGTTGCTGAACTATTCATCGAGGACTGCGAGGTCTTCTGCTTCGTGAGGGAGGTGTGGCGAGCCGTGGCCGAGGCAACTTTGGCAGGGGCGGCGCCAATGGCGCTCGCAACCTTGCCTTCCTTGGACGCGACAGGCGCGGATACGGGCTTGGCAGCAGGCGCCGCGGCCTTGGAGGCCGGCGCAGCCTTGGGCTCATGGGGTGGCGTTCCGGCAGGCTTGGCGGCCGGCACGGATTTCGGCGCCGCGACGGCTTTGCTAGCCGTCTTGGCCGGGGCGGGCTTGGCTGCGGGGGCCGGTGCCGCCTTTGCTGGCGCTTTAACCGACGCTGCTTTCGGAGCGCTGGCGGTCTTGGCCGCAGCCTTCTTGGGAGGCGCGGCAGGCTTGGCGGCAGGCTTGGCAGCCGGTTTGGGAACAGTCTTGGTTACGGGTTTGGTCACGGGAGCGGCTTTCTTGGCGGGCGCGTTCTTCACGGCAGCCGCCTTGGCGGGCGCTGCGGCTTTCTTGGTGGCTTTGGCAGGCGCCTTGCTGGCAGCGCTCTTCGCTGTCGACGCGACCTTGGCGACGACTTTGGTTGACTTGCTGGCCTTCGTTCCCTTCGCTTTGGGCACAACGTTCCCTTTCTGCGCTTTGGCGGGTGGAGCACTACGCGTCGTTTTCGCCATATCCCTTCACCGTTTTGGCCTTGGCGGCCGGCTGTTATAGCCCATGTATCCCACACCGGCAACCTGGCTTCTGGAATACTTAGCCAATAAGCGCCGAATTCTGTCTCGGCGACGTGAAACATTGTGACCAGACTGATACTTCTAATCCTGGGTTTGTACAAGCGTTGGTTGAGCCCCCTGCTGGGCCAGCGCTGCCGTTTCTACCCCAGTTGTTCCGATTATGCCCGGGACGCCGTGACGCGTTTTGGTCCGTGGCGTGGCAGCCTGCTTGCGATCTGGCGCATCCTGCGCTGCCAACCCCTCTGCGAGGGTGGCCTGGACCCCGTTCCGGAGCACTTTACCTTCCGCCGTTGCCGATCCCCTGGAGAACCACATGCCCACTGACTGGCTGATCAAAAACGCCGAACTGGTCAACGAAGGCCGCCGTTTCCACGCCGACCTGCGCATCAGGCAAGGCCGCATCGATGTGATTGCCGGAACGTTGGATGCGCGGCCAGGGGAGCAGGTGATTGACGCCTCCGGCCTGTGGCTGCTGCCTGGCATGATTGACGACCAGGTGCACTTTCGCGAACCCGGCCTGACCCAGAAAGCGGACATCGCCCATGAGTCACGCGCCTGCGCCGCTGGCGGCATCACCAGCTTTATGGAAATGCCCAACACCAGGCCACCCGCGCTCGACCGCCAGACACTTGAGGCCAAGTACGCCCGCGGTGCCGAGACGTCAGCCGTCAATTACGCCTTCTACATGGGAGCCAGCAACGACAATCTCGAGGCGATCCGCGCCCTCGATCCCAGGGCCGCCCCAGGGGTGAAGGTGTTCATGGGCGCCTCGACCGGGAACATGCTGGTGGATGATCCGCACGTGCTCAATGGCATCTTCCGTGAAGCGCCCACGCCAATCATCACCCATTGCGAAGACACACCGATGATCGATGCGCTGCATGCCAAGGCGCGCGAGAAATACGGCGAAAACATCCCTGCACGCGAACACCCTTTGATCCGCTCGCGCGAGGCATGTATCAAGTCGACCCGCCTGGCGATCTCGCTGGCGCAGAAACATAATAGTCGCCTGCACGTCTTGCACATTTCTACCGCCGACGAGCTGGCCCTGTTCCAGCCCGGGCCGATTGAAAGCAAGCGGATTACTGCGGAGACTTGCGTGCACTTCCTGCATTTTTCGGCTGAGGATTACGAGCGCTTGGGTTTCCTGATCAAGTGCAACCCGGCCATCAAGGATGCGTCGGACCGAGAAGCGATTACCCAGGCATTGGCCGACAGCCGGCTGGACGTGCTGGCGACGGATCATGCCCCGCACCTGCTTGAGGAAAAGGGGCAGCTCTATGACAAGGCGCCGTCGGGCCTGCCGCTGGTTCAATTCGCATTGCAAGCGGCCCTGCAACGTGTCTTCGAAGGCAAGCTCACGCTCGAGCGCGTGGTCGAGGCGGTGACGCACTCGCCTGCCAAGCTGTTCAATGTGCACGAGCGCGGTTTCCTGCGCGAAGGCTACGCCGCCGATCTGGTGCTGGTGGATCCGAGCAAACCCCACACCGTACGCCGCGAAGAGGTGCTTTCCAAATGCGGCTGGTCCCCTTTTGAAGGTGAGACCTTCAGCAGT
>NZ_DASVMI010000095.1:0-25684 GCF_036384435.1 Dyella sp. | reverse complement strand
GCTTGGTCTGCGGCGGGTCCACCGGCATCACGTCGAATGGCACCGGCTGGCCATCGCTGTTGACGACCACAATATCGCGCATGCCAGCTGCGGGATTGCTGACCGCGTAAATGGCTGGCGTCAGGGCCACGCGATATGCATCGCTCGGCATACGGGTGTCGAGCGGGAATGCATAAGCGTAGTCGGTGTGTGCACTGGCCTGGGCCACCCCCACGGGCAACAGCAAGGCCAGACCGAGTAGACGAAGATCAAGACGCATGGGTGCCCTCCTCCTTGGGGGATAAGGGCGCAGCCGTGCTTTTCGGCGGCGCCGGTGCGAGATACCCGATGACCGTGCACAACAGGCCATAGGCGATGAACGAGCCAATACCAAACAGGTTGCCCAGGTGATCACGGTCGATCAGCAACAATTTGAGCAGCACCACCGCCATCAGCACCGCACCTGCCAGCCACAGCATGCGTTGCCCGCGGCGCGATCCAACCACCCAGGCCACCAGGCCGAATACGCTCCACACCACGGTCAGGGCGAGCTGGGCCATGCTCGAACCCATCAGCTCACCGCCCCAGCCGATACCACTCCATTGGTGCACGCCACGCAGCGTAATGTCGGTGACCAACACGAACACCGTAATGCCAGCCAGCATGGCCTGCTGCTGGCGCGGCAACGGTGGCATGCTGCCATCGGCCAGCCAGCGCACGGCCAGCAGCGTGATCGCAAGCAAGGTCAGTTCTGTGGGATTGAGTAGCGGCACATAACGCACCGGCTCGGCATCGCCTCCGCTGAACAGCGCACCAAGCATCAAAAAGCATAGCAACGCGAACGTGGTGTAGAGCATCAAGGGACGCCACAATGACATCGTTGTGGCTAAAGGCGATGCCAACCAGCTTGGACGCCACAGCAACATGCCGGCAAGCAGCATCAGCGGCAGGCATGACAGCATCAGCATCCATGGACCGGATAGCCAGCGCGCACCATCCAGCCCCACCACGATGGCCAGCATGAAGATGCCACACCAACGCCACAGCCAGACCATCTGGCCATATACCGCGCCATACGTGAACTCGCGCAGGCAGGCCAACGTGCGCCAGCCAAGCACGGCGCTGATCACGACCGCCGCGAGCATCCAGCCAGCAAATGGCTGCACATGGGTCAGCAACATCTGTAAAAGCAGCAGTACGGTGCCGATCAACAGCGACGGCGCGCCGTAGCTGAGCACCAGCCCCAGTTCGATGCGAGGCTGACGCCGTGACACTTCGGCCATCATCCATGCCGTCAATGAAAGCAAGACGAACCACGCCGCCACCCATGGCGCGTTGTGAAGGACGTGCAGCTGGATTTCCGCGCCCCAACTGCCCAGCCACCACAACAGGCTCCAACCAAACAACGCCACGGCGAGCATGCGATGGGTGACGAGATCGCGATCATGGCGGCTGTACAAGCGGCAACTGGCAAGGCCGGCGATCACCACCAGCATACCGCCGACGAAATCCTTGTTGAGCAGCGGCAGTGCCACGGCATACATATCAACTCGGGCGCGTGAGCCTAGCAAGGTAAACCCCGCCAACACCTGCAAGGCCAGGCCGCTCCAGCGGGCCAATTTGCGTTGTTGGCGCAGGCCAAGCCAGATCAGGCCAGCGCCTTCGAGCGCAAAGATGCTGCCCGTGACGTTGGCGCTCAAGCCCAACGGCACGGCGAGCGTGGCAAAGGCCACCGCTATCACGGCCCAGGTCTCACGCACTATCCGCATCGCCGGATGATTGCGAACCATGAAGGCAAACACCACGTAGATCGCGGCACCCGCCAACACGGAAAACGCCAGCGGGAGCGGCGCCCAGGCCAGCAACGCACCTTGAAGCAACAAGCTCGCCAGTGGATTGCCAAACATCAGGCAACCATCGATCACCACGCGGCGGTCGGCCGGCATGCGCAGCACATGCAGCCACGGAATTACCAGGTAGAACAGGAAATTCAATACCAGGAACGGCTCGGTACTGGCGAAAAGATTCGACTTGTACTTGAGCACACCCCAGGCAGTGCCGATGCCAAAAGTGGCGATAAAGCCCAGCAAGTTCAGCACGCGCCAGGCACGCTTCCAGGCAATGCCGAGGATGGCGACATTCAGCAGGGCGTAGTAACTGAACAGCGCGACGTGGCTGCCCTGCCCCGTGGACACCAGGATTGGCGCGGCAAACCCTGCTACCAGGCCGAGCACGGCAAGCGCCAGCGCATCCTGCAACACGGCCAGCATGCCGATGCCGGCAACAAGCACCAGCAGGATGCCGAATGCCGCCATGGATGGAATCAGGCTGTAGAGGCGGAAGGCGGCGAACGTGACGATGATCAGTACGCCAATGGCGCCCCCTTGAAGGGACAACGCAAACACTCGCTTGCTATCGCGTTGGTACCAACCGAATGCCAGCCCGCCGATGGCAGCCAGCGCGACCCCACTCAGGCGCAAGCCGACCGGCAGGTGGAACATGCCCGCATCGGACGCGTACTTGAGCAGCGCCGCCACACCGGCAAACAGCACCAGGATGCCCACCTTTACCGGCACATTGCCCTCGGTGAGCCATCCCCAGCCACGCTGCCACAGGCGTTCGACGAAACTCGGACCCAGCGGCACAGGTGGTTGTGCAGGCAGCGGAGGACGCGCCACGGGTGGCCGGTTCCAATCGTTGGCCGGGTCGAACGTGGTCAGAGCCGGTGGACCGATCTCCGGCCGCTGCACCGGGAGCGCCGGCGGCCGTGTGGCCGCAGCTGGGGTGGCCGCGGCGGGCGGCGCCTGCGAAAACTGCGCCTGCGCTACTTCCGCCGCGTGCCGCACGATGGCCTGGGCTTCATCGCGAGGCGATGGCATCGGCCGCTTGGCCAGCTCGTTCACCAGCCCGCGCATCTGCCTCAATTGCTTGGAAAGACTGGACTGGCGTCCCCACAGGAAACCGATGAAACCACCCGTCAAAGCACCAAAGATGCTCTGGCCGGCGAGCCCGCCGGCGATCAGGCCGATTACGATCCAAAGTACGACCATGTCATCCCCATCCCTGCCCGTCCGCGCCATGCAGACAGGTCATGCTTGCTCACCCCTGAGCCTCATGCCGCCGGGCGCGGCACGCAAAACGCGACAATAAATCAGTTCTTGATTGGCTGTGTCGAGATTACCGGTGCATCGCCGACTACATCCGTGCCCTTGGGCGGCACGAAATTGAAGGTCTGCGGCGCGATCTCCGGGTTGCGCTGCCAATCGGAAAAACGAATATCGGTGGTGGCACCCAACTGGTCACGAAAGCTCATGCGCGCCAGGCCTTTGGCATCGAAGCCGAGGTCGGCGTAATCGAATTGCGGATCACGCGCCGTCGAGGTCAGGCGCACCCAGCTCAGGCCATCGTGGTCACCCTGCTCGGTGACCTTGAACTCCCGATCCATCTGCTTGAGATCGGTAAGCACCGTCAACGGACTGTGCGATTCCTCGGTACTCTGCACGCGCACGGTCACCTGCTCCAGGTCCGGGTCATAAAGCCAAACGCGACTGCCATCGGCCACGATGGTCTGCTTGTAGGGCGCAGTGGTTTCCCAGCGGAACTGGCGCGGCGCTTCAAGCGCCAACGTCCCGGAGCTTGACTTGCCCGGCTGCCCATTGGCATCGGTCAGGGACTGGCTGAAATGACCGGTCAACGAATGCAGGTTGGTGGCAAACGCGTCCAGCCTGGCACGCGCGTTACCGGCAGCGGCGTGCGCGGTAGCGCAGCACGCAAGGGCGATGGTGGCGGCAAGAGCGGCTAGACGGGTCATGGGCGCGTGATCTGGTTGGTTAAGGAGAGTTTGCGGGCTGACCGCTTAATGGAGGATTGTCGAAGATTGCAGCAGGAGATGGGAGACGGGTCGCGGGGACGCAAGTCAGGACGGTCGCTGTCAGCATCAAGAACGCGACAGCAGCGCTGTGAGCTACCGGCTTGCGTCAGGTCCGTCCAAGCGCCCCCATCTCCCATCCCCCCGCGTGGCATCAAGCCATGGCGCCGCTCATGGGGCCCATCAGCATCGAATGGCACCTCACCCATCAGTTCTTCGGTGGCGGCGGTGCCAGCACTTCACGATTGCCGTTGTGCTGCGGGGCGCTGACTACGCCGTCCTGTTCCATCTGTTCGATCAGGCGCGCGGCACGGTTGTAGCCGATGCGCAGATGGCGCTGCACGCCTGAAATCGAGGCGCGACGGCTTTCGGTGACGATGCGGACGGCCTTGTCGTATAGCTGGGCCTCGGCATCGCCGCCTTCGCTTTCCTCCAGCGGCAGGCCGGAGTCGCTGATGAACTTGCCGTCGCCGGTCGGCTGCAATTCTTCCAGCACGCCTTCGATGTATTGCGGCGAGCCCTGCGCCTTGAGCCAGTCCACCACGTGATGCACCTCGTGGTCGTCTACAAAGGCACCGTGTACGCGCTCTGGCGAGGCAGTGCCTGGCGGCAGGTAGAGCATGTCACCGTGACCGAGCAGGGTCTCAGCCCCGGACTGGTCGAGAATGGTGCGCGAGTCGATCTTGGAAGACACCTGGAACGCGATGCGGGTAGGAATATTGGCCTTGATCAAGCCAGTGATCACGTCCACCGAGGGACGCTGCGTGGCCAGGATCAGGTGCACACCCGCGGCACGAGCTTTCTGCGCCAGGCGCGCGATCAGTTCTTCGACTTTCTTGCCGACGATCATCATCATGTCGGCGAACTCGTCGATGATGACCACGATGTACGGCAGCGGCTCCAGGGGCTCGGCTGCGAGGTTGGGCATGTCCGGGTTTGGGCGGAATAACGGATCCAGCAAGGGCTGGCCGGAGTTCTCCGCGTCCTTCACCTTCTTGTTGAAGCCGGCCAGGTTACGTACACCGACCGCAGCCATCAGCTTGTAGCGGCGCTCCATCTCGCCCACGCACCAACGCAGCGCATTGGCCGCTTCCTTCATATCCGTCACGACCGGGGCCAGAAGATGCGGAATCTTGTCGTAGACCGACAGCTCAAGCATCTTCGGGTCGATCATGATCATGCGCACATCTTTGGGGCTGCTCTTGTAGAGCAGGCTCAGCACCATGGCGTTTACCGCGACGGATTTGCCCGAGCCGGTGGTACCTGCCACCAGCAGGTGAGGCATCTTGGCTAGGTCGACCACCACCGGCTTGCCACCGATATCCTTGCCCAGCGCCAGCGCCAGCGGCGACTTGAGCTGGTCGTACTTGTCCGAGCGCAAGATCTCGGACAGATAGACGATCTGCTTCTTGGTGTTGGGAATTTCCAGGCCAATGACGTTCTTGCCCGGAATCACATCCACCACGCGCACGCTGACCACGGAAAGGCCGCGAGCGATGTCCTTGTCCAGGCTGGACACCTGCGAGCCACGCACACCGGCGGCGGGCTCCATCTCGAAACGCGTGATGACCGGGCCCGGATAGACACCAACCACCTTGGCCTCGATCTTGAAGTCCTTGAGCTTGAGCTCAACCTGGCGCGACAGCACCTCGAGCGTTTCTTCCGAATACCCCGGGCCTTGTGGTGGCGCTTCATCGAGCAGCGACAACGGTGGCAATTCGCCCGGCGCGGCGGCGCCGGTGAACAATGGAATCTGGGTTTCCTGGCGCGCACGCTCACTCTTGATCACCGGCGTGGCCGGGGCCTCGATACGCACAGGTTCACGCTTGGCCTGCTTGACCGCCTCGACCTTCTTGACCACTTCGCGCTCGGCACGCGCCTGGCGTGCAGCCAGGGCCTCGGGCGCCTCCTTGAGCTTGCCGCCGAACCAGCCCCCTAGCTTGACCACCCCGGCGCCGAGTAGATCCATCACCTTGAACCAGGACAGGCCTGTGGCGAAGGTCACCGCAACAAGGAACAGCGCCAGCAACAACAAGGGGGCGCCTCGATCACCAAACGCCCGCAGCAGGCCGTGGCCTACCCAACGTCCGATAATGCCACCGGCACCCTCGGGAAGAACCTGCTGATCATGCAGGTTAAGCCATGCTAAGGCAGGCGTGGTAACAAAGAACAATACGAAGCCGATCAGCCGCATAGACGGCTCCCACGGCTGTACATTGCGTACACCACGGTGACGCAGCACCTGCACGCCCAGAATCAGCAGCAGCAGCGGAAAGCAGTAAGACACCAGGCCAAAGATGTAGCGCAGCAGATTGGCGATGTTCGCGCCTACTTCGCCACCCAGGTTATGCGCATGCTCGGCCGTGCTGGCATGTCCCCAACTCGGGTCCTGGTCGTTATAGCTGAACAGGCAGACCAGCAAGTAGATGGCGAGCGGCAGCAACAGCAGCGCACCGGCTTCACGCAGGCGGCGCTTGACCTCCTCGCTCAAGCCCTCGCGCGGCTTCTTTTCCTTATCCTTCTTTTTGAGTGTTGCTTTCGCGCTGCGCGCCACCGGCTTGGGATTCCTCATAGGTATTCGTGAAGGCGGTAAACGATGTGACGGCGTGCCATGCGTCTCTGGCCCCCTTTTTCGCCCTGGTGCTATTAGCCAGAGCATACCCTGTCATAGGACTTACGTTCGCTTAATGCGATAAACCACTGAAATGACTAGCAAATAAAAAGGGAACGGAAGCCCGAAAAGCCTCCGTTCCCCGTCTGGCGCAGACTATCAGCCCAACAGGGCCGGATGCACCAGCTTGCCGCCGTCCACATTGACACCGGCCTTGAGCGGGGCAAAGTCACGCCACTCCTTGCCGCCAGCCAGGCGCTGCACGTACGGCAGGATCGCCGCCGAGATCGCCACGGACGAGGTCTGCGGGACGGCGCCAGGCATGTTGGTCACACAGAAATGCGTAACACCATGCACGTCATAGGTTGGCTCTTTCCAGGTGGTCGGACGAGACGTCTCGAAGCAACCGCCCTGGTCGATGGAGATGTCCACCAGCACCGAGCCGGCTTCCATCGTCTTGACCATCTCTTCGGTGACCACGCGAGGCGCCTTGGCGCTGGGGATCAGCACGGCACCGACGACGATGTCGGCGTCACGCACTTCCTCGGCCACCGAGGACTCGTAGGCGTAAAGGGCGGTGACGTTCGGACCCATGGCCATCATTTCGGCCAGGCGATCCTGACGCTTGTCGAACACCACCACGTTTGCACCAGCGGCGGCAGCCAGGGCAGCCGCGTTGCCACCGGCAGCGCCCGCGCCCAGCACCACCACCTTGCCGCGTGGCGTGGAAGCCATGCCGCCGAGCAGCTTGCCCTTGCCACCCTGGGGACGATGCAGCAGCGTGGTGCCGATCTGGGTGGCGATGCGGCCGGCAATCACCGACATCGGCAGCAACAGGGGCAAGCCGCCATCTTCCTCGACCGACTCGAACGCCACACCGGTCAGGCCGATGTCGAGCAGGCTGCGGGTCAGATCCGGCTCGGCCGCCAGATGCAGGTAGCAGAACAGCAGATGATGCTTTTTGAGCAGGGCGAGATCGCCGGCGATCGGTTCCTTCACCTTCACGATCAGCTCGCCAGCGTCGTACAGGGCGGCCGCGTCGGAAACGACCGTGACGCCGACCTTGGCATAAGAATCGTCAGAAAAGCCGCTCTTGAGGCCCGCACCAGCCTGGATGAACACCTCGTGGCCGCGACGAACCAGGTCGGCGGCAGCAGCAGGGACCAGGGCAACTCGACCCTCAAGGATCTTGGTTTCAGAAGGAATGCCGATGCGCATGGGGAGTGGAAGATCCTGTCAGTGCACAAAAAACCGCGACATGGAGCCGTCGCGGATAGCCAAGGATGAACTGGACGATTCTACGCGGGAACCGAGCCGCCTGCATGAAATCGATCGAGGTATCCTCAAAGTTGCCCGCGCCTTGAATCGGCTGCGTGTCTTCCCCATCCTTGCGGGTTCAAAAGTCGCGCCACCGCCCTGGAAACAGCGTTACGTAACCGTTACATGGTGTGGAACGAACTCGTGATTCAAGCTGCCAGCAAACTTCAAGGATTATAACAATGAGCACCCCCAAGCACAGCCGACTGCTGATCCTGGGCTCCGGTCCAGCCGGCTACACGGCTGCCGTCTACGCCGCCCGAGCCAACCTCAAGCCGACCATGATCACCGGCTTGCAACAGGGTGGCCAGCTGACCACCACCACCGAGGTGGACAACTGGCCAGGCGACGTGCATGGCGTACAGGGTCCGGAACTGATGCAGCGCATGGCCGAGCACGCCGAGCGCTTCAATACGGAAATGGTGTTCGATCACATCCACACAGTGGACCTCAAGCAGCGCCCGTTCCGGCTCAAGGGCGACTCCGGCGAATACACCGCGGATGCGCTGATCGTGGCCACCGGCGCTACGGCCAAATACTTGGGCCTGGCCAGCGAAGAGCATTTCAAAGGGCGCGGCGTGTCTGCCTGCGCCACCTGCGATGGCTTCTTCTTCCGCGAGCAGGATGTCGTCGTGGTAGGCGGTGGCAACACCGCCGTGGAAGAGGCGCTGTACCTATCCAACATCTGCCGCAAGGTGTACCTGGTGCATCGCCGTGACAAGCTGCGCGCGGAAAAGATCATGCAGGACAAGCTGTTCGAGAAGGCCGCCGCCGGCAAGATCGAACTGGTATGGAACCATGCCATCGACGAAGTGCTGGGCGACGACTCGGGCGTGAACGGTGTGCGCGTCAAGGACGTCAACAGCGGCGCCACCCGCCAGCTCGACGTGACCGGCTTCTTCGTAGCCATCGGCCACACGCCCAACACCGGCATCTTCGATGGTCAGTTGGACATGCGAGACGGCTACATCAAGATCCGCTCCGGCCTGGAAGGCATGGCCACCATGACCAATGTCGCGGGTGTGTTCGCTGCCGGCGATGTGGCAGACCACGTCTATCGTCAGGCCGTGACCTCGGCCGGCTTCGGCTGCATGGCCGCACTGGATGCGGAGCGCTGGCTGGATCAGCAGACGCCTGCCGCTTAAAACGAGCATCGAAGAGTGAGTGGAGATGAGTAAGAAGTGAGTAAAAGCACGCCTCGCCAGTCTCCACTCTCTCCCAAAACCACACTCAAGCCAGTACCCTCAGCTTGCCTTTCTCTCACTCCTCACTCCTCCTAACTCACTCCTTAGCCCCTACCCACTCACGCCTCGCCCATTGATCTGCGCCAGCTTCCACGACAGCATTGCCGACCTCCCCGCTGCCGAGTGGGATGCGCTATGCCCGGATGACAATCCATTTCTTTCGCATGGATTTCTCGCCGCGCTCGAATCATCGGGTTGTATACGTGACGACTATGGCTGGCGCGCCCATCACATCGCATTACGTGAAGACGACAGGCTCGTCGCGGCAGCACCGTTCTACATCAAGGGCAATTCACACGGCGAGTTCGTGTTCGACTGGAGTTGGGCCGGTGCTTGGGAGCGCGCAGGTGGCGATTACTACCCTAAGCTGCTCAATGCGGTGCCCTACTCTCCCGTGACAGGTGCGCGCCTGTTGGTGGGCACCCATGATGAAGCGGAGCTACGCCGGCGAGCGCTGGTCACCGCCATGCGTGCGCAAGTGGACCGCTACAACCTGTCATCCGCGCATGCGAATTTTCTCACCGAAGCGGATCTCCCCGCTTACGATGAACACTGGCTTGAACGCTCGGACATCCAGTTTCATTGGCCCAATCGCGGCTATGCCGATTTCGATGCCTTCCTCGGCGCGCTTAACCACAAGAAGCGCAAGAACATTCGCCAGGAGCGCAATCAGGTAACTCGCAGCGGTTTGCGCCTGGAGATGCGTGGGGGCAGCACGCTAAGCGCGTCGCATTGGCACGAAATTCATCAGCTCTACACCGCCACCTTTGACGCCAAGGGCAACCATGCGGCGCTGACCGAGGCTTTTTTCGTGGCCTTGGGCCAGAACCTCGGTGATAGGGTCCAGGTGGCTTTAGCTTTCAACGGCCCCACCATCGTCGCCATGGCGCTATTCCTGCGCAGCCGCAACGTGCTCTACGGACGCTACTGGGGCGCCAGCGTCGACATTCCCGGCCTGCATTTCGAATTGTGCTACTACCAAGGCATCGCCTATGCCATCGCACAGGGGATCGAGCGCTTTGAACCGGGCGCCCAGGGTGAACACAAACTCGCCCGCGGCTTCCTCCCCGTTCGCACCCATTCACGCCACTACCTGGCTGACGAGGGTTTCCGCGATGCCGTCAGGCAGGCATTGCGCCGTGAATCCATCCATCTGGACGCCTATGCGGCAGACTTGATGGAGCATAGTCCTTACGCGGAACGGTGAGGCCGCCTGCTGACGCAGGCTGTAAAGAGCAAAGACTAAAAGGCCTGGGCATGATCATGCCGGCTTTCCCTTTAACTGTTTACAGCTCGCACCGGGGGCGACTTTACAGCCGTCGTGAGCAAGCGACCTCACCACTGGCGCAACGAGCGACTTTACAGCGCGCATGGCGAGCAGCTTTACTACCCGGCATGTCTGCCACCCTCACCCTCCCCCTTCTGGACAGCACGCGGCCAGAGCGTTTTCCCAATCCGCGGGGAGCGCTGCGCGATCCCAACGGGCTGCTGGCATTTGGGGGAGACTTGTCGGCAAGACGGCTACTGGCGGCGTATTCGCAAGGCATCTTCCCGTGGTTCAACGAAGACGAACCGATCCTGTGGTGGTCGCCGGATCCTCGCTGCGTCTTCCATACCGGGCAATTGCAGGCCAATCGCAGCTTGCGCCGGCAACTGAGCCGCAAGCAATGGCATGTGACGATCGACTATGCCTTTCGCGACGTCGTGCTGGCCTGCGCCGAGCCACGGCCGGGGCAATTGGGTACGTGGATCATCCCGGCAATGATCCAGGCCTATGACACCCTGCATCATTCCGGGCATGCGCACAGCATCGAGGTCTGGGAGGGCGAACGGCTGGTTGGCGGCATCTACGGTGTTGCGGTGGGACGGTTGTTCTGCGGGGAGTCGATGTTCAGCCGTGAGAGCGGTGGTTCCAAGCTGGCCTTGATCGCACTGGCAAGGCTGCTACGCAGCTGGGATTTCCCGCTGATCGACGCACAGGTAACCAACCCCCATCTGCTCAGCATGGGAGCGGTTGAATATCCGCGCGCGCAGTTCCTGCGCATGGTGGCGCAACTCAATCACCTGCCCGGCCAACCAGGGCCATGGGCGATGTATACGCCGCATCTGACAGCCATGCTGATGGCTGACGGGTTGTTGCAGTAGCTGCCTTCCAAACGCGTTGTGGGGGAGCAGCTTCTTTCGCGTACGACAATGCGCCATGCGATCCTGACCTGAAGATCACGAGCCCCATCTACGACGGCATCGCCATGGCTTGGCGAATAAATTCGCTCGTGCAGTCGCAGCTTCGTTGTAGGAACGATTTCAATCGCGATGCAAGACGCGACGGAGTCGCGGCTTGGATGTCCAGAGCCCTGCCTACAACTGCGTCGCAGGAGGCTCTACACCGATGCCTCGTTAGCCCCCAGCGCCACCAACTCGTCGTAATGCCTGAGGAACAGCCTGACCAGGCACGGATCAAGCTGGCTGCCTGCTGCATTTTTCAAATAATCGATGACGTCCTCACGCGGCCACGCGGGCTTGTAGACGCGGGGATGGCTCAATGCATCCCAGACGTCCACCACACTGAAGATCCGTGCAGCCAATGGAATCATTTCACCGACCAGTCCTTGTGGGTACCCACCGCCATCCCAACGCTCGTGATGGGAGAACGGAATGTCCGTGGCATCACGCAGGAAGTCGATTTGCCTGAGCATGTCGTGACCCATGCGCGTATGCGTGCGCATCACGTTAATTTCCTCGGAAGTCAGCGGCCCGGGTTTGATCAGCACGCAATCCGGCAACGCCAGCTTGCCAATGTCATGCAGTAGCGCACCCAGGCGCAGATTTTGCAGCGCCTGTCCACGAACTCCTGCCAAGCGACCGAGACCTTCGGCCATCCGCATGACGCGTTCGGAATGATCGCTGGTTTCCTTGTGGCGGATATCCATGGCCGAGACCAGTACGCTCAAGGTCTGCGCATGACCTTGCAACAGTCGGTTGTTGAGGCCGTCCAATCGCTGCATGTCGCGATGGACGAGCCAGTAGATGAGATAAGCGCTGCATACCACGAAGGCCCAGCGCTTCCACGCGCCCCACAGTTGATGTGTGTGCGGGTCTTGCACGAGCAGATCCAGCAGCCGGTCCGATGCCCACACCCAGGCCATTGACGCGACAACGTAGATCAGCGCAATGCGTAATTGCGGCTTGATCTTCACTTTCGGATGTCCTCCGAACACAGCCCCCTGTCGGATAGTTGCTGTGCCGCAACCTACCGCTGCCACCCCCTGCGCCCCAGAGTGGCGGCCTATTCATACCGCACCTGGGTGTGATCTGCGAGTCAAAATTCGCCTATAGACCGTGAGTCATAGGCGACAACGTAAAGATGATGGAAGCCGGCCGCCCCGTTTGCGGGTGCAAAGGCTCCATCACTTCAGTCAGGCGTAAATCGGCCGATACAAAACTGTCCTGCCAACCCGCAAGAGTCCGGAAATACCATGGGGCGGCCTGGCCGAATCCATCGCCACATCCCGCCCATGATCCCTCCCGCCAACCGTCACGATAAGGTTGCGACAGATCGGCCATCATCGGATGCAGGGTCTGAATGATCAGCACCCCCTGTGCGCAAAGGATGGCTGACATGGCCTTGAGCAAGCTGTCGACGGAATCCTTGCCAAGCAGCGAAAAATTGCATACCGCCACATCGAATGTCTCGCCGAGTTCTCCGGCAGCCAACTGCTCATAGGAAAGCTGGCGAAAGTGGCCGCCTTGTTCGCATGCTGCTTCGACAAGTTCGGCAACTGCATCGACGCCAGTGACTTCGAGACCCGCCTGCATGAGCCGCCGAGCCAGCCAACCTTCGCCACACCCCACGTCCAGCACGCGACGCGGCAATGTTTTCAACACCGCGTCGATGATGGCCTGATCGGTGATCAGACGGCGGCTCTCAATACGCCGCTCTTGTATCGCCGCTATCCAAGGCGCGGCGTTGTCATGCCATACCGCAAGAATATCCTGCTCGGGGGTGAAGCTCATGAACGACCTCGTCGCAATGCCGCTTAGCGTTGGCGCCATGGTGGCCTGGCAAGCTCAAGAGCACATGAGCGGCGCCTATGAATCGTCTCGCCGCCTCACGCTCCGCGTGAGGCGTATCGGGTCGCGACATAGTTGTCCAGGATGTCGACGAATTCCTCGGCAATACGCTCGCCGCGCAGGGTCATGGCCTTTTCGCCATCAATGAAGACCGGCGCCGAAGGCGCTTCACCGTTGCCCGGCAACGAAATACCGATGTTGGCATGCTTGGATTCGCCCGGACCATTCACGACACAGCCCATCACCGCCAGGGTGAGGTTTTCCACGCCGTCATACTTGACGCGCCATTCAGGCATCTTTTCGCGCACGTGCGCCTGTACGGTCTTGGCCAGTTCCTGGAAAAATTCACTGGTGGTGCGGCCACAGCCTGGACACGCGGTGACCAGTGGCGTGAATGCCCGCAGACCCATTGTCTGCAACAGCTCCTGCGCCACCACGACTTCGCCGGTGCGCGGCGCACCTGGCTCGGGAGTGAGCGAGATGCGGATGGTGTCGCCGATACCTTCCTGCATCAGTACTGCCAGCGCAGCGCTGGATGCGGTGATGCCCTTGGAGCCCATGCCAGCCTCGGTCAGGCCCAGGTGCAAGGCGTAGTCGCAGCGCGCCGCCAGGTCGCGATACACCGCGATCAGCTCCTGCACGCCAGATACCTTGCACGAAAGAATGATCCGCTCGCGTGGCAAACCGATTTCCTCGGCACGCACGGCCGAATCGAGCGCGGAACGAATCAGCGCTTCCCGCGCGACATGCGCGGCATCCCAGGGCTGCGCGCGCAATGCGTTCTCATCCATCAGCGTGGCCACCATGCTCTGGTCCAGCGAGCCCCAGTTGGCGCCGATACGCACCGGCTTGCCATACTGGATCGCCTTTTCGATGATCGCCGCGAACTGACCGTCTTTCTTCTTGCCGAAACCAACGTTGCCGGGGTTGATACGATATTTGGCGAGCGCCTCGGCGCATGCCGGTTCACTCTCCAATAACTGGTGGCCGTTGTAGTGAAAGTCGCCAATGATTGGCACATGCACACCCATCATTTCCAGCCGCTCACGGATGCGCGGCACCGCAGCGGCAGCAGCCGGCGTATTGACCGTGATGCGGACGAGCTCCGAACCGGCTCGTGCCAGCTCCGCGATCTGCCGCGCCGTGCTGACCGGATCTTCCGTATCGGTATTGGTCATCGACTGCACGACGATGGGCGAACCGCCCCCAACGATGACGTTGCCGATCTGCACACCGACACTGGGACGGCGCGACTGGGGCTCGGCGAGGGCCGGCTGGGCGGTGGAACGCTGATCAATCAAGCTCATGAATGACGCTGCAGTAAGGCATGGACAGAGGTCTAGGATACTTCATGCGACCGGACAGCTTCATGACCCGGGGAACCCGTGGGCCAACCCGGCAGCGACCTCGGACCTGGCAGGCGCCAGCCTGCGACATAATGCGCGTCCTGGCACACGTGTACCGTTGTCGCACCCATGCTGAGCGCGCCAAGCGCCGGAGTAGAGTTTTCACAAGGAGGTTGTGCCATGTCTTCAGAACGTTCCGCTTGCCAGCAAGGTCTGCAGCCGGCCCATTGCACGGGCTGCCATCACCTGGATACCTGCGACGCTACCGGCCGTGGCGCCGAGGCCTTATTGGGCCTGCGCCAGATCGTACAGCGCGTGGCGCTAGTGGGTGATGGTGAATACCTGTACCGACCGATGACCCCATTCCGGGCGATCTATGCGGTGCGTTCGGGCATGGCCAAAAGCGTCGCCCTCGATGCATCCGGTCGCGAGCAGGTGCTGGATTTCCATCTGCCCGGCGAATGGTTCGGCCTGGACGCCATCGGGCTAGATCACCACGAAAACGCCGTGATCTCGCTGGGGCGCACCCAATTCTGCCGTTTTCCGATCGATGCCCTGATGGCACTGGGCAGCCGAGAACCGGCCGTGCAGTGGCATCTGATGCAGGTCATGGCGAGACAGATCCGCCATCGACAACTGCGCTCCGGCGATCACCCCAGCGATGTGCGCATGGCCGCGTTCCTGATCGATCTCAGCGATCGTCGTGCCGCCCTGTTCCTGGATGCCCGACACCTGCCGTTGCCGATGCAACGCACGGATATCGCCAACCATCTACAACTGGCACCGGAAACAGTCAGTCGCCTGCTCACCCGCTTTCGTGGACAGGGGCTCATCGGCATAGACCGCCAGGGCGTGACGTTGCTCGATGGTGTCACATTGCGCCGCCTGGGCTGTCAGGTACTGGAAGCGGCCTGAGCGTCTGAGTCCGGGCCAGCCGGCCGGCTTGGCCGATGCCTCAGCGCAGCTATCAACAGGCGGCGCTGGATGCGATCCTTCATCGTCAGGCCGCTGGGATCAGCCAACCCCATGCGCTGCAAGGCCTCGTCTTCACCAACCGCCGGCTCGCCAGGACGCCACGCCGCTTGCAACAATCGCCCTTTGCCGCGCAGGCTGGCGCCAGCGTGCTTCAACCAGCCCAGCGCAAGTACCAGTCGTTGCTCGACGTCGGTGAAATCGGAGCCGAAGGGGAAATCCGGCAGCAGCCCCTTGCGTTGCAAAGGCATCAAGGCTTGGCGTAGGTGTTCAGGGGTGTTGCGCCGCCACGCCTCGGGAATATGGAAATCGGCCGATAGCTTGCCATGGGATTTGGCCTCCGCACACAAGGCATCGAGAAAGCGCGCATCGGCAATGGCCAGCATCGCCTCGATACATTCGCTGTCCGTTTTGCCACGAAGATCGGCCACACCGTATTCGGTGATGAAAATATCGCGCAGATGGCGCGGAATCGTGGTCTGCCCATAGTTCCAGCGAATATTGGACTGTACGGCGCCACGCACCGTACGCGTGGCGCGCAACAACAGGATCGAACGCCCCTCTGGCAGCTCATGCGCCATGGCCACAAAGTTGTATTGCCCACCGACACCACTGACGACGTGTCCGTCTTCCAGGCCATCGGACACCGCAGCGCCCAGCAACGTGGCCATCATGCAGGTGTTGTAAAACCTTGCGCCACGCCGTTGCAAGGCCGCCAAAGCCTGGTGATCGCCATATAGGTGATTGACGTTGGACACCCGGCACATGTCGATGGCATCGGGGTCGCTGGTCTCGGTTGCATGCAACCATTCATACAACGACCGCGATCCAAGGAAAAACGCGCCACGCAGGTAATGACCACCCGGTGCACCATCCTCGAGCCGCCCTGCCGCCGAGGCCTGCTCCAGCGCTGGCGTGTCCCAGGAGCGCCGCTTGAGAATGCCTGCGCGAGCCAGATGCATGAAGCCATCCATGACCATTTCGCTGGCGCCATACAGCCCTCTTACCAACGGAGCCAGTCCGCCTCCACGTGCAGCAAGCTTATGGGTGGCGCGCGACGTGTCCAGTGCAACCAAGGCGCGCCGCCAAGACACATTTTCCTGCTGACGCAGGATCAGCGCCTTGACCAGGGCATCGGACAAGGCACCGATGCCGATCTGCAAACACCCATCATCCTTGACCAGCGCACTAGCGTGCATACCCAAGGCATATTCGGCGACATCCACCGGCGAGCGTGGCAAGGCAAACAACCTTGGCGAACGCGGCGGCGCCAGTTCGATATCGAAAAAGGATTCGCTTACCTGCGCATCGCCACTCATGTACGGCAGATCCGGATGCACCACCGCCACGCACAGCGGACGCGGCTTGTCGGCCGCCGCCATGCGATCGAGAAAATCCAGTGTCAGGTCCGGATTGCATGAGAGGCTGTAGAAAACACCTTCATCGGTTTCGCGACGGGCAACCAGTTGCACGACCAGGTTGATTTCCTGCTCGACCAGGTCGCGAGCAACGTGCGTGTAGTTCTGGCTGATGTAATCGCGTTGCGCCACAGGTGAATGCAGCAGCGCGCCAGACTGCATATAGAACTCGTGTATCGCCACATTGCCGGGTAACGCATTGCGTGCCATATCTACTGCATAGGCCGGATCTTCGTAGTCGTCGCCGAAGTGACGATCCAGAAACGGCTGGAGGAAGCGTGCCTCCAGGCCGGGAGCCGGACGCGGCCGGGTCAGTGAAAGCGCCGTATACAGGCGCATCGAACAGGCCTGGTCGCTGGCGGTCAATCGATACAGGGCGTTGAGCAGTCCATGCGGTTTACCCAAGCCAAGAGGAGCTGCGATGCGCAGCGTCGACCCAAGGCGGGCCATGATGTCCAACGCACAAAGTTCCGTGTCCGTCTGACGATGGGGTGTCGGCATGGCTCGATCATGACAGAAGCCGGCGACATTGCGCACACTATCGACTGCCCTACACTGATAAGCATGTCAGCCAATACTCAGACTTCCACCCGCCAGCGCCTGCTGGCCGAACAGGCCTTGAGCCGCGCGGCCGGTGCGCCCCTGCTCGGTGGCAACGCCATGGAACTGCTGATCGACGCAGCCGCCCATTACGAGGCCTGGCTGGCCGCCATCCGCAGCGCACATGAGCGGGTATTCCTTGAAAATTACATCATTCGCGATGACGAAGTCGGTCGCGCGTTTCGCGATGCACTGGTAGCGTGCGCGCACCGCGGCGTACAGGTCGCGGTGATTTGTGACTGGGTCGGTTGCCTGGGCCAATCACGCGCCAGCTTCTGGGCTCCGTTGCGCGCGGCGGGCGGCCAGGTACGCGTGTTCAATCCACCCACGCTGGGCGAGCCATTCGGATGGATCAGTCGCGATCATCGCAAGCTGCTGGTTATCGACGGGCAAATCGGCTCGCTCTCGGGAGTGTGCATCAGCGCCAAATGGCTGGGCGATAACGCACGCAACGTCGAACCCTGGCGTGACACCGGGGTGATGTTGCGCGGCCCGGCGGTGGGCGAGTTGGACCTGGCCTTCGCGCAGAGCTGGGCCAGCATGGGACCACCGCTACCGGCCCTGATGCCCCGCCATGACGAGGAAGCCGGCGACGTCGCCCTTCGCGTCATCGCCACCCAGCCCGCGACGGCTGGCATGTATCGGCTCGACCAGCAGGTTGCAGCCATGGCACGCGAAACACTCTGGCTTACCGATGCCTATTTCGTCGGCGTCGCACCTTATGTGCAGGCCCTCGCCGCCGCGGCGCAGGATGGCGTGGACGTACGCCTGCTGGTTCCGGGAAGCAGCGATATCCCGATGGTTGCAGGCATGTCACGCTCAGGTTACCGCCCCTTGCTCAAGGCCGGCATCCGCGTATTTGAATGGAACGGTTCCATGCTGCACGCCAAGACGGCCGTGGCAGACGGGCGCTGGGCACGCGTGGGCTCGTCCAACCTGAACATCGCCAGTTGGCTGAGCAATCGCGAGATCGACGTGGCCGTCGAAGATACAGGCTTTGCCGCGCAACTGGCCGCCCAATACGAGCGCGACCTGGAGCATGCCACCGAAATCGTGCTGGCGCCACGGCGGCGGCGCACCGCTCCGGAAAGCATTCGTCGTACCGAGCCACGACAGCAGCGCCGCCGTCGACGCGACGGAGGGAGTTCCAGCCGGGCCGCTGCCGGTGCCCTGCGCTTGGCCAACAGCGTCGGTGCGGCATTGAGCAATCGACGTGTACTGGGCGACACCGAAACCGGACCACTGCTGGTAGGCACCCTGGTGCTCGCCGTACTGGCCGTGGTGGCTATCCTGTGGCCAGCGGTGGTCGGCTGGCCCGTGGGAATTTTCTCTGCCTGGTTCGCCCTTAACCTGGGTATCCGCACCTGGCGCCTGCGACGGCGACGTCGCCGGCAGATGCATGAGATAGACGATCCTGGCATCACCACCTGAATCAATGCTTTAACTGATTATCCTAACCTGCTGTTACCAAAGCCTTCCCGAGGCCGGGGCAGGTTCGCCCAATCGTGTTAGTCTCCCGCCTTCATGCGCACGCCCGACGACCATTACGACGATGGCGGATCACCGCCGCGGCAAATCCTCACACCCAGTTCACTGAACCGACTGGTGCGTGGATTGCTGGAAGACACCCTTCCGATGGTGTGGATCGAGGGCGAGTTGTCCAACGTCGCGCGTCCCGCATCCGGACATATCTACTTCACCCTGAAAGACAGTCAGGCTCAGGTGCGCTGCGCCATGTTCCGGCCCAAGACCACGCGGCTGACCTTTCGTCCCGCCGATGGCATGCACGTTCTGGTGCGTGCCCGCGTGGGCCTGTATGAACCACGGGGCGAGTTCCAGATCGTAGCCGAACAGATGGAGCCTGCCGGCGAGGGAGCGCTACGGCGGGAGTTCGAGCGCCTCAAGGCCCAACTCGGCGCGGAGGGCTTGTTCGATGCCGAACGCAAGCGCCCTCTCCCCCGCCACGCACAGCGCATTGGCGTCGTCACCTCGGCTACCGGCGCGGCCGTTCGCGACGTCCTCAGCGTGCTGTCACGTCGCTGGCCTCTGGTGCAGGTCGACGTATTACCTGTGCCCGTTCAGGGACGCGAGGCGCCGCCGGCCATTGCCACCATGCTGCGCAAGGCGTCGAACAGCCGCTTGTATGACGTGCTGCTGCTCACGCGAGGTGGCGGCTCGCTGGAAGATCTTTGGGCCTTCAATGATGAAAATGTCGCCCGCGCCATCCGCGCCAGCGCGGTGCCCGTGGTGTCGGCCGTCGGCCACGAAGTAGATTTCTCGATATCCGACTTCGTCGCCGACCTGCGTGCCCCGACCCCTTCGGCGGCGGCCGAATTACTGGTACCCGATCGCGACTCGGCAATGCGTCACCTGCGGCAACTTAAGCAGCGATTGCAGTCACTGCAACAACGCCGCCTACATACGTTGATCCAGCGCAGCGACCACCTCTACGCCCGCTTGCAGGCACAGCGCCCGCAAGCCAGGCTGGCGCGCGATCGCGAGCGACTCATGCATCTGCTGCGCCGCCTGCATGCGGCACAGCGCGACAGCAGCCAGCACCACCAGCGCCGCCTGGAACGTCTGCACGCACGATTACTGGCTCAGCATCCACGCCAGCGCCTGCCTCTGCTGGCGCGACGGCTGGCCGAACAGGACCTACGCCTGCGTCGTGCCATCGGGCGCATCCTCGAACGTCACCGCCACGCCCTGGACCAGACCGGCCGCACCCTGCACGCGATCAGCCCGCTGGCCACGCTCGATCGTGGGTATTCGATCCTGTTCGATGCACACGGACGCGTGCTGCGCTCGGCAGCGGGAGTTGAACCCGCATCCGTCGTGCGCGCCCAACTGGCCGAGGGCAGCTTGAATCTGCAAGTGCTCGACGACCTCACATCAACTGAACGAGATTAGGGGCATCCTTCGCCGTCTCCCAACAAGGAGTGACGGATGAAAGCGGCAACCCTGTTCGTCAAGGCACTCGAAGCCGAAGGTGTCACCTGCATCTTCGGCGTGCCGGGCGAAGAAAATCTCGACCTTGTCGAATCCCTGCGCGAATCCTCGATAAAGCTGATTGTTACCCGGCACGAACAGGCCGCCGGCTTCATGGCCGCGACCTGGGGCCGACTGACCGGCGAGGCCGGAGTGGCGCTTTCCACGCTGGGACCGGGCGCCACCAACCTGGTCACCGCCGCCGCTTATGCGCAGCTAGGCGCCATGCCGATGATGATGATCACCGGCCAAAAACCAATCCGTACACATAAGCAAGGGCTTTTCCAGTTGGTCGACGTGGTCGACATGATGCAACCGCTGACCAAGTACACGCGACAACTGGTATCGGCCCCAACCATTCCGGCCCGCGTGCGCGAGGCCTTCAGGCGCGCCGAAGAAGAACGTCCCGGCGCGGTGCACCTGGAACTGCCCGAGGACATCGCACGCGACGAAGTCGATGAGGTCATCCTGCTACCCACCGAATATGCCCGTCGCCCCGCCCCGGATGACGCGGCCCTGATCCAAGCGGCTGAAGCCATCAACAGCGCAAAGCATCCGATCCTGATGATCGGCGCTGCGGCCAATCGCCAGCGCACCACCGTGGCGCTACGCGCGTTCATCGACAAGCTCGGCATCCCCTTTTTTACCACCCAGATGGGTAAGGGTGTGATCGACGAGGCACACCCATTATGGCTGGGCAATGCAGCGCTGTCCGATGGCGATTTCGTGCACCGAGCCATCGATGCGGCCGACGTGGTCGTCAACGTTGGCCACGACGTGGTGGAAAAGCCGCCGTTCTTCATGCACAAAGGCCGCCGCACTGTCATCCACATCAATTTTTCTTCTGCCGAAGTGGACACAGTGTACTTTCCGCAGATTGAGGTGGTCGGCGACATCGCCCATACCATCGAGCGCCTGACCGATGCGCTGAACAAACAAGCGCACTGGGATTTCAGCTATTTTGATAAAGTTCGCAAAGCCTTTCACGAGCAGCTCAAGCAATATAGCGACGACACCCGCTTCCCGATGCATCCAGTGCGTATCGTCGAGATCACTCGCCAATATATGCCCGACGACGGTGTCCTTTGCCTGGACAACGGCATGTACAAGATCTGGTACGCCCGCTATTACCGCGCGCGCCAGCCCAACACTGTGCTGTTGGATAACGCGCTGGCGACCATGGGTGCGGGCCTGCCGTCGGCCATTGCCGCCAAGATGGTGCATCCGCATCGAAAGGTGATGGCCATCTGCGGCGACGGCGGCTTCATGATGAATGCCCAGGAACTGGAAACCGCGATCCGGTTGAAACTGGACCTGGTCATCCTGCTGCTGCGCGACGATGCGTACGGCATGATTCGCTGGAAACAAGCCGAAATGGGTTATGCCGATTACGGTATGCAATTCTCCAATCCCGATTTCGTCGCTTTTGCCCAGGCCCATGGCGCACATGGCCATCGTCCGCAGAGCGCCGCCGAATTTCTGCCCACGCTGCAACGCGCCTTTGAAGAAGGTGGCGTGCACCTGATCGATCTGGCGATCGATTACTCGGACAACCACCGCATCCTCAATGAAGAGATCGTCCGCATGAGCGCGGCGGTCTGATCCGGAGCCGATCCATGCTCGAAAAAAGCTATCCCTACTATCTGGCCAACAAACCGCAGACGTCCAAGGAAATGATGGACGTACTGGACAAGTACACCGGCAAGTGCGCCACGCGCGTGGCCGTGCCCGATGCCGCCGCTGTGGAAAAAGCCATTGCCTCGGCGGTAAAAGCTACGGTGCCGATGCGCGAGTTCAGGCCTTGGGCGCGCCAGGCCGTACTGCAACATTGCGCCGACCGCTTTGCAGAACGACAGGAAGAACTGGCTTATGCGTTGTGTGTGGAAGCGGGCAAACCAATCAAGGATTCCGCGGGCGAAGTCACGCGCTTGATCGAAACCTTTCGTATCGCCGCTGAGGAAGCCGTGCGTACCAACGGCGAAACGATCAACCTGGAAATCGCCAGACGCCTGGAGGGCTATCACGGCTATACAAAACGCGTGCCGCTGGGCCCGGTATCGTTCATCACGCCATTCAATTTTCCGTTGAACCTGGTGGCGCACAAGGTAGCTCCCGCCATCGCAGCCGGATGCCCCTTCGTGCTCAAGCCGGCTGAACGCACACCAATCGGCGCATTGATCATCGGTGAAATCCTGGCCGAGACGGATCTTCCCAAAGGGGCGTTCTCGATCCTGAACCTTGATGGCAAACATGCCTCACCGCTGGTGGAAGACCCTCGCTTCAAGTTGCTGTCATTCACCGGCAGCCAATTGGGTTGGGATCTCAAGGCCAAGGCTGGGCACAAGAAAGTGACCTTGGAGCTCGGCGGCAATGCGGCGTGCATCATTGACGCCGATCAGGGACCGAAACTGGACAAGGTCGTTGAGCGGCTGATCTTCGGCGCTTTCTACCAGTCTGGGCAGAGTTGCATCAGTGTGCAACGCATCTATGTGCATGCATCGATCTACGAGGAACTCAAGCGAAAGCTGGTCGCCGCCACCAAGAAGCTCAAGGCGGGCGACCCGAAAAAAAAGGACACTTTTATCGGCCCGATGATCGACGAAGCCGCAGCTACCCGCCTGCATGACTGGATCGAGGAAGCGCGCAAGGCAGGCGGCAAGCTGCTATGTGGCGGCAAGCGCGATGGCGCGATGCTGGAAGCAACGCTGATGGAAGCCGTACCCGGCAAAGCGAAGGTCAACCGCAACGAGGTCTTTGGGCCATTCGCACTACTGGCTCCGTACCAGGACTTCGATAAGGCCGTGTCACTGGTCAATGATTCGGATTACGGCCTCCAGGCAGGCATTTTCACCGATAGCCTCGATCACGCCATGCGGGCGTGGAACGAACTTGAGCAAGGCGGCGTGATTGTCAACGATATACCGAGTTTCAGGGTGGACAACATGCCCTATGGCGGCGTCAAGTATTCCGGCATCGGTCGTGAAGGCGTGCGTTATGCCATCGACGATATGAGCGAGATTCGCTTGATGGTGATGAAGGAAGGTTGATGGCTTGTGTGCAAGAGCGACTTGATTGGCGATGCGATCTGCGATTCAGCCGCAAATTGGTGTTCCAAACCGCCAAGCCGCGACCTAGGTCGCGGCTTGCTTGGCGAATGAATTCGCTCCTATAAGGCAGCGCGGGTTACGGTTTGGAGATTCCCGTAGCGGTGCACGGCGCTGGCGCCAAACAGAAAATCCCCTGCCCTTCGTGCGATCAAACCACGCAGAAAGACCGCCATAAAAAACGTCAGCCGAATGCACGATCCCTGACCAGTTCGCACACTGTCCGCACATCTGCATCCATGGCACGGTCACGCGCCATGAAACCGATCTGCTGGCGCAATACGTCATGTGCGTCACGCACGGCTTCACCCGCATGGAAGTCACCCACATCGGCCAGCGCGGCGGTCAATCGCTTCACTTCCTCGATGAACTGGGCATGGTGCGGGTGATCTTCGCGCGGCGCATTGGATACCTTGCCGGCGATAGTCTTCCAGTCACCACGCGCCGCCACACGACGCGCGGCATTGAGCATAGCCTGGCGGAAATCCAGTGCCTGCGCGGCGGTGTAAAGCTCCAGGGCGATCACATGGCCCAGGTCGTCGATCATGTCCAGCACGTGGCGTGCTTCATTGGCCCCCATCGATACATGGTCTTCGGCATTGGCACTTGTCGGCACCGAATACACACTGGCCGGATGCGCCCGCGTGGCCAAATCGTTGACCAGGGCAGCAGCGGTGTACTGCACGATCATGAAGCCCGAATCGGTGCCGTCTTCGTTACCGGTCAGGAAGGCGGGAAGACCATCGTTGGTTGCAGGGTCCACCAGCTTGTTCAATCGACGCTCTGAGATCGAAGCCAACACGGGAATGGCAGCCTTGACGTAGCTCATCGCCAACGCCAGCGGCATGCCATGGAAATGGCCGGCAGAGATCACCTGGTCTTCGATGAAACGCGGCTCCTCCGCATCGGGGAAGATCAGCGGATTATCCGTGACCGCGTTGAGCTCGATGTCGATCACCCGGCAGGCCTGCGCCCAGGCATCGCGTACCGCACCGTGTACCTGTGGCATGCAACGCAGGCAGTAGGCATCCTGTGGCTGATGTTTCTTGCCACCCTTGAACGGCAGAAAGCGGGCATAGAAAGCCTCGCGGCCATGGCGCTGGTTGGCGGGCACCCAATCCCAGCCAATATCGAAACTCAATGCCTGGTCTTCCGGTTCGGACCACGCCTCAGCCGTCCACGACTTGAAGCGTGGCACCAAATGATAAGGAATATCGACCAGGGTCGAGCCGTCCAGCAGCTCACGTACATGGGCTGCCGTCCCCACCTGTCCTGGATGCGGACGCAGTGCATGCACCTCCGGGCGTAACGCGCCACTGCGACCAGCAAAGGCGTCCAGGGTCATCGCGGCAGCCAGGTCAGCGGTGTCGAGCAGGTATTGAAGCGAATGCAGTGCAAGAGCCGCCGTGGCCAGCATCTGTGCCGTACCGTTGTTCAGGGCCAAACCTTCCTTGAAGGAAAGACGAATCGGCTCCAGCCCGGCCAACTTCAGGGCTTCGGCTCCAGGCATGCGGCACCCCTGGTAGAACGCCTCCCCTCCACCGAGTAAGACGATAGCCAGATGCGAAAGGGGAGCCAGATCGCCGCTCGCGCCTACCGAACCTTTTTCCGGCACGACCGGCACGATGCCGCTATTGAGCAGGGCCGCCAGCGCCTGCAGTGTCTTGACGCGAACTCCTGAATGTCCACGCATTAGCGTGTTGATGCGGATGACCAGCATCGCGCGCACCACATCGGCCGCAAACGGTTTACCTACGCACACGGCATGGGTGATGATCAGGTTGTGCTGAAGTTCTTCCAGCAACGTGCCTTCAGGCTTGTCCGGATGCCCGCCCGGTAATTCGTCACGCAGGCGATGCGCGCCAAGGAGCTTGTCCGCGTTACTGCCAAAGCCGGTCGTGACCCCGTACGTAGGCTCGCCACAGCTGACCTTGTCGGCCAGGAAATCGGCCGCGCGTTGCACGCGCTGCAATTGCCTCGCATCGAGCTCCACGCCCATGCCGTGGCGCGCCACCGCCACCAGTTGCTCTCGCGTCAGACTGCTGCCGTCCAACAGAACCGTCGTTTTTCCCACCATGCCCGCACCGCTGATTATTGTTGTGAATGGACAGACCGAACCGGCATGGCGAATGCACGAGGCAAATACCCGCGCGACCTGCCGTCAGG
>NZ_DASVMI010000094.1:0-103800 GCF_036384435.1 Dyella sp. | reverse complement strand
CAGGGCGCCGAGCCGCTGTTCTTTCTCGATTACTTTGCCACCGGCAAGCTGGATGTCGACACCACCGTGGCCGTGGTCGGCGGTATCGCCAAGGGCTGCGAACTGGCTGGGTGCGCGCTGATCGGTGGCGAAACCGCCGAGATGCCTGACATGTATCCGCCGGGCGAATACGACCTGGCCGGCTTCACGGTCGGCGCCGTGGAAAAATCCAGGCTGCTGAGCGGCGATGACATCGTAGCCGGCGACGTGATCCTTGGCGTGGCATCCAGCGGTCCGCATTCGAATGGTTACTCGCTGATCCGAAAGATCCTCGAACGCGCGGGCAACCCGCTCGACCTGGACCTAGGCGGCACCCGCTTGGCCGATGCCCTGATGGCGCCGACCACCATCTACGTCAAGCCGATGCTGGAGCTGCTTCAGAGCGCTGCGGTCCATGGCATGGCGCACATCACCGGCGGCGGCCTGAAGGAAAACATCATCCGCGTGGTACCTGAAGGCCTCGGCCTGAAGCTCGATGCCACAGCCATTTCGCTGCCGCCGGTATTCGACTGGCTGATGCGCGAGGGCAACGTGGCGCGCGAGGAAATGTGGCGCACGTTCAACTGCGGCGTGGGTTTCACCGTGATTCTGCCGGCCCACCTCGTTGGCGATGCCGCGCGCCTGCTCGGTAAGCACGACCTGGCTTGCTCCGTGATCGGCGAAGTCGTTACCGCCAGCGGCGACGAACGCGTTCATATCGGCTGACCCGCCCACTGCCCGGCCCAGGCCGGGCGGAACATCTTCTAGCCCTTATGCCCAAGCCCTTGCGCATTGCCGTTCTCGCGTCCGGCCGCGGCAGCAACCTTGCCGCGTTGCTGGCTGCGCGCGATCACCACGCGCTGGCGATCGAGCCCGTACTGGTAGCCAGCGACAAGGCGCATGCCGGCGCCTTGCAGTTGGCCGAGGCGGCCGGTATTCCCTCCCTGCATCTGAATCCACGCCGCTACGACAATCGGCGCGACTTCGATATCGACCTGTTCACGCGCATCGGTGACAGCGGCGCGCAATTGATCGTGCTGGCCGGTTTCATGCGCATCCTCGATGGTGACGCGCTACGCCCCTGGGTTGGGCGGATGATCAATATCCACCCTTCGCTGCTGCCCAAGTACCGCGGCCTGCACACGCACCGCCGCGCCCTGGAAGCGGGTGATGCCGAGCATGGCGCGAGCGTTCACTACGTTACCGCTGAACTCGACGGCGGCCCGGTCATCGCGCAAGCCCGCATCGCCGTGCTGCCCGACGACAACGAACACACCCTCGCGCAACGCCTGCTGATCCAGGAGCATCGTCTCTTACCTGCCGTGGTGAGCGCCCTTGCCGAACAACGGCTGGCCCTGGCCGGTGCGGACACGGTGATGTGGGACGGCACACCGTTGCAGGCACCCTTGCGGCTGGAAGATGGCCTTTTGGAGCGAGGGGCGAGGGATGAGTAGCGAGGGCGCAAGTCCGCACGCTCGCGGCAAGTCGTCGTGCCGCGACATGATTTGACCGACTCCACTGCTCGGCCACCTCTCAATCTTGCGCACTGCCACATCGCCTGTTCAGGCTAAGCGCGTAGACTGCGGAGCTCATGGCTACTCATAAAACTCCGCTTCGCGTTCTCGCCGCTGGCCTGGTGCTGGCACTGTCTTCCACGGCTGCGCTGGCCGCATCGCCTTCGGCATTCACGGCCAAATACCAAGTGCTGCAAGGAGGCCAGGCCATTGGCCAGGCTACGCTGACACTCAAGCCGGAAGGTGGTAACTGGGTCTACACCAATGACGTGCAAAGCACTGGCGGGCTCGCCGCCGCGCTCGGCGCCAGTTCGACGGAAACAAGCAAGTTCCGCATCGCCAATGGCGCGCCCGAAACCCAGGCCTATGATTCACGCGTCAACGCCTTCAAGACCAAGACCCGCCACGTCACCGTCGATGCCAATCATCAGGTGACGGTCGATGAAGGCAAGGGCCCGTCCACCTATGCCGGCGTTGCAGGCATGGTCGATCGCAATCTCACACCCCTGGCCATTGGCTGGGCCTTGCGCGACGGCAAGCAGTCCATCAGCCTGCCTGTTGCGGTCAAACGCAATGTCGAAAACCAGCAGTTCAAGGTTGCCGGCAAGGACAATGTGCAAGTACCCGCGGGCAGCTTCCAGGCCGAGCGTGTCGAGCGCACCGACAACAACAAGGCTTTCAGCGCCTGGTACGTCCCGCAGAAATATCCGGTCCCGGTAAAGCTTGCGCAGAGCGACGGCGGCGACCTGACGTTGCAGTTGATCAGCTTTCAGGGCGGCAAGTAGTCGGGGAACGGGAGAAAGGAGTGAGGAGTAGGAGATTGCTCTTAAGCGATAGCCACCCCTGGCTTTTCACTCCGTCGATTTCCTTGGGTGTTTCCGGAGCACGCTATCGCCGATAGCGTGCTTTTTGTTTTTCCTGCTGCTCGCCCCTCTCCGCTCGATCCTGGCGCTCAGGAGGGCAAGCGGCGGATCTTCGCGCCAAGTACGCCCAGCTTCTCTTCGATGTTCTCGTAACCGCGGTCGATGTGATACACGCGATCAACCGTGGTATCGCCCTGTGCAACCAGGCCGGCCAGCACCAGACAGGCCGAAGCGCGTAGATCGGTGGCCATGATCGGCGCACCGCTCATCTTTTCCACGCCCTGGATGATGGCCGTATTGCCTTCCAGGCGGATATCGGCGCCCAGCCGCTGCAATTCATGCGCGTGCATGAAACGATTTTCAAAAACGGTCTCGGTGATCACGCCCACGCCCTCGGCGATGCAGTTGAGGGCGGTGAACTGTGCCTGCATGTCGGTAGGAAAGGCCGGGTACGGCGCCGTGGTGATGTTGACTGCCTTTGGACGGCGCCCCTGCATGTCCAGCTCGATCCAGTCCGGGCCGGTGGAAATATGTGCGCCGGCGTCCTCGAGCTTGCTCAGCACCGCTTCTAGCGTGCTGGCGCGGGCGTTGCGCGCACGAATCTTGCCTCCGGTCATAGCAGCACCGACCAGGAAGGTGCCCGTCTCGATACGGTCGGGGAGCACCTCGTATTCAGCACCATGCAGGCGCTCCACGCCATGAATTACCATGGTGGACGTGCCCGCCCCTTCGATCTGCGCTCCCATGGCGATCAGGCAGTTGGCCAGATCGACGACTTCAGGCTCCTGCGCGGCGTTCTCGATGATGGTGGTGCCCTCGGCCAGGGCCGCGGCCATCATGATGTTTTCGGTGCCGGTCACGGTCACCATGTCCATGGCGATGCGCGCGCCCTTCAGGCGGCTGGCCTTGGCCTTGATGTAGCCATTTTCCACCGTGACCTGGGCGCCGAGAGCCTCCAGGCCACGGATGTGTTGGTCGACTGGCCGCGAACCGATCGCGCAACCACCCGGCAGGGACACTTCGGCCTGACCAAAGCGTGCCACCAGGGGGCCCAGCACCAGGATCGAGGCACGCATGGTGCGTACCAGATCATAGGGAGCGAAGTAGCGGTCGGTGGGCCGCGGATCGATCTGCATCTTCATGCGATCGTCCAGGGTCAGCTGGGTACCCATCTGGCCAAGCAGCTCGATGAACGTGGTGACGTCGTGCAGGTGCGGGACGTTGCTGATGGCTACCGGCTCATCGGCCAGCAGGCAGGACGCGAGAATCGGCAGCACGGCGTTCTTGGCGCCGGAAATACCCACTTCGCCTTGGAGCGGCTCGCCGCCGCTGATCAGAATCTTGGCCATCGTAATCCTTGGAAAATTTTGCCGGGAGCGGGCGGCCTCAACGGCGCGCAGCCACTTCTTCGGGCGTATAGGTTTTGAGCGCCAGGGCATGGATGGCACCACCCATGAGATCGCCCAGGGTCGCGTAGACCAGGCGGTGGCGCGCCAGGGGCAGCTTGCCGGCAAACTGGCTGGCGATGACCTCGGCCTCGAAATGCACGCCGTCGTCGCCACTGACGTCCGCGCGCGCGCCGGGCAGGCCGGTTTCGATCATTGCCTGAATGGTGGCTGCGTCCATGGGGTTCCTGCCTGGAGCTGATGACGGCGGAAATCACGCGGGAAGTGCCATACTCCCTGCTGCGCGCCGTCATATAACGGTAAAATGCGAATATGCCATGGTAATGGAAATCTTCTGTCGCAGAAACGACAGCGGCGCCAAACCGTATTCCAGGGCAGCCTTAAGGAACCCCGCCCGGCGCGCCGACCTCGCCCGGTTGCAGCCAACGGACACCCGGTCCAAGCCCCCGAGGACGCATGAACGCCCATATCGCCAGCCCCGCCAGCAGCCCTATCGCCTTGATTGACGCCGACGCCATCATCCGTAGCGCCCGAACCGTGATCGCCACCGAGGCCGATGCTATCCGGGCTCTGGAGCCGCGTATCGGCGCCGATTTCGTCGAAGCCTGCCGGCTGATCCTGGCCTGCTCCGGCCGGGTGGTGGTCATCGGCATGGGCAAATCCGGGCACATCGGCCGCAAGATGGCCGCCACCTTTGCCTCGACCGGTACACCGGCCTTCTTCGTGCACCCGGGCGAGGCCAGCCACGGCGACCTGGGCATGATCCAACCTCAGGACATCGTGCTGGCGCTGTCCAATTCCGGCGAGACGGACGAAATCCTGTTCATCCTGCCGGTCATCAAGCGCCAGGGTATTCCGCTGATCGCCATGACCGGCAACGACCAGTCCTCACTGGCCAAGCAGGCGGACCTGCACCTGGACACCAGCGTCGCGCTGGAGGCCTGTCCGCTGGGCCTGGCCCCGACATCCAGCACCACGGCTGCCCTGGTCATGGGCGATGCGTTGGCCGTGGCCCTGCTCGATGCGCGCGGCTTTACCTCGGAGGATTTCGCCCGTTCGCATCCGGCTGGCAGCCTGGGGCGCCGCCTGCTGCTGCACATCAACGACATCATGCATACCGGCGAGGGCGTGCCGATGGTGGCGCCCGATGCCAGCCTGACCCAGGCGCTGATGGAAATGACCCGCAAGCACCTGGGCATGACCGCCGTGGTCGATGCCGAACGCCGGCTGCTGGGAGTGTTCACCGATGGCGACCTGCGCCGCGCCCTGGATGACGATGGCGTGGACCTGCGCGGGGCGAGCGTGGCCGAACTGATGACCCGCGGTCCCAAGACCATTTCGTCCGACAAGCTCGCCATCGAAGCCGCCCAGTTGATGGAGCGACACCAGATCCATGCCTTGCTGGTGGTTGACCACGAGCAGCACGTGGTCGGCGCGCTCAACATTCATGATCTGCTCCGCGCCCGCGTGGTGTGATGGCGGACTGACAAGGTTCTTGGGCGTTACCGCGAAGAGCCTTGCGACAACCGTTCAGGCCGGCGTGCGTTAAACGCCCCCGCCCTGCCTTTATCCCTGCCCGAAGACCTTACCGTGTCCACTGCCTATCTTGCCGACATCTCCGCCGACGTCCTCGCCCGTGCTGCAAAGATTCGGCTGGCGGTCTTCGATGTGGATGGCACCCTGACCGATGGCAGGCTCTGGTATGGCGAAGACGGCCACGAGGCAAAGATCTTCCATGTCCACGACGGCCTGGGACTGAAGCTGCTGCAGCAGCACGGCGTGCAGGTGGCGATCCTGTCTGCGCGCATCAGCCATCCGGTAGCGCTGCGCGCCGAGGAGCTGGACATAGCCCACGTCTATCAGGGCCAGAATGACAAGCGTGCCTGTCTGCGCGAGCTCATCGACGCGCTCAAGTTGCAACCGGACGAAGTAGCCTTTATCGGCGACGACCTGCCGGACCTGCCGGCCATGACGATGGTCGGATTGGCCGTCGCGGTGGCCAATGCTCATCCGTGGATAGCCGAACGCGCCCATTGGCAGACCCGCCGTGGTGGCGGCATGGGTGCGGCGCGCGAGGTGGCCGACCTGATCCTCACCGCCAAGGGCCGCGTCACCGCCGAACTGGAGCGCTGGCGATGAGATTGCCTGGAGTTCTGCGCGATCGCGGCACGCCAGTATTGATCGTGTTACTCGCAGTGGGTATTGCCAGCGTCCAGGGCGTCTACTGGTGGCTGGCGCCCGCGCCCAAGGTCAGCGACTTCATTGGACCACCCCGCTCGGGCTATACACTGCACAACTTCCGTGTCTGGTCCTATGACGATACCGGCGCGCCCGGCTTCACGATGACGGCACCTCGCCTGGATCGCCGCGAGGGTGACGAGTCGCTGTACATTATCTCGCCCAAGTACGACCTGCCCTCGAACCAGGCCGGCGTACCGGACTGGCAAGGAGATTCGAACTACGCCGTGGTCAACAAGGAAGGCACCCTGCTGAAGCTGCAAGGCGCCGTCAACATGCACCGCCCGGCCTTCGACGATGCCCCCGCGGCCGACCTCAAGACCTCCGAAGTCACCGCCTGGCCGAAGGAGAACCGCATGGAAACGGCCGAATCGGCGCAGTTGACCCAGGGCGAAAGTAGAATGACCGGTGTTGGCATGCGCGCCAACCTCAACGACAACCATCTGGAGCTTCTCAATGACGTCCACGGCACCTTCGTCCCGCGCTCGCGGAATCGCCAGGTACAGCCTGCTGGTGCTGGCGCTGGCGGCCCTGCAGCCAGCGCAGGCAAGAAAGGATGACCGCGACCAGCCGATGAATGTCGAGCGCGCCAACTCGTTCGACGGCGTGAACGCGCCCAACAGCGTGTCCACCCTCAAGGGCAACGTGGTGATCACCCAGGGCACCATGAAGGTGACCGGCGACCTGGCAAAGATCTATTTCGACGGCGACCAGAACGTCAGCCGCGTCGTGATGACCGGCAAGCCCGCGCATATCCAGCAGATCGACGACTCCGGCAACCTGATGACCGGCGATGCCGCGCAGCTCGATTACGACAACATCAATGGGATCGCCGTGCTGACCGACCATGCCGTAGTCAAGCAGCAGGGCCGCGGCGAAGCCCACGGCGACAAGCTCACCTACAACACCAACACCAGCCAGATGACCGGCGAGAGCGGCAGCGACGGCAGGGTAGCCATGACCTTCCTGCCCAAGCCGCGCACCGCCAAGGGCGGCGCGGCGCCAGCCAAACCGGGGAGCGCTGCGGCGCCGACCGCTCCAGCTCCAGCGCACACCGCGCCGGCCAAGCCACAGGGACAGCCGTAACCGATGCTCTCCGCTGAAGGCCTGCAAAAAAGTTTCCGCACGCGCCAGGTCGTGCGCGATTTCGCGTTCTCCATCCGTGAAGGCGAGGTCGTGGGATTGCTCGGCCCCAATGGCGCTGGCAAGACCACCTGCTTCTATATGATCGTGGGGCTGATCGAGGCCGATGCCGGCCTGATCAAGCTGGACAAGCGCGACATCACCGGCCTGCCCATGCACGCCCGGGCCAAGCTGGGCATCGGCTACCTTCCCCAGGAGGCCTCGGTCTTCCGCCGGCTGACAGTGGCGGACAACATCATGGCCGTGCTGGAGCTGCGTGACGGGCTCGACCAGCGCCAACGCAACGCGGAACTGGAAAGCCTGCTCGATGAACTGAAGATCTCCCACATCGCGCAGCAGAAAGGCATCAGCCTGTCCGGTGGCGAACGCCGGCGCGTGGAAATTGCCCGTGCGCTGGCCGCCCAGCCACGCTACATGCTGCTGGACGAACCGTTCGCCGGCGTGGACCCGATTTCCGTGGGTGAGATCCAGCGTATCGTTCGCCACCTCAAGGAACGTGGCATCGGCGTACTGATCACCGACCACAACGTCCGTGAAACGCTGGGCATCTGCGACCGCGCTTACATCCTCAATGATGGCGAAGTGCTTTCGCGTGGCACGCCGGCCCACATCCTGGCCGACGAAAAGGTTCGCGAGGTCTATTTGGGCCGCGAATTCCGCCTGTAGGAAGCGTGAAAGTCGCGTTCCTGGCCCGCTGGCATTGACGCAATCCTGATCTGAATCACATTCAGCTGTACGGCGTGGGCACTCCGGTCGACAGAAACTATGGTCGACCCGGGTTTCAGGGGTTAGGATGACCCTCAGCGTTCATCTACCCCGGCTGGCATGAAAACCGGACTGCAGTTTCGTCTCAATCAGCAACTCACGCTCACGCCGCAGCTTCAGCAGGCGATTCGCCTGCTGCAACTGTCGCAGTTGGAGCTGGAGGCGGAGCTGCGCCAGATCGCCGAGAGCAATCCGCTGCTCGAGTTTTCCGAAGATTCGGCTGAGAACGAGGGCGGCAACGGCGAAGAGGACAGCTTCGAAGCCGCCCAGACACCGGGGCCCTCCTCCAACGCGCCTAGCTCCTCGAGCAGCAGTGACGACAGCGGATCGTCCGACGATGCCGAGGCGCCGGACTGGGGTGATGCCCCGGCCGACGAGCCCATCGACTTCTCCAGCAGCGGTGCCGGTCGCGGCAACGGCAGTGAAGACGACGGATTCGAGCCTCAGAACGCCGCACCGGAAACCCTGCGCGAACACCTGATGTGGCAGCTGAACCTGGCGCACATGACACCGCGCCAGCGCACCATCGCCGCGGTCCTGATCGATGCGGTCAATGCCGATGGCTATCTGGGCGAGGGCCTGGAGTCGGTGGCAACCGCCCTGCCCGCCGATCTGAAGGCGACACTCGAGGAAATCGAAAACGTGCGCCGCATGGTGCAGCGTTTCGACCCCACAGGCGTCGCCAGCCTGGACCTGCGCGACTGCCTGCGCGCCCAGCTCGAACAGTTCAGTAGCGGCACGCCGCATCTCGATCTGGCGCTGCGCATCGTCGATAGCGAGCTGGAATTGCTGGCGCGCAACGATATCGTCAAACTCGCGCGGCGCTTGCGTGCCGAGGCAGATGATGTGGCCAGTGCCGCTGTGCTCATTCGCAGCCTCGATCCACGTCCGGGTGCGGCGATGGACCCTACCCCCGTCGAATATGTCGCGCCCGACGTCTATGCTCGTAAGGAAGGCGGGCGCTGGCGCGTAAGCCTCAATCCCGACTGCCAGCCACGACTAGGCCTCAATCAGCATTACTGCAATCTTATCGCGCGTGCGCGCGGGGACGACGCCAGTTGGATGCGCGGACAACTACAAGAGGCGCGCTGGCTGATCAAGAGCCTCGAATCGCGTGCCGAGACCTTAATGAAGGTGGCCGAGGCGATCGTTCGGCGACAGAGCGCCTTTCTCGATTACGGCCCCGAGGCCATGCACCCGCTCGTGCTGCGCGAAGTGGCCGAAGAGGTGGGCATGCATGAATCGACCATCTCGCGAGTCACGACGCGAAAGTACATCCATACACCGCGTGGCACATTCGAACTCAAGCATTTCTTTTCCAGTGGCGTGTCCACCGAAGACGGCGGCAGCGCATCGGCCACGGCCATCCAGGCCATGTTGCGCAAGCTCGTCGATGGTGAAGACACACGCAAGCCGTTATCCGATCAGGCGATCGCCGAGGAACTGCGCCGAAAGGGCATCCAGGTGGCTCGTCGTACCGTAGCCAAATACAGGGAGGCGATGCGCATACCCAGCTCCAGCGAACGCCAGCGCGCCGGATGAATGTTGGCGATTGCGGGAACTTGATCGCGCCATAAACGTTCCCAGCTTATGACTGACGGTGTGTCCTCTCGCATCACCGGGGATGCATCCAACCCGGCCGCGCAATGCGGCCAGCATCATGAGGAGGCGTAATATGCAATTCCAACTCAGCGGTCAGCAGATCGAAGTCACCCAGGCCCTGCGGCAGCACGCCAACGCCAAGCTGGACCGCCTGACCCGCCTCGACGAAAAACTCATAAGCCTCAGCGTTGTCCTATCAGTGAACAAGCTTCAACAGAAGGCTGAAGGCAACTTGCTCGTCAATGGAACCCTGTTGCACGCTGAGGCGATCGAGTCGGACATGTACGCCTCCATTGACATCCTCTTTGACAAACTCACTGCACAACTACGCAAACATCGCGACAAGATCTGCGACAAGCATCAGCGCGAAGTGCGCGAAGAACGACAGTACGGTTGATCACCTTCGATCATCTGCGTATTTTTGAGCCAAACCTGTCCACTCTCCCTGACGTCACAGGGAGAGTGGTATCGACATGAGTGGTCTTACCACAGACGCATCCTGAAGGCGGGACGCCACGCTAATGACGAGGGCGACGTCAGTTCACCGGACGTCCCCTCTTAAGAGCGACTTCAGTCGCCAAGCAAGCCGCGACGAGGTCACGGCTTGGACGTTCCAAAAGCCCCACCTGCGACTGGATCGCAGATGGTTTCGCTTCGTAGAGGCTAGTTACGCCATAGTCCGGTCGCGCCCCCAGGCCGAAGCCCCAACCTTCGGCAGGGTGGCGGCCCGCTTAACGAATGAAATTGCTCGGGCGCGCCAGGCAACCCAAAGCCAGCTTTCGGCCAAACTGGCACAATACACGTCAGTCGCCGCCTGCCCGGCAAAGGATCGCGCCTTGGATCGCATCACCGCTCGACAACTGTACGATGGGGTTCACGAGCGCATGGCCTTGCGCTGGGTGTCAGGTATGCGCGGGGAATCGCGGGTACTCGAGCAGGCGGTGACGATGAGCCGACGCCCTTCACTGATCGGTTATCTCAATGTCATCTACCCCAACAAGATCCAGATTATCGGCAGCGAGGAGCTGAACTACCTCGATGGACTCGATTCGCGCCAGCGCTGGGAGGCCATCAACAAGATCGCCGCTTATCAGCCAGTGGCCATGATCGTAACCAAGGATCAAGCCATACCTTCCGACTTGCGGGAGGTGGCCGAAGAAACCAACACCCCGTTGTGGATCAGCTCCAAGCGTGGCCACGAATTGCTGACCTGGATGCAGTACTACCTGGCGCGCATGCTGGCACCGAGGATTACCTTGCACGGGGTATTCCTGGAAGTGTTCTCGATTGGCGTGCTGATCACCGGCGAATCGGGCTCGGGCAAGAGCGAACTGGCGCTGGAGCTGATCAGCCGCGGCCATCGCCTCGTGGCCGACGATGCCACCGAATTCACCTTGATCGCTCCGGACGTCATCGATGGCACCTGCCCGGAACTGCTCCAGGACCTGCTTGAAGTGCGTGGCCTGGGCGTGCTCAACGTGCGCGAGATGTTCGGCCATACCGCGGTCAAGCCCTCGAAGTATCTTCGCCTGGTGGTGCATCTCAAGCCTTTGCGAGACGGCGAGGATACCGATGCCATGACGCGCCTGACGGGCGATGTCGGGCACCGTGAGATCCTCGAGGTGCAGGTCCCGCTGATCACCATCCCTGTGGCACCTGGCCGCAACCTGGCAGTGCTTGTAGAAGCTGCCGTGCGCAGCCATGTACTGAAGAGTAAGGGCATCGACCCGGCTCAGACCTTCATTGATCGCCAAGCGCACCAGATGCGCCGGTTGCCGCCCTGGTAACTCAAGACCCCATTGCCATGAATGATTCAAGCCAGCTAGTCGCCAGCATCCAATCGGAAGAAACCCACTTGCTTGTACTCACCGGCATGTCCGGCGGCGGCAAGACGGTGGCCCTGCGCGCCCTGGAAGACCTGGGCTTCTACTGCGTGGACAACCTGCCCACCAGCCTCCTGCAGGATCTGGTCCGCACCGTGATCCGCAACGACAAGAGCGGCCAGCGCCGTCATATCGCGGTAGGCGTGGACGTGCGCAATCGCAGCGACGACTTCCAGCAGGTACCCGCTGTCATGTCGACGCTGGCCGCCGCCGAGGTGGCTGTCCACCTGATCTTCATCGATTGCCGCGACGACATCCTGATCAAGCGTTACTCGGAGACACGACGCAAGCATCCGCTCTCGGCACGCGGGCTGTCGCTGGCCGACGCCATCGCCGAAGAACGCCGGATCCTGCGCCCGCTATCGGGCTTGGCCGAGAAGGTGATCGATTCCAGCGACCTGAACGTACATCAGCTCCGCCGCCTGATCGCCACGGGCTACGCGGAGGCCACCAAGGGCCTTACGCTGATGTTCGAATCATTTGCTTACCGGCGCGGCCTGCCCCCGGATGCCGATTTCGTCTTCGACGCCCGCTGCCTGCCCAATCCCCACTGGGATGCCAAGCTGCGCCCGTATTCAGGCAAGGACGCCCCGGTCCGTGAATTCCTGGACCAGCAGGCACTCGTAGGTGAGTATTTCCAGGACACCAGCCACTGGCTGGATCGATGGCTGCCACGATTCGAGCAAGATGATCGCAGTTATGTGACCATATCCATCGGGTGCACCGGCGGGCGGCACCGGTCGGTCTACTTGGCCGAGAAGCTCGCCGCGCACTACCGCACGCAGCGAGAGAACGTGCTGATCTTCCACCGCGAGCTTGAGTAACAGCTGTCATGCGCGCTTTTGAACACCACCAGGGGACACTGCGGCCATGAGCGTCGGAGTGATGTTGATGACGCACGAGGCCGTTGGCCAGGCGTTGATCTCGGCCGCACACCACGTGCTGCCAAAGTTGCCGTTGCAGGTCGAGGCCGTGGAAGTACCAGGCCAATCCGACCCGGACGTCATGCGTACGCTCACCGAGCGCCACGCCCGTGACCTCGACCAGGGAGACGGCGTGCTGGTGCTGGCCGATCTGTATGGCGCCACGCCATGCAATATAGGCCTATCACTGAGTTCGCTGGGGGTACGGCTGCGCTGCGTGTCGGGGCTGAATCTGCCGATGCTGCTGCGTGTGCTCAACTACTCGGAAAAACCCCTGGACGAACTGGCGGAAATTGCCGCCAGCGGCGGCCGCGGAGGAATCTTCATCGATCATGCTTGAGAAAGACATCGTCATTTCCAACAAACTCGGATTGCATGCACGCGCTTCGGCCAAGCTCGTGCAATTGGTACAAAGCTTCAAGTCCACCGTCTGGCTGGTCAGCCGGGGACGTGAGGTCAATGCTCAAAGCATCATGGGTGTGATGATGCTCGCCGCAGGCCTCGGCACGCCGCTGACCATCCGCGCCGACGGCCCGGACGAGCAGAACGCGCTCGATGCCGTGGTCGCACTTTTCGACAGAAAGTTCGACGAAGGGGCTTGAGGATGGAATCGGGGACCGCAGATCGCCTCATCAAGGCAGAACACGTGCAACTGTCGCGCGATGTTTGTTGTCTGAAGGCGCGCTCCCCGGCGTCCACTCCCCCCACATCGAGATCGTCTGCATGAGGCATCTGTTGCCCGGCACCACCGCTTCGCGAGGCATGGCCCTCGGTCGCGCGCGACTGGTCCAGCCGAGCCGTTACCTGGTCGACACACGCCCGCTGGCCGAGGACGAGGTCGATTCCGAACTTGAACGGCTGCACCGCGCGCTCGACACCGCACGACAGGAATTGCGCGAATTGCGCGGCAAGCTGCATGGCGCCCTGGCCCGCGAAGTCAACGAATTCATCGACGCGCACAGCCTGCTCCTGGATGATCCCGAGCTGTTGCGCGGCCTGGACGATCTGGTCCGCATCGGACACTACCGCCCGGGCGCGGCGCTAAAGAAACAGCGCGACCGTCTCGCCGCGGTGTTCGAGGCCATGGACGATCCTTACCTGCGCAGTCGCAAGGAAGATATCGACCAGGTCATCAACCGCGTCATCTCGGCCCTGCAACGCCAGACCAGCGCCGAGGAACGCAAGATCGCCGCACGCGTGGGCGAGATCCTCATTGCCGATTCCATCGCACCGGCCGACATGGCGCACCTGGCCGGCAATGGCCTGCTTGGCGTGGTCGCCAGCTCGGGCAGCCCCTATTCCCATAGTGCCATCCTCGCGCGCAGCCTTGACCTGCCCATGCTGGTGGGCGTACGCGATGCATTGTCTACCATCCACGACGACGACCTGATCCTGCTCGACAGCGAACGTGGCGAAGCGGTCGTGCATCCCACGGCGCAAGATCTCACTCGCTATCGTGCCTGGCAGCGCGAAGCGGCCCAGGAAGGGCGACGGCTGGCTACGCTGGCCAATGCCCCCACACGCACTCGCGATGGCGTGGACATCAAGCTTTACGCCAATGCCGAAATGTCGCCTGACATCGCCTCGGCGCGTGCCAAGGGCGCCGATGGCGTTGGCCTGTATCGCACCGAATTCCTGTTCCTACGACACAAGGGGCTGCCCTCCGAGGACGAGCAGTTCATTGCCTACCGCGACCTGGTTCTGGGCATGGGTGGCTTGCCGGTCACCATTCGCACGCTGGACCTGGGCGCAGACAAGGCCGATGCCGCCGGCCTGGCCATGCGCGGCGAGGAGAATCCCGCGCTTGGGGTGCGCGGCGTACGTCTGTCACTACGCTATCCGGCGGTTTTCACCACGCAGATTCGCGCCATCCTGCGCGCAGCGTGCTACGGCCCGGTACGCGTACTCGTTCCCATGGTCACGCAGCCGGATGAACTGATCGCCGTACGCACACTGTTCAAGCTGGCACGCGCCGAGCTCAAGCGCGAAAACATCGACCTGCCGGAGAAGCTCTCGTTGGGCGCAATGATCGAGGTGCCAGCCGCCGCGATCAATGTGCGCGAAATCCTCGAGCACGCGGACTTCCTGGCCATCGGCACCAATGATCTGGCGCAATACGTGCTCGCTGCCGATCGCGGCAACGACGCGCTGGAAAATATCTACAATCCCTTGCAGCCTGCCCTGTTGCGCTTGATCTCGCATGTGATCAGCGCTGGCCGGCGCGCACGCAAGCCGGTAAGCCTGTGCGGCGAGATCGGCGGCGACGTGAACTTCACGGCGATGCTGCTGGCGCTGGGGCTGTACGAATTCAGCATGCATCCCGGCCAATTGCTGCAAGTACGCGATCGCCTCGCATCGCTTGACGCCAAGGCCCTGCGCCAGCACGCGCCCAAGCTCATACGCGCCCGCTCGCACGAGGAAGTGGAGGCCATGCTGGCTGACATTACGTCGCCTAGAATTCCCGTCTGCACGGAAGCTGACGCGCAAACGCCAGCTTGAGCTGTATCGAATTCAGCCGCGATGCAAGTCGCGACTTAGGGCGCGGCTTGGGGTTTTAAGAGCACCAATCTGTAACCGTGTTGCAGATTGCTTCGCCAATGAAATCGCTCCTACCAGGCAAGGCTTTTCAACAACAACGCCAGGGCAGCCAACGCCGCATCGGGCGTTTGATCATATTGTGCACGAATGATGGCGCCATCAATCGCCACCGCCATCGCGCAAGCCAGTCCCGCCGTTTGCTGTTCTTGCGGCAGGTGCGCGGCCAGGACGTCCGTCATCGATTGCTTGTGTTGCCTGGATATGTCGATCACATCCTGCAGGCTACCGCCCAGCTCAATCACGCTGTTGATGAATGCACACCCCCTGAAGGCTTCCGATTCAAACCATTCACGCATGGCGCGGACGACGGCCTCCGTGAGGCGGCCTTCATTGGCACCGTGCCGGGTCAGCGCATCGACGAACCAGGCCATCCATCGCTCATGGCGATAATCCAGGAATGCACAGACCAGATCATTCTTGCTGGGGAAATGCCGATAGAAAGTCACCTTGGTCACGCCGGCATCGGCAATGACCTTGTCGATGCCGGTGGCGCGAACGCCATCCCGGTAGAACAGGTCGTGGGCGGTTAGAAGAATGCGTTCGCGGGCCGGAAGAAGGCTTGCCTGGTTATTCATGCGAACATGGTAGACAAGTCTGTCTGCATTAGCTAGCCTGCATGTAGACAACCCTGTCTACCTTACACACGAAGGCTCCCATGACCACCAAGCCGCCAGTTCCGCCCTTCACCGAAGAAACCGCCACGCAGAAAGTCCGTCTTGCCGAGGACGCCTGGAATTCCCGCGATCCGGAACGGGTATCGCTGGTCTATACGGTGGACACGCACTGGCGCAATCGCGCCGAGTTCCTGGATGGCCGCGACGCCGTGCGTGTGTTCCTGGCACGCAAATGGGACCGCGAGCTCGATTACCGATTGATCAAGGAGCTCTGGGCCTTCAGGGATAATCGCATTGCCGTGCGCTTCGCCTATGAATGGCACGACGACTCCGGGCAGTGGTACCGCAGCCACGGCAACGAGAACTGGGAGTTCGACGAAAACGGCCTGATGCGCTATCGCCACGCGAGCATCAATGACCAGCCGATCCGCGCGGACGAACGCAAATACCATTGGCCGGCAGGACGCAGGCCGGACGATCATCCGGGGTTGAGTGCGTTTGGGCTCTGAGTGGGTGAAGTCGCTTGCTGCGCAAGCTGTGAGGCCGCGCCTGCGGCGCTGTGAAGCGCGAAAAACGACACGCGGGGCTCGCGGCGACGTGGCTCATGCGCGCCATCCCCCTACCTGGGCATCCACGCTCGACAAGAATGCCTCCAACAGGGCGCCGCGATACTTTCCCTTGTGCAGTAACAGGGAAAGCTTGCGCCGCAGGTCCAGGAAGGGGGTACGCAATACGCGCAGGCGACCGGCTGCCTCGGCATCGATCACGGCTACCTGGGGCAGGCAGGCGATGCCCAGGCCTGCCACGACGGCTTGCTTGATGGCTTCGGTCTGGTCCAGCTCCAGCACAGTTTCGCCAGGAGGCAGCATCGCCAGCGCACGCTCGCTGGTCACGCGCGTCGCTGACCCCGGCTCGCGCAGGACCCATCGCGCGCCGGTGAAATCGCCCGGTTGCAGGCGCCGTTTGCGTGCCAGCGGGTGATCCGGCGGCGCACATACGACCAGGTCATCGTCGCGCCAGGGATGCAGCGCTAGCGAAGGGTGCGCGACCGGGCCCTCGACACATCCCACGTCCAGTGCATGTTCGAGCAGGGCATGAGCGATAGCGTCGGTATTGGCCACGCGCAAGCGTACCGATACCTGAGGATGGGCTCGGATGAAATCGCCCAGCAATTCACCAACCCGGTAATTCCCCACCGTGTTGCTGGCCCCCACGCGAAGCTCTCCCCCCAGCACCGTCCGATCCGCGATGCCTTGGCGGCCGAATTCCGCATGGCGCTCCAGCAGTTCCTGCGCCAGCGGCAGCAATTCGCGGCCGCGCGCATTCAAATGCAGCCGTCCTCGTTCACGGGCGAACACCGGGCTGCCTAGCAGACGCTCGAATTCGGCCAGGGCCATGCTCGTGGCCGGTTGCGTAAGGTGCAGCGCATCGGAGGCGGCACGCAAACTGCCCAGTAATGCCGTCTGGACAAACACTTCAAGCTGGCGGGGGCTGATATGAAGCATCAAATTATTTTATATCTTCAATCAGAAATTCCAAGTTTTCCTGATGCATGCCGCGACCGACAATAGCCACACGCATCAAGGAAATACCATGTCCGCCCAGGCTGCATCCCTCCCCGCTCCATCCCTTGGCCAGCGCCTTCCCGGCCTGGCCCTGGCCATCGTCATCGCCTTGGTCGCCCTCGGGCTGGGGCATCTGGCCCCCCTGATCGGCGGTCCTGTATTCGGCATCGTGTTAGGCATCGTGGTACGAAATTTCCTGTCGCCTGGCGCCAGCTTCACCCCTGGCATCCAGTTCGCTGGCAAGCAGATCCTGCAATGGTCGATCATCGCACTGGGCTTCGGACTGAGTCTGAGCCAGGTGGCCAAGACCGGCCTCGAATCCCTATCGGTAACCCTGGTGACCATGACCATGGCGTTTCTCGCGGCATGGGGCCTGGGCCGCCTACTGAAGGTGCACGACAAGCTCAAGATCCTCATTGGTGTGGGCACTGCCATCTGTGGCGGCTCGGCCATTGCCGCGATCACGCCGATCATCAAGCCCGACGAACACGACACCGCATTCGCCATTTCCACGATTTTCCTGTTCAACCTCGTCGCCGTGCTGCTGTTTCCGCTGCTCGGGCACCTGTTGCACCTGTCCGACCTGGGCTTCGGCCTGTGGGCCGGGACAGCCATCAACGACACCTCGTCTGTCGTCGCCGCCGGCTATAGCTTCAGCAAAGCGGCGGGTGACTACGCCACCATCGTCAAGCTGACCCGCGCAACGCTGATCATTCCCGTCTGCCTGGTGCTGGCCCTCGCCACCGCCTGGCATGAAAAAAAGAAAGGCAGCAGCAACTTCAGCCTGGCCCGCATCTTTCCCTGGTTCATCCTGTGGTTCCTGGTGGCCTCGGCCATCCGTACCGCCGGACTGATTCCCGGACAGATCCAGCCGGCGATTCATATGCTGGCCGAATTCCTGATCATCGTGGCACTGACGGCCATTGGCCTCTCGGCCAACCTGCGCAAGATGGCATCGACAGGTTGGCGGCCGATCGCCCTGGGATTGGGGGTGTGGGCAGCCGTGTCGATCAGCAGCCTCATCGTACAGATGACCATCGGCCAGCTCTGAGTCTTCATCGCCCCGGTCGCTACCCGGAGAACCGACGGCGCCATGGCGCCGTCGTTTTTTTATGCGCGTCCCTGCTCGACCAGCGTCAATGCGACCTTGTCGCGCAGATAGATCGGCAGGGCCTGCTCGGGCGCATGGGCGCGACCTGCACGGAATTCGCCAGCCGCCAGCTCGGCCACATGCCGGGCTTGCGGATAACGCGCACCTTCCGCACGTACCGGTGCCACCGAGAGCCGTTCGCGCAGCACCGTCTCGTATGTGCTCCAGCCAGTCCCCACAATCTGCCATGCCTGCGCTTGCGGCAACACCAGAGCATCGGCCGTACAGACTCTTTCCTGGTCCAGCGCCACCAGGCCCCCCCGGCCATCACGACGATAGCTGGCAGCGTAGATTTCGCCCATGCGGGCATCGATCACGGCAAGGATGGCGGCGTCTTCATCCTCGGCCTCCAGCGCCAGCGCAGCCAGCGAAGATACCGTGACCACCGGGCGATCCAACGCCAGCGCCATGCCTTGCGCCAGCGAAACGCCCAAGCGGACACCGGTAAATGCTCCCGGGCCACGCCCGACGGCAATGGCATCGAGCGCATGGCGGCCAAGGCCGGCCTCGGCAAGCAAGGCATCGGCCATCGGCAGTACCAGCTCGGCGTGACGGCGCGGCGCGATCTCGCTGCGCGCGATAATTTCATCACCGTGCAACAGGGCGACGGAGCAGGCTTCGGTAGCAGTTTCGATGGCGAGCAGGTTCATGGTTTGTCCATGGTAGCCGGATCATGGCGCGACACGGAATCTGGCGCATAGGCATACCAGTCGATACGTCGCGTGAGATACATCAGAAGCGCCACCACAACCAGCAAGGCCACCGCACCAATCAGCAAGGCATACTGATCGGCGGCGACCAGGCCGTACAGCAGGGCATAAACCATCGCCAGGGCGCTACCGAGTAATACACCGGCTTGGCGAGCGCGCAACACAGCACATGCATAGCCGCCGACAATCAGTACGGCCGCCGCCGCGGCAATGACATATGCCAAGGCGAACCCGATCTGCTCCGATAGCGCCAGCAGTAACACATAGAACGTAGCCAGGGCAGCGCCGACCAGCAGGTATTGCACCGGATGCACGCGCAAGCGTTTGAGCACCTCGAACAGGAAGAACACCACGAACGTCATGCCAATGAACAACAGGCCGTACTTCACCGACCGATCATTGCGTTGGTAGACATCTACCGGCTGGTAGAGCTGCACGCCGAAACCCGATGAGATCACCGCCTGTCCGGTGGCTTCGTCGCCGTCTTCCCAATATTGACCATAACTGCGGTTGAGGTCCGAGGCATGCCAATGCGCCGAGAAATGTTTCGGCTGGATTTGCCGATCGATTGGCAAAGAGGCACCGGTAAAGCTTGGGTCACCCCAGGGTGCCTGCATCGACACATCGGTGCTGCGCCCCAGGGGAAGCACCTGCATGGATTCGGTGCCGGCTACTTCCAGTTCTGCGTCCAGTTCGATCGGTTTGGCCGAAGTCATATCCAGGGAAATGGGTAGCACCACGCTGGACAAACCCGCCATGCGCCCTGCTGAGGATTCCAGCGGCTGCACCTTGCCATCGACGCGCAACGTAGCCTTGCGCAGGCCATGCAAGTCACTCAGTAGCAAGCGGATCTCCGCCTTGCCTGGCTCCCATTGCGACGCACTGGCTCGCGCGGCTTTCTGGACATCCTCGGGCAGGAAGCGCGCTGTGAGATGAATAGTCGATAGATATATCGGCGCTGCATAGATACCAAAGCTGCGCCGGTCAACCTGCATGGAAACGTCGGCCTTGAGCTGGTCGGGCAGTACGATATTCGTCGTCGCTACCTCTCGCGCAGACGTGCTGTCGGCCATCAATACAGAACGACGACCTGGCACCGCCAGTACAGGGCCGCCCAATGTCTGTTCGGCACCCCATCCTTGCGCGATTTGTGCCACGGCCTGCTGACGCAGGTCCTGACGCTCGCCAATCAGATTTCTTACCTGGCCCAACGGAATAAGCATCAGAAGTGCCAGCAAGCCCACGCCTAGCACCTTGGCGGTCACACTGTGTATCCATTGCGTTTTCATGGCAGCCTAATCCTTAGGTTGAGTGATGCTCAGGAGATCACGGCAGCCTACGTCTGCACTTGGTGTTTCCTGGCACTTTACGGGCACGATGAGGGCAAAGTCATGGCAGGGCGTCTTCCCCCATCGATACAGAGCCATTTTGAGTAAAAAAGGCCTGGACATCATCGATATCGCGCGTGCGTGGCATGGCCGGCAAACTGGCAAGAAACAGCTTGCCGTAGCCTTTGCCGGTCAGCCTGGGATCGCACAGCACCAGCACGCCACGATCGCGCACGTCGCGTATGAGACGCCCCACGCCCTGCTTGAGCGCAATCACGGCGCTGGGCACCTGCCAACCCATGAACGGGTTGATGCCCGATTGCTCCAAGGCATCGAGCCTGGCTTGCAGGACAGGATCATCCGGCGCTGCGAATGGCAGCTTGTCGATCACGACGACCGATAGTGCATCGCCTTGCACATCCACGCCTTCCCAGAAACTGGCCGCGCCAAGCAAGACACCGTGACCGCTTGCGCGAAACTCCTCCAACAATCGATGCCGTGGTGCAGCGCCCTGCACGAACAATGGCCAGGGCACGCGCTGATGCAGAAGCTCGGCTGCGCGCCGTAACGCCCGGTGCGAGGTGAACAATAGAAAAGCGCGGCCGTTGGAGGCACGCAGCACCGGCAACACTACGTCGATCACTCGGTCGATATAGTCACGCGCGGCCGGATCAGGCAGACCCTGCGGCAGGTAACACAATGCCTGGCGAGCGTAATCGAATGGACTTTGCAGGCTAAGCGTCTGTGGATCTTCCAGGCCAAGTTGGCGGGCAAAATGGCCGAAATCACCGGCCACCGACAACGTAGCCGATGTGTGAATCCATGCTGCCTGTGTGCGCTCGCGCAAGCCGCGCAATGGCGCAGCCAGGTCCAGCGGCGTGGCATGCAAGGCAAACCCACGGGGGAATTGTTCATACCAGCGCACGTCCTGTTCGCCACCGCCATCGGCAATGCGATCGAGTCGCTCGCTCAACATCGAGGCACGTTCGAATACGTTGGCCATGCCACGCGAACGTTCCGCCTGTGAGGCCAGTACATCGGCCAGCGCCGCCATCAGCTCACGCAAATCATGCAAGGCTGTGCGCACCGATGCGCTACCATCGAGTTGGTGAAAGGGACCGCGCTGCGGCATGGCATCCATGGACAGGCGAAGCTTTCGCACGGCCTCCTGCAAGGCTTCGACGGGCTCCAGTACCGCACCGAGCGCACCTGTAATGCCGGTGCATTCGCTCAGGCTGTCCTGTGCCAGTTCGGTCAATTGGCGCGCACTTATGCTCTGCGAAAAGAACTGCCCGGCCAGTTCGGGAATCTGGTGCGCTTCGTCAAGAATGAATGCCTGAGCGCCGGGTAGGATTTCGCCGAAACCTTCCTGCTTGAGAGCCAGATCGGCGAACAGCAGATGATGATTGACGACGACGATCTCGGCCTCCTGCGCTTCCCGGCGTGCCTTGATGACATGGCAGTCATCGTAGAAAGGACACTCCACGCCCAGGCAATTATCCGGTGTCGAGGTAACGCGCAGCCACATCGCAGACTCTTCCGGCACCTCGGCCAGTTCCATGCGATCGCCGCGTCGCGTGCGCGCCGACCAAGCGCGGATTGCTGCCAATTGCCCAGCATGTTCGCGATCAAAGCTGGCTCCTTCGCGGACAGTCTGGTCGAGGCGATACAGGCAAAGATAATTGGCCCGCCCCTTGAGCAAGGCCGTCTTGACGTTCGCGCCGAGCACCGAGCGCACGCGCGGCAGATCGCGGAAATAGAGTTGGTCCTGTAGCGCCTTGGTGCCGGTGGACACGATCACGCGTTCGCCCGACAACAATGCTGGCACCAGGTAAGCGTAAGTCTTGCCGGTTCCCGTGCCAGCCTCGGCGACCAAGGTGTCGCGTTCGGCAATCGCATGCTGCACAGCCCTGGCCATCTCCTGTTGCGCCTCGCGCGGCAGGAAGTTGGGCAAGTCACGGGCAAAAGGGCCATCTGCACCAAGCAGGTCGGCAATATCCGGATCGGTCATCGGCCTAGTATGGCTGATGGTTGGCAGGGATGCTCGAGCGCGACGCCGGTGGGGATTTCCGCGGTCCATTTCCCGCGCAGGAGCGACCTCAGTGGCGATGTAATCTGCGATTCAGTCGCAGATTGGAGGTTTTAAAACCTCCAAGCCGCGACCTGAGTCGCGACTTGCATCGCCACCACAAAGTCGCTCCCACGGGGGTGGGAGGCATCAGTATCGCTGCACGCCTTCGACATGGCACTGCCCTACGGCGTTGCGCGCCTGGGCCGCAGCAGCCTGGTCGCCTGCGCGATCGCGCAATTCCACGATCGTTTGCCAGTTGCGTGCGCACAGCGGTCCTAGACGCGGGCCAAGTTCCCACGAGCGATGCGCCAACTTTTCCGCCGACGCGTAATCGTGCAGGCGAATGGCCAATTCCGCGCGATCCTGCAATAGATCCGGCGAATCCGGACTGAGCTTCAGCGCCTGGTCCAGCTTAGCCGCGGCATCAGGATAGCGCCCGGCGCGCACGTCAGCCTGCGCGGCGTCCTGGAGCGAGGCTACCCCGGGATTGCGCAAGGGGTTGACGTCGATGGCCGACTTTTCCTTGTCGCCAGCCGCCTTGATCGAGGCGAGGATCAGGCTGTCAGCCTTGGCTTGCGGGGCGGGAGGCGCCGGTGGTGGCACCGTCGTACAGCCAGCCAGCACAACCATGGCAAGCAACGAAGGAAGCAACGGAGAGCATTTGGCAAGCATGATCTTCAATCTCGTACGGATGCGGTTGAGGCCGGTGCGGGTTCGTCCTTGCCGCTACCGAAGATATTTTCGACATGCTGCCAGAAGCAGCCTTCCGATTCGGACGCCAGAGTACCGACAACGACAGGGAACTGACGTGCGCCCTGACACGATGGATCGGTACGCTTGCCATCCTGTGGATTGATCCAGGCCATTTCCAGATTCGGACCCAGCGCCGTGGACAAGGGCCGCGTGGGCAGCTTGCGGAACAAGTTCTGCCAGATGCGCAGGCTGCCCGTTGCGCCGTAGAGCCCGCTGGGCTTGTTGTCGTCGCGGCCCATCCAGAACACCGCCAGGTGTTCGCCCGTGAAACCGGCGAACCAGCTGTCGCGTTGGTCGTTGCTGGTGCCGGTCTTGCCAGCGGCGTTGAGTATGCCAAGGTTGGAATTGCCGATCGCCGCGGCAGTCCCTGAGCGCACGACCTGCTGCATCGCCCAGGTGGTCAGGCGCACGGCATCCTGGTACTCGCCGTCACCACCCTTGACCTCGTAGCGCTTGATGGTGCGGCCGTCGGCATTGACGACACCATTGACCGCGAGCAATGGCAAGGCGTGACCGTCAGCCGAGATGTATTGGTAGAGCTGGGCTACCTGCAAAGGGGACATACCCTGCGCACCAAGCAACAACGACGGACCGGGATTGACGTCCTGCAAGCCGAACGATTCGAGGAACGCCTTGATGCGCGGCACGCCCACTTCCAGGCCCATATGAATGGTCGCCAGATTCCACGAATGAATCAGGCCATCGACCATCGGTACCATGCCGTGCACGTCGTGTTCGTCGTTCTGCGGCGTCCACATGGTGCCATCGGGCTGGCGCATGGCCACCGGCGAATCGTCGATCAGCGTGGAAAGATTCCAGCGCGAGGGGTCGGTCAGGGCGACCAGATAGACGAACGGCTTCATGAGCGAACCGATCGAACGCCGCGCGTCGATCGCGCGGTTGTAACCCTGATCCCCCGGGTCCTTCGAACCAACGATGGCCAGCACGCTGCCCGTGTGCGCATCGGTGACCACGCCCGCGGCCTGCGCCGCATCGCCACGCTTGCCCAGCGCCTTGGCGGTATCGGCTACGGCTTGCTCGGTATATAGCTGCGCGGCCGGATCAAGCGTGGTGAAGATGCTCAGGTTACCTGCGCTGAGCGTCTCGTCATCGAAGTCACTGGTGATCTGCGCGCGCACCAGTTGCATGAAAGCAGGGAACCGGTTGTGCGGTAGCTGACCCGCGCCAGCCAGGCCCAGCTGCGTGGCCTGCGCTGCCTTGCCCTGCTCGGCTGTCAGCAAGCCCGTATCGACGAACTGCTGCAACACCAAGTTACGCCGTGACAACGCACGATCGGGATAACGGCGCGGGTCGTAATAACTGGGTCCCTTCACCATGCCGACCAGCAAGGCGATTTCCTGCGGACGCAGGTCCTCCATGCGACGACCAAAATAGAACTCCGACGCCGCAGCGAAACCGTGCACCGCCTGGCTGCCCTGTTGACCGAGGAAGACTTCGTTGACGTAGGCCTCCAGGATGCGGCCCTTGTCATAATGTGCCTCGATCAACACCGACATCAACGCTTCGTTGAATTTGCGTGTGTAGTTCTGGTCACGATCCAGAAACAGGTTGCGCACCAATTGCTGGGTCAGCGTGGAGCCGCCCTGCACCGTATGGCCGGCGCGCAGGTTGGCAAAGGTCGCGCGCAGGATCGCGCCGATATCGATGCCGAAGTGGTGCTTGAAGTCGCGATCCTCGACCGCCTGCAAACCACTGAGCAGCAGAGGGGGGACGTCGGCAAGACGTACGATTCGACGCTCTTCCTGGGCCGAACCATACAACGTGGCGATACGCGCCGGATCAAGGTGGGTGGTATCGATAGGCTTGCCGCTGGCGATGTCCTTGATGGACAACACCTGACCTTTGCCCAGCACGACGCGGATGCGACGCGGCAGCTCGCCGCCATCGGGACCGGCGTACCCACGCGAGGCGATGAAATAGGTGCTGCCGTTCTTGGTCCAACTGCCCGCCACTTCGCCGCGCTCATCGCGGGTATAGCCGGCAAACGTCAGTTCAAGCTCCAGCATCGACGGCGACATGGCCTCGTCGGCGGCCAGCGGCAACGGGCGCGCATACACGCGCGTGGGCACCGCGAATACAAGATCGTTGAAGCGATCCTGCACCCGCTTGTTGAGGATCACCGTATAGGGCAACACGAAACCGAACAGCAGCCCCATGAAGACCCAGAACGGAATGCGGACCCAGGGCCAGATGGCGCGGGCGATGGCTGAAAGTCGGCTCAGAAAGGACAACGCAGCGAAATCCCTGACACGGAGTGGGCCGATCATAGGGCCTGCTTGCCGGCGGGCGTCTGAACGCCGGCCCCGGATTCGTGACTATTTGCGGACCATTCGTGGCAAAAGCCGGCCTTTGCCGTTCAACGCACACGCCCGGAAGGTTCCCAGCAGGAGGGATCGGGCCTGAAAGGTCGCGGCCGCACCCCCAGGCGACGCTCCAATTCCGTGTTGTCGGCGACCAGGTCGGTCTGGAAGCGCGACAGCGTGCCGCGTACGTTCTGCATGAAATAACGCAACATGCGTAACGCTCGCAATGGCACCGGCATGGGTAGCGTCCAGCGCGGCAGGCTGCGGCGTACTCGCACGAACATGTCGCGCACGCTCAGCCGTTCGCCGCCTCCGATGGGCAGGATGTAACCCGACGCCTCGCGCCGGTCCAGCGCGGCCACGATGGCCTGGGCGATATCGTCGGCATGCACCGGTTGGCGCAGGCCTTCACCCTGCAACAAGGGAAACACCCCGGTCTGCATGGCGCGCCGTGCGATGGGCGAAAGTGTCTTGTCCATGCCGATGCCATAGATCATGGTGGGTCGCAGCACGATCCATGGGCAGCCGTGGCGATCGCACAGGCGTGCCATCCGGGCCTCGCTGTCGCGCATGCTCTGAGCCAGCTCGCGTTCGGAGCGTAACTCCGAATCGAGCTTGGATTGCGCGCTCATCGAACTGGTGGCGATCACGCGAGGCCGCTGGTGCAAGTCGATTCGCGAAAGCCATTCATCGAACCCGACCAGTGGTCCCATGCTGATGATGGCGGTGATGCGCCCCTCCGGCAACGGCGAGTCGGGCACCTGGGCACGTACCCATTGCACGCCTTCGATGGGCGCCTGCTCCTGGCGGCTGAATGCGATAACCCGTTCGCCGCGCGTCGCCAGGCGGGGCAGCAGAAAGCGGCCGATCTGGCCGCTGGCTCCAATAACCAGTACCGCCATGCGCTTTCAGTATCCCGACTGCAAACGCGCGCTCAACTGTTGCAGGCGCGGATTGGATGACGACAGCTTGCCAGCATGGTTCAGCGACTGCGCAGCACCCGCTCGATCGCCACGTCCCAGTTGCTGCTCGGCCTGGTCCATCCAGGCACTGCCCAGGCGCTGGCGCAACTGATCCTGGCCGGCGTCGCCAGGGGCAAGATCGGAAAGATCGCCGAGGAACCCCTCGGCCTGCACCAGATTGCCATTGGACATCGCCTGATTGAACTGGCGCGCCACCAGATTGGGAAGCTCCTGCAAGCCACGCCGCGCGGCCTCGTTGTTGCTGTCGATGGCCAGGGCACCTCGATAGAGATCATATGCACTGTCGCCAGGCGGCAGCATGATGTCGCCATGGCGCGCCGCGGCATCGGCTTTGTGCACCATGCGCGCCACTTGTGCACTCTGTTGCGGCGAAAGCGTCGTGGGTGCGGCCGTCCCCAGGTCACCGTCCTGGCCGGCCTGCATCGCCGGCAGATTGCCGTCGCTGGCATTTTTTCGACGAGTCAGGTCGTCCAGACGCGCATGCGCGGCGGCGAGATCGGCCGACTTGGGCGCGAACATGGCCGCGCGTTCGAGCAATTGCCCGGCATGCGCGGCATCGTCAGCATCGATGGCGGCATTGGCCTGCACGATGAGCGCGGTCGCTACCTGCCCCAGGCCTGCCTTGGCTTCGGCGTTGTCCGGATCGATCTGCAGCGCTGCCTTGAAGTACGCCAGCGCCGTGTCCTGCCCATCGCCATCGATACGGCCGGCACGCAGGGCATCCTGCCCTTGCTTGATGTCTTGCGCCAGTTCGCCGTTGTCCTGCTTCTGCGCTTGCACCAGGGCAGCGCGCAGCGATGGCAACTCGCCGTAATTGGGCATCAGGTTGGAAAGGCGATCGACAATCGCAGAGGCCCCGTTGCGGTCGCCATCGTCGATGGCCTTGCGCGCCTGTGCGGCCATGGCCTCGGCGACCTTGTCCATGCCGTGCAGCGCAATCGCGTTGTTACGATCGATCGCCAACACCTGACGATAAAGATTGGCCGCACCATCATCGCCATCCAGGCGACCGGCATCGAGCGCCTGTTGCGCGCGCTCGATCAGGCCGTCGGGCTGCACGTTAGCGCTGTGCGCCTTGGCGATCTCCTGGTCCAGGCGCTCGACGTCGCTACCGCCGCCCAATAGTTCACGGGCTGCATTCAGCGCTTGCGAGGCTTCGTCCAGCTTGCCGGCGTGCAATGCGGCATCGGCACGCGACACCTCGGCCTGCCCGACTTGGCGCAGGCCGTCGCGGGCGCGATCATTGTCCGGCTCCAGCGCCCGGGCTGCCTCGTAGAGCTCGCGCGCGCTCTTGCCATCCGTACCGTCCAGACGACCGTCGTGCAAAGCCTGATCGGCGCGACTGAGCACATCGTTGAGCTCCGTGCTCGGCACGAGCCCGCGCAAGCGGTCTTGTTCCACCCAGGCAAAAGCGACCAAACCGACCACCAGCAACAGCAACAACGGCCACAGCCAGCCACGCCGGCTCGGCCTGGGCGGCTGCGGGGCACGCGGCGACGACCGACGCCGGTCCGGATCGGCCGCGCCAAAATGTGGCAACTCGTCACGCGGCGCCGCGGGTGCCGGTCCCTGGGGTTTATCCCAGCCATCCAGATTGCCCAGGCGAGGCTCGGTTCGACCGCCCTGGTCATGCTGATCTCTGCGTCCGCTCATATATGCAGGCCTGTTTGCAACCGCATGAGCTTAGCATCCGCGCGCATCCCAGCTTGGGCGAGGCGTGGTGGGCGTTCAGGGGGTGTATCAGGGACGAGGGACGATGCGCGAATGCACCGCTTGGAATGGCCGGACCAGGACTTCACATTCACCAGAAGAACTGGACGCCATGCGTGGAAGCATCTTGCGCCCATCCATGATGCACCCTCGCTGATCGTCTCTCGCCCCGATCTTACGCACCGCCCACCCGGCGGGCATCGACGACGTTGGGGAGGGCGGTCAATCGACCCAGCAGCGTGGAAAGCTGCTCGAAATCGCGTACGCGCAGGGTGAAGCGCATATCTACTTCGCCGGTACGGGTGTGTACGCGGCTGGACGAAGCGATGATGTGGGTGCCGAAGTTGCTGATCAGCGCGGTGACGTCCTTTTGCAGCCCCTTGCGATCGTAGCCCTGCAATTCGATGTCCACCTCGTAGGCCTGCGCGGCGACCTTGCCCCACTCCACGTCGATGACACGGTCAGGGTCACGGCGCGCAAGGCGCGCGAGACTGACGCAATCGGCGCGATGTACCGAAACACCGCGCCCGCGCGTGATGAAGCCGCTCACCGGATCGCCGGGCAAAGGCTGGCAACAACGTGCCAGCGAGGTCAGCAGGTTGCCGACACCTTCGATGCTGAGCGCCGTGTGGTCCTTGACCTGATGACGCGAGGCGACCGGTAGCGAGGACTGAGTCACTTCCTGCGCTGGCGGCGCGGCGGCTTCTTGCAGGAACCGAGAGATCTGTCCCGGGTTGATCTCGCCCAGCGCCAGCGCGACGAGCACCTCGTCCAGCGTCTTCCAGTGAAAATGCGCCGGCAACCTGGACAGGTCGGCATGGGTCATGGCCAGTCGCCGCAGTTCGCGGTCGAGCATGGCGCGGCCTGCGGCCAGGTTGGCCTCCTGCGCCACACGTCGAAACCACACGCGGACCTTTTCTTTCGCCCGCGACGTATGCAGGTATCCGTGATGCGTGGACAGCCAGTCGCGGCTGGGCTCGGCGAGCTTGCCGGTGAGGATCTCGATGCGATCGCCGCTCTGGGGCTGAAAGGTCAGCGGCACGATGCGGCCGTTGACCTTGGCGCCACGGCAGCGATGCCCGACTTCGGTATGTACGTGATAGGCGAAATCGAGCACGGTCGATCCACGTGGCAGGTCCACCACCTCGCCGCGTGGCGTCAGCACATAGACGCGATCTTCGAGCAATTCCGTCTGCAGGCCGGCGGCGACTTCGCTATCGCTTTCGCCGCGAGGTTCGAGCAGCTTGCGCATCCAGGCGATCTTGGCCTCGAATTCGCTGTCGCCGCTGCCGCCCTCCTTGTAGCGCCAGTGCGCGGCGACGCCCAGTTCATTGATCCGATGCATATCGTGCGTACGGATCTGCACTTCCAGCGTCTTGCCATGGGGCCCGACCACCGCCGTATGCAGCGAACGGTAGTCATTGCCCTTGGGTCGGGCGATGTAATCGTCGAATTCGCCGGGCAGATGCGGCCACAACGTGTGCACGACGCCCAACGCGGCATAACAATCGGCCACGCTGTCTACCAGCACGCGCACAGCGCGAATGTCATAGAGATCTGAGAAATCCAGCGACTTGCGCTGCATCTTCTTCCAGATCGAGTAGATGTGCTTGGGACGACCGGCCAAGTCTGCACGGACACCGGCAGCCTCCAGCGCCTGACGCAAGGCCGATAGCGATTGGGCGATGAAACTCTCGCGGTCGGCGCGACGCTCATCCAGCAACTTGGCGATACGTTTGTAAGTATCGGGCTTGAGATAACGAAATGAGAGATCTTCCAGTTCCCACTTGAGCTGCCAGATACCAAGGCGATTGGCCAGCGGCCCATGGATGTCCTGGGTCAGTTGCGCCAGGGCATGTCGTTGCGCCTCGGGCAGCGCGCCCGCCGCGCGCAGCCGCGCCAGTTGCCGTGCCAACAGGATGAAGACCACGCGCAAGTCACGGATGATCGCCAGCAACAGCCGCCGTAGCCCTTCGCTGCCGCTGCCCGCAGTGCGTTGGGCGTGCAAGGCCCAGACCTGCTCGGCCGCGGCCTGGCCATCGACCAGGCGCTGGATATCGACGGGCAACGTGCCTTTCTGCGCGGCCCAGCTTTCCGGTGCGACACGACTGATCTCGAACCACAGTGCCGCGGCCTGGGTCTGCGCATCGCAACCGAGCATCCCCAGCAGATCGAGTACGTCCATGCACTCGCCCAAGGGAAGCGAGGGATATTCTACGGCGGCGAGCGCGTCGGCAAGCACGCGCGGCAGCTCACGCGCACGCCACGCGGCGAAACGGTCGATGGCAGGAGAGTCAGCGGTACGGGCCATGGCTCATTTTAAAGCGCGCGGCGAGGAAAATCGCTGAATCGACACGTCGTTTCGGGAAACGACGGCAAATTCGTCCCCCTCGCCTCATTACACCCGGTCCGCGCTGCCGGCAAACATGGAGAGCAAGGGCCTGCCGGATCAGTAGCGCTGGTCGCCGGCCACCTTGCGCAAGGTTTCTACCGCCTTACCCAGGCGCTTGATTGATACCGGCTCGGCGGTCTTCAGTTCCTGCGCGAACAGCGAGACTCGCCATTCCTCGATCAGCCAGCGCAGTTCATCCAGCGGGCCAACGCCTTCGGCGCGGAAATCCAGGTAATGGCGCCAATACGCCAGGACCTGGAGCATGCGCTGCTGGTCGCGAGTCGGATCCTGCCGCAGACGCTCGCCACGCAAGCGCATCGCTCGCAGGTAGCGTGGCAGGTGAGCCAGGCGAGCGGTCGACAATTCGCGCAGGAAGCCCGGCACGAGCAGCGCATCCAACTGTTCGCGCATGTCGTCGTAACTGGCGCGTGCAAAACCCATCAAGGGTGGTTCCAGCCAGGGTTTGAGTTCGGCCTGAGCCTCGATAATAGGCTCGGCCAGCTTGAGGCGCTCGATACCCGCGGCAAACAGTTCTCGCGAGAACTGCGTATGCAGCGACTCGAAGGCGGCGGCCGTGCGCACGTCCAGGTCATGCCGTTCGAGCAGATCGGCAAAGCCGCCTTCCACGAGGTCTTCGCGCAAGCCATCGACGCCACCAAGCGGAGCATATTTGAGGGCCAGCGCATTACTCACGGGCAAACGGCGGCGCGCCTGCTTCATGTCGGTGGCGATGGCGTTGCGCAACAGCCGGATCACGCCCTGGCGATGGGCCTGGCGCGCTTCGTCGGAACGCTCGAAAACACGCAGGGCCACGGCATCGCCCAGGTCAACCAGGGCGGGAAACGCCATGAGCCCGCCGTCCGAGCGCACCTGCGCGGGAATCTGCTCGAAATCCCATCCTGTGACATCTTCGCGCGTCAATTCGATGTCCGTCTTGCGCGAAAAGGCTTCACGTGCGCGTCCTTCCCATTGCGCACGCAGCCCGGCCAAGTCACGACTGGCGGCCAACGTGTGCCCCCTCCCCTGCTCGTCGCCATCGTACAGACGGTAACGCATGGAGAAATGCGCGGGCAGTTCGATCCCTTCAAACGCCTGGGCATCCACTTCCACGCCCGTCGTGCGCCGCAGGAAGGCAGGTAACGCCCGCGCCAATGGTTCATCACGAGGCGCCTCGGCTTCGACAAAGGCGCGCGCAAAATCCGGCGCCGGCACGAAGTTGCGGCGCAGGGCCTTGGGCAGGCCACGAATCAGTTCGGCGACTTTTTCGGCCAGTAATCCTGGCACCAGCCATTGACACCGGTCCGTCGGCAAGGCGTTGAGCATCGCCAGCGGCAGGTGCAGTGTCACGCCATCAGCCTCATCACCGGGCACGAAGCGATATTCCAGGCGATAACGTTGAGGGGGTATGTCCATCACCGCGGGGAATGCCTTGGGGTCCAGACCCGAGCCCCCCACCAGCACATCATCGAGCGACCAGCGCAATGCGGCCTGTTCAGTCGGGCGCGCCTGCCTGAACCAGGCGTCCAGCGCACGACTGCTGGAGATGTCACCAGGCAACTTGCCATCGAAGAAGCCGACCAGTTCGTCCTCGTCGCGGATCAGTCCTTCGCGACGCTGCTTGGCTTCCATGCCGCGAGCATCCTCCAGCACGCGTTGATTGGCGCGCACGAAATCGGCACGGGTGTCGATATCGCATCGAGCCAGCGCTTCACGCAGGAAAATCTGGTGGGCCAGCGACGGGTCCTGCTTATGGAAGGTCACTGGACGACGTTCGACCAAGGCCACGCCGAGCAAGGTAACCTGCTCATGAGCCACCACGGTTCCTCGCTTGCGCGACCAGTGCATGTCGCGGCAGGTGCTACGCACCAGATGCGCGGCCTGCTGCTCGATCCAAGCCGGTTCCACACGGGCACACATCATGCCCCACACGCGTCCGCCGATGTCCACGATCTGCGCGGCCATGACCCAGGCTGGAGGCGCCTTGGCCACCGAAGAACTACGAAACAGCGAGAACCGCCGCTCGCGCGTACCGCGATAGACGCCCTTTTCGTCCTTGTGACCGATCTGGGTCGGCATGCCGGCGAGCAGGCTGCGATGAATGGCCTCGTAATTATCCTGCGTCGGGACCTGCGCAGGGGCAGCATCGAGCGCAACAGGCGACCGGGTGCCCTTGCCGCGTACCGGTTGCGCTTTACGCGCCAGTTGCCGCGACTGCGGCCCAGCCGATTTGCCGCTTCCGGGGTCGCCAGCCGCCACCTCAGTCGCTTTACTTTGTCCACTGGGCCAGATCTCCTGGGTCACCAGCAACAACTGGCGATGCAACTCGCGCCATTCGCGCATGCGCAGGAAATGCAGGTAGTTGCGAGCGCACCATTGACGCAATTGCGACTGGGTCATCTCCTCGTGGGCATTGCTGTAGTCGCGCCAGAGATTGAGCACCCACAGGAAATCGGATTTGGGATCGGCAAACACCGCATGGGCGGCGTTGGCCTGGTTGCGCGCTTCGGCCGGACGCTCTCGCGGATCCTGGTTGCTCATGAAGGCGGCAATGATGATCAACTCGCGCAAGCTGTTGCGCTGCTGCGCCTCGACCAACATGCGAGCCAGTTGTACATCGATTGGCAAACGCGTCAGCGTGCGACCGATCACGGTCAGCTGGCGACGCTCGTCGATAGCCGATATTTCGGTCAGGCGACGATAGCCGTCCGCCACCACGCGAGGATCGGGTGCTTCCAGGAACGGAAACTCGTCCACATCCCCCAGTTGCAGCGAGAGCATGCGCAGGATGACGTTGGCCAGTGAAGAGCGCAGCAGCTCCGGATCGGTGTATGCCGCGCGGCTCTCGAAATCAGCCTCGCTATACAAGCGATAGCAGATACCTGGGCCGACGCGACCGCAGCGCCCCTTGCGCTGGTTGGCTGCCGCCTGCGAGATCGATTCGATATTTAGGCGCTCTATCTGGGTGCGCTGGCTGTAGCGCTTGACGCGTGCTTGTCCACTGTCTATGACATAGCGGATGCGCGGCACCGTCAACGAGGTTTCGGCCACGTTGGTGGTCAACACGACTCGGCGCGCGGGGCCTGGCTTGAACACGCGATCCTGGTCGGTAGTGGACAGGCGCGCATACAGCGGCAGGATCTCGGTCTGGCGATATTGACGGCGTGAAAGCATCAGGTGCGTGTCACGGATCTCGCGCTCGCCCGGCAGGAACACCAGCACGTCGCCAAGCGGATCGTCATGGGTAATCTCGTCCAGCACTGCCGCCACATGCTCGGCGCTGCCCTGTTGCAGGTCACCGGACTTCTGGCCGCGTCGCACATTGACTTCGTCCACGCCGCGCCAACGAACTTCCACCGGATATGTACGGCCTTCCACCGAGACGATCGGTGCGCCGTCGAAGTGTTCGGCAAAGCGTGCGGTGTCAATCGTGGCCGACGTCACGATGATCTTCAGGTCCGGGCGCCGCTGCGCCAGCCGCTTGAGGTATCCGAGCAGGAAGTCGATGTTGAGGCTGCGCTCGTGCGCCTCGTCGATGATGATCGTGTCGTAGGCGGACAACCAGGGATCGCCCTGGGTTTCGGCCAGCAGGATACCGTCGGTCATGAACTTGACCAGGGTCTGGTCCGACACCTGGTCGGTGAAGCGCACCTGGAAGCCGACCTTGCCGCCGATCTGCGTGCCCAGTTCCTCGGCCACGCGTCGCGCCACCGAGCGGGCGGCCAGACGACGAGGCTGGGTGCAACCGATCAGGCCGGCCTCGCCTCGCCCAGCGGTCAGACATAGCTTGGGTAACTGGGTTGTCTTGCCCGAGCCGGTTTCGCCGGCGATCACTACCACCTGGTGGCGCTCGATCAGCCGGGCAATCTCCGCCGCGCGCGCCGTGATCGGCAGCGACTCGTCGAGCGTGATCACCGGCTTGGCATCGGCGCGGGCGCGGCGTTTGGCCGCAGATGCCTCGATATCGGCCGCGAGCGCATCGAGCCGGGCACCATCGGGCTGGCGCTGTTGACCACGCCAGCGACCGAGCAGGCGGCCGAAATCGCGCGTACTCACGCCGTTGAGCGCTTTGCGCAACTGACGCAGGCGGTCGTCGAGGGAAGAGGGGGGGACAGGTATCTGGGTCATGGGACCGCACATGATAGCCGCAGGCTATGGCGCAGATCGGCAACTTTCATTTCTTCCTAACAAGTGCCCCCGCTAAGCTTGAACCCATAATCTTCGAACAAGGAGCCAAACCATGGCCATTTCCATTGGCATCGACAAAAAGGACCGCGAATCCATCGCCCAGCAGCTATCGAAGCTTCTGGCCGATACCTACTCGCTTTATCTGAAGACCCATAGCTTCCACTGGAACATCACCGGCCCGCAGTTCAACAGCCTGCATACGATGTTCGAGACCCAGTACAACGAGCTGTGGCTGGCCGCTGACGAGGTTGCCGAACGCATCCGCACCCTGGATGTGTTCGCACCTGGCTCCTACAGCCAGTTCGGCAAGCTCACCTCCATCAAGGAGGAATCGGGCGTGCCGGAGTGGAAGGACATGGTCGGCCAGCTGGTCGAAGGCCATGAGATCGCCGCCCATACCGCCCGGCAGGTCATCAAGGTCGCCGACCAATCGGGTGACGAAGGCACTGCGGACCTGGTCACAGGTCGCCTGAAAGAGCATGAGAAGACGGCCTGGATGCTGCGTTCCTTGCTCAAGTGACCGAGAAGCGAATGCATCAGGAGTGACAAGCAGGAGGAGACTCGGTACCCCGTGACTCCTCCCGTCGCTGCCTCATCGACCTCACTGGGCGGTAAACGGCTTGGCTGGTGGGCTTTTCTCTCACCCTCCGCTGCTCTCGACGATCGCCTTGGTCTCTCTCCCCTGACCTCAAACTGACCCACTATCGGCCCCCTTTATTGAGCCTTTCGCCTCGCATTAGTAAGCTCCCCAGGTTTTTGGGCCTCGTGCGAGGCATCCCCCGGGGACCGTTTTGAGCTCGACACCAGCTAATCAGGACAGCCGTCACCCTTTCATCGCCGCGATCCTGCTTGCCCTCGTGGTGGCTGCGATGAACATTGGCCTGTGGTGGTGGAGCAATCTGCCGCACGGACCGGAAGAGTGGCACGGCCCGATCGGCGGCTTTGCGCTGTCAGCGTTCCAGCGCTACCAGAATCCGCTCAAGCAGGATTTCCCCAGCGACGAGGAGGTCGATGGCGACCTCAAGCTGCTGCGCCAGTACACACCGCGCATCCGCACTTACTCGATGCTCGAAAATCCCCAGGTCTATCGCCTGGCGGAAAAAGAAGGGTTGCGTGTGATGGCCGGCGCCTGGCTGGACAATCGCCTGGACAACAATGAAAAGGAAATCGCCGCCCTGGTCGCCCAGGCCAGGCGGTATCCGGATACGATCAACCGGGTGATCGTTGGCAACGAAGTGCTTTTCCGCAACAACATGCCGCCGGAACAGCTGATGGCCTATGCCGACCGCGTGCGCGCGGCGGTACGCCAGCCGGTGTCGATTGCCGAACCGGAGTACATCTGGCTGCGATATCCGGAGCTTGCCGACCACGAGGACTTCATCACGGTGCACCTGTTCCCCTATTGGAACGGTGTGACCATGGCGCGTACGCCACGCAAGAACGGCGAGATTTCTGAGTATCCCGCGGTCAATGCCGCCTACGGCAGCTATGAAAATCTCCGAAGGACATTCCCGAACAAACCGATCGTGATCGGTGAGATCGGCTGGCCGTCCAACGGCAATCGTTTCCTGTACTCATCCCCTTCCGTCTCCAACGAGGCGATCTTCCTGCGCACCTGGTTCAACCTGGCCAAGCGCGAGAAGATCGACTACTACGTCATGGAAGCGTTCGACCAGCCATGGAAGGAGCAGCTCTCCGGCCGCACCGAAGCGTACTGGGGCATGTTCAATGCCGATCGCCAGCTGAAATTCCCATTTGTCGGTCCGGTGACCGAGGATGTGATGTGGCCGTGGAAGGCAATAGCCGCCAGCCTGCTGGCCCTGCTGCCGATGATCTGGTTCTCGCGCCATTACAGCCGCTTCAGACTGATGGGGCGGTTTTTCTTCTGCGCGCTGATCCAACTGGCCTGCGGCCTGATTGTGTGGTCGGCCACCCTGCCATTCAATTTCTACCTGAGCTGGGTGGACTGGACCATGCTGGTTCTGCTGTTCCCGGCGCAGATCGCGATCCTGGCGATCCTGCTGATCAACGGCTTCGAGTTCACCGAGGTGCTGTGGCGCCGCCGCTGGGTGCGCCACGCGACGATGCTCACGCCCGACCCGCCCGCACGTCAACCGTTCGTGTCGATTCACCTGGCCTGCTACAACGAGCCGCCGGAAATGGTGATCGTCACGCTCGACTCGCTGACCCGGCTCGAATACGAGAACTATGAAGTCCTGGTGATCGACAACAACACCAAGGACCCGAACGTCTGGAAGCCCGTGCAGGAGTATTGCGAGAAGCTTGGCGCGCGCTTCCGCTTCTTCCATCTTGAGCCATGGCCCGGCTTCAAGGCAGGCGCGTTGAATTTCGGCCTGAAGGAGACCGACCCGCGCGCCGACGTGGTGGCCGTGATCGACGCCGACTACGAGGTACGTTCGGATTGGCTGTCCACGCTGACCGGCTACTTCCACGACCCGAAGGTGGCCGTGGTGCAATGCCCTCAGGCGCATCGCGAGTTCGAGAACAACACGTTCCGCCGCATGACCGCCTGGGAATATGACGGGTTCTTCCGCATCGGCATGCACCATCGCAACGAGCGCAATGCCATCATCCAACATGGCACCATGACCATGGTGCGCCGTTCGGCCCTGGAAGGCACCGGCGGCTGGTCCGAGTGGACCATCTGCGAGGATGCCGAGCTCGGCCTGCGCCTGATGCACGCGGGCTATGAGTTGGTGTACGTCGACGAGCTGATGGGCAAGGGCCTGACCCCTGCCGACTTCAAGGCGTACAAGAGCCAGCGCTACCGCTGGGCCTTCGGCGCCATGCAGATTCTCAAGGGCCGCTGGGACTGGATGACTCGCAAGGGTCCCTTGAGTGCCGGCCAGCGCTTCCACTTCCTCACCGGCTGGTTCAGCTGGTTCGCCGATGCGCTGCACCTGATCTTTACGCTGATGGCGATCTTCTGGACCGCGGGCATGATTGGCCTGCCGACGGTCTTCAATCTGCCGATGCAGTTGTTCCTGATTCCAGTGATCGGCTTCTTCTTCGCCAAGGCAATCTTCGGCATCGTGCTTTACCGTGCCCGCGTGCCCTGTAGCTGGTACGACACCCTGATGGCCTCCCTGGCCAGCATGGGCCTGTCGCATGCCATCGCACGCGGCATCCTGCATGGATTGACGCGCAAGAAGACCGCCTTCATTGTGACCGCCAAGAGCCGACGCCTGGGCGAATCAAGCTTCGCGGCGTTCACACCCGTACGTGAAGAACTGATGATGGCCTTCGTGCTGATGCTATGCGTGATTGGCATGGGCATGAGCTTCGGTTCGGGTTACATCGAGGGCAAACTATGGATGATCATCCTGGCTGCGCAGTCCATTCCTTATGTTTCGGCCGTCTGTGGCGCATGGATCGCACATAAATCAGGTGACAAGGCGGGCTGAGGCCCGCTTCCTGTCATCGCAATCTGTTATTTTTCTTAGCAGTTCTAGCTATTTCCGCGACGCGGTACATTCGCGGTCAATTTTCGGGCAGGTAAGCTTTGCTTTGCGACGCGTTCCATAGGGGAGCCGTCACCGGCCCGTAGATGGAACCTACGCATGCGTTGGAACCGCCGCCAAGGCAACTTCCTGCTATCACTGCTGCTGTGCACGCCACTGGCCCATGCCGGCGTGCAATTGGTGGTCGATGGTGTGGACGACAACCTCAAGGGTGCGATCGTCTCCACCGTCGAACTGGCGCAGTACGCCAATCGCGACGTGACCGAGGCGCAGGCGCGTCGCCTTTATCAGCGCGCGGGCGACCAAGTGAAGCTGGCGTTACAGCCATACGGCTACTACGAGCCCAGCGTCGACGGCGACATCAAGCAACAAGGCAAGAACTGGCAGGTAACGCTGCACGTCACCCCGGGCGAACCGGTCAAGGTGACCTCGGTGGATGTGAAACTGGACAAGACAGCCGCCAGCATCCCAGTCATCCGCCGGGCACAGCGTGCCGTCGAACGCCTCAAGGGCCAGATACTCAATGATGGCGCCTACGATGGCGCCCGTGACGCGGTGAGCGGCGCGCTCACCGCCAATGGGTTCCTTGATGCGCGACTGGTCACGCATCGCGTCGAGGTCAATCGTAGCGAACACAGCGCATCGATCAAGCTGGCCTGGACCGCCGGACAGCGCTACCGCTATGGCACAGTGCATTTCGAAGGCTCGCAGTTCCGCGAAGGTTTTCTCGACCGCTATGTACCCTTCAAGTCCGGCGACTATTTCGACCAGGACCAACTGCTTCAATTGCAGCAGGCTTTGAACGGTGCCGATTATTTTTCCGTGGTCAACGTGCTACCGGAGGTCGACGAAAAAGCCAATGGCCGCGTCGATGTCAAAGTGGAACTGGCGCCCGCCAAGCGCACCATCTATACCGGCGGACCATTCATTGGCACCGACACCGGCGTAGGCCTGCGTGGCGGCATGGAACGGCGCTGGGTCAACGACCGTGGGCACAAGTGGAAGAATGAACTGGTGGTGGCGCAGCGCCTCAAGACGCTGTCCACGCTCTATACCGTGCCGATGCCGGGACAGGACCAGCGCAGCTTCAACTACGGCGCGAATTTCCGTGACGCCAACACCGATACATCCAAGTCACGCACGCTCGAACTGGTCGCCAACGAGACGCGCCTGTGGCACGGTTGGACGCGTACCGTTGGCCTGCATGCGTTGTCGGGCACCTTCACCGTCGGCCAGCAGGCCAACGAGAACGAAAACGAGGCCGGTATCGAGCACGGGCGCAGTACCCTGCTGTATCCGGAAGTCTCGCTGTCGCGCAAGCAAGCGGACAATCCCACCTTCGTGCGCAAGGGCTGGGGCGTGAACATCTACGCGCGCAGCACCGTCGGCACGCTGGCATCCGATACGCGCTTCAGCCAGATCGCCGCCGATGCCAAGTGGATACGTGCCTTCACGCGTCGCGACCGCTTGATCCTGCGTGGCGCGGTTGGCTATACGGTCACCGGCGACTTCAATGCCTTGCCGCCACAGCTTCGCTTCTTCGCGGGCGGCGATCGCTCGGTCCGAGGTTACGGTTACCAGACCATCGGCCCCAAGAACGACTACGACCGTGTCATCGGCGGCAAGAATCTGTTGGTCGCCAGCACCGAAGTGGAACACTACTTTACGCGCAATTGGGGCATGGCCGCGTTCGTGGATGCCGGTAATGCCTTCAATGGCACCGATTATAACCCGCGCATCGGCGCAGGCCTGGGCGTACGCTGGCTCTCGCCGGTAGGCATGATCCGCGTGGACCTGGGCACCCCTATCAACGATGCTCAGCGCCACGGCGTGGAACTGCACCTGGTGATTGGACCGGACTTGTAAAGCCGGCCGCCATACGGCGTGTAGACAGTGAATGATCATCAGGAAGAGCACGATGCTGGAAACCCTGCCCTCTCCGTTGACCATTTACAGCGAACGCCAGCGAGAGGCTTTACAGGCCACGTGTGGCCGGCTTCACTTCAGCAGTAGAGAAGAACAAGCATGAGGAAATGGCTCAAACGCATCGCATGGGTGCTCGGCGCATGGCTGCTGGTCATGGCGGCGGCGACATGGTGGCTGCTCGGTAGCAGCAGCGGCCTGCGTTTTGCGCTGTCCCAGGCACAGCGCCTGACCGATGGTGCGCTGAGCGTGCAGCAGGCCGATGGACGGCTGGCCGGGCCCATGACGCTCTCGGGCGTGCGATACGCCGATGGCAGCGGGCTGGATGCCAAGGTGGCTCGCGTGCATGTGGACCTGCGACTTTGGCCGCTGCTGCGCAAGCGTGCTCATGTGCTGGATCTTGACGTCGACGGCGTCGAGGTCGCACTGTCACCGTCCAAGCCGGACGAGCCGCCGAGCCAGGGTAGCTTCTCGCTCAAGCCGCCGATCGCCCTGGTGCTCGATCGCGTGCACGTGGGCAAGGTGCTAGTGACGCAGCCACAGGATGGCAAGCCGCAGCCTGTATTCGCTTCCGATCGGCTGGACCTGGCCGGTCAGTGGACCGACAAGGGCGTGCAGTTGCATACGCTTCAGCTCGATGCGCCGGACGGCCATGCCGAACTCCACGGCGACTTGGCGATCAGCGTCGATCAACAAGGCGACGGTGCGCTCGGATTTGCCTGGAAAGTCGCCGGCGTCGACTATGCCGGAGCCATCGAGGGGCACAGCGATGGCAAGCAGGCCAAGGCGACGCTCAAGCTGACCCAGCCGATGGCGGCCCAGGTCGATCTGGATCTCTCGCAAAACGACGATTACTCGTGGACCGCCAAGGTGGCCCTGCCCGCCTTCGATCCCAAGCCCCTGCTCGGCGACAGCGCACTCAAGACACTCGCCGTGGACATCCAGGGCAGTGGCAACCGGCATGGCGGCCAGATCAGCGGCAACCTCGGCATCAACGATTACCAGATGCAGCTCAAACCGCTGCGTGCGCACTTCAGCGACGACTTCAAGCGGCTGACCCTGGACGAATTGAACCTGGGCTCGCCACAGGTGAAGGGTGAAGTCGGTGCCAGCGGCACCGTGCAGCTCGGCACACAACCGCTCACCGCCGATCTGGTGTTGCACTGGAAAGATGTGCTGCTACCGGCCAATCTTGTCGGCCAGGATCTGGCCAGCCGCGGCGAGCTGCGCTTCAAGGGCGGTGCCGAGCAATTCCATGCCGAGGGCGACGTCGACGTCGGTCCGCCCGGCAACCTGGCCAAGCTGGCGTTGAACGTCGATGGCACGCAGAAACGCCTTGAACTGCACACGCTCGAACTGAAGCAGCCACGCGGTCATCTGCTCGCCAAGGGCAGCGTGGACCTACAGCCCGTGTTGGGCTGGCAGATGGAGTTGACGTCAGATCATCTCGATCCCGGCCAGTTGCTCGCGGGCTGGAATGGTTCGCTCGATATGGACATCGTCACCCAGGGTACGCTGCCGAAGAATCAGCCCGATGCCGTCGTGGATATCCGCAAGCTCGAAGGCAAGCTGCGCGACCGTGCGATCAAGGGCAGTGGCAAGCTGCACGTCGCACCGGCGCAGGTGATCGACGGCAAGCTCGATCTCGCCTCCGGCGGCAGTACCGTGGCCATCGTCGCGCGGCCGGGCACGGCCAATGACGTCGAGCTGGACCTGGGCATCGCCTCGCTTGCCGACTGGTTGCCCGATGCGGCCGGTAAGCTCAATGGCAAGTTCACCGTGCGCGGCAAACTGCCCAAGCTTGCCGTCAACGGCGAGCTCGATGGCAGCGGTGTTGCCTACGACGGACAGCAGATCGAAAAGCTGCAACTGAGCGCGGATATTCCAGACATCAGCAACCCCGGAGGCAAGCTGGCGTTGACCACGCACAATGTCACCGCCGGGGGTATCGCCTTCCACGAAATCGACCTACGCGGCAGCGGCACCGCTGCCCAGCACAGCCTGACGCTGGACGCGCGAGGCACACAACTGAGTGCGGGCGTCACCGTGGGCGGGGCGCTCAAGGGCGGCAACTGGAGCGGCATGCTGTCGCGCCTGGACCTGGAGCCGCAGGGCATCCCGCGCTGGCGTCTGGCACAGCCGACCAGCCTGTCGTACAACGGCGGCGCGGTGAATCTGTCCGAACTATGCCTGACGGCCGGCACACCACAACTTTGTGTTGCCGCCAAACAGGACAAGGCAGGCAACCTCGATGCAAGCTATCGCCTGCGCGAGTTGCCGCTGGCCTTGCTCACCAGTATTGCCGGCACGCCTGACATGCCCATGCGCGCCGACGGTGCGCTTGACGGCAACGGTGCCATTCGCCGCAACGCAGCCGGTGCGCTCAGTGGCAACGCCAATATTCAATCGCCGCACGGAAGCATCACCTACGTCGAGCACGCCGATCGCCCCGTGCTCAGCTACACCGACCTGGCCATCAACGCGCAGCTCAGTCCGACCAGCCAGCACGGCACGCTGAGCATGAATCTCAACGACGGTGGACGCCTGGACGGTCAGCTCGGCATCGACGGCGCTCAGCAGAACCTGTCGGGGCAGATCAATCTGCGTTTCAACGACCTAGGCCTGATCGAGCTCTTCACCCATGAAGTGGCTAGCGTGAAGGGCCAAGTGCAGGGCCAGTTCCATCTGGCCGGAACGGTCAGGCGGCCCGCGGTCACTGGCCGCGCCGATATCGCCGACTTCGCTGCGGAAATCCCCGTCGCCGGCCTGAAGCTTACCCAGGGTCACGTCACCGTCAGCACCGACGATGCACGACGCTTTGATATCCAGGGTGGCGTGCAATCGGGCAAGGGCTCGATGACGATCGACGGCTATGCCGACATCGGCCAGAACGCGCAAACGGCCATCACGCTCAAGGGCAGCCAGTTCACTGCCGCTGACATCCCTGCCGCCAAGGTGATCATCTCGCCCGATCTGGTGCTCAAGCAGGATGCCAAGGGCATCGACCTCGGCGGAGGCCTGACGCTCGACAGCGCCGATATCGATGTCTCCAAGCTACCCGGCGCGGGTGCTACCCAGGCATCACCGGATGTCGTCGTGGTTGACGACAAAAAGCAGCAGGAAGAAGCCACCAAGCTGCCGATCACCGCGCAGATCAAGGTTGATCTCGGCCGCAAGACACATTTAGTCGGCATGGGTCTGGATGGCCGACTCAGTGGCGTGCTCAATGTCAGCGAGCGTCCAGGGCGCGCCACTACCGGCCAGGGCCAGATCACCGTGGACGGTATCTACAAGGCCTATGGCCAGAACCTGCAGATCGAGCAGGGTCGACTGCTGTTTGCCAGCACGCCCATCGACAACCCTGGCCTGGACATCCGCGCCGCCCGCAAACTCAACCCCAACGCCACCATCGATGAAGGCCAGAAAGTCGGCCTCTATGTCTCCGGCACCGCGCAGCGGCCCGTACTGACCGTGTTCTCCAATCCGGTGATGGAGCAGTCCGACGCACTTTCCTACCTCATCACCGGCAAGCCGCTGTCGCAGGTCAAAGGCGGCGAAGGCAGCATGGTCGGCGCCGCCGCACAGGCGCTGGGATCGGCCGCGGGCGACCTGCTGGCCAAGAGCATCGGCAGCAAGATCGGCGTCGACGACATCGGCGTATCCAGCAACGAGGCACTCGGTGGCACCTCGGCGTTCACCGTCGGCAAATTCCTCTCCCCACGCCTGTACCTGAGCTACGGCGTCGGCCTGTTCGAGCCCGGCCAGGTCATCACCCTGCGTTACAAACTCAGCCATCGCTGGAACTTCGAAGCCCAGAACGCGACTGACTTCAGTCGCGCGAGCTTGAATTATCGGATTGAGAAATAGTGAGATCCGGATGCGAGTTTAGAGAAGCGAGGAGTAAGACAAAGCGCGCGACGTTGTTGCCGGCCACACTCTCACTACTCGCTTCTGTCCCCTGACTCCGGCCTTCATAGCCCATAAGTCATGCCCCAAACCTCCCGCGACGGGCTTATGGTGACGGTCCCCGTCGCCTGAGGTCACCCGCCGTGCAAAAGCTTCGCTGGATCTTCGCCGCCGCTGTCGTAAGTGGCACCGCCGCCTTCTGTGGCGTCAATGCCGCCGATGCTCCCGCCAAAGCCGTCAAGACGAGCCCCTCCGGGGTAGATCTGGCGGGTATCGACCACGCCATCAAGCCGGGAGACGACTTCGATGGCTACGCCAACCAGAACTGGCGCAAGACGGCACAGATTCCAGCGGACCGCTCCAGCACCGGTATCTTCCTGCAAGTTTTCGAAAAGGCGGAGAAACGCAACGCCGACCTGATCAAGGATATGGCCCGCAGCCAGCCATCCGCCGGAAGCAATGCGCGCAAGATCGCCGACTACTATGCCGCCTTCATGGATACGGCCAGGATCGAGAAAGCCGGGATCACACCGCTCAAGTCCAGCTTTGAACAGATCGATGCCATCAGCAACATCACGGATCTATCGCGCGTGCTCGGTAAAGGCCTGCGCGCCGACGTCGATCCGATCAATGCCACCAACTTCGAAACCGAAAACCTCTTCGGCCTGTTCGTGACCCAGGGCCTGGAAGATTCCTCGCACAACGTCGCGTATTTGCTCCAGGGCGGCCTGGGCATGCCTAGCCGCGATTACTATCTGGGCAACGACAAGGACATGGTTGCTGCGCGCGGCAAGTACCAGACCTACATCGCTGCGGTGCTCAAGCGGGCCGGCGTGGCCGATGCCGACGACAAAGCCAAACGCATCTTCGCGCTGGAAACGAAGATCGCGCAGGGCCAGACCGACCTGGTGACCAGCGAGGACGTGCACAAGGCGAACAATCCGTGGGCTCCGGGTGACTATGCCAAGCGTGCACCGGGCATCGACTGGAAAGCGTATTTCGACGCAGCCGGCCTGTCACAGCAGAAGCTCATTGATGCCTGGCAACCCGACGCCATCACCAAGCTGTCTTCTTTGGTCGCAAGTGAGCCTTTGCAGACCTGGAAGGATTACCTCACGTTCCATGCGATCAACCACAGCGCAGGCGTACTGCCGGCGGCCTTCGACCAGCTCTCGTTCGAATTCTACGGACATACGCTGCAAGGCACGCCCAAGCAGCGTGATCGCTGGAAGCGGGCCATTAGCGCCACGAATGGCGCACTCGGTGATGCGGTCGGTCAGGAATACGTCAAGCGCTATTTCCCGGCATCGTCGAAGAAGCAGGTGCAGGAAATGGTCACCAACATCCTTGCCGCCTTCAACGACCACGTTGACACTTTGGATTGGATGACAGCAGCCACCAAGCGCAAAGCCAAAGCAAAGATCGAGACCTTGCGTGTCGGCGTCGGCTACCCGGAAACCTGGCGCAACTATAGCTCGCTGGAGATCCGTGCCGACGATGCGCTGGGCAATCACCTGCGCGCGGAAGAGTACGAGTACCAGCATCAACTGGCCAAGCTTGGCCAGCCGGTGGATCGGGGCGAATGGTGGATGACTCCACAAACGGTCAACGCGGTGAATCTACCGCTGCAAAACGCGTTGAATTTTCCCGCGGCCATCCTTGAGGCGCCCTTCTTCGATCCCAAGGCCGACCCGGCCGCCAACTATGGCTCGATCGGTGCGGTCATCGGCCATGAAATCAGCCACAGTTTCGACAACACGGGCGCCGAATTCGACGAGCAGGGGCGCCTGGCCAACTGGTGGACGCCCGAGGACCAGGCTCATTTCAAGGCCGCCGGCCAGAAGCTGGTCGAGCAATACAACGCATACGAGCCGCTGCCTGGCGTACATATCAACGGCCAGCAGACCCTGGGCGAAAACATCGCCGACGTCTCGGGGTTGGCCATTGCCTTCGCCGCCTACCACAAATCGCTCGGCGGCAAACCGGCACCGGTGATCGACGGCTTGACCGGCGACCAGCGTTTCTTCCTCGCCTTCGCCCAGTCCTGGCGCGAAAAGACCCGTGACGCAGCGTTGCGCCAGCAATTGATCACCGACGGCCACTCCCCGGGCAACTTTCGCGCGCAGACAGTTCGCAACATCGACGGCTGGTACGACGCGTTCAAGCCACAACCGGGGCAGAAGCTGTTTCTTGATCCGCAGCAGCGGGTCAAGATCTGGTGATTGTTTGCTGGGTTCTTAGTAGCCGGTGAGGCCGCTCGCCTTGGGCGAGCCGTAAGGCCGGCTGCTGCGCAGCCTGTGAGGCCGCGCCTGCGGCGCTGTGAAGAGGTAAGAGCAACAAGCTGGTCGCTTTCTGGCTTCCTCTTCACAGCTCGCGCAGCGAGCGGCCTCACAGGCTGCCATGCAGCCGGCCTCACCGCGCTACATCCATCCCCTTCAGCTCATCCAGCTTCCGCTCGATCAACATCATGTCGTCGCCGACCAGTTCGTCAGGCCTCACATCCTTGCCGAAGAAGCGTTTGAGCAGAACTTCGGGGCGATCGTTGAAACCGTCTTGCAGGAAGCGGGTGTAACGCTGCTGGAAATCCTTCGGATTGTTTTCGGCCATGGCGTACATCCGGGTGGCCAGCAAACCGGCGTACAGGTAATTGACCAGGTAGAGCGGGTCTTCATACATCAATCGCTTGGTCATCCAAACGTGAGCAAGGCGCGGTTGCCGGGCTGGCCAGATTTCATAACGGCTGGTGATCTTCAGGGTCAGCGCGTCCAAATCGGTGGCGTTGCGCAACTTGCCGGCCACTACGCCGTCGTAAATGGATTGCTCCAGCTCACCCTCTTCGGCGGAAGTGAATATCTCAAGCGTCATGTCATCGAGCAACGAACGCAGGTAGTAGGCACGCTCGCGCGGATCGCGGGCGTGCTTGTACAGATAATCACGCAGCAGGAATTCGTTGAGGATGGCCACGGCTTCTTTCATCCAGCTCGTGCCGCTACGGTAGAACGGTGAGACGCCATGCTCATCCATGAGCTGGGCATGCATGGCGTGGCCGCCCTCATGAATGATCACGCTGGCACCGGAAAGATCACCGGTATAACGACTGACGAACAGACCTGCCGGCACGCCGGGACCTGAAATGGAGAACGAGTCGTTCTCGCGCTTGCCCAGTTCCGGCGAAAGATCGATGCGCCGGTTCGATGGATCAAGCAAGGCATCAAAATGCCTGATGTAATCCTTGCCCAACGGTGTCAGGGCTTCGTGTGCCAGCTTACGCATCTGGGTGTAGCTTAAAGCGGGTGGCGTATAGCCCTGTTCGTTCATGCCCATGTCCCAGGGCTGGATATCTTTCAGGCCCGTCACGGCAGCCACATGATCGGCGCGCCATTGCTGGTAACGGCGCAGCAGGTCAGCATGACTGGACGCAGCGGCAAGCATGGCATCGACGTCGTGGCGATCGAATTGGCGGCCGAAATAAGCAGCCGATGGCGCATCATCGAAATGTTGCAGGTGCGCCTCCCTGTCTCCCAGACGCACCACACCCAATAGCAGGCTGGCAAAGGTGCCCGAGCGCGTCTCGTAGGCATCCCAGCGGCGCTCCCAGGCCTGCTGGCGTACGCTGCGATCGGGGTCGCGCGCAAGCAGCTTGGCATCTTTCTCGATATCCAGGTCGCCGTGGCTCGTGTGCACCGTGCCGTAGTCAATGCCACGCTGGGTTTGCTGATAGGCATTCCACAGCGCATCCGATGCCGGATCGGCGATCTGGTCCAGTACCGACTGCTGGTCTGGCGGCAATTCATGCGGTAAGCCACGCTCCGCGCGCCAGAACAGATAGCGATAGCGCGCCAGTGCGGGCTCCCTCGCCAGCGCGCTTTCGAAACCCGCTGCGCCCCAGCGACGTAATGTCGTGCGCACCTCGGTGACTAGTCGGCTTTCATCGTCGGCGATCTGGTTGCCCGCATCAACGGGCGCGTGATCGTCGATATCGCGCGCAGAAAGCAGGTGCATGTAAGCGGCATGCCGCTGCGCCATGGCGAGCAGATCCTCGACCTGCCGCAGGTAGGCTAGCAGACCGGCGGCATCTCCCGTGCCGGGCGCCGATAGCTTGTCGATCGCAGCCTTTAATATGGCGCGCTGAGCCGTCTCGCTATCGGGCGATTTAAAATAGGCGCGTTCGTCGATGGCATAGCTTTGCGCCCTTGCCTGCCCATGCACCATGGGCGCAACGGCCATGGCCAGGACCGTCGCGGCCCAGCCCAGGATCTTCTTCATGATGCCCCTCCGTGTTGTCTGCGTGCACAGCGTAGCCAACCGCGGCTGCTTCGGCTTGCCGCTGGTTAGCGCAGTTGACGCTGGCTAGCGCGAAGCCCGCCGATACGTAGAGGGCGATACACCAAAGACCGCCTTGAAGGTACGCGCGAAGGGTGCAGCCCCGGCGAATCCACAATGCAGGGCAATCTCAAGCAAAGGCAGATTGCCTTGACGCAACAGCCTGGCCGCCTGCTCCACCCGCGCCCTTCGCAGATATTCGCCCACGGTGCAGCCATACCACTGGCGAAAACTTCGCGCGACGTGCACCGGATGCCGCGCAGCGTCGTGCGCCAGCATGTCGAACGTCCATGCCATGCCCGGTTCATCGTCCAGGTTTTCGCGCAGGCGCCGCAGCCACAACGGTGGCTGTGGTTCGTCACGGCCACCGCACCTGGCCAGGGCGACCAACAACTCCATCGCCATGCCCTCCAGCGCGAGCGAGGCGAATCGATCACCGACGCATAACTCGCGCCGCATCCGTTGGCCTGCGCTTACCAGTTCCGGGCTGGCTGGCAAATAAGGTGCCTCGTGCAAGCGCACACCCTGTTCGAAAAGGTAGTCAAGCGATGCCTGAGGTGGTGAAAACAGCAGCTTGTGCGCACCTGTGGCACCGATGACCTGACTATGCATCTCATGCGCGGGACAGAACAGCAGGTCGCCCGCACCGTGCTCGTCGCGACGCGAGCGGATCTGCTCGCGATAGTGACCATCGAGCACCAGGCACAACCAGGCCTCGCCATGCACGTGGGGCTTGAGCTGCTGCCCCGGCATATAGCTGGAAATATGCGTACGCATCGCTGGTGCCATGACCCCACCCCTCCGAACTGACTCAGCCGCGCTGTACCACCGGTTGTGAAACGTTGACGGCCTGGGCGCCGTCGATCTTGCGGCATGCGTCGGCGATTTCGGCCATGCGCGCCATATCGATGGCTCCCATGAAACGAATTTCCACCACGTCGTGTCCATCCTGATGGCGTCGCAAGCGTATCTGTCGCACTGGCGCATGAAAATCTTCCAGCACGCGCTCCACTACCGACAGCGACGACGCCGTGCTCAATTCCATGGAAATGGCGAAATGCTGCGGCCTGGGCCGCACGAACCGACGCTCGATCGGCTTGAGCATCGCCAGGATGATCCACAGCAGCAGCGTGGCGGTGACCGCTGCCGCATACAGCCCGGCGCCAGCTGCCAGGCCTACCGTCGCCACGGCCCACAAGCCTGCCGCGGTGGTCAGGCCCCTGACCACCTGGTCGCGCTGTGAAAACAGGATGGTGCCTGCACCCAGGAAACCGATGCCGCTGATCACCTGCGCGGCGATACGCGAGGGGTCGAGCACCGCATGGTCGAACGTCAACGCGTGGCGAAAACCGTACGCCGAGACAATGATCGCCAGCGCGGAACCGACACCCACCAGCATGTGCGTCCGCAGGCCGGCCGACCATTCCAGGCGACCGCGGTTGGCACCGATCACGCCACTCAATATCGCCGCCACGATCAACCGCAGCAGCAGGTCCGGATAATCGATCATACCCATCTCCGTGGTATCTCCCGATGATCGGAGTCTAGCGCAAGCCTGCGCGACACCATGCTCAGGAAATACCCAGACCCTCGATCCCCATGATCGCCTTGCCGTCGAAGCCGGCCATGTCGGCAAAGCAGCGACCACGCTCGGCATAATCGCGATATTGATCGAAACTTGGCGCCCCTGGCGATAGTACGATGGTGCCCGCTGAGGGCGTCACGCGCCGTGCAGCCTCGACCGCCTGGGCAAGCCCGTCCGTTTCGATCAACGGACCCTGGTAGTGCGCTTCGCGCAACGCCTTTGCAATGCGCGGCCCGTTGCTTCCCTGAGTCACGATTGCGTGCAATGGATGCGCTACCACGCTGGTGATGAAATCGTGCCAGTCCAGGCCTCGGTCGTGGCCCCCGACGATCACGGTGACATTCACGCGCCCTGTGCTCTGCAACGCAGCCAGGGTTGCCTGCGGGGTGGTGCTGATGGAATCGTTGATCCAACGCCAACCGCCGTGCACACCCAGCGGCTGCAACCGATGAGGCAGGGGGTGAAAACTTGCCAATGCCGGCGCCGCGGCGTGTGCATCTGCCCCGATCGCTTCGATCGCCGCCAGCGCAGCGCACGCATTGAGGGCATTGTGCTCGCCTGGCACCGGAAGATCGGCTACCGCGAACACCGGCTGGTCGCCGCGACGAATATAGCCATCACTCACATGCCAACCTTGCGCGTGGCCAAACAACAAGCGATGCGGATGTGCCGCTGTCTTGTCGAGCAGCACCGGTTGCAGGGCATTGACCAGCACGTAACGGGACACGTCGGCAAGCTTGAGCTTGTCGGCCACGTATTGTTCGCGCGAGCCGTGCCAGTCAAGATGTTCTTCATACAAGCTGGTAATCACGCCAAGCTGTACGGGACCGGCTTCGCCGGTCTGGAAACTGGAGAGCTCGACCGCCCACAACTCAGCCTCGCCATCGAGCAGTTCGAGCATCTGCATGCCGATGTTGCCCGCCAGGGCCGTGCGCACGCGCAACGCACGGGCCAGATGCGCGATGAGTGCCGTTGTGGTGCTCTTGCCCTTGGTTCCCGTCACGGCAACGACATGCGCGTCAGGCCGCTCGCCAAACCACAGCGCCGTACCCGAGGTGATGACGAGCCCGGCTTCGCGCGCGGCAAGCAAAGCGGGCTTGTATGCCGAGATGCCAGGAGATTTCACCAATACGTCGAATGCCGCCAGCACCCGTGCGTCGGGTTCATCGGCATGCACCGCCAGGTGCGCATCGAATGCCCTCGCCGCTGCGACTTCACCCGTCGTGCAAAACAATGTCAGGGCCAACCCAGGCAGGCGTTCGCGCAACACCGCGATCACGGCGCGGCCTTCGCGCCCGAAACCCCAGATCGCGACCCGCTTGTCGGCCAGCTCGGCGATACGCATGCGATCAGCCGAGCGAGGCCAGCGCGCCGAGCAGGCGCTGGGGGACACCGTGCTCGGGCGAAGCCTCCAGCCAGGGCTCAATGGCCAGCTCGGCCGCATCGAGCTGAGGCTCGATCTCCTGGCGAAAACGTGCAATCAGCATGTCTTCCTGCCACTCCGGTCGCTGGCTCAACGCGTACATCGCAGCGCGCGCCTCGGCGCCCTCCCCCACGCATTCGAATGGCTTGTGATCGAGGTACTCCAGCAGCGCGTCGAAACCGGCTGCCTGCGTTTCGTCATCGAGCAGGTTGCGACCAAAAATCGACAACAGGCGCGGCTTGGGCAGGAACGGTGCCAGCGCAAGAAAGACGAAGTGGCACTTAGGGCACTGCCCGCACCAGCGATCGGCCGGCTTGGGCCCGAGGATCTTGAAGTTGCGGTTGCAACTGGAGAACACGTCGAAATAAGGTGTGAGCCGCGAGAACGCACGCGTGACCGCCAGCTCCGAATAGGGTCGCAACAACGAGAAATAATGCAGGTCGCTGGCCACGTGCGAATGCAGCCAGTCAGCGAACAAGCGCTCGAAGGCAAAGCTCTTGCTCCACTGGTGGTTGACCTGCTGGCCTTCGTACTCCAGCGTGGCCGCCGAAGCCGAGCGCTCATTGGCGAAGGCGATGCTGTCGTGGCCATAGAGAATGGCGGCCAGCGCCAGGATGGCCGAATTGATGGCCGTCACCGGAATATGCCCATTCCAAGCGCCAAGGCGATTGAGCTCGAACAGGCCCGGCGCCAGCTCGCGCTGGATATTGAGCGTCGGCAGGCCAGTGCGTTCGGCACAGGCTGCGATCAAGGTGGAATGACCCACCCAGGTGGCGGTTGCTTCGCCACCGGCCTGCTTGATCGCCTCCACCGCGACCAGGGAATCCTTGCCGCCACCGATCGGCACCAGCGTGCGCGCGGGTAGCCCCAGCGCCACGGCAGGCGCGCAAGACTGGCCACCACGTGGAAACGCGATGCGTCCGCGCAGGTCCAGGCCGTTGCGATAAGCAAATTCGGCCAGCCCGTGCAGATACAAGGCATCGAGCATATCGGCGGTGGCGTCATCGAGCGGGCCGTCGGCCAACTCGATATGCGGCGGCACGCCAGCCTTGTAGTAGCTGACGCCTGCAAACAGATGCAATGCCTTGAGCGCCATATCGAAGGCCTGCCGATGCGTATCCGGCACGGAAGGCGCTTGCGGAAAACGTACGCGTTCGATCAGTTCCTCGCCATGATCGAAGGCATAGACCAGCTCGGCTACGCCATCGGCATAGCTGCAGCGCACGAAACGAAAAACCTGCGTCAGGCGAGGCTGGATTGCATCAGTCACCGGATTCTCCAAAAAAAACACCGCCATGCCCGCGCCTTTCGGACACGGGCATGTTCGTTCAGTCGAGCACGATCTCTTCGGCCGGACCACGCAGATTGTACGGCGAAGACATCACCTGACCGTAAGCGCCCGCAGTGGCGATCAGGATCACATCGTCCTCGCGACTTTCCGGCAGGCGGCGATCGTTGCCCAGCACGTCGCCCGATTCGCAGATCGGTCCGACCACTTGATACATCGCCGTGGCCGGCTCGTGGAAGCGCGTGAGATTGGCGATCTCGTGCCAGGCATCGTAAAGCGCCGGACGAATCAAATTGTGCATGCCCGCATCCACGCCCAGATAGCGCCAGGCGCCCTTGCCTTTGAGCTGGGTGACTCGAGCCAGCAGCACGCCCGCTTCGGCCACCAGGAAGCGGCCTGGCTCCATCCATAGTTTGTATTGCGGATAGACGCGCCTGACCTCGGCCAGGGCCGCCCCGACCGCCTCCAGGTCGAGCGGCCGCTCGCCCGGGTGCGAAGGCACGCCCAGGCCGCCGCCCAGGTTGAGGAATTCCACCGTCGGGATGCGCTCGGCAATGGTCGCCAATTGCGAGAACACCTCGGCCCAATGCGAGGGATCGAGTACACCCGACCCCAGGTGCGCATGCAGGCCCACGATACGCGCGTGGCGGGCCGCGGCCAGGTGCACGAATGCATCGAGCTGGTCCAGCGGCACACCGAACTTGCTGGTGCTGCCGCCCGTGCGCACCTTGTCGTGATGGCCCAGGCCACGCCCCAGGTCCACGCGCACGCTGATATCACGCCCTTCGAAGGTCTCGACCCAGTGTTCCATCGGATGCAATGCGTCGATGGTCACCAGCACACCAGCTTCCAGCGCGGCGCGGTAGTCGGCACGCGGTGCGAAATTGGGCGTAAACAGGCGCGGCGTATCGGCCGGCACGGTTGCAGCGACGAGATCGAGCTCGCCAGGCGAAACGCATTCCATGCCGAGACCTTCCTCGGCCAGAGCCTTGAGGATGGCGGGGTGCGAATTGGCCTTGATCGCAAACAGGATCCGGTCGACCGGCAACGAAGCCTTGAGTGCCCGGGCACGTTCGCGGACGGTGGCCAGGTCGTAGACATAGCGAGGACTGCGTTCCTCAGCGAGCTTGACCAACTGCGCGCGTTTGTCCAGCCACCAGGCCGGTGCGTGGCCGGTCTCGGTCACGCCGTACAGGCGCTCCCAACTGGGTCCGAACAAGGTCGCATCATCGGTGCGCATGGCACCGGTACGCACCAGTTGCTCGTGCAATTGCGGCAGCAGTCCGTCGACCACGTTCTCGTCGACGACGAAGGTGAAATTCAGGTTGTTCGACGATTGCGAAATCATATGCACACGGTGTTGGCCAAACTCTGCCATGACCGTATGCAGGCGATGCAGCATCGAGCGCATGCCACGCCCGACCATGGTCACGGCGGCGCACGGTGCAATGACCTTGACCCGGCACACCTTGGCCAGATCGGCAGCGAGCGCGGCCAGGACATCCGAATCGAGCAGATTTTCGGTGGGGTCCAGCGACACGGTGACATTGGTTTCGGCCGAGCCGATCAGGTCGACCGACAGGCCATGGTGCTTGAATTGATCGAACACGTCGGCAAGAAAGCCGACTTGCTGCCACATGCCGACCGATTCCATCGATACCAGCGTGATGCCCTTTCGCGTGCTGATCGCCTTGATGCTGGGCGCTTCCTCGCGCAGCTCCGGGCCGATATGCGTGCCGCTGAGCTCGGGGCGATTAGTGTCCTTGACCAGCAGCGGCACGCGCGGCTCGCGCAACGGAGACAGGCAGCGCGGGTGCAGTACCTTGGCGCCGGTGGAGGCAATTTCCTGGGCCTCCTCGTAATCGAGTCGCTGCAACAGGCGTGCACCGGGAACCTGGCGTGGATTGGCGGTGAACATGCCAGCCACGTCGGTCCATATCTCCACACGCTGCGCGCGCAGCAGGGCGCCGAAGTACGACGCGGAGGTATCCGAACCGCCACGTCCCAACAGCACAGTGCGCCCTTGCGCTTCGCGTGCGATGAAACCTTGAGTGATGAATACTTCGCCGCGCATCGCCAGCCGCGCGGCGATTGCCGCGTCCGGCCGCGCTTCAACCATGGCCGAAAGCAGCTTGGTGCGTTCGTTCTGGTTGGGTAGCGCCACCGCAGCCAGGCATTCGCGCGCATCCACCCATTCGGTGGTAAGGCCGCCATGCGTGAGAAACGCCGAACCGAGCGCGCTGGACATCAGCTCGCCATGAGCCTGCACCAATGCCGCCCAGGCCAGCTCGCCCATCTTGCTCGGGCCCTCCTCGGCCAGTCGTGCCAGTTCACGCAGCCGTGCCTCCAAAGTATCTGGCGCGGACAACTGCATGTGCTCGAGCAATTGGTGGTGGCGCGCCGCGATCGTCTTGGCTGCCTCGCTGCGTTTTCCCTTGTCACCCTCGGCGCACATCTGTTTGAGTGCGTCCGTGATGCCGGAGAGTGCCGAAACGACAATCAGCACGCGCGCGCCCTCGGCGCGACGGCTGCTTACCAGTTCCAGGATGTTCTGCCAGCGTGGGAGCGTGGCGACACTGGTGCCGCCGAACTTCATCACGATCCAGGGGGCGTCCGCGGAAAGCGGCGCGAGGGTTTGCGAGTTCACGAGTTCTCGAGTGGGTTGGGGGAAAAGGTATCCGGCCAGTGTTGCGCTGCGACAACCCGAATGCAATGGGAGGACGCGGGCGTATGGAAGGCTATTTAGCGATGCGACACATGGGCGCGCATCGCCAGGCTGCCATGCTTTCGCAGGTTTTTAGGGCGGGAGATGGGTTGCGGGGGGCGCAAGTCCGCTTGCTTGCGCCACACCGCAGCGTGCTTGTGTCGGCGCGAACCACACGCTGCCTCATCCGGCAACGCTACGCCCCCACCGCCCATCTCCTGTGTTGTCAGGCCACCACTACCGGAATCTTGCCGATCCGAGCCTGCCATTCGCGCGGACCAGTCTGGTGCACCGAGGTGCCCAGCGAATCGACGGCTACGGTGACAGGCATGTCCTTGACCTCGAATTCGTAGATCGCTTCCATGCCCAGGTCGGCGAAACCGACCACGCGCGAGGCCTTGATCGCCTTGGAAACCAGATAGGCCGCGCCGCCGACCGCCATCAGATACACCGATTGGTGCTTCTTGATTGCCTCAATCGCCGCCGGACCGCGTTCGGCTTTGCCGACCATGCCCAGCAGGCCGGTCTGGGCCAGCACCTGCTCGGTGAATTTGTCCATGCGCGTAGCCGTGGTGGGACCGGCCGGCCCCACCACTTCGTCGCGTACCGGATCGACCGGACCGACGTAGTAGATGAAGCGATTGGTGAAATCGACGGGCAGTGTCTCGCCCTTGTTGAGCATGTCCACCATGCGCTTGTGCGCGGCGTCGCGACCGGTAAGCAGCTTGCCGTTGAGCAGCAGCACCTCACCGGGTTTCCAACTGGCCACGTCTTCACGCGTAACGGTATCCAGATCCACCCGACGCCCCTTGCTGGCGTCATAGGTGAGCTTGGGCCAGTCTTCCAGCAAGGGCGCATCGAGCGCCACGGGACCTGAGCCATCCAACGTGAAATGCGCGTGGCGCGTCGCAGCGCAATTGGGAATCATCGCCACCGGCAGGTTGGCAGCGTGGGTCGGGTAATCCTTGACCTTGATGTCGAGCACCGTGGTCAGGCCGCCCAGGCCTTGCGCACCAATGCCCAGTGCATTGACCTTTTCATACAGTTCCAGTCGTAATTCCTCGGCACGGTTGCTCGGGCCTCGCGCAATCAGGTCCTGGATGTCGATCGGCTCCATCAACGATTCCTTGGCAAGCAGCATCGCCTTCTCGGCGGTGCCGCCGATACCGATGCCCAACATGCCGGGCGGGCACCAGCCGGCCCCCATGGTGGGCACGGTCTTGAGCACCCAGTCGACGATCGAATCGGACGGGTTGAGCATGACGAACTTGGATTTGGCCTCCGAACCACCGCCCTTGGCCGCGACGATCACGTCGACAGTAGCACCGGGCACGATGGAAACATTGATGACGGCCGGTGTGTTGTCCTTCGTATTGGTGCGCTTGCCGGCCGGATCGGCCAGCACGCTGGCGCGCAACTTGTTGTCCGGATCATTGTAGGCGCGGCGCACGCCTTCGTTGACCATGTCGTCAACCGACATCGTCGCATCGTCCCAGCGCACCTGCATGCCAATCTTGAGGAATACGGTGACGATGCCGGTGTCCTGGCACAGCGGGCGATGTCCTTCGGCGGCCATGCGCGAATTGATCAGGATCTGCGCCATCGCGTCCTTGGCCGCGGGGCTTTCCTCGCGCTCATAGGCGGCGGCGAGATGGGTGATGTAGTCGACGGGATGGTAGTAGCTGATGTATTGCAGGGCGTCGGCGACGCTCTGGATCAGGTCTTCTTGCTTGATGGAAGTCATTGGCGGCAGCTTTCGACGGGGAATTCAACAGCGCGTCGTGACAGGCGCGCAACCGGCCTATTGTGCCGCATCGGGGCGGGGGACCCCAAAACCTGGCCGGGAAACCGCAACATGGCGTATCGCGGACCGCATGGTCGGCCTATGGATGGAACGCGAGTCCCTGCGCTGATGGCGAGCATGCAATATCGAGCGTAGGCCCCGGGCAGCCGACACGACGGGGCTTGATCCAGGCAAAAAAACGGCCGCAGAGAGCGGCCGTTTCATCCGATCGGTACCAGGCGAGGTCGCTCAGTAGCGGAATTCCCCGCCAATCGTGGTCATGTTGACGGTAGTGGCAGCCACCCCACCCTGGCCCGGCAGGTGGAAGCGGTCGTAATTCAGGCCAACGCTGAAATGCTGGTTGATATTGTAACCGGCGCCCAGGCCCATGTACTCACCCGTGGCCATGTTGCTGGCCAGCGTGCCTGCCGAACGACCAACCGCATCGTAGTTACGCTCCTGCGCCACGGCCCGGCCGCGGTACCAGCCGGCACGGCCAGAGACATACCACTGATCAGTGATGTTCCAGTTCAGGTTGCCACCAAGCATGTAGCCACGGCTCTTCTGCTTGAGGTTGTTGGAGAAGTCGGCACCGGAATAATTCACGGTGCGCTCGCCCAGGTAGGCATAACCCAGTTCAACGCCGTAGTCGACGACGCTGCGCCAGCGATAGCCAACGCGCAACTGGCCAGCCGGGCCAGTGTTGTCCTGCTTGACGCGCTCCACGCCCGGGATGGCGTACAGCGAACGGGCTGCGCTGCCGTCACGCCAATTGGCTTGGCCGATGTTGCCATTGACGAAGAAATTGCCCTCGTCAGCCGAAGCCGTGGCCGAAGCCGCGCCTAGCACCGCCAGAACGGCGGCAGAAAGAAACTTATTCATGGGGAACTCCTTGAAGTTGTTTTTCGTCCTGCGAGCTCTGAGGGAGGGGGAAACGGCTCGCGACCTGCGTATTGTAAAATTTTCGTCAGGTCAAAACCAAGCGAAAAAATGTCGCAACCCACTGATTATTAAAAATAAAACTTCTTCTATTGCATATTGTCATTTAATCTGTTTGGCGCAAGCACGCCGCGCTCTGCGACGGCATGCAACCGGGCAGGCATCCAACATCGCGGGACGACCTGCACCGCAAAGCCTGCATGAAGGTCTTGCCGCGCGCTTGACCAGCCGCCATGCTCGGCGACGCATTCATCAAGCGGACCTCCATGAGCGACCCTTCGACATCCGACGGCTATATCCGTCGCCTGAGCCTTTGGGACGCCGCCCTGATCGTCGTGGGCGGCATGATCGGCGGCGGCATTTTCGTCAATGCCTATATCGCCGCGGCCCGCACCAGCTCCGGGCTTGCCCTGCTGCTGATGTGGACAGGTGCCGGGGTGCTCACCCTGCTGGGTGTGCTCTGTTATGCCGAGCTCGGCGCACGTCGCCCGCGCGCCGGGGGCAGCTATGTCTACCTGCGCGATGCCTTTGGTCCGATGGCCGGATTCCTGTTCGGATGGACCATGCTGCTGGTGATCTATTCCGGCTCCACCGCTACGGTCGCCATGGGCTTTGCTGCCTATACGGCCAAGGTCTTCGACCTGCCTCCCAGCATCGTCAATCCCCTGGCTATAGGTGGCCTGGTCGTCGTCTCAGGCATTAACCTGTTCGGGCTACGCCTGGGCGCGCAGATCCAGAATCTCTTTACGCTGCTCAAGTTGCTGGCCATTGCGATGCTGGTGGTTTGCGGACTGGTGTATGCCGGCGTGGGTAGCAGCCAGGCGCTGATGCCCGACCCCGCTCGCGCCGATGTCGGCTTCATGGGCGCCGCCCTGCCTGTCCTGTTCGCCTACAGCGGCTTCACCTACCTCAACAATCTCGCCGGAGAAGTGCGCAATCCTCAGCGAACCCTGCCACGCGCGCTGGTGCTGGGCATGGTGCTGGTGATCGTGGTGTACGCATTGGTGAACATCGCCTATCTCGCGGTACTGGGCCACGCCGGCCTCGCTCAGACCCAGACCCCCGCCGCCGACGTGATGCAGCACGTGGCCGGACCGATCGGTGCCAAGCTGATTGCCATTGGCATCGCCATCTCCACCCTGGGCTTTTGCAATATCACGCTGGTAGCCGGCTCCCGCGTGCTGCAAGCGATGGGCGAGGATGGATTGTTCTTCCGCAGCGTGGCTCGCCTGCATCCTAGGCACCGCACACCCAACGTAGCGCTGATCCTGCTCACTACATGGACGTGCCTGCTGGTGCTGACAGGCACGTATGAGCGTCTGCTCGAATACGCGACCTTCGGCGACTGGCTGGCCTGCGCGTTCGGCGTAGGCACGCTGTTCTGGTACCGCCGCCACGATGGCGGCCATGCACCGCTGGATTTCCGCGTGCCAGGTTATCCGTGGCCGCCGATCTTGTTCATCGCCACAGTCGGCCTGGTGATCGTGCAGAGCCTGCGCGCCAGTCCATTCAATACCGGCATAGGGGTGCTCATCATGCTGGCCGGCGTGCCCGTGTATATCGTGTGGCGCCGCCTGTTCAGCCGCACGGAGCCCTAAAATCTCGTTTCGATGCCAAAATGAACCGATTCGTCGAGGAGATTCACTGAGATGGCATTACAAGCCCAGGGGGCGCCACTGCCACCGAGCGACAGCGGCAGCATCAAGCCGGAAAAAGTCCGCGAGGGCATCGACCTGGAGATCAACGGTGAACGGTTTCGCCACACCGGTGATCCGAAAATGCCACTCCTGTGGTACCTGCGCGACGTGCTGCAACTGACCGGCACCAAATACGCCGGCGAACATGGCAGTGGTAACGGCGCGGACCTGGTACTGATCAACGGCAAGCTCACCTCGGCGATCGCGGTGACCATCGAGGAGCTTGCCAATGCGAAGGATGGCAAGGACAGCAAGGTCAGGTCGGCGCACGCGAAGATCGCGCAAGTGACCACGGTCGAGGGCCTGGTCGACGCGCACGGCAAGTTGCATCCGCTACAGCAGGCTTTCATTGATGAGGACGCCTTTGGCTGCGGTTACTGCACACCGGGCTGGCTCATGGCCGGCAAGGAACTGCTCGACCGCAAGCACAATCCGGGCGACGACGATATCGACCAACTGCCGAACCTGTGCCGATGCGGCTGCCAGACGCGCGTGCGCCGCGCCATCAAGCGCGCCGCCGGCAACCTGGGTGGAACCAAAGCATGAGCCATCAGCATGACCTGCCCGACGCCAGCGTGGCGCGTCGCCGTTTCCTCAAGGTACTGGCCGGCACAGCCGGCGCATTGATCGTGGGAATTCCGTGGACAGACGTGGCCGCGGCCGCCGACGGTCCGGCCGCGCCGTTTCCGTTGTCCATGCTTGGCGACAAGCTGTACGACCTGGGTGCATTCGTGCGCATCGATGCCGATGGCAAGGTGCTGATCGGCGCGCGCGATCCGGACACGGGTACCGGCGTGGCGACAGCCCTTCCGCGCATCATTGCCGACGAGCTCGATGCGGACTGGAAGAACGTCAGCGTGATCGGTCTTGGCCTGGGCGTCAGCAACGACAATGGCAATATCCGCTGGACCTATGGGCGCCAGGTGGGTGGCACCGGCGATTCGATTCCCGCCGCATGGAACGACCTGCGCCAGGCCGGCGCCCTCGCCCGTTGGCTGCTATTGCAAGCGGCCGCGCGCCAGTTGGGCGTTGCCGCCGAGCGGTTGCACACCGATGCCGGCCAGGTCGTTTCGCCGGACGGCCGCCGCCTGGACTACGGCAGCCTGGTTGAAGCAGCCGCGAAGATCGCTCCTCCCGCGCAGGCGGTTGCCGCCAAGACGCCAGATCAATATCGCCTGATCGGCCAGCCCGCCGGCGATGTCGATGCGCACGCGATGGTCACCGGCCAGTTGCCGTTTGCCGGCGACCAGAGCATCAGCGATACCCTGGTAGCACTGCTGGTGCGCTGCCCGTGGCCGGACGGTACGCTCGACAGCTTCGACGCCCAGGCAGCGAAGGCGATCAAGGGAGTTGTCGATGTCATCGCATTAAGGCCCGAACCGGGCCAGCAACCTGGCAACACGGTGATTGCTCCTGCGGTCGCCGTCGTAGCGCAGGATACATGGACCGCCTTGCAGGCACGCGCCAAGCTGAAAGTGCACTGGAAACCCGGCGCAAGCCAGGGTGAAAACAGTGGCGCCTTCGAGCAACAGGCAAACGATCTGATCAACAACAAGGACCAGGCCCCTACCACACGCGTGCGCAACGATGGCGACGTCGACGCAGCCAACCGCAAGGCCGCGCGCCGCCTGGAGGCAACTTATGCCCAGCCGTGGCTGGCGCATGCCACGGCCGAACCGATGAATTGCATGGTGCGTATCGACGCTGATCGCGCCATGCTGGTGATACCGACCCAGGCACCCCAGCGCGCCTCGGCCATCGTGCAGCGCCTGACGGGTCTGAAGCCGGAGCAGATCGAGATCAAGGTGCCGCGCGTCGGAGGCGGATATGGTCGCCGCCTTGATCACGACTACGTGGTCGAGACCGTGATGATTGCCAAGGCGGTCAAAAAGCCGGTGCGCCTGCTGTGGACGCGCGATGACGACCTCACGCATGACTACTACCGCTCGGCCAGCGTTATCCGTATCAACGCGGCGTTGAATGGCAAGCGCCAATTCCTGAGCTGGAGCCAGCGCACCGCGTCGGCTTCGGCCCTGACCGGACGTGGCGTACCCGATGCCAATCTGTGGACCTCGGAACTTGACCTCAATCAGGTGCCAGCGGGACTGGTGCCCAACTACCGCAGCGACTGGTTCAGTGTAGCCTCGTCGATGCCGCGCGGTCCGGCCCGCGGCATGCCGCACTTGAGCAACGCATTCGCCGTCGAGAGCTTCATCGACGAAACGGCGCACGTGCTTAAGGAAAACCCGTTGGACACGCGCCTGCGCCTGCTTGGTGAACCGCGTGAGATTCCCTTGCAAGGCGGTGGCAGCATGGACACCGGCCGCATGATCAATGTGCTCAAGCAGGTGGCCGACCGCATCGACTGGTCGCGCTGGCTGCGCACCGTCAACGGCCTGGGCATCGCCAGCTGGTACGTCAACGGCGCGTATGTAGCCCACGCCATCGAGGCATCCCTGCAAGGCGACAAGCTCAATATCGAGCGCGTCGTATGTGCCGTCGACGTGGGCAGGGTCATCAATCCGCGTGGCCTGGAAAACCAGGTAGCCGGTGCCACACTCGACGCCCTGTCCACCGCGCTGAATCTGGCCATCACCTACAAGGACGGCCAGGTGCAGCAGCACAACTTCAAGGACTATGCACTGGCGAGCATGGCGCAGTTGCCAGACAACATCGAGACCATCATCGTGCCGGCCGACGATCGCGCACCCACGGGCGCCAGCTTCCTGGCCATGCCCACCGCCGCCCCGGCCTTGGCCAATGCCGTTTTCCGCGTCAGCGCGGTACGCGTAAGGCGACTGCCATTGATGCGCGAATTGTTGAGGATGCTTTAGTTGAGTGAGGCCGCTCGCTGCGCGAGCTGTGAAGTCGCTCCTGCGGCGCTGTGAAGAATAAAAAGGAAAAAGCAAAGGCGTCCGAGCGGCGCCGCTCTTGCTCTTTAGCCTTCACAGGCGGCACAGCCGCCGGCCTCACAGCTCGCGTAGCGAGCGGCCTCACTCAATGAAACTGATCGCTCGCAGGTACCCATGAACTTCCCGAGGTAGCCGGCCTGGGGCGGGCGGGAGGAAGGGCATCGTTGAGGCAGCCGGGAGGAATCGGGCCACCGGTGACGCGGGCATTGGCGCACTCGACGCTATTGTCCAAGTGCACGGGTGCCGGCGGCATCGCAGCACTCGCTGCCGGGCGCGGCGGTACCAGGGGATTGGTTGGCGCCAGCCTCATCCTCTCGTAAACCTTCTCGTCCACTGGCTTGGGCGGCGGATCGCCTCCCCCGCAACCGAATAGCGCCATCGGGAATAAAGGCATGACCACACATTCCACGCGTACGCCGGGCGCGAGATGGAACGTATGGCGCACGGTGGTCTTTTCACGCGCACGCCGCAACGCAGTGTCGACCGAGCTCTCGCCTTCGGGTGTCCAGTCCTTGTCAAAGCGCGTCGGCGTGTAACCGATGTTGGGTGTACCGTGGGACATCACATTGGTGTCACCATGTGGCTTGAGCTGGATGTATTGCCCCAGTTTGCCGTCATCTTTGCCTTCCCCCTCACCCGCGCCACTACCACCCTGATCTGAGCCGTTGCCCCCCCGTCCCGTACCCGCGCCCTGACCGGGAGGAAGATCGAGATTGAGCCCTCGCTTACCGGAGTCGGCGTGCGCCTGGTCGCTCGCGCCGTCACGAGCACCGGGCGTGCCTGCATCGCTGCCATGCGGCGATGCATCCGGCGCGGTGCTCACATCGCGGCCGCGATCCGGAGCACTGGTGTCGGCGATCGATGGCGAGGGGGTCCTGGCGTGGTCTGGCGAGGTCTTGTCGTTTTGCGTAGAAGCCTGGTTCGATGCCGGGCGATCAGCCGATGCGTCCGACGGACTGAGCTGCGGACGCGCGATGACAGGCTTGTCGACAGCGGCAGTCCCTTTCAACGAGGGCGCCTGCATCGGCGGAGCCTGCGGACGCTCCAGGCTTGGTTTAGCCTGCGGTAGCAAAGGCACCGTGTCCAGTTGTGGCTCTTCCACATGGATCGACGGTGAGGCGATCTGAGGTCTCGTGCGGGCTACCGCAACGGGCTTGGTGTTGTTGTCCGATGGTTGCAGGTTGATCGAGGGCGACGGTTGCGCGGGTACAGGAATGGCCTGCATATCCGGTACCGGCGGTGCTGCTGGCGTCGCCGCGCGCGCTGCCTGTCCGACACTGGGTGGCACGGGTTGCACCACGGGCCGATCGGTGGCGAACATCGGCAGCGACACCTTTGGCGGTGACTGGGCAGGAATGTCCGGCGCTGCGAGCGAAGGCGGCGGCATGGCCTGATTGCCCTCGGCCTGCGGCTTGCGCACCGGCTCGGGCTGAAATTTCGGCGGTACCGGCTTGGGCATTGGCGGCTGGTCAAGCGCCACCTGCGGTGCGGGCGCATCAACCTTGACCGGCTGGATCTGTGGCGGTGGTGCTGTCTTGGGCAAGGTCACCGGAGGTATCGGTGCGGCAACCTTCTCAGGCTTGGCGGCAGCGGACTTGTCCAACGCAACGCTAGGCGTCTCAAGCGCCGGCACGGGAATCGATGGCGTTGACGCATTAGCACTGGCCGCAGCGCTGCGTGGCTGGTGGCTACGGATCTTTGCCGTGGCATTGCCTTTGTGCGGCGGCCCGATCTCCCGAGGCGGCGTGCCCTGCACGGGCGGCGGCGGCGGCGGTGGTGGTTCTTCGGCCTTCTTCGGCAACAGGCGCACTTGCAGCGGCGCGTGATCGGACTGATCGACCGGCTCATACGCCGGCCCCAGGATCACCCCGACGAGGAAAGCCAGATGCACGAACAACGCGCCGAACAGTGCCAGCAAACGCAGCCAGCGTTGCTTCGGACGCTCTTGCCGCCGTCGGCGATAGACAGACGCGCTCTCCGACGCCTCGCGTGGCGAAGGCATGGAAATACGGATCGGACTCGTGGTCTTGTCTGACGGCGGTGTCGGCATCCGACTAGTGTAGCTGCCGGAGCAACCAGATCACGGCTGTCCGGCATCGTGCGGCTCCTTCTTCTGCTGCCATTGGCGCATCTGGGCGTCCACTGCGCGCGCGGGGGTATCGACGGGACAGCCCTGGGGCAATGCCTTGCCCGCGCGATAAATCGCGATGCATTCGTTCACATCCGGTGGCTTGGGCGCATCGGGGATATCGGCGAGCGGCTGAGCCGGAGCCATGCTCAGGCGCATGTCGCCATCCTTGGCCGAAGGCGGTGGAGGCGGGTCCTGGCACCCACCCAGCAGAGTGCACTTGAGGTGAATGCCACCAGGCAGGCGCACGTTGTGCGGCTTGCTGATTTTCTGCACGAGCTTGCGCGCCCCCGACTGCACGATGTTTTCGCCGGGTGGCGGAAAATATTTGTCCAAGCTCGTCGGTGGTTGCTTGAGGGCATTGCGGTGCTCCATCACCGAACTGTCGCCTTCTGGTTTGCGTTGCACATAGTCCGGTGCGGGCGCAGTGCTTGCTGCTGCGGGAGCAAGCACTGGCTGTCCGGTCTTGTCGAACAGCTTCAGTCGCGGATGCGCCGGTATGGATGCGGCCGTGGCCGGTGCGGTTGACGGCTCGGCCTGTACCTGCGGTTTGGGCTTCGGCGATGGCATCAACACCTTCAGGGCCTGCCTGGAGGGCTTTTCGCGTGCAGGTGCGGGCCGCGGGGCCAGCACAGGAACCGGGGCCGCAGGCACGGTAACGGGTGCCGCCTCCATCGGTCGTGGCGCGGCGGCAATCAGGCGCACTTGCAGGGCGTTGTCGCGAACGGCCGGAACCGGCCGTTCGAACGATGCCCCGCTGCGCAGTTGCATTTCCTTCCAGGTCACCATGGCAAACAGCGCGTGCAACAGCACGACCCCCGTCAGCGCCCATCGCCGACCCGTGCCGGGCCCTGCGGTTTCGCGCCAGCGCATATGGCGCAACAACTCCCGGCTGGAAGCATCCAACGGCGCCAGCCCACGTGCATGCCCGTCCTCGACCCAGCGATGATGTTCGACCTGCGGCGACGGTTCGATGAGATGACCCTTGCAACCCTGAATGGAAAGACCTTGCCCGCCAGCATCCACCGGCAGGTCATGGGCTCGTATCCCTCACAGACCCGCAAGCGCCACCCAGGTTCCCTACGCCGCAATGCAGCTTGACCTGCGCCCTCGCCTGGCTCAAGGCTTCCCAGGCGGCCCTATGCCGCCTTCCCGCCATGACCGCCCCCGCGCTCGACCACGGAGGACGACCATGACGGCCCGTCATCGCTAGCCGCCATGCGGCGCGTGCGGAGCCGCTCATGCCGGCATGAACGCATGCGTCGCCCCGCCAGAGGAGGGGACGTCGTGTCGTACAACACGGAAAATATCCGCAATATTGCGCTTGCCGGCCATGCCAGCGCAGGCAAGACCACGTTGTTCGAAGCCTTGCTGCATGCCGCGGGAGTCATCCAGACCCAGGGGGCAGTCGAGCGAGGCAGCACGCAATCGGATACCGATATCCAGGAAAAAGCCCGCGGCCATTCGATCGATAGCTGCATCGCTGCCATCGACCACGAACAAACCCACATCAACCTGATCGATACGGCCGGTTACAACGACTTTCGTGGAGGTACGCTGGCCGCATTCGCCGCCGTGGAAACCGTTGCCGTTGTGGTCAACGCCGCCAGCGGCATCGAACACGGCACGCGGCGCATGATGGAGCACGCACGCCACCGCAAGCTGGCCCGCGTGCTGGTGATCAATCGCATCGACATGGATGGCGTGGATCTGCAAGCGTTGGTGCAACACCTGCGAGACGAATTCGGTCAGGAATGCCTGCCTGTCAATCTACCGGCACATGGAGGCAGCCAAGTCTTGGATTGCTTCTTCCATGCCAACGGCGCCACCGATTTTTCTTCACTAGCCCAAGCTCACCAGGAGATCCTCGACCAAGTCGTGGAAATCAATGAAGCGACCATGGGCACCTACCTGGAAGCCGGCGAGCAGGCCCTGACCCCACAGCAGTTGCACGATGCCTTCGAGCAATGCCTGCGCGAGGGACATCTGGTGCCGATCTGTTTCGTCTCGGCGCGGACGGGCGTGGGGGTGCCGCAGTTTCTGGACATTGCCGCGCGCCTGCTACCCAACCCACTGGAAGCCAATCCACCGCCCTTCATGGATGAACACGGCGAGCCGATCGAGATTGCCATCGATCCGACCCGGCATGTCGTGGCCGACGTGTTCAAGATCATCAACGATCCATTCGTCGGCAAGCTGGGCATCTTTCGCGTCTGGCAAGGAACGATACGCCGTGAAACGCAGTTATTCGTGGATAACGGCCGCAAGCCTTTCAAGGTCGGCCATTTGTTCCGCCTTCGCGGCAAGAACCATGACGAAATGGCGTACGCGATTCCCGGAGACATCGCTGCGATTGCCAAGATCGAGGAAATCCATTTCGACGCGATACTGCATGATTCACATGAAGAAGACAGCGTGCGACTCGCACCGATGACATTTCCGCAACCCATGTATGGGCTGGCCCTGGAACCGCGTCACAAGGGGCAAGAGCAAAAGCTTTCGCATGCGCTGCAACGTTTATCCGAAGAAGATCCTTGCCTGCGCATGGAACATCGCAAAGAGCTCAACGAAACGGTGATCCGTGGCTTGTCCGACCTGCATCTACGCGTGACATTGCAACGCATGAAGGATCGCTACAACGTTGAGGTGTCCACGCATCCGCCGCGCATCGCCTATCGCGAAACCATCGCTGCGATGGCTGAGGGCCATCATCGCCACAGGAAGCAGACCGGCGGCGCCGGACAGTTCGGCGAAGTCTTCCTGCGCGTCGAACCGCTCGGACGCGGCCATGGCTTTGAGTTCGTCGATGCCGTCAAAGGCGGAGTGATTCCCGGCCAGTTCCTGCCTGCCATCGAAAAGGGCGTGCGCCAAGCGATGGAACACGGCGTCATCGCTGGCTATCCCTTGCAGGATCTGCGCGTCACCGTTTATGACGGCAAACACCATCCCGTGGATTCGAAAGAAGTGGCCTTTATCAGCGCCGGCAGGAAGGCCTTCCTTGATGCGATCGTCAAGGCCCGGCCCGTGGTACTGGAGCCGATCGTTGATATGGAGGTCTCCATTCCTGAAGCACATATAGGTGACGTGACCGGAGGACTGGCAAACAAACGCGCACGCATCATGGGAACCGATACCGTGCATGGAGGCGAATTGGTAATCAAGGCACAAGCGCCATTGGCCGAACTGGTCGATTATCCGACCGAACTGAAGGCGATGACCGGTGGGAGAGGTCGCTACAGTCTGGATTTGAGCCATTACGAACCCGTGCCTGCGCCTGTACAGCAACAGCTCAGCGAAGCATGGAAGCCCACGCACCTGGGAGACGAGTGATCTGGAATTGCCACAGGTCCATGACTTGCACGCACCGCAGCGGTCTTGAAGGCTTTGCCGTAAGACCGCCGCGATGAGCGTTTGGCTTCCGGGCCTATCGCCCGTCTGCGGCTCGGTGGTGGTGTATCGCGCCAAAGGCCGCGGCGGTGAGTCAGGCCGCCAACAATTCGATCAATGCTTTTCCAAACGCGGGGATGTCATCGGGCTTGCGGCTAGTCACAAGATTGCCATCACGAATCACTTCCCTGTCTTCCCAGGTGGCACCGGCATTTTCCAGATCCTTGCGCAGCGAGGGCCACGAGGTGACTTTGTGGCCCTTGACCAGTCCTGCGTCGACGAGAGTCCACGGGCCATGGCAGATGGCCGCGATCGGCTTGCCGGCCTCACCGAATGCGCGTACCAAGGCGACAGCCTCGGACTTCATGCGCAGCTTGTCCGGATTCATCACGCCGCCCGGCAATAGCAGACCCTGGTAATCATCGGCATTCACCTGGTCGAGCGAATGATCGACCTTGACCGAACCGGCCCAATCACCGCCCTTCCAACCCTTGATCTGGCTGGCGTCATCGGGCGCGACCACAACCACGGTAGCGCCCGCTTCCTCTAGCATGCGCTTGGGCTCGGTCAACTCACTGTATTCGAAACCATCGGTGGCCAAGACGATGACCTTGCGACCAGCCAGGGGCTTGTTGACGGACATGTGCGAACTCCATTGACGAAAGACCAGTTGAAGTCTGGACCCGCGGTGATGGACACGATGTGTGCAGGGCGTCGGTTGCACGTGAGGTTCGTCGACGTGCGGTCGGTCATGCGTGGTCAGGTAGCCCACCTGCAGGCGAGCAAAGCGCGTATGGCAAGGCCTGCAGGAAAAGCGACCGCAACCGGACTCACAGTCGCCCGTCGCGCTTGGCAGCCAAGTAACGCTCGATGAGCCGGCCCGAGAGTTCCCCGCAGGTCACGTCCAGCACTGCCACGCCTTCGCGCTGCAATTTGTCGTGCATGGCCTGACGTTGAGCCAGGTAATGCATCACCGACGCGCTGCGCACAGCCGATTCGACACTCTCATCCAGCATACCTATCGATTCATCGAGCGCCGTTTCACGCAAACTCACTACCAGCACGAGATGGCGGCGCGATAGCAACGACACAGCCATGCGCAGTTCTTCATCGTCTTCATCGCGCACATTGGTGATCAGCACGACGAATGCGCGGCGACGCTGGTGCAACTGCAAGGCGCTGGCCGCGCCCACGTAATCAGTTGCTACTGGCTGTGCCTGCAAGTCGTAGCCGGCGCCGAGCAACATGTCCATGCCGCCATTGCCCTGCTGAGGCGGCAGCCAGCGCATGTCCTGGCCGCTACACGACAGCATGCCGACCGCATCACCCTGCCGCAACGCGATGTAAGCCAGCGCGAGCGAAGCGTTGAGTACATGATCGAAGTGCGAGAGGCGATCGTCCTGGGCCAGCATGCGCCGGCCACCATCGAGCAGCAAGATGACCTGCTGGTTTCGCTCGTCACGATATTCGCGGGAAATCGGCCGCCCCATACGGGCTGTAGCCTTCCAGTCGATCTTGCGCAGGCTGTCACCGATGCGGTATTCGCGCAGCTCCTGGAACTCCGTGCCATCGCCGCGTCGACGCTGCAAGCGTGCGCCGACGCTGCGCGATGCCACCTCCACGCTCAGGCCAGCCATTTCGGCAAGGGGCGCAAAGTTCGGGTACACACGCAACACCGAGGGATGGCCCACGATGCGTTGCTGTGTCCAGCCACGCAGCGGCGAACGCAGACGTATCTGGCAACCGGGAAACTGAAATTGTCCACGGCCGCCCGGCGAAACAGCGTAGTCCAGGTTCACTTCACGCCGAGGCTCCAGGCGCAGGCGCCGGGGCATGCCACGCACCGGCCACTCGCCAGGATGCAAATCATGCAGGTCAACAACCTGGACACGCGCGCCTGCCGCATGCACGCGCAGGCCGACCTTCCATTCGGGCACCAACGGCACAACCGGCGGCAGTTCACGCGTCACGACCGGGCTGGGCAGCCGGGACAGCAACCAAGCATCCAGTAGCGCGATTACCAGACATGCCGCTCCAAACGCCAACCAGACAGACAGCGGCACCTGACCCGTACCCACCGCTACGCCGAGCGCGGTCCAGGCAAGCAGGAGCAGCAGCAGGGCTGGGCCGGGACGCATCATTGCCGCGGCGCCGCCACCTTGTGTAACAAGGCGCGCAACACATCGTCGGGACGCTGGCGTTCGATCAGCGCCTCCGGCGCAAGCGTCAAGCGATGACGCAGTGCCGGCAAGGTGACGCTGCGCACATCGTCAGGCGTGACAAAATCGCGGCCATCCATGACCGCCTGGGCTCGCGCCAGGCGCACCAGCGCCAGCGCGCCGCGCGGACCGGCACCGGCGACCACACCGGGCCATTCGCGCGACGCACGCGTGATGCGCACGGCATAGTCGATGACCGCCGGATCAACGTGCAACGTGGCCACACCCTGCTGCAATGCCTGCAATTCTTGCAATGAGAGCACTGGTTCAACCCGCGACACATCCAGGCCTGCGGCGATGCGTCCACTGAGCACTTCCTCGACCATGCGTTTTTCATCATCCAGCGAGGGATAGCCGATGATCACTTTGATAAGGAAGCGATCGAGCTGGGCCTCCGGCAACGGATAGGTGCCCTCCTGCTCGATCGGGTTTTGCGTGGCCACTACCATGAACGGCGCCGGTAACGGGAACCTGCGCCCCTCGATGGTGACCTGACCTTCCTGCATCGACTCGAGCAGGGCCGCCTGTGTCTTGGCTGGCGCGCGATTGATTTCGTCGGCCAACAACATGTTGGCAAAGACAGGACCACGGCGTATCTGGAAGCGCTCGGCCTTGGGATCGTAGACCGCGTGGCCGGTAACATCCGTCGGCATCAGGTCGGGCGTGAACTGGATGCGGCCGAAGGTACAACCGACCGATGCGGCCAACGCACGAACCAACAGAGTCTTGCCCAGGCCCGGCACACCCTCGATCAGCACATGGCCAGCAGCGAGCAAGGCCAGCAGAACCTGATCGAAGACTTCAGCCTGACCGATGAAGGCGCGGGCCACTTGCTCGCGCAAAGCGATGGTACGCGCCCCCAGTTCGCTGAGTGGGAGGGGTGTGACATCCGCTTCGACCTGGTCGGCGGCGGTAGCATTTTCAATCGTCATGGACGGTTCCTGAGTCGGGCCAGGATGGCCAGGCTGTCGCGAAAGGCAATCGCGTTGGCGGGTGACTGGAAAGCCCGCGCCACGTGCGCGGGATCGAGGCGATAGCGCTCGCCAAGGCGTGCATGCAGGTCGTCGCCCTCGAGCGACTCGCAGATCGGGTCCATGCGGCGTACGCGCGCAAGCACGGTGCGACACGCCAGGGCGTGCAAGGTGTAGCCCGCGTCGCGGCGAAACAGGAATTCGCCCACTGCTTGCACATGTTCAAGCAGTGCGCGACGTTGCACATGCGGTGCGGGAATGAGCGGGCCCAACCGCTGGCCACGCATGAACGCCCATGCGAGCAGCAACATCAGCGATGCCAGTAGCGCGGGCCAGCCTTGCGTGAGCAGGCGAACCCAGAACGACGGGCCGTCGTACGTGTACAGCAGATAGAAGTGCCCTTGGCCGAACCCTGGATCGAGCAGCCGGCGAACGAAATGCTGTTGCGGCGAGCGGCCCAGAGCACCGTTTTCCAACGGGTCGAACGTGTCGACAACACTGACCGTGCCGTCACCCACGGCAAAACGGACAAAGGCATAACCATGCTTGCTGTCGCCAATCGATGCCTGGATGTCAGAGTCCTTACGCGGAAAAAAATGCCTGGCGCAAAGATCAAAATTGCCATCGACGCCGGGGGCCGTGACGATCTGATCGCATGCAAAGGCACCATCCTTGGATTCGAGCAGCTTGAGTCGATCGAACAACGCCGTGTGCGAAGCTTCCTCGCCGCCATCGACCGTCAGGACGAGATGGCCTCCGTCACGCACCCAATCATCAAGCCGCTGGGCTTCCCCACCTTCGATGCGCGTGAGCCCCGCCGCCAGCACTAAGGTGTCGCCCGAATCCAGGGGAGCCTTGGCCGGATCGAGGGAGGTAATCGAAGATACGGGTTGCCGCAGGCGCTTGAGGGCGAGTTCGAGTGCAAGCAGATCGTTGTATCGCGCTTGACCGCGCGCAGGCTGATAACTGTCCACGAGCTTGCGCTCGAACGTGGTCAGGAAAAGACCCGCGCCCAGCCCGATCACGGCCAGCACGATGGCTATCGCGATCCAGGTCACGCGACTCATGGCAGTGGGCCCGCCTGGGCAGGCCAGCCCGTCAGCAACGCATCGACTTCACCATCGGTCGGAAAACGATCGGCGTAAGCTGCGTACTGCCAGGTACGCACGATCGCCACCGCCTGCCTGCTTCGTTCCTTGTCTTGGAGCGAACGGGCCCGACGCAGGCTTTCGGCCTCGGTTGCGTCGTCGGGCATCGCCACCTGGGTGGCGGCGGCTAGTTGCGCCACACATGCACGATACAACAGTGCCAGTGCATCGCGATGCCGACCTCCCTGCCAGAGCCTGCGCGTGACCGACGCCACGTCATCGGGCAAGCGCTCAGGCATGACTGCATCGCTGACGACGGTTTCCAAGGGAGCGACAAGCCTGTCAGGTCCGCGTCTCAGCCGCACTCCCTTAAAGTGACGCAAGGCAAAGATCACCAGGGCCACGATCACCAGTCCAAGCATGATCCAGAGCACGATGTTCACGCCACCGGCGATGATGTTCACGCCACCGCTGTCGGGTGCGTGGCGCACACGCGGGGCGTTTTTCTGTTTCTCTTCTGCCTTGGGCTGTTCACGCCTGACCCATGCCATTTCCTTGCTTGGATGGCCGAAGCGGGGATCCTGCGCGGCTTCATGGGCAGCCTGCGAAAATTCACGATCGCGTGCAGGGTCGAGTGGACCGAAGACATCCTCGATCTGCACGGAAGAATCCGGCCTGGATGCCGCCCGATCCAGGAGCTTGTTAGGGGTCAATGCGCCAGCATGCGCCGAAGGCACCGCCAGTCCCAGGCACGCCAGCAACACCAGCACACGGGCAGCCGAAACCAGGCGCTGGCGCATCCGCCGGAATGTCAGGTCGATGTCCCACGCTTCCAATTGGGTACGCCGTGCCAGGTACATGCCGAAGCCCGATGCGATGTACCACGGCTCCATCACGCTCATGACCAGATAGCCGACGATGGATGCCGCCAGCCATGCTCCGTGCGGCAAGCCATGGCTGCCGCCAAAAAGCTGGCGAAACAGATCGTCGATGAATTCGCTGGGTATGAACATCGCGGCCAGCATGAAGACACTGAAAAACAGCAACCATTCGAGCCCGAACAGGCCGACAGTCAGCATCCAGGACGACCCGCCGATATGTCGGCTCAGCACACGCCAACGCGGCGCACGCTGGGCAGGGCTCAGGCCCTCGAGCAATTCCAATGGCAGGCGCAGGGCGCGATGCGCATCGATGCGACGCCAGGTCAGCGACGCCCAGGTGCCACGCCACGGCATGGCCCGTTGCCCACCAAGCGTATCCCGCCATGCCGGCGCGCGATCAAAGACCGCGCGTGAAAGCACGAACAAGGGCAACCGGTCGAATAAAGGCAGCAACCACCACAGGATGAGCAGTCCCAGGCCTGGCGCTCCGATGAGCACGCCCAGCGCAATGGCGATCACGGCGACCGGCAAGGTAAACACGAACCACGCCGTCCACACCGCCCGCGCATGGACGCGTAGCAGAGCCACGCCCAGATCTACCGCTTCGCGTGGCGTGCGTGGGCGCAACACGACACTGATGCGTTCAAGTTGCATCGTCCGCCTCCCTTCCCCCTCGCAGCAGCCAGTAGCCGACGAAGATCCACAGCAACGCGGCGCTGCCGTATTTGAGCAGGTCCGGGAAAGAGGCCACCGAAGACCAGAACGCTTCGATGAAGGCCGCCACCACCAGCATGGCAAACGCACCCAGGGCCAGTTGGGCACCGATCCAGCCCGCGCGGACCATCGCCTGCCCCCGCGCTTGGCGCCCCGGGGCCAGCAGCGTAAGTCCCAGCCTCAGGCCGGCACCTCCGGCAATGACGATGGCAGTCAGTTCGAAGGCGGCATGAGCGACGACAAAACGCCAGAATGGCGCGCCGTAGCCGATATGGGCCAGATGTCCAGCCAACGTACCGAGGATCACGCCGTTGAGGGCCAGCACGTAGACCGCGCCGATGCCCACGATCACGCCCGACCCGAAGGTACGAAAAGCGGTACCTACATTGTGCATGATGTAAAAGCCGAACATCGCCAGGTCGGTGCCATTGGTGCGACCGATATGGTCGTTCGACGGGTCGTACATCTGCTCGAATTGGGCCAGTTGCATGCCACTGAATACCGTGTGTGCAAAATCCGGCTTCAGCAGTACCAGCACAAAGGTTACGATTGCCGGTACGTAGAGCAACAAGGCCGCCAGCACCATACAGCGCCACTCCTGGCGTACCAGACGAGGAAAACCGGCGATGAGAAATACGGCGGCTCGCTGCCAGCGTGGCGCGGGCGGCCGGTAGAGCAGTCGATGGCCGCGATCGACCGCGCGTTGCAATCGCTCGGTGACCTCACGACTGTAGCCGCGGGCCAGGGCCAGCGACAGGTGATGGCATAGCCTTCGATAGGCCTCCGGGAAATCCAGCGCCTGCGGCGAGCGCATGGCGGGCCCCGCTTTCAGTTCGGCCTGGCGCAGCCAGGCCTCCAGTTGTTCCCATTCGGCGGCATGCATGGCCACGAAACGTTCTTGCTTCATGGCCGGCCCAACAAGTCATTGGCATAGGCGACCAGCCGGCGCACGCCCTCGTCGCCGGACAAGCCCGTCAAGGGCGTTAACAAATCAGCCAGCTCACGTTGGCGTTGCGGTGTGAGATGCGGGCAACGCTCGGCGAAATCCACGATTGCCGCCTGTTCTTCCAGCGACAGGCCCGGCGGCAACGGCTCGGACGGAATCACCGGTACTTGCGAACCGCGTTGCAATTCGGCCGTGTGCACTACCATCGTACCCGCGATGATATCGCCGAAGCGGCGCGCGTGAGGGTCCATCAACATGGCGACCAGGCCTACTCCGTAGAGGCCCGGCAGGATGTCGACCACACGCAACAAGTTGCGCACGACAGAAGGCATCAGCGTGACCGGTGCTCCGTCGGCACTGACCACGCGCAGATCCAGCGCGCGCTTGCCCAGCGTCTGGCCGTTGAACCACACCTCGCATATGACCCCGTACATCCAGGTCACGACGAAAACGACGATGAAATACAGCCCACGACCACCTTCGCCCAGCACCATCAACGGGCTGGTCAAGGCCACGGTAGCGGTTACTCGAATCACCAGATCGACCAGCCACGCCAGAGCACGCGGCAATGCGCCGGCGGCACGCAGGCGCAGAAAAACACCTTCAGGCGTTTCTATCTGGCGGATCGTATCGAGCATGGCGCGGACGATCAGGCCTGGATGACGATCGTGTCCGCGAACACGTCATGCAGGCAACGGCGTTCGTTGCCAAAGATCATCAGGCAATCGACCAGGGTCAACAGCAAGCCGATCAACGGAATGCGGCCGAGCAAGCTCACAGGCAGAAATCGCAGGCCGATGATGCGACCGAGCGAAGCGCGATCACCGTTGCTGCGTACCACCTTGATGCCAAGCATGCGCTTGCCCATCGTCTGTCCGTATTTATGCAACAGCACGCAGTTGACGATGGCAATCAACAGCAGCAGCACGAGCAAGATCAGGATAAAAAGAGCGAAATGGTCGTCACGCTTTGCACCAGACGAATAGCTGCTCATCAAGGCCAGGCAAAATACTGAAAGCACTACAACGCAAAGCATCACGGCGTCGATGAGGGTCGCGCTCAACCGGCGACTTCGCGACGCCTTGCGCGCCTCCAGATCGGCAGCGGAAAACCCAGCAAGGTCGTCGACCTGCGTCTGCGGAGCCGCGTACGGATTGACTTCCATGAATCCCCGTTTCCTTCGTATAACGCCCAGCCCCCGTGGCAGGCTTTCGACACGAGTATAGGGCCCCGTTCCCTACCCCCACAATGTGTATCCGGACGCAAACTCCTCGGCAGCCACTACGAAACACGGCGCGGAAACAGGCCGCTCCCCACGACTGGCCACGCATCCAGGAAACGGCCGCCACGAACCTCTACCGCACCGCCCCCTCGCGGACGCCGCGGCCATTTCTCTGGCCGCGGCTCCCATGGATCACACGCTCAGGCCGATTTGCGCTTGGGCTTGAGCATGGTGCCAATGCACTTGGGCGAGCCACAGCGACAGGCCCAGATCTTCTTCAGGCGGGCCGTGTGCGGCATGTCCAGCACGATGCCGTAATCGTAGGTCAGCTCCTCACCGGGCTTTATCTTGCGGATCGCCTCGATGATCACCTTGTCCTTGCGCGGATTGCCCGAGTCGCTTTCCTCAATCAGCGCCTGGCAGTTCGGATCGCAACTGTGGTTGATCCAGCGCGCGGTGTTGCCCTTGCGGTTGGCATCGATGATGTAGTCGTCGTTGAGCGTGAACAGGAACGTATGCCCAGTCTCGCCGCCGTCGCCATAAAGCTCGTCGGCCTCGTCGTTGGACATTAACGTGCCCTTGTATTCGATGACGAGGTCGCCCTTGGCGATCGGTTCAACGGCAAAAACGCCATTGCCATGGATGGGCGAGCGGCGAGCAACGATACGACGTGTCATGAGGCGTCTGGTCTTGATCTTGAAGGAAGTCGGGGATGATGCCCTAGATCGATGGATGAGTGGAGGTGCCTCCTCGCCAGAGGCGCGCAGGCGGGAACTCTCCTCCCCGACAGCCACTCCCGAGCACTCACAATGGGCACTTCGTCTGTTATATTCAAACAATCGTTTGAGGTCCGACTTCATGAAACGAATCCTCCGCCTGATCGCCCTGGGTGCCCTTCTCACCGGCCTGGCCGCCTGCGGCCCGCCGAAGAAGAGCGTGTTCCCGCCCACGGTGACGATCCAGGAGATGAGTGTCCGGCCCGACGGCCAGTGGCAATTGACCGTGCGCATCCAGAACAACAGCTACGCCGGCATGGAGTTCCACAGCCTGGACGGGGAACTGAAGATCGGCGATGGCGTGCCAGTGCGCCTGCATGCCAGCTTTGACCTGGATATACCCTCCTTCGCGGGTGACGTTACCCAGATAAACATCTTGCCAACCAACGAGATGACCACGGCGATCAAGACGCTGGCCGGCAAGGGCAGTGCAGGCTCGCTGGCCTATTCGCTGGCCGGGCGCGCCAATGCCAAGCCGGAACAGGAAAAGGTCGCGCGCGACTTCAACTTCCACGGCAACGACTGGTTCTCGCCGGTCCCCGGTATCCCCAATACCTATCGCTGATGCGATAGCAGGCTCAACCTACCCAAGCTTTCGAGGACTCCCATCCCATGACGATCTACAAGGCTCCGCTCGACGACCTGCGTTTCGCCCTCTACGAAGTGCTCGGTGCCGAGCCGAAGCTGACCGCCCTGACCGGTGGCGACGGCCACACGCGCGATCTGCTGGACGCCGTGCTGGAAGAAGCCGGCCGCCTGAGCGAGCAGGTACTGGCACCGACCAACGCCTCGGGTGATGAGGAAGGCTGCCATTACGACAAGGCCACGCAGACCGTCACCACCCCGAAGGGCTTCAAGGAAGCCTTCCGTGCCTTTGCCGAAGGCGGCTGGGCCGGCCTGACCCAGGCCGAGGAATTCGGCGGACAGGCTCTGCCCAATGCCCTGGGTACCGCCACGATGGAAATTTTCCAGGCCGGCAACCTGGCTTGGAGCCTGTATCCGCTGTTGTCCGAAGGCGCCTGCCACGCCTTGGAAATCCACGGCACCGATGCGCAGAAGGACACCTATCTCAAGCCCATCGTCGAAGGTCGCTGGACCGGCACCATGTGCCTGACCGAGCCGCAGGCCGGTTCGGACCTGGGCCTGCTCAAGACGCGTGCCGAGGTGGGCGAGAACGGCAGCTACAAGATCAGCGGCACGAAGATCTTCATTAGCGCCGGCGAGCATGACCTGGCCGAGAACATCATCCACCTCGTGCTAGCCCGCCTGCCCGACGCTCCGGCTGGTAGCCGCGGCATCTCGATGTTCATCGTGCCCAAGTTCACCTTGAACGCCGACGGCTCGCCGGGCAAGCGCAACACCGTGGCAGCCGGCGCCATCGAACACAAAATGGGCATTCGCGGTTCGGCGACCTGCGTGATGAATTTCGACGGTGCGGAAGGCTATTTGATCGGCGCCCCGCATAAAGGTCTGGCGGCCATGTTCACCATGATGAATGCCGCACGCCTCTCGGTGGGTGTTCAAGGACTGGCCCTGGCCGAGCGCGCTTTGCAGAACAGCCTCAACTACGCCCGTGAGCGCCTGCAATCGCGAGCACTTTCCGGCGCGAGGTTTCCAGAGAAGCCGGCCGACAACCTCCTGGTGCAGCCCGATGTCCGCCGCATGCTGCTGACCCAGCGTGCTTTCGTGGAAGGCTCGCGCGCCCTGCTGCTCTACACCGCATTGCAGACCGATATCGAAGCCCGTGCGGCGGACGAGGCCGAGCGCAATAAGGCCAGCGAGCTGGTCGCCTTCCTGATTCCGATCGCCAAGGGCATGGTCACCGAACTGGCGCAGGAGAGCACCAAGGAAGCGTTGCAGATCTACGGCGGACACGGTTACATCGCTGAGAATGGCGTGGAACAGTTCGTCCGTGACGCACGCATCATCACACTGTACGAAGGCACTACCGGTATCCAGGCCGCCGACCTGCTCGGCCGCAAGATCCTCCAGTTGCAGGGCGTGGGTTTCAAGCACTTCCTCAGCGACATCGCCGGCTTCTGCCAACAGCACGCCAGTGACGAAAGCGTGCGCCCGTTCATCGGCCAGCTCTCGGTCATCGCCAAGGAATGGGGCGAACTGACCCTCAAGCTTGCCCAGCGCGTGCAGGGCAATCCGGAGGAACTGGGTGCTGCGGCGGTGGATTACCTGTACTACTCCGGCTATGCCGCGCTGGCCTACATGTGGGCACGCAGCGCCGTGGCTGCTGCCGGCAAGCCGGCAGCATTCAAGCAGGCCAAACTGGATACGGCGAACTTCTATTTCAGCCGCATCCTGCCGCGCTGCCTGATGCACAAGGCGGCGATTGAAGCGGGAATCGGCACCTTGCCTGAGATTGCGTGAGACCCGGCATCGTCCGTAAAGCCTGGCATTTGCCAGGCTTTACGGCGATCGACCGGGGTGGGATATGGGTGGTGATGGTGGCGCAATACCGCGAGCCTGCAATAGCCCCACAGGCCGCATGGGCCGGTCGCGCCCCCCCCTCCGGCTGGCGAGGTAAATCATCACTGCGCCCCCGCCACCCGCCCCCTCTCATCTCCCATGCACGGGACAGGACTTCCACCCATTCGAACCTGGGTGTAAAAACAGGCAGGCCTCCATGCTGCCTCCTTCCTCATGAGCGATACACCGTTCCTGATCCGCTTGGCTGAAGACGATGACGACTTCATCCTTGGGCTAGTGCCCCGATTCGTCGATTTCCCGTTGCCCGCCTGGCGCAGGCGTCACGAATGCATTGATGGCATCCGCAAGGATCTCCTACGCCACCTGGAAGACGAGCCGGTCAACAGCTACCTGTTTATCGCCGAGGACCAGGATGGCGAGCGCGTTGGCTTCATTCACCTGCAAAAAACGCAGGATTTTTTCACCGGACGGGTCAACGGCCATATCTCCGACCTCGCGGTGGTGCAGGCCAATGAGGGCCGCGGCGTGGCGCGCGCGCTGCTGGACCATGCGCACACCTGGGCTCACGAGCATCGCTGTCACCTGCTCACGCTGGCCGTGCTGCCGGGCAACGAGCGTGCCAGGGCGCTATACGAGGCTATGGGATTCGGCATGGATCTGCTGCGCATGGCCAAGCCCGTCTGACATGGACACGCACAAGGAAAAAGGGGCGACACCAAAGCGTCGCCCCTTCGAAAACCGCGTCGAAAACCGAAGCACTCAGTTCTTCGTCGCTTCCTTCGCTTCACGCAAATCCAGGCGCTGGGCCATGCGATCGATATTTGCCAGCGACACCAGGTGCGAGTAGATCCAGCCAAACACGCCTTCGCGCAGGAACTCGTGCGCGGTCTTTTCATCCAACTCGCGCAGCTTGTTCTCGTTGACCACGAAAAGGCCATTGAGGTTGATCGTCTTGCCTTCCTTGTCCAGGCGGATGTTGCGTGGCTCAAGCAGGTCGTGCTTGCGCAACTGCGCCATGAACCACTGCGTGCGGGCCACGTGCTGCTGGAACTCGCCCAGGAAATTGACCGCGTTGGTCAGCACTTCGGTATCCGATCCGTCTTCCTTGAAAAGACGCTCGCCTTCGGTATTGCCGAAACCGTCGTAGGCCTCGTCGAGGAATACCGTGAAATCATCGCCCGTCTCCGCACCGGCAGGCTTTTCGGCCAGCACGAACGGATAGCGGCGAACGAACGCCGGCACGTACATGTTGGTTTCCCAGGTGCCGTTGTCATCGACGAACAGGTTCTCGGCCTGGCGCAGGCCCAGCAGGGCCATGGGACCGGCGTCCTCGATGCTCGAACCGGCGAACAGGATTGGCATGTCACGCGCAGCCAGCGAAAACTCCACGCCAGTCAGCGGCACGGAATGCACCTTGCTGGCGAACTTGAGGCTTTGCAGCCCCTTGATGCGCAGGTCCTTGTGCTGGGTGCGGTTGAGCGGCACAGGACGCTCGTAGAAAAGAACTTCAGCCACGTTACTTACCTCTGCCCCGCCGTGCCGGGGCTGCCACCGATGGCTTCCCCTCCCAAAAACCCGGCGTCGGGTCTACAGATGAATACTCACTATATCAGTGCCCAGCCAGCCCGGAGAACCCCCCGCCGCAGACTGAATCGCCCAGGCTGATCAGCCGCTTGCATAAGTTTTGCAATACGAAATGGTCTATGCTCCCAAGGAATGTGACATCGCAAAACCGACCTTTCGATTTGCCTGAAGGACGCGACATGCTGATGGAAGTGCCAAACCGGGTTGCCGACCTGCATTCGACCCGTGTGCTCTCACTGGACGCCGCCGGCCGTATTCTCGACTGGATAAGCTGGCAGGAGGCGGTCTGCCTCTACGTGCGTGAGGCCGTCGCTTGGACCCTGGGCGACCCTTGCCTGACCGTGCATGGCGGCCACAACCGCGACCTGGGTCAGCGCAGCCAATTGCAACTGCATCCGATCGTCGCCAGCACCGGGCATTGTCGCGACCATGCCATCGATCCGGCTCCCGCCCTCACCAACACCGCGCTGTTCGCTCGTGACCGCTACATCTGCCTGTACTGCGGCAACCATTTCAGTCGTGGCGAATTGACGCGCGACCATGTACAGCCCATCTCCAAACACGGCAAGGACGAATGGGAGAACGTGGTCAGCGCCTGCCTGGCATGCAACCTGCGAAAGGGTAGCCGTACCCCGCAACAGGCCCATATGCCCTTGCTGGCGGTGCCATACCGGCCCAGCTGGGTCGAGCACCTGATCCTGTCCAATCGCAACATCCTGGCCGACCAGATGGAGTTCCTGGTCAATCACCTGCCGCGCGACCGCCGCCAGGTGATCTGAGCCATTCAGGAGTTTTCGCCCGTTCGGGCACTATCTTCGAAATGCGCCAGATCGCCCCGGGCCGCCTCGGCCAAGTGGCAATAATGACGCCGGATGCGCTCCAGGGTCTTTTCGTCGAGCTCTTCCAGGTTGAGCAGGGCGTTATGCGCCCGGCTGCTGCGAATCAACTCGTCGAGCTTGATCTGCAGGGCAGCCGTATCCCGGTTCTGGGTGTTCTGGATAAGAAACACCATCAGGAACGTGACGATGGTGGTACCCGTGTTGATCACCAGTTGCCAGGTGTCTCCAAAGCCAAAAACCGGCCCGGTCGCCGCCCAGATCACAATCAGGATGGCCGCCGTCACGAAGGTCGCGGGCTTACCTGAATAGCGTGCCGTGGCAGCGGCAAATCGACTGAAGGCGCTGTTGGAGCTCATGGGGCTGATCCCTGCAGGAAATGGGTCGCCAGCCTGCCGCGCCCGGCGTCGGCGGCACGTGCAGAGCAGGCCTAACAAGCCGATGGGCATGACTTTTTCACTTATCCGCCCTTGCCCCGCCTCGCCGCTGGTCCAACAATATGCAACATGACTGACCTTGCCCGCTTCCCCCATCTGGCGCACATCGATGCGCCGGCCGACTTGCGCCGCGTTGCCGATGACGAGCTTCCCGCGGTAGCCGATGAGCTACGCCAGTATCTGATCGAGGCGGTCGCCAGCTCCGGCGGCCACTTCGGCGCAGGATTGGGCGTGGTGGAACTGACCGTGGCGCTGCACCATGTGTTTGAAACGCCGCATGATCGCCTGGTATGGGACGTGGGCCACCAGTGTTATCCGCACAAGATCCTCACCGGACGGCGAGACCGCATCACGACGATCAAGAAAAAGGACGGACTGGCCCCCTTCCCGCGTCGTGAAGAGAGCGAGTACGACACCTTTGGCGTCGGTCATTCGTCTACTTCGATATCGGCAGCCCTGGGCATGGCCATCGCCGCGCAGCGCCTGGGCGATCCTCGCAAGGTCGTGGCCGTGATCGGCGATGGCGCCATGACCGCCGGCATGGCTTTCGAGGCACTCAACCACGGTGGCGACGTGGAGCCGAACATGCTGGTCGTGTTCAACGATAACGGCATGTCGATCAGTGAGAACGTCGGCGCCCTGACCAAAATGATGGCGCGCGCTATGTCCAGCCGTACGCTCAATGTCTGGCGCGAACGCGCCAAGCGCGCCATTCCCAAGCAATCCTTGTTTGGTCGCTTCTTCAAGCGCTGGGAAGAGCACGCCAAGGGCATGTTCGTACCCAGTACGCTGTTTGAGGAACTGGGCTTCCACTACACCGGCCCGATCGATGGTCACAATATCCCGCAACTGCTGGCCGCACTGCGCACGGTCAAAGACCTGCCCGGCCCGCAGTTGCTGCATGTGATCACCACCAAGGGCAAGGGTTACGCCCCGGCTGAACAGGCCCAGATCGAATACCACGCGGTCGGTCCTTTCGATCCGGTAGCCGGCCTGGTCAAGAAAAGCGGTCCGGCCAAGCCCACCTATACCGATATCTTCAGCGACTGGTTATGCGATATGGCCGCTGCGGACAAGCGCCTGTTCGGCATTACCCCGGCCATGCGCGAAGGATCGGGCCTGGTGCGCTTTTCCAAGGAGTATCCCGAGCGTTACTTCGACGTCGCCATCGCCGAACAGCATGCCGTTACGCTTGCAGCCGGCATGGCCTGTGAAGGCGCCAAGCCAGTGGTAGCCATTTACTCCACCTTCCTGCAACGCGCTTATGACCAGGCCATCCACGACGTAGCGTTGCAGAACCTGGATGTCACCTTCGCCATTGACCGTGCCGGCGTAGTCGGTCCGGACGGCGCCACCCATGCAGGCAGCTTCGACCTGTCGTTCCTGCGTTGCCTGCCGAACATGGTGATCATGGCACCAGCCGACGAAAATGAATGCCGCGCGATGCTCACCACCGGCTTCGAATACAGCGGTCCGGCTGCCATTCGCTATCCGCGCGGCACCGGCTTGGGCGCTACGATAAGCAAGACACTGGACACCTTGCCGATCGGCAAGGCCGAGATGCGCCGCCGCGGCCATGGCCTGGTCATCCTGTCCTTTGGCGCGATGCTGGCGCCAGCGGCGGAAATCGCCGCGGAAATGGACGCCACGCTGGTGAACATGCGCTTCGTCAAACCGCTTGATGAAGCGATGATCATCAGTCTCGCCCGGACACACGACGCGTTCGTCACCCTGGAAGACAACGCTGTCGCAGGCGGCGCCGGCAGCGGCGTGGCTGAATGCCTTGCCGCCCATGGCATCGTCAAGCCCATCCTGCACCTTGGCCTGCCCGATGCATACCTTGAACACGGCAGCCGCGAGGAAGTGCTGACGATGGCAGGACTGGACCTGCCGAGTATCCGCGCGGCGATTCTCGGCCGGTTTCCGAACCTGAGCAATCACAGCGCCGCGGTCGGTTAAGCAGCACGCTCAGGATGGCACCCGTGTGATCGCGATGCAGATCGTCGAGATCTGTTGGCCTAAGACAGCCCCGGGGCTTTCGGTTCAACGAGCGCGCATCGCTCTCCCGGGCATTGACGCGTGGCAATGCACTAATTTCCCGGAATGGACCTGCCGCAACGCTGCCTGATACGCACGGGGTCAACGGGGGCAGGGCCGCGCCCACCGCGTTGCGTGGGATTGTTCAAGCTGAAGAAACCGCGCTCTACATCGAGGCAATCCTGATAGCCATCGATTCCACCTGGGCGAGAGCTACCGTAATAGCAGCCTGCGAGGAGAAGACTCAGCGCCAGAAGAACAATCCTTGTCATACTCAACCTGTTGTTTTATCAGTGAACCACCAAGCATCTTGCTCAGCAGGGAATAGCTTGGCCGCCTGCATCGGATCACGGCGCCCGTCATATCTTACGGCATCGTTGCCGTCGGCTGAAAAATGCCAAACTCTCGTCTCCAGTGCGCAACATGGCACGCAGTGCAGCCAGACCATGCCTTCAGGCACTGTCGCGCGACCCAGCACTTGCCGCATGTATAGCTTCTGCTTGACCGCCTACGAGAGACAAAGTTTCGTGACCCGCCAACTTTCCAAATACCGCTTGGCCGTATGGCAAGTGGCCATGTTTGCCGCCTGTGTGACCATGACGCCCTGGACCACTGCCGTCGCCGCCGACAAGAAACCCGCTGCCGAAGAAAGCGACAAGAAAGCCGATGGAGACCTGCCGCCCTTGCCTGCGGACAAGACCATCCATCAGACGGTTCGCGTCGATGGCAAGACGGTTTCGTACGACGCGACAGTCGGCACCCTTGCCGTGCGTGACGCCAAGGGCAAGAAGATCGCCGAAGTTGTGTTCACCGCTTATGTGGTGCCCGGAAAGGACCCGCATCGGCCGGTCACGTTCGCGTTCAACGGGGGGCCGGGTGCCTCGTCGGTGTATCTGAATATGGGGGCCATCGGGCCCAAACGTATCCAGTTCGGCGTGGACGGCGATGCGCCCTCGGATGCTGCCATCACACAGGACAATCCCAATACCTGGCTGGGCATGAGCGATCTGGTGTTCATCGATCCGGTTGGCACTGGTTTCTCGCGCTCGTTGGAAGACGAAAGTGCCACCCGGAAGGATTTCTACTCCACCGAGTCGGATATCAATTATCTGTCACGCGTGGTGTACGACTGGTTGGTCGATCATGGTCGTCTGCGCTCACCCAAATACGTGATGGGCGAAAGCTACGGCGGGTACCGCGCGCCACGCATCGCCTATGCGTTGCAGACCAAAATGGGCGTGGGTGTGAATGGCTTGGTGATGGTGTCGCCGTATCTCGATCCGGCCGCCATAGGTGACGATGATTCGCTATCGCCGCTGCCATGGATGATCAACCTTCCCTCGATGACTGCCGCGCATCTGGAAGCTCAGGGCCGCCTGACGCCAGATGCCATGAAAGACGTCGAGACCTATGTACGTACCGAATTCGTCACCGACTTCCTGGCCGGTCGCTCCGACCCCGGCGCAGTCAACCGTCTGGTGCAGAAGGTTTCCACCTATACCGGTCTCGATCCGTCACTGGTCGCAAAGATGGACGGCCGGGTAGACACGGATACCTTCCTGCGCGAAATCCATCGATCAGACAAGAAGATCGGTAGCGTCTACGACTCCAACGTCACCGCCTGGGACCCCTTCCCTGGCTCGGCCGAACGTCGCTCGGGCGACCCGATCCTCGAGGCGCTACTGGCGCCTGCCACCAGTGCGATGGTCGACTTCGTCACGCGCGAGGTAGGCTGGAAGACCGATGCGCATTACGAGGCGTTGTCGTTTGCGGTCAATCGCGCCTGGGACCGCGGCAACAGCGACGACAAGCCGGTGACCGACCTGCGCAAGGCAATCGCCAACGACCCGAACATGAAAGTACTGATCGCGCACGGCTACAACGATCTGTCATGCCCGTTCTACACCTCGCAACTGATCCTCAACCAGATGCCCGCCTTTGGCCAGACCCAGCGCGTGAAGCTGGCGGTCTATCCGGGAGGTCATATGTTCTACAGCCGCCCCGCCAGCGGACAGGCCTTCAAGGCTGACGCGGCCGCCCTGTTCGGCGGCAAGTAAAATCGCACCGGCCCGGCGTGCCGCGCCAGGCCGCGATGCCCTTCGTGTAGGAACCAACTCATTCGCGATGCAATCTGCGATCAATCGCAGATTGGGCTCTTCAAACCGCCAAGCCGCGAGTTCAGCCGCGGCTTGCTTCGCAATTGAACTCGCTCTTACAACACACCACAACGCGATGCACCTCGCGTGGACGCACATTCATTGGCGAGAACAACCTGCGCGCTCAGCCCCATCTGCCGCCTGTCACCCTGTCGCGCGACTCAAGATCACGAAACGTCTGAACCTGGGCAAATCCGCGCGCATCGAGCAAGGCGCGTACAGCCGCTGCCTGGGTCCAGCCGTGTTCCATCAACAACCAGCCGCCTGGCTCCAGATATCCGGGCGCTTCGTGAACGATCTGCCGAATTGCATCCAGTCCATCCGCTCCCGATGCGAGCGCGCGAGGCGGCTCGAACCGCAGGTCGCCTTGCTGCAAGTGAGGGTCGTCCGCTTCGATATAAGGTGGATTGGAAACTACCAGTGCAAAGCGCCGTCCTGCAATCGCATCGAACCAGTCGCCGCGCGCGAACTCCACGCGCAGATCCAGTCTCTGCGCGTTGCGCTCAGCCACGGCCAACGCATCCACACTGCGATCGGTAGCTACCACTTTCGCTTGTCTGCGTTCATGCGCAATAGCCAGGGCTATCGCTCCGCTACCCGTGCCCAGATCGGCCACAGCCAGCGCCTCGTCCGGTGGCAACCGCTCCAATGCCAGCTCTACCAACAGCTCGGTCTCGGGGCGCGGAATCAATGCGGCCTGCGAGACCTCCAGATCCAGAGACCAAAAGCCTCTCTGACCGGTGATATAGGCAACCGGCTCTCCGACTGCCCGGCGCTCGACCATGGCGCGGTAATCGCGCAACACCTGTTCGTCCAACTCATCGCGATCATGCGCGATCAACCAGCTACGCGGTTTACCCAGTGCGTGCAACAAAAGCCATTCGGCATCGCCGCGCTCCACACGCGGCAATGCTTCGGCCAGGGCCTGTCTTGCATCGGTCATGCCGTACCTTCTTCCTGCTTGGGCGAATGCCGGACACGTTTGCGCCAATAACCACCTTGTGACCATGCCGCAAAAGCCCAACGTAACCAGCCGATCAATGCATTGGCCAACCATACGGACCACGCAAGCATGGCCGCGTTGTACACCCAACGCGGCACGTTGAGTACACCGGCATGCGGCAACGCGCCAACCGTATGGTCCATCGTCCAGCGCAAATGCCCCGTATACGATTGACCGCCATCGATATGCATATCGGGCGTACCGAGCATGCCGCGGGGAATCGCGCTGACCAACACGACCAGCGCGATAGCACTGAAAACCAGCAAAAGCACTTGCACCGTATCGAACAACCAGGGACGCCACGCAGCCGGGTCCAGGCGCTTGTAGCGCAACCCAAGCACAATCAACCAGGCCGCAACCCACGCGAACGACCACCAGCCCAGCGCCGAGAACCCAAGGCCAAGCAGCAGCCATTGATGAAATCGCAGCGGCGTCGGTGCGTACCGCGCCAAGGCCCAGGCCACCACCAACAACACCAGCAACTGCGACCAGTACAACACCGCCGGGCCATCCGTGGGGCCCCAGGTCCATAGCAACCAGCGATTCTCGGGCAGCTCCAGCGATGTCTCGATATTGGCTACCGGCGCCTGGAAATCGAACGCAGGCGTCGACATCGTCGCGGCAGCACCCGATGGAAGACGAAGGCTGATCTGGTAAGCGTGTCGGTCAGGCAACAGCGGCAGACCCAGCTTGCCGTCGCGAATGCTCAGGTTGATTGAGGTCCCATCGCGATGCGCATCAAGCAGAGAGGCTCCCTGGGGCACGATGATGAGATGCTCGCCACCGCGCGTGCTGCGCACAGACAAATCGAGTGTTACCGTCGTTGCCCGTTCGCCAACACGGCTGTTCACCGATACGCTGTCGAAGGCCACATTCTGACCGGCAACGGCCTTGGGTTGGCTGACGGTAAGCTTGAGGTGCTCGCCCGGCAAGGGCTGGAAACGCAGGCCGATATCAGTTTGCGAAGCCGGCAGCCCTTCAGCCTGGACATGCAGAATCGGCGCGGCCTCGATATCCCACTCTTCGGCGCGCTGCCCCAACGGCGGCGCCTCGAACGTCAACACAGGGCTGCGATCCAGGCGACTGTCCCAGCTCACCTCTTTCTCGCCAGCGTTGAAGGTCACACCGATCTTGCCGTCATGCACGCGCACATCCTGGCCGCTTGGATGCTCACCCGACAGCAGCGGCAGATCCAGGCTGAAGCCCCCATCGTCCGGCGCAACACGCTCGACCGAGGTATGCACCGTCCAATCCACATCCAGGCGCAAGCTGCGTGTCACGATGACAAAAGGTGGAAACGCCTGCGCCTTGGCCTGCGTAGCCGTGGTACCTGATGTCGCATCCTCGGGGTGACTGAGCGTGAGGCTGTCACCCAGCAATTGCTCGCCATCCAGGCCGCTGGCCGTCCAGCCCTGGCCCGATAACTGCACGCGCTGCGGCTTTTCGGCAAAGTGCAACGTCACGGTATCGAGCTTGCCGGTGTCATAACGCAACGTGACGCGATGCACGCCACGCTCGACACGCAGCCAGATCGCCGAGTCATCACGGCTGAGCGGCGCATCGGCGTGACCATCCACGGTCACCGATTGCAGCAATACACCATCGTCAGCGTGCGGTAACGCCAGGCCAACTACCGCACCGGCGTGGACTTCCATATCGACCGAAAGCTGTCTGCCCGTGCCCTGTATCTGCGCCTGCGCCACCTCCGCGCAAGCCGGGGCGCACTTGGGTGCCTCGGTCAGACGCCCACGCAATGCATCGAGCATGTCCTGGTCGGGCAACGTCTGTGCATGTGCCGCGTGCGGCAATAGTGAGAACGCAACAAGTCCGGTCATCGCAACTGCGGCCGCTTTGGCACCACCGTTACCACCCATGGTCCTGGGACACCGCCAAAGCGATTGCACCGCCCGCACCAGCCATGCTGCCAGGAGCAGCAACATCACGACACGCAGCAACCGCACGCCCCATGATGGCAGGATCACCAAACGCACGGTCTGGTCCACCGTCACCGGACCGGACCAGTTGAGCTGGTAGTTGTTGCCAACGTCCCATGCGGGGATACCGGCGCCGGCCTGGATCACGCTGCGCGAATCGAATTCATACGTGGACGCCGAGAATGATGAAATGCGACTTCCGGTGACGACCACGGCTTCGAGCTTGCGCGCAGCCCCGTCAGGAGCAGCATCGGCGACGCGGCGCTCTTTGGCCTGGCTCACGGATGGCTTGGGCGGAGGGGCCAGTTCGGCCTGCGGCTCCATCATGGGAGCCGCAGGCACGGGCGGCGGCGGAGGCGGGAGCACCATTTGTTTCTGGTTGCCGGCGATATCCATATCGGCCGGAGCGTAGACCCATGCATTCGCTTTGCCGCTGGCCGACTCCAGTTGCGGATGCATGGCATAGCGCATCTGGTCGGCGGCAAACGGGATCGCCCAGGCAATGCCCAGCAACAAGGACGCCGACGCACCGATGCGCACCGCTTGCCGCAACTTGCCATGGCCAGGCAAGGCACGCCACAGCAAAGCCAGCAACAACGCGACAGCCACAGTCCAGCATGGCGCACCGGCCTGATGCTGGGAAAGCACCAGGAATCCAAGCGCCGGCAAGGTCCATATCCAGCCCAGCCAACGACCCGCCAACAGTGCGATCAACGCAACGATAAACAGATCGAGCAAGGTCCAGCGCGAGGTCCACGTCCCGGAGGCGCGGTCGGCGCCCGGGGCTGCCAGCAGCAAATAGCCGTGCGGCAGGTGTACGCTGGTCGAAATAGACTCGAACACCGCATTCCACCCCGAAGCAGGCAGGCGTCCACCGTACGAAGCCACACGCAGGCCGGCTCCCAGTTGCAGGCTCTTGTCGCGTAGTTCCACGCCTTGCTGCCCCTGGGCGTCCTCGGTCACAAGCAGGGGACTGTCGTCCTGCTGCACCCGTTGGAGCTGCCACGGCGACACGACGTTGAGTCGCTGCGTGTCCATCAGTTCGCCCGTGAGATAGTCGGACATGGTCAAGCCGGCACCATCGAAGTCCAACCACATATCGCGTCGCAGACTGAGCTTTTCGCCCTTGCCGCCTTCATTGCCACGGGCGCCTTGCTCGATACCCAGACCATTGTCCTTGTCCAGAATGTAGGCCGGCAGCTTTTCCCATCCATCGGGCACGCCTGCCTGGATGGCATCGGTGCCCTCTCCGCTAGCCTGGCTTCGACGCAAGGCTGGATCGTCGGCATAACTCCAGGTTTCACGCGCGGGCCATGGATCGCCGGCCTTGGGCATCGCCACGTGTTGAACGGCATCGCTCGCGCGGGCGGCCAGCGTCACGGTCCAGTCGCCTGGGCGCAACTGGATCCGCAGGCGACCGTCGTTTTCAAGATGTACTGGTAAATCGCTCTTGAGCGACGTGGCAACGAAACCCTCAGGCAGCGCCGGCCCCATGGACTGCTCGCGCGCGCTGCCCGATACGTGCAACTGCACCTGGGTTTCCAACGTCATCGGCACACCATCGCGAAGGCGCCGATAGACGTTCACCGACAACGCGTCGGCAACGCGTCGATCATCGGATGCCTGGCCCAGTGTCAACCGGTCGCCGGCCCGCTCCGCATCCGGCACGGCTATGCCATCGATGCTCAGCGCGACCAGGCCGATGCTTGCCGGCACGGCCAACTGCGCCGGCCGCTCGCTCCAGGCCAGGTTGCCATGCACGGTGTAGTCGCCCGGTTCCAGCCAGATGCCGGGGGTACCCTCACGGCCCAGCACGGTGGCCGGCTTGTTGTTGACGTTGACCTGCTGCGGCCAGGCGTGATCGTCACCGGGCAACAATAACCAGCCTGCTGCGTCGACATGAACGGTCAGGTTGAACGTCGCCCCGCTCTTGCCGACATCGAGGTTCAATCGCCCCGGCCAGAGACATTGCCGGGCGCCGCTATCGCTCGTTGTATTTGATGGCAGCGGACACCCGTGCTCCGGCACATCGTGCAGCACCCACCCTTGCCAGTCCTTCAATACATTCGGGACATCCTGCGCCAAAGCGGACGACATCCATACCCACGACAAGAACAACCATCCCCACCAACGACGCATGCGCCCTCCCGATCCGTCAGGCTATTCAGCCAGTGTCACGCTTGTGATGGCAGATAGGCAACCATCGCCACAGAGATTGAACGCGGCGACGACCACAATGGGGTTAACCGGTCAAATCCATGGTGTCGTCCACGGGAGGCCAACTGGATGCGGGGGCTCATGGCCCCCGCGAGTCGGCAATTACTCGGCACCAGTTCCGGTGTCGGCGTGAGTCAACGTTTCCCACAAGTAATGGAAATGCCCCGTCGTCGGGCGACGCGGCAGCAGCCAGGAGGCCGTCTGCGGCAGAGACTCCCCGAGACGATTGGCATAATGATTGAAGCCCACCTCAAGCGTGCCGGTAAGGTCACCTACAAGCTTGCCCGCGCAGATGCTGTTGGGCACTACCGGATCGTTCTTGAGTCTTGCGTGATATTCCATGGCCGCCTTCAATCGATCAGCGCCACGGCTATACAGATCCACGCCCTGGATACGTGCCGTCTCGGCGGCATTAATAAAAGCTGCCAAGCCATAAGCCGTGTGCTCAAGATCGCGACAGGTCTCCTGCCCATGACCGTCAAAAAATACCTTCTGCCCGAACCAGTCTGCTATCAATGCATCTCCCTGCTTGGGACAGGCTGGATGGCTCTGTGGCAAGGCGCCATCCCTGGCGAGGTAGATCGTACTTTTAAGACGCCCTTCCCAGTCTTCAACGGCCTCATCAAAAAGCGCAGCATCATCCAGGAACACGGCGATATTCATACGGGCCTCAATCGCACTAGCCTGCCAGTTCATGACGTGGCAGGCGGACATCTTGCGTGTATCGGGCAAGTATTGTTCGCGTAACATGCGCTCGAATCGCTCAATATCACCGGGGGCCCATAACGACGTGGTGTGTCGCACCAGTTCGGCCGAACGCGGCCACAACTCCGCGGCCCAGGACGACTGCAAACCTGCGTTGGTCAAGGTATGGCCACCCGTGAGTGTCGATGACCAGGCATTCATGATTTCGATCGCTTTTGCCGCATGCCGCTCATCACCGAGATAAGCCCATAGAAGCGCATGCGTGTAAGCCGCTTGTGCATCGCGCGTTTCGTCGGTGCAGCCCAGGTCCGGCTTCGAGAACGGACCACACTCCACGGTATGACGAGGGGTCGGCAAGTAGTCGAGCCTGGCCAGGTCCGATTGCGCCAGCTTGCTCAGCGCAGCGGTGGTGACGTCATGCGAGGCGGCGATATTGCGCCGCACTGCATCGATCTGCGTGTTATCGAGAAAAATACCCGGATGCGTGAACGCACCTTCCCTGGCCGATGCGCTCTGCATGCCGATGCATGCGAGGGCGAGCACTATCCATTGCTTCATGTTGATCATCCTGTGAAATCGCGCCGGAATGACGCAAAGACGACGATAGCCAGGCAGCCGCATGAGCTCGTGGAGTCGCCAACAGACGGGCAAAATCCATCCACGATCTCACAAACATTTCAGCATTTTCTCTCGAATAAAGCAGGGCGGCTCAAGGCCGCCCTGCTGCGTAACCCAGGACCCTGCTCAGCGCGTGATGGCCGCTGGGTCCTGCTTGGCCTTCAACGCCGCGCACAACAAGGTATTCTCACGTGTCTGCGCCAGGCCACGCTCGGCGCCCGTGACCTGCTTGAGCCGTGGCTGAAAGAACGATTGCAGGCGATCGGCGTCGGCCTGTGAACAACCACCACCGCCCATCAAGGCCGGCAGGCGACCGCCAGCAAAACTGCCAGTGCGCGCCACGATCTTGTCGTAGTTACTGACAGACCAGTTCCAAATCGCATCGCGGCTGGCCTGCGTATCGCGGTTGCCGCGCAACAACGCCGCCATCTCGCCCACCTTGACGTCCTTGGTGAGGGCAAAATTGCGCACGCGCTCGGCATCAGCCGGGTCTTTTACCTCGGACAAGCCAGCGAGCATGGCGTTGCGAAGCGCTGGATCGGAGGTCTTGGGGAACTGTGCCATCAGCGCATCGAGTGCCGGCTTGCCACGCTCCTGCACGGCCACGCCAAGCGACGCGCCAAGCAGGTCCTGGTCCGCGGCGGCAAAATCAAGGCTGCCATCGGAGCGGGTCTTGAGCGCGGCATCGCCTTGCTTGAGCAAAGCCGCACGCACTTCCGGCACCTTGTAGTCGAGCGCCAGCGTATCGGCGAGCGTGCTACGCAACAGCGAATCGCTATCGGGCTCACCGGCCTTGCGCGAATAACCGAGCTGCTTCATGCGCGGCAGGTAGGCGCTCTTGACCCAGGCCACAACCTTCGCCCTCTGGGCGTCGTTGACGGCTTCGTTCTGGTAGATCCAGGCAATCTGCGTAAGCGGTGCCGTGGATACTTCGCTAGTCTTTGCGGCGGTCAAGGGCTTGAGTGCGACAAGCACGTCGCCGGCATCGAGATCGCCACGACGGAAGGCCGCGCCGACCGCGTCGCCATAGGCCAGTTGCTCGGCGTCGTCGAGCTTGCCGATCTGCTTGCCCAGCGTGGTCAGGCTCGCCTTATCCATGCCGAAACGGTAGTAGCCCGAGCCGTTGGCGTTGGGCATGACCCAGGTGTTCTTCGACGCGTCGGCCAGCACCATGGAACCTTCCTTCTGGCTCAGCAACTCGCACTGCACCTTGCTGCCGCCCGTGCTGGCATAACGCACGCACACGGGTACCCCCCATACGCGATCAGCGTCGCCGGCGCTGCCCAGCGGCAGGTAACGACTCTGGCTCAGGTGCAATACCGTCTTGCCGCCTTCCTGCGCCAGGCGTGTCTGCACGTAAGGTACGCCGGACTGGTTCAGGAAGCTGCGGAATGCTGCCTTGAATTCATCACCCTTCCCCGCCGCTTTGGCAATCGCATCGATCAGGTCGTCGGCGGTAGCGTTACCGAACTTGTGCTGCTGGATGTAGGCCCGCATGCCCTGCTGGAACACCGGCTCGGTGACGTAACCCTCGAACATACCCAGGACGCTCGCGCCCTTCTGGTAGGTAATGCCGTCGAAAGCGGTTTCGATATCACCGTTGCCGGTGATTTCCTGGCGGATCTTGCGCGCCGTGACCAAGCTGTCGTTGTTCATGGCGCCTTGGGCGCCGCGCACGCGATCAAGATCGGCGCGATACTCCGGATGCACCTTCTGCGTCACCTTCTGTTGCATCCAGGTGGCAAAGGCCTCGTTGAGCCACAGGTCATCCCACCAGCCCATGGTCACCGTGTCGCCCGTCCACTGGTGGGCCAGCTCATGCGCGGTCACATTGAACGAACCACGGACGTAATTGGCAGCCGAATCCTTGTCCAGCAAAAGCAACCAGTCGCGGAATGTCACCAAACCTGGATTCTCCATCGCACCGGCCGAAAAGTCCGGCGCGGCGAGCAGGTCGAGCTTGTCCCACGGATAACCAAAGCCGTAGTAATCCTCCAGCGTGTGAATGATCGAGGGCGTCTCACCAAGCACGTGCTCCATGCGATGTCCCTCGCCCTTGGCGGCTACGCCACGCAGCTCGGTGACGTGATCGCGGTACTGCGTGGGCGAGATGTCCGGCCCTTTGACGATATCCCAGGGACCTACGCCGAATGCCACCAGATAGGTCGGCAGCGGCTTGGTCTGTGAAAAGGTCAACGTCTTCCATCCATCGCCAGCCGGCTGTTCGTTCACCTGCCGCGTATTGGCCACGCCCACTTCATCGTCGGGAATGGTCAGGCTGATGTTGAACGGCGTCTTGAATGAAGGCTCATCGAAACCCGGAAATGCGTAACGCGCGCTGATGGGTTCCATCTGCGTCATCGCATACGGCTGGTTCTCGTGGCTGACCTTGTAAAGTCCCTGCAACTGCTGGTTGAGCGGCGCGGTGTAGTCGATGGTCAAGCTCAGCTCTTGCGGCTTGAGCTCGGTGCCGAACTCGATCTTGACCAATCCTTCATCGGGCGCCGCCTCCACGTACTTTGCGTTGTATTTCTTGCCCTTGGCATCCGTCACGACGACCTTGGCGACCTTCAGCTCGCGACCGTGCATCCACAGATGATCGGAGGCCTGAGTCAGGTTGATCTTGATCACTGTACTGCCTGAAAAATCCTGTTGGCGCGGATCGACCTTGAAACTCAACTGGTACGACTCGGGCATGGCCCAGCGCGGCAGCTTGCCGTGCGGCTGGTCCGAAGCGGTCACGGCGGCGATCTTCTGTGGGTGCGAAGCGGCGAATGCCGAGCCGCAGCAGACGGCAAGCAAGGTAAGCGCGAGGGGACGGGCGAATGGTCGCATGGCGTAGGGTCCGGGGCTGAAACGAGCCGTCACGCTAGGAGCAGCATGACTTCAGACACAGTGCCATAAGGCATGGGCCCAGGCTCACCGTGGGGGCGAGCGTCGCCTGACGCGTCCTGAAAAAAAACCGATAGCGCCACAAGGGTCGCTACCGGTTCTGGTGCACGCGCCCTGGCGGGGGAGGGGTGGCGCGTGCGCGTCGGGCGGAGCCTCTGATTGCCAGAGTGACCGCGTCCCGACGAGGCGAAAGATACGCTGCGCCAAACCATTGCTCAAATTGATTGTTAATATGATAATGATAGCCAAAGCCTATGAGATAGCCCGCCCCATGAACTTGCGCGATCTGCATTACCTTGTCGCCCTCGCCGAACACCGCCATTTCGGCCGCGCAGCGGAGGCCAGCTTCGTCAGCCAACCCACGCTATCCACCCAGATCAAGAAACTGGAGGACGAACTGGGCGTTGCATTGGTCGAGCGTACGCCGCGCAAAGTGTTGCTGACTGAAACAGGGCGCGAAATTGCGCGTCGCGCGCGCGGCGTACTTTCCGAAATCGACGAGATCAAGGCCATCGCGCAACGCACACGCGATCCGGAATCGGGCTCATTGCGCCTGGGCGTCTTTCCTACCCTCGGGCCATATCTGCTGCCGCATCTGGTGCCGCTGGTACGTAACCGCTTCCCTCGCTTGGAACTCCTGCTCGTCGAGGAAAAGACCGAACAAGTCATCCGCATGTTGCGCGAGGGTTCTCTGGACGCTGGCGTGCTGGCGCTCCCGCTCCATGAGGACAGCCTGCACAGCGAATTTCTGTTCGAAGAGCCTTTCGTGCTCGCCGTGCCGGACGAGCACCCGCTGGCGCAGAAAAAACATCGCCTGAAACTGGCCGATCTTGAGGACGAAAGCCTGTTACTGCTGGAGGATGGGCATTGCATGCGCGATCAGGCGCTGGAGGTCTGTCACCTGGCCGGCGCGGGGGAGAAATCAGGGTTTCGTGCGACCAGCTTGGAGACCCTGCGTCAGATGGTGGCGGCCAACGTGGGTATTACGTTGTTGCCCACGCTTGCGATCAAGCCGCCGGTGGCCCGCACGGACAACGTTCACCTGCTGGAATTCTCCGGTCACGCCCCGAGTCGCCGCCTGGCCCTGGTATGGCGCAAGAGCTCGTCCATGACCACTTTCCTCAAGCGCTTTGCCGACGTGATCCGCAGCCTGCCACCGGAGTTGCTGCAGCCACAGGTCGATAGCCCACGCGTACAACGCACGAAGGCCTGATCGTCTCCGATCAAGCCTTCGCGCTGCAGATCAGCCCGCGCCGAGCCCGATTGGGCAGCTCACGCCGGTACCGCCAAGGCCACAATAGCCATCCGGATGCTTGGACAGGTATTGCTGGTGCTCGTCTTCGGCCAGGTAATACGGACCGGCCAGCGCTATTTCCGTGGTGATGGCACCGTAGCCTGAACCAGTAAGCTGGGCCTGATAGGTCTTGGCCGAAGCCTCCGCCGTGGCCAGTTGCGCCGGGGTGCCTAGATAGATCGCGGAGCGATACTGGGTGCCTACATCGTTACCTTGGCGCATGCCCTGGGTTGGATCGTGGCTTTCCCAGAACGTGCGCAGCAACGCCTCCAGGCTGACCGTAGCCGGATCATAGACTACCCGCACCACCTCCGAATGCCCGGTCTGCCCCGAACACACCTCGCGATACGTCGGATTAGGCGTGTAGCCACCGGCGTAACCTACCGACGTGGTGTAGACGCCCGGGATATTCCAGAACTTACGCTCAGCGCCCCAGAAGCAGCCCATGCCGACCACCAGCACTTCGCTGCCGGGAAAAGCGTCGGGCGACAATGAGCGCCCCGTGACGTGATGCGAATGCATCGGATGAATGGCTGTTTCACGGCCAGGTAATGCATCCTGCGGTTGTGGCATGCGTTGTTTCCACGCACCGATTCCAAGCATGGCAGCCTCCAAGAATCAGGGATCGACAGTAAAACGATGTAGTACCGTCAACCGCGAATTTCAATAACGCAGCAGCGCGTGCAGCGTCACCTCACCCTGCCACCGCGAACGGCCCTGCAAGGCGGCCAGTTCGATCACCACGCTGGCACCGCATACGATGCCACCGAGTTTTTCGACCAGTTGGCGACCGGCCGCAAGCGTGCCCCCGGTCGCCAGCACGTCGTCGACCAGCAATACTCTTTCGCCGGGACGCAGCGCATCGTTACGTGCCTGCAAGCGATCGGTGCCGTATTCGAGTTCATACTCGACCGTGACCACCGGCGGCGGCAATTTGTTCGGCTTGCGAAGCGGGACGAAGCCTGCGTGAAGCTTTTGCGCCAATGCAGCGCCAAAGATGAAGCCGCGCGACTCAATGCCACAAACGGCCTGGATGCCACTGCCCTGCCAGGGTTCGGCAAGCGCATCGATACAGCGGGCGAAACCGCCCGCATCGGCCAGCAGCGGTGTAATGTCACGAAACACAACGCCCGACTTGGGAAAGTCGGGCACCGTGCGAATCAGGTTTTCGAAAGAGACGATGCCAGGAGCCATGCATGGATGGTATCAGGCTCCAATCGGCATACCTATGGTGTAGCGTTCGCCTGCACAGGAAGCGTCAGCGGTGTCATGGTGACTGTCGCGTTGCCTGAAGCGCCCACGTGATTGACGTAATGCTGCCCTTTCCGTACCAGGTAAAACGAGTCGACGTAATCATTGTCGTTCAACCACCACGAATCGGGCGTTGCCTTGAGAATGGCATCGGCAATCTTGGGAATGAAGGAATACTCCGGTACCGTGCTACCCAGTATGTCCTCCACGCCCTTCAGCACGGCGGCGAGGATATCTTTGTAATTAGCCTCATCGTCCTGCTCCATCAACTGGATATTGGCTGCCCCCAATCCGAAGTTACGCCAGTAGATCAAGTCCTGGCCGGGTGTGTACTGGGTAGCGTCGTAGTCGAGATACGGCATGTCGACCAGTTCGATGGATGGTTTGGAAAGATCCGGCGCCAAACCCGATACCAGGGCAAAAACCTCCGCACTGCCGGATACCCATGGCTCCTGATCGTCCTTCAGCTCGATCATGTCGAGTGAAGTGATCTCCACGGGATTTTCCTGCCTTACCGATGCCATCAGGCCTCGTGCACGCAACCCATCGTTGACCAGACGCAGGCCCGCACGCAAGTCTTTGGCACCATCAATATCGAATACAAGCACGGGAAAATCCGGCGCACGATGCGCATCCAGCACATGCTGGTGACCTTCCCGGTCAAAAGCCTGCACGACCGTCCAGTCTCGCTGCTTGCCGGCCGGTTCATAGGCAACCAGCAGGTCTTTTGCGTTCGCAGGCAAGACGGCGCCCTTGGGCAGGTAAAGGCGAACGCCCAGAAGGCTACCCGCCAAGTCGTCATGCCCCTTGAGATGCTTGGCCCTGATATCCATGCCCTGCAACCGATTCGTCAAGGCGCTGCGACCATGGCGCTGGCTATAGCCAGCAAGCAGGGACTGCAAAGGCAAAGTGGCGCCGTCCTGGCTACCTGCCTTGCGTAGTTGCGCTTGCAAGGTCGCAGTAAAGTCGTCATCGGAGAGCAGCGAGGCGATATCACGCGCGCCGTCACGCTTGATATCCGTCATGGGCGAGGTGGCCGACCAGGCGACAGAGCAAGGAATGGCAACCAGCAGGCCAATGGCCATCGCCATACGGGATAAGGGTTTGTTGTTGTTTTTCATGACTCCTCCGTAAGTGGATCGGCGCATCCATGCGCGCCGTATGCCATCGATCAGCATGGCGTGATGATGGCTTTCAACGAATGGTTGCAAAGCCGGCATGCAACGATGAGGTCGGCCATCTTCGCCTGACCATCAGTCAGGCCCGGCATGCCGGTCAGACAACTCGTACAGCTACATCAACTGTGACGTAGGGGTCCTGGAAGAGGAATGACAGGGCACCTGCCTTTCAGCGCAGGATCAACACAGGCCCGGCTGGCCGCAGCCGTCGGCTGTCCAGAGCGCCTCGCGCGCCTCTGCCAACTGCAGCTCCACCTCGCGCACGATCGATTCGGCAGCCGGTAGATGTACGTCAGCCACCATCACCGCGACGTAGTCCATCGCTGGCAGTTGACCCACTGCACCGATGAGGTATTCGCCGCTGATGAACGCCCGTATGTCGGCGCGCTCCAATGCGTCCTTGACCAGATGGGCATCGATGAGGTTCTGGGCTCGGTAGGCAATTCGCATGGTTGGCACGCTAACCGGTCAGTCGGATGCCGGCAAGCAATCACTCCATTACTTGCCTAGGCAAGTAATAGCGTACTAATTTAACATTGATGGACGATATAGCCCGCTTTCGCATGCGCTTCACCACCATGCTCCCCGCCCCTAGCCGTCGGTGGATGCGACTGGGCGCCTGCTGCACGATGCCTCATGATGGGCTGGCATGCGGCAGCACGAGCTTGGTCACGCAACACCCGCGCCAGTGCGCCACCGCCTGCTCGCCGACGTGGTGAGCCTGGATGCCGATCGCACGCGCGCCGCCACGGCGGCATCCGCCAAGGCGGACAGTGCGGTTTCACAAGCCCAAATCGCCTTGTTTCTTGGGCGGGGTGGCGGCCGGCAGCAAGGCCCGGCAATAGCACTTGGCAAGGGCCGCCCAGGCGCTTGGGGCAGGGTCATCGGATGAACGAGCGGCGCCGGGATCGTCAAATCCGCCAGACCGGGTAGAATCCGGCGTTTCCGCTACAAGACCCGAGTTTTGTCGATGTCGACCGAATCTTCACTGGCCCCACCGTCCGCAACCACTGCCACGCCATCCGGCGAGAGCCAACCGCGCGACTTCATTCGCCAGATCATTCGCGACGACCTGTCCACGGGCAAGCACCACGCGATCCGCACGCGATTCCCACCCGAGCCCAACGGTTACCTTCACATCGGCCACGCCAAGGCGATCTGCCTGAATTTCGGTATCGCCGCCGAATTCATCGGCTGGTGTAACCTGCGCCTGGACGACACCAATCCGGGCAAGGAAGACCCCGAGTTCGTCGAAGGCATCAAGGACGACGTCCGTTGGCTGGGCTACGAATGGCACGACCTGCGCCACGCCTCGGACTATTTCGAAGTGTTCTATCGCGGCGCGCTCAAGCTGATCGAGGATGGCCACGCGTACGTGGATGATCTCAGCGCCGAAGACATGCGCCAGTACCGTGGCACATTGACCGAGCCCGGCCGCAACTCGCCGTACCGTGATCGCCCGGTGGCCGAGAACCTGGAGCTATTCAAGCGCATGCGCGCCGGCGAATTCGCCGACGGCAGCAAGACGCTTCGCGCGAAGATCGACATGACCTCGGGCAACATGAACATGCGTGACCCGGCGATCTATCGCATCCGCAAGATCGCCCACCAGAACACCGGTGATGCGTGGCCGATCTATCCGATGTATGACTATGCGCACTGCCTTTCCGATGCGCTGGAAGGCATCACGCATTCGCTGTGCACGCTGGAATTCGAGGATCATCGCCCGCTTTACGACTGGTTCGTCGCCAAGGTGGATCTGGCCAACCATCCTGAGTTGTGGCAGCACCTGCACGATGCCGGGTTCCAGACCGAACCGGCCACGCCGCGTCAGATCGAATTCTCGCGCCTGAACCTGAGCTACTCGATCACCAGCAAGCGCAAGCTGGCGCAACTGGTTGCCGAAAAGCACGTCGACGGCTGGGACGATCCGCGCATGAATACCCTGCGCGGCCTGCGTCGCCGTGGTTTCACGCCAGCGGGTATCCGCCTGTTGATCGAGCGCCTGGGCATCAGCAAGCAGAACAGCGTGATCGACTACGCCATCTTCGAGAACTGCGTGCGCGAGGACCTCGATGCCCACGCACCCCGCCGCATGGCCGTGCTCGATCCGCTGAAGCTGACGATCACCAACCTGCCTGCCGGCCACGAGGAAGTGCTGCTGTTCTCCAATCATCCCAAGGACGAAAGCTTCGGCTCGCGCCAGGTGCCGTTCTCGCCCGAGCTGTGGATCGAGCGTGAGGACTTCGCCGAAGTGCCGCCCAAGGGCTTCCACCGTCTCAAACCGGAAGGCGAGGTGCGCCTGCGCGGCGTGGGGATCGTCAAGTGCGACGAGCTCGTCAAGGACGCCGACGGCAACGTAGTCGAACTGCGCTGCACGCTCGATCTGGAATCGCGTTCGGGCATGCCCGGCGCCGATCGCAAGGTCAAAGGTACCATCCACTGGGTAAGTGCCCGTCATGCGGTCGCAGCCGAGGTTCGTTTGTACGACCGCCTGTTCAACGTGCCCGCCCCAGACGACGAAGCCGACGGCAAGACCTGGATCGAGCACATTAACCCGGACGCCAAGCGCGTAGTTCAGGGCTGGGTGGAACCGGAGGCCGCCGCTGCAGCACCGGAACAGCGCTATCAGTTCGAGCGCCTGGGTTATTTCGTGGCCGATCGCATCGACCATCGCAGCGAGGCACCGGTGTTCAATCGCGCGGTAACCCTGCGCGATACCTGGGCCCGGCAGGCGGGCTGATTGATGCTACCGATCCAGATTCACCTGACCTTGCCCCCGTGGCTGGACGAAGTGGCCGACGAATCGCGCCGCTACGTCACCGATGAAGAACGCATCACCTTGGCCATCGCATTGTCCCGACGCAACGTCGATGCGGGCACCGGCGGTCCGTTCGGCGCGGCGGTATTCGACGAGCAAGGGCGCCTGATTGCCGCTGCCGCCAATCGTGTAGTGCCGCAGACCTGTTCGGTCGCGCATGCGGAAATGCTCGCCTACATGGCGGCGCAGCAGCGCCTGTCGCGCTATCGCCTGAACGAGGGCGGTGGCCGCTACACCTTGGCCACCAGTGCCCAGCCTTGCTGCCAGTGCTTCGGCGCCACGGTCTGGGCCGGCATTGACGAATTACTCATCGGTGCGCGCGCTGAAGACGTGGAGGAACTGACCGAGTTTGACGAAGGACCGCTGCCGGCCGATTGGGTCGGTGAGCTCGAACGCCGTGGCATCACGGTGCGCCGCGACATACTGCGTAACGAGGCGCGCGCCGTGCTGGCCCATTACGGCCAGATCGGACCGAACTATTGAGCCGGTTGCGCGCCGCGCTGCCTCTCATCCTGCTGGTGCTGGCCGGCCTCGCGCTGTTCGGCTCGGGCTTGCTGGATCGATTGCATCCTGAGCAACTGGTCGCGCACCAGGACCAGCTGCGCGCCGAGATCGACAGCGCTCCGTGGGTCAGCCGCATCGCCTACATCGGCCTGCTGACCCTGGCAATGGCCACGGGCATTCCCGGCACCATCGTGGTGATCTTCGCCGGCGGGTTCGCATTCGGTGTCGTCGAGGCGACCCTGTATTCGTCGATCGGCGTCACGCTCGGCTCGTTGATTCTCTACTTGGCCAGCCGCTATGCCTTTGGCTCGGGCAGCCGGCATCCGCCGGCCATCGTGGAGAAACTCCAGCACGGCTTCGCGCACCATCCGGTGAGCTATACGCTGTTCCTGCGCTTCGTACCGGTCGTGCCATTCGGCCTGGTGACCGTCAGCCTGGCCTGGCTGCGCTGTCCGTTGTGGTTGTTCATCGGCGCTACCTTCCTGGGTGGCACGGTGATGTTGATCTTTGAAACGTCGGTGGGCGCGGGCCTCAGCACCGCCATCAGCCATAGTGGCAAGATTGGCCCGAGCCTGCTGCTCAGCCACGAAGTACTGCTCCCCCTTGGCGGCTTGGCACTGCTCGCGCTGGTGCCGCTACTGATACAGCGAGTGGCAGGCCTTATGAGGCAGCGCCGCGCCTTGCGAGGCGAGTAAGCGTCGGTGGAGGATGGGTAGCGGGGGCGCCCAAACCGGCCACCGAGCCCCCCATCAAGGCTGGCGACAAAGTGCGCGTACGTCTCCTCGCCCCTCAGACGTACGCGCTTGCGCCCCACCGCCCTCCCCCTATCCTGATGGTCACGCGCCTACCCCCAACG
>NZ_DASVMI010000093.1:0-28260 GCF_036384435.1 Dyella sp. | reverse complement strand
GGCAGGACGGGATACCTGGCTGGGACGGTTGTGGCAACGCACGACGCTGATGCAGCGGCTGGCGTTCATCGCGCTTGTGCCTACCCTGGTCACCGCGGTGCTGCTGGTTGCCATGCTGACCCGTCATCAGCAGGCCACATTGCGCGATATGGCGCAAAGCACCGCCGATTCCATCGCCATCCAGACCGCTTCGGTATGCGCCGAGCCGCTACGCCAGATGCAGCGGCGCGAGCTCACCCGTATCGCTCAATCCATCGGCGAACTACCGCATGTCACCCACGTGCAGATCCGCGCGGCAGATGGAGAAATCCTGGCCGATACCCAGGCGCGCGAAGAACACTCCGGGCGTGAAGTGCTCACCGTGGTTCGCGACGTGATCAACACCGATCACGACACGCATACCGTGATTGGTTCGGTGCTGGTCGACGTCAGCATGAAGGAGGCCATCGCCGCGCAACGTTCGAGCCTGCGCAATACGCTGATCGCGCTAACCTTCAGCCTGCTGGTCGCGGCGATCATCGGCTGGCAGGCCGCGCGCTGGATCAGCGCACCACTACGACACCTCGCCGCTGCCGTACACCAGCTCGGCCGCGGCGATCGACGCGTCGAAGTGGACATCACCGACCACACCGAGATCGGCGAACTACAGCGCGGCTTCAACAGCGCCGCGGCGGCCCTGTTCGACGTGCAACGGGAAATGGAGCAGGAAATCGAAGCTGCCACGCTGGAGCTGGCGCGCAAGAACACCGCCCTGGAAACGGCCAGCATCGCCAAGGCTCGCTTCCTGGCAGCTGCATCGCATGACCTGCGTCAGCCACTGTATGCCCTGACCCTGTTTTCCTCGTCCCTGGCAGAAAACGAGTGCGATCCACTACGACTGGACCGCATCGCGCACATCCAGGAATGCGTCGAGGCGCTGGACCACCTGTTCACCGAACTGCTGGATCTTTCGCGCTTGGAAACCGGCGCCATGCAACTGGAAATCAGTGAATTTCCGGTCGACCATGTGTTTGACGAAGTCAGTCGCAACTTCCGCCTGATCGCCGAGCAGCACGAGCTGCGCCTGGTTGTACGACCGACATCGCTATGGGTGCGCACTGATCGCACCATGCTTGCACGCATTCTCAACAATCTGGTCAGCAATGCGCTGCGTTACACCCGCGAGGGTGGTGTCCTGGTAGGTGCCCGACGACAGGCTGATGGCACGGTGCGCGTGGATGTCTGGGATACCGGCAGCGGCATCGCACCCGAGCACCAGATGCGTGTGTTCGACGAGTTCTATCGCGTCGACACACATGGCTGTGGCGAGCACGACAGCGGCCCGCGTCGAGGCCTGGGCCTGGGCCTGGCGACCGTACAACGCCTGGCCGAGTTGCTCGACACCCAGGTCAAGCTCAAGTCACGCGTTGGACGTGGCAGCATCTTCAGCTTCCATGTGCCCGAGGCACCCGTGCACCCGGCCTTTCCCTCGCCAGCTGACGAACGCGCACTGGATGTATCAGGCATGCGAGTGCTGGTGATCGACGATGAACCCGCCATCCTGTCCGGCATCCGTTATCTCCTGCGCAGTTGGGGTTGCGATGTGGCCGTGGCTGAAGACCGCGTCCAGGCAATGGAGGCGGCCGAGTACTGGCCCATCGCTCCGGACCTGGTCATTTCCGATCTGCGCCTGCGTGATGGCGAAAGCGGGCTGGATATCCTGGCAGCACTGGATCAACACTATGGCCTCTCCCACCCTTCGACTGGCTTCGCCCGCCTGCTCATCACGGGGGAGACACGCAGCGATCGCTTGCGCGAAATCATGGCCGCGAAGATCCCGGTGCTCTACAAGCCGGTATCCCCCGAGCAACTACGCGAGGCCATGGCCATGGCCCGTTCAACCGGCCATCTGACGGCCTGAAGCCTGCCCCGCATTCAAAATGTGATCCACCTCGCACTTTGGCATCACAGGGGGCTTAAGGTCCTCGCGGCAGGGCCGATACAGCGAACTGTGAGGGCAGGTCTTGCACGATCTCGAACTCGCCCCAGTCGCTGCCGGGAATGGCCGCGCCAGGACGGATACACGTTCATATGCTGCGCAGAAGCAAAGCCGTTGCCATCGCTTTACTGCTGTTGCTGTCGACAAGCCTGCATGCCGACGGCGCCAGCGGACACGCCACCGCCGTGATGCGGGTGTCGTTGGTGGTGCGCGAAGCGTGCAGCGTGCATCCCGGCAATGCGGCCACCGCTCCAGACGTGCACTGCAATACCCAGCATCCTTTCAGCGTCGAGCAGATCCACGCAGACCCGCTCGACGGCCCCAGCGAGGTCAAGCGCGAGGTTGCCAGCGAAAACAACGGCAACGTAGACACCTGGGTCGTCACTTTCTGAATCTTCCGCCGTGCGCATCGCCACCGGAAAGCGCTTCGCAGCTGCCACACCGCGCACGATGAACCGGCACGGCCCTAGGCCAAAAGGCCGAGGTGGCGCTCGTCTTGTAGTGCTTTCGTCGATGCATCAACGTCTTGCCGATGCCATGCCGTAAGGCTATGTTGCTCGGGTAGCCGGACGGGTCATCTACCGTGGCAGGCTGCGGGGGAGAACATGCGGATACTGATTGCCGATGACCATCGACTGATCGTCGAAGGGGTCAAGCTCAAGCTGGCCGAACTCGGTCCGGATACCGAGTTTCTGGTCGCCATGGACGTCAATGAGTTGCGTGCAGCCTTGCGCAACGAGCCCTCACCGGATCTGGCCGTGGTCGACCTGGCCATGCCCGGTACCCAGGGCCATGCGCACCTGTCCGAAGTGATCGCCAGCCTGCCTGGCGTGCCAGTCATTGTATTGTCCGGCTCGGAAGATCCTTTCCTGATGAAGGACCTCCTGGCCATCGGGGTACAGGGTTTCATTCCTAAGGCCTACTCACCCGATGTGATGCTTTCGGCAGTCCGACTGGTGCTTTCCGGCGGCGTGTACGTGCCACCGATGATGCTCGACGAATCCGGCCAGATCGCCCAATCTCCACCGCCGGTCGCCACGCCGCCGGCCAACGGGCCGGCCGACCTGGAAGAACGCCTGCGCCAGTTGTTGACCGACCGGCAGATCGATGTGCTGTGGCTGCTTTCTCAAGGTAAACCCAACAAGGTGATCGCCCGCGACCTGGGCATCAGCGAGGGCACTGTGAAAATCCATCTGGCGGCGATTTTCCGCGCACTGAACGTGCGCAACCGGGTCGAGGCCGTCGTAGCATCCCGGCGGCTATCGGGCAGTCCCTGACGCAACCGCCTTCATCGGCGTGCTCCATCCTTGGGGCCGCCGCGCAAAATCACTCAGTAGGGTGCGATTGCAAACACGTTGTCACCTACGCACCGCCGCACCAGCGTATGCTCGGCCACCTGGAAAGGATTTTGAGCCACACCGCCTGGGATTGCAGGGGAGCCTACATTGCCGCAACGAAGGAATCTCCGCGACGGATGCCGCCTGGCCGCGTTGAGCGTGGCCTGGTGCGTGTTGCTGTGGATGCTCATCGGCCAGTCCGCCTGGGCCGGCGAACCTGAGGCGCCTGCAAAACCGCTGACCTTCGGCGTGCTGCCCATGGGCGGCCCCTCGGAGTCGCTCGAATCCTGGCGCCCGATGCTCGACGACATGGGGCATGCCCTGCAACGGCCCATCCGCAGTGTGTCGGTAAGCACCTATGAGGGGCTGGCCCAGGCATTGGCCGAACAGCGCATCGACTATGCCTTCGTGTCCGGACGCCTGGCCTTGCAGGCGGTCACGCAGGACCACATGCAGGTAATCGCCCAATTGACCCGCGGTGACGGCACGCTGGGTTACTACTCCGTATTGATCGTCGAAAAGAATTCGACCATCCACACGCTCGACGATATTTTCGACAAGCCTGGACACTGGCGCTACGCGCGCGGCGAATCATTGTCGGTGTCCGGCTATCTCGTTCCCGAGACACAGCTGTTCGCCGCGCGCAAACTGGATTCGGATACGTTCTTTGCCAGCGTCATGGTGGACAACCATCAGAACAACGCGTTGGCCGTGGTCAATGGTGAGGTCGACCTGGCTACCAACAACACCGCCGACATGGAGCGTTTTGCCAAGCACTTTCCCGATCAGTACGCCCGCCTTCGCACAGTGTGGAAATCATCGCTGATTCCCCATGCAGTGATCATCGTACGCACCGACCTGGCACCGCAATTGCGCCAGCGCATCGCGCAGTTCCTGACAGGCTACGCCAAGGGACGCAATGCTGCCGCGGAGCTGGCCAAGCTCCAATTAATCCACGACATCAGTGGCTTTCATGCGGCAGGTAACGATGTACTGACCTCATTCGCCGACATCGACTACACGCTGGAACAACGTCGCGCGCTCAGCGCTCAGTGGGTCAATAATGACGCCATGAAAGCACGCTTGCAGAAGATCGAAGCGGCGCATGAACAACTGATACGCCAGTTGAAGAACAATCAGCCCATCACCTTGGCCAGGCACAACGACGAGCCCTGAATAGCCCCTATATCGTTCGATATAGACCGGCGCAGAATAGTACGAACTGTGTATCGAATAGCCGTCCATGCTTGCTTACAGTGAAGCCATGGGCGAGGCCGCGCGGTGGCCGCCATTCATTCGTACAGTGCCGATGCCATGCAGTACTCACTTCGATTCCAGGCGCAGGCGTCGCGGTCCCGACGGGGACACATCCTTCCACGCGTCATCGCAAAGGCGGGCCCATGAAGCGCACGTTCGACGGACTTCTGCCGCGCCTGTTGATCGATGCCATTTTGCCGTGTGCCCTCTCCGCCCTGGTGCTGACCGTAGCGCTGACGATGCAGCACGCCACCCTGTTGCGCGAACGGCAACACAATGGTCTGGCCCTGGCGCTCGAACGATTGAGCGCGTCATTCGTATGGGATCGGCGGCCGCCGCAAAAGGTACTGGAAGAAAGCCTGCGTCAAGGCAAATCACTCGGCATGCGCTACGCCGAACTGCGCATGGCCGATGGTCGCCTCTACGCTGCCGGGCATGCCGAGGATGACACGCTGGACATCTACGGCCGTGTGCTCTCGACTCCACCCGACCAGCCGGTGGCAACCGTCAGCATACAGGTCGATCCCTGGCCCCTGCGCAGCGCCCTGCTACTGACCTGGGGCTGTGGACTGCTATGGGCCCTCGGTATCGCCGCCATGGCCATACTGGCGCGCTGGACGCTGCGCCATCGCGTGCTCGACCCGGTGGCACGCCTGCAACATGCCCTGGACGACCTGCTGCCGCGGCGTGACGAATGCGATGCTGCCACGCATTTATCAGGCAACGAAATCGAGCGGCTACATGCTTCGCTTTCGCGCATAGACCAAGCCCTGACCCTGCAACGCCGCGACCTGGTCTCGGCCCGCCGCCATAGCGCCGTACAAACCATTCGCCGCCAACGCGATGCACACGCCCTGTCACGCAGCAAATCCCATTTCGTCGCCCTGGTCGGGCACCACTTCCGCCAGCCGCTACAGGCACTGCAATTGTTTGCCGCCTTCCTGCACACCGATAGCACCAAGGAGCAGAAAGCCGCACTATCACAGATGCGCGGCAGCATCGAAGCCATGACACGCCTGCTCGATGCGCTGCTGGAAATGTCGCGCCTTGACGCTGGAGTCGTGCATGCAAAACCCGTGTCGTTCAGCGCTGCCACACTGTTCATGCACGACAGACAAACCTTGAGCGAAGCGGCCATCGAGCACCACGTCACGCTGGCATGGCGCGGCAGCCACCACGGCATCCATGCCGATGCGGACCTGTGCGCGCGACTGCTCCAATTGCTGGTATCCAATGCGCTGGCAAATGCGCCGTATGGCCGCGTACTCATCGCGGCACGCCGACGTGGCGACTGTACACGCATTGAGATCCGCGACAACGGTTCAGGCATCGAGACAGCGCAGCAGCAGCATATCTTCGAGGAATTCGTGCGCCTCAGCGCCGACGAAGGCGACTCCGGCGACGGCTATGGACTGGGCCTGGCCATCGCCGAACGCGTCGCCCAGGTTATGGGCACCCAGATAGGCCTGCGCTCGCGACCGGGCCATGGCAGTACGTTCTGGTTTGATGTCCCACGCGCGCCAGCCATCGATCAGCACCGGCCGCTGGAGACACCGGTTGGCGGCTGGCGGCGAGCGAGTTGAGTATTCGATATTGGAATACTTTTTGGTCGATGGATGGGGAAGTCCCGACGTCCCACCGCAGCCATTCGTCTGAACATGCGACCCGACTGCGCCATCGTTATTTGTACGAGTCGCAAAAAAAATGGCCTGCGATGATCGCAAGCCACGGACTCGACTGGTGGGCCGTGATGGATTCGAACCATCGACCAACGGATTAAAAGTCCGCTGCTCTACCGACTGAGCTAACGGCCCGGACGAAATCGAGCCAGTAATTTTATGTGCTTATGGTCGAGGATACAAGCTGGGACGGCCTAAGTGTCTGTCAGGGTTGATCCTGAGGCGATTTATACACTTGCCTTCGACGGGGTGAGGCCAGGGGTTTGCCAGGCGCACTGGCGTCGACCGCTTCGGGCTGCGGAATCACGAGTGGAGGCAGTCATTAAAAAACCCTTCATCGAAGTTGCCATGTCGGCCAAGGCCGGAATCTGGCGCTTTTAGCTCCGTCGAAGCTAAGTCACCAGGTCCAGGCCTACGCCGGGACGAACGAATAGCATGGATCTTTAGAGATCGCTCCCTCACGGTAGAGCGACACCGGGGCCGGCGATCACACGTAACGGGTCGGGTCGGGCAGGCCTGCGTCACGGAAGCCCTGGGCGCGCAGGCGGCACGCGTCGCAATGGCCGCAGGCACGACCCGCGGAATCGGCCTGGTAGCAACTGACAGTCTGGGAAAAATCGATGCCCAGGCGAGCCCCTTCGCGCGCGATGTCGGCTTTGCTCATCTTCATCAGCGGCGCATGGATGCGAATACCCGCTCCCTCCACGCCCGCTTTGGTCGCGATGTTGGCCAGGACCTGGAATGCTTCGATAAAGGCCGGCCGGCAATCGGGATAACCGGAGTAATCGACGGCATTGACGCCGCACCAGATGTCGCTGGAGCCCAGTACCTCGGCCCAGCCCAGCGCGATCGACAACATGATGGTGTTGCGTGCCGGCACATAGGTCACGGGAATCGCTGCGGCATCGGGTTGCTGGTCCGTATCCAGCGGTACCTCGATATCGGCAGTCAACGCCGAACCGCCAATGGCACGTAGATCAACCGTCACGACCTTGTGCGCCACCGCACCCAGCGTGCGCGACACGCGCTCGGATGCTTCCAGCTCAGCGCCATGCCGCTGACCATAGGCCACGCTCAAGGCATGGACGTCATAGCCCTGCTCGCGCGCGATCGCGATGGTGACAGCGGAATCCATACCACCGGAGACGAGAATGACGGCTTTTTTGCGTTCTGTGGTGTTCATGATTTTCTTTGTCGTCAGATAGGCCACATGGCGGCCTGGAAAGTCGACGGTCGCGCCGCCTGCAAAAGGCAAGATCACAAGACCAAGGCAGCCGCTTTTTCTCTTTACCTTTAAAGCACCGCTGGTGCGACCTTACGGGCGGTGCAGCGGCCGATCTCACCGTGCTTCAGTGTCCCGGCTCGTCGTTCCACAGCAGCTTATGTAGCTGCAACTGAAAGCGAACCGGCAGTTTGTCTTCGATGATCCATTCGGCCAGTTCACGTGGATGCACTGCACCGTGGACGGGCGAGAACAACACCATGCAACGACGCGATAAGCCGTATTCGGCTTCCTTGTCGCGCGCCCATTCGTAATCAGCGCGACTGGCGATGACGATCTTGACCTGGTCGTGTGGCAGCAGGTGGTCGATGTTCGCATAGAGGTTGCGAGCGACTTCCCCGGAGTCGGGCGCCTTGAGGTCCATCACCTTGCGCACGCGCGAGTCGACTGCGGAGACGTCCAGCGCGCCAGAGGTCTCCAGCGATACCTCATAGCCGGCGTCACACAGGCGCGTCAGCAGGGTCTGGCAGCGCTTTTGCGAGAGCGGCTCGCCGCCGGTAACACAGACATGGCGGGCTTCGTAACTGGCGACTTCGGCGAGGATGTCATCAATCGCGCGCCAGTCGCCGCCGTAGAACGAATACTCGGTATCGCACCAGACACAGCGCAGCGGACAGCCGGTCAGGCGCACGAACACCGTGCGCCAGCCGATGGCATCGGCTTCACCCTGAACAGAGTGAAAGATCTCGGTGATGCGAAGGCGCTCGGCCAATACAGGCGCCGACGTGGGTTGCTCCACGTTCGCATCGATCGTATTCACAGCGACCTCAGTTGGCCGATTGCAGTTGCAGACGACGCAGGCGCTCCTGCGCCAAGCCAGCCGCCTTGGAGCCCGCATACTTTGTGGTCACGGACTTTAGCGTCGCTTTGCCAGCATCGACCTGCTTGAGCTCCAACTGCGTGTAGCCAAGCTTGAGCAGCGCGTCGGGCGCCTTTTCGCTCTGCGGATACTTGGCCACCAGGCGCTGGAACGCCTCCAGGGCTACCTGGTAATTGGATGTCGCGTAATACGACTCACCCAGCCAGTAATAGGCGTTGGGCGTGAGTGGACTGTCTGGATACTGCTGCAGGAAGTCGCGAAATCCGCGCGATGCCTTGACGTAATCGCCTCCACGAATGGCGCCGAAGGCGACGTCGTAGGCTGCCTGGGCGCCGGCTGGATTGGCGGCAGGGCTGGCGTTGTTGCCCGCACTGGCAGCCGCTGCCGGCTGCTGTGCACTGGCATTGGTGGCGGCCTGCTGCGGGTTGTTGCCCGGCTGCGGCTGCGCCTGTTGCCCGGCGTCACCACCGGCATTATTGCCGCCTTTTTCAAGACGACCGATACGCGAATCAAGATCGCTGTATTGCGCCTTGCTGCTGTTCTGAGCTTCCTGCAACTGGTGCTGGAGCTCCTCGATCTGGCCCTGCAACTGCTGCACCTGCTGCTGCAACTGCTGGACCTGGTTGACCATGCCGATACCGCCCTGGTCCTGGTTCTGCGCCTGCTGCTCAAGGCGCGCCACACGATCTGCCAGGCTCAGTCGCGAATCCTGGGCCATCGCCGGCAGCGCAAAAAGCATGGCGGATGCAAATGCACCCGCCATGCCGAGCCTGGCTGCAAAGTTGTTAGCCAGTTGCTTTTTCATTACTTCGCCGTGTAGACGATCTCGACGCGGCGGTTCTTGCCCCAGCAATCCTCGTTGTGCTCACGGCACACGGGCTTTTCTTTGCCGTAGCTGACAACGTTAAGCTGGCTGGCCGAACCACCGGCAGCCTGCAAGGCGCTGGATACAGCGTTGCCGCGACGCTCGCCGAGGCCGAGGTTGTACTCGCGCGTACCACGCTCGTCGGTGTTACCTTCGAGGTTGATGCGGGCCATCGGACGGTCCTGCAGGTACTTGGCGTGGCACGCCATGATCTGCTGGAATTCCGGCTTGATTTCGGTCTTGTCGAAATCGAAGTACACAACGCGCTGACGCAGGCAGGCATCACGGTCCAGATCTTCCGGGCCGTACTTGCCCGATTCCTGGGTCTGCGACGGCATGGTCTGCGGCTGTTCCTGCTGCGGCTGGGGCTTAACTTCCTGCTTCTTCTGGCAGGCGGCCGCGCCAACACAGAGCAGGGCGACCAGGGCGACGCGAACGGTCTTATTCATGGTGGACGTTCCTTCAAACGGGTTTGAGTTCCGACAGTCAATGACGATTGCGGTTACGGGACAGCGTATCGCCGGTGGACCGGCTGTTATTTTGACACTTTTGTAGGCGCCGGACGCGCTGTCTTGCATCCGATACCCTCACCAATGGCAGTTTCCCGCCATCGACAACCGTGCAAACCCTGGGTGGCCCTCATCGGCACCTACCCCGGCTTGCCCGCCGAATCCCCCGTTGAAAAGGTGGATTCGGCAAATTCGTCCATCCCTCAGGGCTGCGACTGCCGCTCACGGTACGGTCCCCAGGCGGGCTCGCGTACATCGCCATCGGCCAATACCAAGCGCTGGCGCACCATGCCGTCGTTGGAAACGGCATACAGCACACCTTTGCGTCCCTCGGTCGCCGCGTACAGCAGCATGCTGGCGTTGGGTGCGAAGCTCGGGGATTCGTCGATCGGCCCCGGCGAGATGTAGCGCACCTGACCACCCAGACTCTGGTCCATGATAGCAATACGATACACGTTCCCGTTGCCCTGCACCATGGCGATCTGCTTTCCGTCATAGCTGACGGAGGCGTTGGCGTTGTTTTGGCCCTGGAAACTGATGCGCTGGGCATCGCCACCGCTGGCCGACATCTTGTAGATCTGCGGGCGCCCCGAGCGGTCGGAGGTGAAGTAGATGCTCTGTCCATCCGCCGACCACACCGGCTCGGTGTCGATGGCCAGGTTGTTAGTCAGACGCGTTTCCGAGCGGCTGCCGAGGTTGAGCACGAAAATTTCGGGGTTGCCCACATAGGACAGCGACATGGCCAGCTTGCTGCCGTCCGGCGACCAGGCCGGCGCGCCGTTGATGCCCTTGGGATGCGCCGAGACCAGTTGGCGCGAGCCTGTGGTGATGTCCTGCACGTAGATGGCCGAATTGCCGCTCTCGAACGAGACATAAGCGATCTTCTTGCCATCCGGGGACCACGACGGCGACAACAGCGACTCACGCGATCGCGCCACGACTTGCGGGTTGTAGCCATCCGAATCGGCAACCACCAGCGAATAAGTGGTGTTATTGCCCAAACCAACCGCAGTGATGTAGGCCACCCGGGTCCAGAATGCGCCACGCACGCCGGTGATCTTTTCGTAGATCTGGTCGGCGATCTGGTGGGCCACGCCACGCAGGTCTCCTGCCGGGGCCGTGTAGGCCTGTGCCAGGAGGCTCTGCTGCTTGTTGACGTCCCACAGTTCGTATTCGACCCGCACCATGCCACCACCGGCATCACTGATGCGGCCAATGGTCAGGTAATCCTGCTTGAGCAGCCGCCAGGTCGCGAATTTGATGTCGGCGCCCTTGCTGGGGAATTCGACGATCTCGTTCTTGGCCAGCGAGCGGAATTTGCCGGAGCGGTTGAAATCGTTGCGAATGACATCCGCCACATCGGTCGGCAGCGGAGCGCCGCCAGCCTGGGCAAAAGGCACCACCGCGATCGGAGTGGCGGTCTTGATGCCCTGGGCGATGTCGATATTGAGTGACTGTGCCGCCGCCGGACCGGCGATCACCGCCGCGACTACGAACACAATGAGGGCGAAACGGGAGATTGGTTTGCGCATAAGGCTTTGAGTATCAGGGCCTGAAAGTGAAATCGATTTGACGCTGGAAAACGCTCTCGAAGCCTTTATAGGGCAACGGTTGCGCACGCAGGACCGCATTTTCGATGGACCGCTTGCCTGGTTCGTCGTAGGGACAGTTGGAGTCGACCTTCGCGCTCATCACGTCGCCTCCAGGCAATTGCACGATGTGAACGACGCAGGGAACGCTCGGCATGTTATCCGGGCGTAGCCAATTCTGCGTGACGGCGTTCTGAATAGCCGCCTGGTACTGGGCCAGCAAGCTGTTGTCCTTACCCGCCTGGCCGCTTTGACGCTGCGCAGCATTGGGCAGGTCCGGCGAGCCGTCATCCTTGGCGTTTTTCAGGTCCGCCAATTGCCGCTGCGCCTGAGCCGCTTTGCTCTGATTCTTCTTGGTCTGCGCGCTGGCCTTGTCCAACTGCTGGAACAGCTCGTCGATCTTCTTCTGTTCTTCCTTTTTCTTGGCGGCCTGAGCATCGAGGTCGGCTTGGCGCTGACGCTGCTTCTCTTCCTGCTCGCGCTTGGCGTCCTCGGCTTTTTGCTCAGCATCCTGCACCACCTTTTCCTGGTCCTTGACATCAGGATGCTCAGGCGGCGGCGGCAGCGGATCTTTTACAGGCTTGGGCGGCGTGGGCGTCGGCGGCGGTGGTACGGAGGGTGGCGGCGGCACCGAATCGGCCACCGGCTTGGTCTTGGGGGGCTTGGGCGGAGGCGCACCTGTCGGGCCGATCAGCACGGCCTCGATCGGCTCGCCCGGCAGTTGAATCGGCTTGGCACAGGCAATCGGGTTCCACCCGTCGGGCAGGTGCAAGGCCGCGAAGAAGCCCTCGAACGACGTGCACGAGAGCGTGGCAAGGAACAGGAAGCCCACGATGCCCAGGTGGAGCACCGCCGAGACGACCACCGCGAGGGGCGTACCCTTGCTGCTGGTGTCGGGATTATTTCGACGCGCCATTCTTCCCGCCCGAATCAGGCTGGCTCATCAGGCCTACCTTGGACACGCCGGCCTGTTGCAGGTCGGTGAGGATCTGGTAGACGCCGTTGTAGCTGCCGTCGCGGTCGCCCGCCACCAGCACGCTGACATCCGGATTGGCCTTGACGAAAGCGCCGACCTTGGTCTTGAGGCTGTCTTCGTCGATCGGCTCTTTCTTGGCCGTACCCAGTGTCAGGAACAACTTGCCGTCGTGGGTGACCGAGATGATCACCGGGTCTTTCTTGTCTTGCAGCGACTTGGCGTTGGCTTGCGGCAAGTTGACGTCGACGTTGGAGTTGAGCATCGGCGTGGTGACCATGAAGATGATCAGCAGCACCAGCATCACGTCGATGTACGGCACGACGTTGATTTCGGATTTGAGCTTGTGGCGCTTGTGGCGCGCTGAGTTACGCATGATTGCCCAGCCCCTCAGGCGGCCGCGTCATCGGTCTGGATCTGGCGCTGCAGGACGGAGGAGAACTCTTCCTGGAACACCTCATAGCGCGATGCGACGCGCTCGACCTTGTTGGCGAAGCGGTTGTAGGCCCACACGGCCGGGATGGCGGCGAACAGGCCCATGGCCGTGGCGATCAGCGCCTCGGAAATATGCGGCGCTACCACCGAAATGGTGACGTCCTTCATTTCGCCCAGGCCCTGGAAGGCGCCCATGATGCCCCATACCGTACCGAACAGGCCCACGTAGGGACTGATCGAGCCGACGTTGGCCAGGAACTCCAGGTTGCGCTCCAGCGCGCCGATCTCGCGCGTACCAGCCACCCGCATGGCGCGCTCGGAGCTTTCGATCACCAGGCGCATGTCGTGCACCCGGCGCTGGCGCTGGCGGGCAAATTCGCGAAAACCCGACTCGAAGACGTTCTCCAGGCCACCATTGCTGGCGCCGCGATTGCTCACCTCACGGAACAACTGCGCCAAGTCGGCACCCGACCAGAAGCGCTCCTCGAAGGACTCGGCATTCTCATGGGCCGCCTTGAGCTGGGTGTACTTGCGCACGATGATCACCCAAGACATGAACGAGAACACCAGCAGGACCAGCATCACGAGCTTCACGGGGATGCTCGCTTCGGCGATCAGCTTGAAAATGTCCAATCCACTGTTCATTGCTCGGGGTACTCCGCCGCGTAAGGGCTTGAAGGTCAATATGAAAGGGTCACAGGCCGGGGATGAGGCCTGCGGGGATCGGTACCGGGCGCATGCGGCGTGTGTCGACGCAGGCTATCCGGACCATCGCCCGTAGCAATTCGGTGCCATCGGCCCGAAAGATGCTCTGAGTGAAAAGGATACTGGCTGAACGGCGTTCTTTGACTTCCACTGTCACTCGCAATTCATCATCCAGCAGGGCCGCCTTGAGAAAATCGAGCTGCATCTCCCTCACCAGGAACACCAGCCCGGTCTCTTCCTGCACCCTGGACTGATGCACGCCCAGCCCACGCAGCCACTCGCTGCGCGCTCTTTCGAGGAATTTCACATAGTTGGAGTGATATACCACCCCACCCGCATCGGTATCTTCCCAATAGACGCGAATGGGCCAGGCATAGGGAGATGAGTGAGACTCTGGGTGCATAAATACGCTTGGCTGCTCCCGGGGACGGGAGGTGGGTCGTGGAGGCGCGAAAGGAAGCCCTGGTTCAAACGTGGAGGATGCCAAAGCAGGGTTTGATGACCTCAGGCGGGCGGATCTGCATCCGGCTCTCGGCCCCAGTCGCCGTTCTTATCCCGCATCGCCCTGAAAAAGATCGCCGACCGACTGTCGCGGCGGTGGCGTCAACCCGAGGTGACGCCAGCCCTTGGCGCTGGCCATGCGGCCGCGGGCCGTGCGTACCAGGAAGCCTTGCTGGATCAGGTACGGCTCGACCACGTCTTCAAGGGTGCCGCGATCTTCGCTGAGCGCTGCGGCGAGTGACTCGACGCCCACCGGGCCACCATCGAAGTTCTCGATGATGGTCGACAGCAGCCGGCGATCAAGCTCGTCAAAGCCCTCGGCATCGACCTTGAGCATGTCCATGGCCGCCTGCGCGGCGCTACGGGTGATCTGCCCGCCAGCACGTACTTCGGCGTAGTCGCGCACGCGGCGCAGCAGGCGGTTGGCGATTCGCGGCGTGCCACGCGAGCGGCGCGCGATTTCCTCGGCTCCCTCCATCTCGCAGGGGATACCCATGATGCGCGCCGAACGACGCACGATCGCCGTCAACTCAGCCGGGGTGTAGAACTCCAGGCGCTGCACGATGCCGAAGCGATCGCGCAACGGCGCGGTCAGCAGGCCAGCACGGGTTGTCGCGCCGATGAGAGTGAACGGGGGCAGGTCCAGCTTGATCGAACGTGCTGCCGGGCCCTCACCGATCATGATGTCGATCTGGAAGTCTTCCATTGCCGGGTAAAGCACTTCCTCGACAATGGGCGACAAGCGGTGGATCTCATCCACGAACAGTACGTCATGGGCTTCGAGATTGGTCAGCAGGGCGGCCAGGTCCCCTGCCCGCTCCAGTACCGGGCCAGAGGTGGAGCGCACGTTGACGCCCAATTCGTTGGCGATCACATGGCTGAGCGTGGTCTTGCCCAGGCCCGGCGGCCCGAAGATGAGCACGTGGTCCAATGCGCCGCCGCGCTTCTTTGCCGCCTCGATATAGATCGACAACTGCTCGCGCACCGCCTGCTGACCAAGATATTCGGCCAGCCGTTTGGGACGGATCGAAGCCTCCAGGGCCTCGTCGTCGAGCTGGTTGCTTGCAGTAATGATGCGGTGGTCGGCCATGCGGCCATTATAGGAGTGAGTGAAAAGGAGTGAGAAGTGAGCCTGAGCGATTAACGTCACTGGCGAGCCACAATCCGACGGTCCACCCCAGTCCTCTCTCACTCCTGCCCAACTCGCACCTTGGCCCTTGAAGCTCGATCAACCAGTTGCCCGAAATCGGGAAGAACAGAGAGAGCAAAGGCGAGTCGGCCAAACCACTCCATCGGCAGCCATGGTCCGCAAACTGGCTCTCACTTGCTCCTCACTTCTCTCCACTCACACCTAGGCTATCTCCACTCACACCCTGGCCCTTAGATCTCGACCTGCGCACCCAGTTCGATCAAACGGTTACCCGGAATCTGGAAGAACGCCGTCGCCGGCATCGCGTTGCGCGCCATGAAGGCAAACAACTTGTCGCGCCATAGCGCCATACCCGGGCGGCGTTCGTCGGCCACGATGTTTTCGCGCGACAGGAAGAACGTGGTGTCCATCATTTCGAACGGCAGGCCTTCACGCGAACACTGCGTCAGCGCAAGAGGAATGTTCGGATCCTCGGCAAAGCCGAAACGCAGGGTCAGGCAATAGAACTCGCCGTTGAGCGGCTGGATATCGATGCGCTCCTCAGCATCGGCGACCGGCGTTTCGAGCATGTCCACCGTCAGCAGCACGTTGCGCTCATGAAGCACCTTGTTGTGCTTGAGGTTGTGCAGCAGGGCATGCGGCACCGCGTTGAGATTGGCGGTGAGAAACACGGCCGTACCCGGTACACGCAGCGGCGGGTGCTCGTGGATATTATCGATGAATGGTTCCAGCGCCAGACCTGATTGCTTGATCTCGCGCACCACCAGTTCGCGACCACGGCGCCAGGTAGTCATCATCACGAATACCACCACGCCAAGCACCAGCGGGAACCAGCCGCCATGGGCGATCTTCAGCGCGTTGGCGCCGAAGAACGACAAGTCGATGGTCAGCAGGAAGGCGCCGGCCACCACCACGGTGAACCAGTTCCACTTCCACTGCTTGCGGGCCACCACGAGGGCCAGCAGCGTGGTCATGGTCATGGTGCCCGTCACGGCAATGCCATAGGCCGCACCCAGGTTCTCCGAGCTCTTGAAGCCGATGACCGCGGCCAGCACCAGCACCAGCAGCAGGCCGTTGATCCATGGTACGAAGATCTGCCCAGACATCTCACGTGACGTATGCACCACGCGCATACGCGGCGCATAGCCCAGCGAGATAGCCTCGCGGGTCATCGAGAAAGCACCGGAAATTACCGCCTGCGAAGCAATCACCGCAGCGGCGGTCGCCAGGCCGATGGCCGGGTACAGCAACGCATCGGGCACCAGCATGTAGAACGGGCTGTCGATGGCCTTGGGATTGTGGATCAGTAACGCGCCCTGGCCGAAATAGTTGAGCAACAGGGACGGCAACACGAAGAAAAACCAGGCCAGGCGTATCGGCTTCTTGCCGAAATGTCCCATGTCCGCGTAGAGCGCCTCAGCACCGGTCAGTGCCAGCACCACGCCACCGAGTGCAATGAATGCCTGCAATTCGTGAGCCAGGATGAAACGCACCGCATAGATCGGATTAACCGACATCAGCACATGAGGGTGCTCGATGATCTGGCGCGCACCGAGTATGGCCACCACCAGGAACCACACGCACATGATCGGCGCGAACAATGCACCCACCTTGGCCGTGCCGTGGCGCTGCAAGGCGAACAGCAGCACCATGATCACCAGACAGATCGGCACCACATAGCTGGACAGCGCCGGCGCGGCCAGTTCGACACCTTCCACGGCACCGAGTACGGAAATCGCTGGCGTGATCACGCCGTCGCCGTAGAACAGTGCCGCGCCGAAGATGCCGAACACGGCCAGGATCCAGCGCGCTCGCGACGAATTACCCATCGAGCGCTGAGCCAGCGCCATTAGCGCCATGATGCCGCCCTCGCCCTTGTTGTCCGCACGCATCACGAAGATCACGTACTTGAGCGACACAACAATGATCAGCGCCCAGAACACCAGCGACAACACGCCCATGACGGTTTCAGGCGTGACGGTCATGCCATGTGTGCTCAGCACTTCCTTCATCGTGTACAGCGGGCTGGTACCGATGTCGCCAAAGACCACGCCAATGGCGCCTGCCGCAAGAGCGGCCAACCTGCGCTTCGTATCCTGCGAAGCATCCGGCTGATGATGATGATCCACGACTCTAGCTCCCGAGTGCGGCGCGCAGCGCCTTGCGAATGATGGTTTCGGCGCTATCGCCCTCGGCGGCGACCTTCTGCACCAGACGAGTGACCTCCGCCGGCTTGTAGCCAAGCTGCTGCAGCGCCACAGTGGCCTCGCCGGCCGGATCGAGGGGAGCGCCCGGTGATGCCAGGGTGACGCCCGAAACGGCGGCGCCAAGCCCGTCTACGCGATCGCGCAATTCCACGACGATGCGTTCGGCGGTCTTCTTGCCGATACCGGGAATCTTGGTCAGCGCCACCACATCGCCCGTCTGCACCAGGCGTGCGAATTCGTTGGTCGATACGCCGGACAACACTGCCAGCGAGATCTTCGCGCCGATGCCGCTGACCTTCTGCAAGCTGCGGAACAACGCGCGCTCCGACTCATGCAGGAAGCCGTACAGTGCAACACTGTCTTCCTTCACCGCGTAATGCGTGAGCAGGGTGACTTCCTGCCCCGTCTGCGGCAAGTCATAAATGGTAGACATGGGCGCTTCGAGTTCGTATCCCACGCCGCCCACGTCCACCAGCAACCACGGCGGCTGCTTGGATACCAGAATGCCGCGCAATCGGCCGATCATCGACGCCTTCTCCAAGCGGTTCGGGGAATACCCACGCGCACCATGCTGGCGCGGGTATGAGCATGGGCCACGGCAACGGCCAGTGCATCGGCCGCATCGGCTTGCAACGGACCTTTCAGCGCCAGCAATACACCCATCATATGTTGGACCTGGGTCTTGTCACCGCGGCCGCTACCGACCACGGCCTGCTTGACTTCGGTGGCCGCATATTCGTGTACCTCGATTCCCCGGCTTGCCACCGCACAGATCGCCGCGCCCCTGGCTTGCCCCAGCTTCAGGGCCGAATCGGCGTTCTTGGCCATGAACACACGCTCGATACCGCACTCGGTCGGCTGATGGGCGGCGATGATGTCACACAGTTCGTCGAAGATGCGTTTGAGGCGTAGCGGGAAACTGGCTTCGCCGGCTACGGCCAGGGCCACGTGGAAGACATGCGAGAGCTTGCCGGCATCATCGACGTCGATGATGCCCACGCCGGTACGCTGACTGCCCGGGTCGATACCGATAATACGGACCGCCCGGGATGCGGGACTCGGGACCTGAAGCCCAGTGGATGGCAAGGCTGGCATGAAAAGAGGCGGTCGCGACGACCGTCAACCGTGGACTCGGGTGGCAACGCAAGGCAGGCACGAGGCCACGAGCGCCGGGAGGCGAGTCGCACGAATGAAAATCACGCCGGCATCACCGCATTGTGCGAAACCTCGCTGACGTCATCGAGTGCATCGAGCTTGTCCAGCAGGGTCTGCAACGTCTCGACATTCTCCGGCGACACGGCAACGCGGTTGTTCGGTCGCATGGTGACGCCGGCATGCTCGGCGTGCAATCCGGCATCGATCAGGCCCTGCTGCACTGCCTCGAAGTTTTCCGGCGCGCAGATAACGATGCTTTCGCCATTCTCGTTGATCACGTCGTCAGCACCGGCCTCCAGCGCCGCCTCAAGCACCTTTTCTTCCTTCGCCTCGTCGCCGCCGGTGGCAAACACCAGCTCGCCACAGCGGGTGAACTGGAAGGCCACCGAATTGGTGGTACCCAGGTTGCCGCCGTTCTTGTTGAGCACGGCGCGTACGTCGGCGACGGTGCGGGTCTGGTTATCGGTGAAGCAGTCGATGATCAGGGCGATGCCACCCGGACCATAGCCTTCGTAACGCAATTCCTCCATCGCCGCGCCGCCATCGGCACCCGAGCCGCGCTTGATCGCGCGCTCGATGGTGTCCTTGGTCATGTTGGCCGACAGCGCCTTGTCCATGGCCGCGCGCAAGCGCGGATTGGAGGCGGGATCAGGCACGCCGGCGCGGGTGGCCACGGTAATCTCGCGGATCAGTTTGGTGAACACCTTGGCGCGCTTGGCGTCTTCGGCATTCTTGCGACCTTCAATGGACGGGCCTCTACCCATGGCAATTTCCTGGCGAGCGTGAATCGGACAAGCGGCGAATTTTAGCTGGTCGTGGGGGTATCCGCTACGCGGCCCGTAAGGTCGGCCACTTTGGTCGGTGAGGCCGGCGTCTGGCGCCGCCTGTGAAGTCGCGCCTTCGGCACTGTAAAGGGTAAACAGAAAGAGCGTAGCAGGCTCCGCAGCCGCCTTCTCTCTTTTACTGTTCACATGCGGCGTCAGCGGCCGACATCACGCCGAAAGCGCCAAAACCTCGAACTGCCCGGTGCGCAGGAAACAGGAGACCTGCCTGGCTGCCGTGGGTGAGAAAAGCAGGCCGGTGTGATTGGCTTCCACCAGGCAGTGGTCGGCAAGGCCCGGGAGCCGTGTCTCGGCGACCGCCACCGTACCGTCATGAGCGCCGGGGATATGAGCGAGCATCGAGCCCAGGCCGATAGGCGTGCAGCCAGCGATCATGCCCACCTCGCGCCGGCCGATCCATTGCTCCAGGCCGTTTTCCAGCAGCATGCGGTTATGCCCGAGCAGCGCCTCGCCTCCCCGCCCCATGGCCGCCAGATGGCGGGCGGCGGAACTTCCCAGCACCGGCGAGCCCATGCAGACGATGCGCCCTGGCGGCAGGTCGTCATCGGTTGTGCAGGCACGCAGCGCGAGCAATCCTCCCAGGCTATGCCCTACCAGGTGTACCTGGGTGGCCGGGGTCAGGTCTTTCATCAGGCCATGCAACCGCCCCAACACGCGCTCCTGCTGGCTGGCCAGGCTCATGTAGTCGAATCGATGCACACGAAACCCCGCCTCCATAAGGCGGCGATGCAGCATGATCAGCGAGAAACCTCGCATCCACAGACCATGCAACAGGATGACGTGATCGGACATGGGCGTGCAGTTAAGGACTGATTTGACAGGATAACCCGAGAAACACGGATTTACCGTGACGCTTGGCGCTCTCGGGTCAGGCCGGTCGCTACGCGGCCTGTCAATCGTCAATGATCAACACAAAGAGCACTTTGCATCGGGCGCCAGGCATTTCCTGTTGATCATTGACAACGAGCGATAGCGAGCGGCTGTAAAGGCGGCCACGGCCGCTGGTTTTACTCCACGACCGAACGTATGTGCAATTCCTTCAACTGCGGCTCGGAAACCTGCGACGGCGCGTCCGTCATCAGATCCTGGGCGCTGGTGGTCTTGGGGAAGGCGATTACATCGCGGATGGACTCGGTACCAGCCATCAAGGCGGCGATGCGGTCGATACCGAAGGCCAGGCCACCGTGCGGCGGAGCGCCGAACTTCAACGCCTTGAGCAGGAAGCCGAACTTGGCCTCGGCCTCCTCGGCACCGATACCCAGCAACTCGAAGACCGCACTTTGCATCTCCGGGCGATGGATACGAATCGAACCTCCGCCGATCTCGTTACCGTTGAGCACCATATCGTAGCCGCGACTCACCGCCGTGGCCGCATGGGCGCGCAGATCGGCGATGTCATCCACCTTGGGCGCGGTAAAAGGATGATGCAGGGCTACGAAGCGCTGCTGCTCGTCGTCGAATTCGAACATCGGAAAATCCGTAACCCATAGCGGGCGCCAGCCGGCATCGACAAGGTTGCGATCCTTACCCACCTTCAGGCGCAACGCGCCCATGAAATCGGTCACGGTCTTCCACTTGCCTGCCCCTACGAAGAGCATATCGCCGCTTTGCGCATCGGTTGCCTTGAGCAGCGCGTCCAGCGCGGCATCGTCGAGGAACTTGGCCACGGGAGAATTAATGCCCTCGCGTCCCTTGGCCAGGTCATCCACACGCAACCAAGCCAGGCCCTTGGCGCCATACTTGGCCACGTACTCGGTGAGCTGGTCGATTTCCTTCCGTGAAAGCGTGGCACCGGCGGGCACGCGCAGCGCGGCCACACGACCGGCCGGATCATTGGCCGGCTCGGCGAACACCTTGAACTCCACATGCTTGAGCGCATCGGCCACATCGACCAGTTCCAGCGCGATGCGCAGGTCCGGCTTGTCCGAACCGAAGCGACGCATGGCCTCTTCCCAGGTCATGCGCGGGAAGCTGGCATCGAGTTCCACGCCCTGTACTTCCTTGAACACATGGCGGATCAGTTCTTCGACGAAATCTTGTACGTCTTGTTCTTCAACGAAGGCGAACTCGAGGTCGAGCTGGGTGAATTCCGGCTGGCGATCGGCGCGCAGGTCCTCGTCGCGGAAACAGCGAGCGATCTGATAGTAACGATCGAAGCCGGCCATCATCAGGATCTGCTTGAACAACTGCGGCGACTGCGGCAGCGCATAGAACTGTCCCGGATGAACACGACTTGGTACCAGATAGTCGCGCGCGCCCTCGGGCGTGGCCTTGGTCAGGATCGGCGTCTCGATGTCCTGGAAGCCACGTGCGTCCAGGTACCGGCGCAAGGTCTGCACCAGCTTGATGCGGGTACGCATCATGCGCTGCATTTCGGGGCGACGCATGTCGAGGTAGCGGTAGGTCATCCGCATGTCCTCGTTGGGGTTCTCGTGCAGCGCGAACGGCAGGTCACGCGCGGCATTGAGCACCTCGACCCTGTCGGCCAGCAGCTCGACCGTACCCGTCTTGAGCTTGTCGTTGGCCGACAAACGCTTGCGGACCGTACCGGTCACGCGCAAACAGTACTCATAGCCGATCTCGCCCGCAACAGCGAACGCGGCGGCATTCTCACGCTCGACCACCACCTGGGCCAGACCCTCATGGTCACGCAGATCCACGAAGGCCACATGGCTTTGCAGGCGGAGCGTATTGACCCAGCCACAGAGGGTGACGGTCTGGCCGACCAGCGACTCGTCGATGAGTCCGCAGAAATGCGTGCGCATGCGCTTGAAACTCCGGGCGAAATGCCCTTGAAGGAAACGGGAGAAAAGACCTCCAATGGTAGCACTGGCACGCCATCGAGGCGATGCAAGGCCCTAAACGCATCAGCCCCGGTAGAACCGGGGCTGATGGGAATCGCCTGGACGATGTCATGGTTACCAGCGACGACCGCCTCTTGCCTCGACGAACTGCGCGCGGCAGCCATTCTTCACCCAGACACTGAAGGGATCGCTGCCCCAGGTACGGCCCTCGATGCACGCCGAGCTCGACATCTGACGCGAAAGCTCAGAATAGCGCCAGGGCATCTGGCAACGTGCACCACGGTTATCGTTGCTTGCGCAGTAGATCTCCCGACCGGGTCCGCGATCGCGGCTATCCCAACCACCGCCTCGGCCAAAGCCGTTGCCACCGCTGAAACCGTTGTCTCCGCGATTACCACCACCGCCCCCGAAGCCACCACGCGCATCACGGAAATTGCCGCGGCAACCGCCCTTGATCCAGACGCTATAGGGATCGCTGCCCCAGGTCCGTCCCTCGATGCAGCTGGCGCTGGACATCTGCTGGGACAGCACCGAGTCGCGCCACGGCATCTGGCAGCGAGAGCCACGTCCGTCGTTGCTGGCGCAGTAGACCTCGTCGTTACGTCCACCGTAACGCTGGGCCTGCGCATCGCGCGTGAGTGTCATGCCGGTAAACGCGGCCAGGACACAGGCGGCCGACAGGGTGATCTTGGAAAAGGCGTTCACGCGATACTTCCTTGGACTTCGTTAAACGGTCTCGCCAAGTTACCGGCAAGCCACGTCTTCGCAAATACCGACGCCACCCACGCAGAATGTTGCGATTCAGCTAGCTGATCAGTCGCTTGACGAACTACTGGACGAAGGCGAAGGCGAAGGCGCCGCAGCGGGTGTTGGTGCGGGTGCGGGCGCCGCGCTGTCACCTGCCAAGTTGCGCTTCTTGTCGCCGTCCTTCTTGAAATCCGTTTCGTACCAACCGCCCCCGGCCAGCCGGAACTGCGGCGCACTGAGCCGGCGCTGCACACGCGGAGCACCGCAGCTTGGGCAGATCTCGGGATCAGGATCGGCAATCTTCTGCAAACGGTCGAAACGGTGACCGCACGCGCAACATTCGAATTCGTAGATAGGCATGGTGGCTCCAGAGCGATCCCATCGGTCGCCATGGATTCAGTGGCGACCAGCCGGCCATTATCTGGGTCGCGGGGCGAATTTCAACGCCAGCCGATCCCGCCGCATCAGGAGGCCGCCCGGGGTATGGGCGTGGGCCAAGGGTATGTCGATAGAAGAACACGTCATATCGCTGTCTTCGTATCGTCATTGACGCGCAAGGACATGCGGCCCTAGCCTGCACGATCTGCTGCAACGCACCAAGATTGGGGAGTCATTCGATCCATGTATGTACAAAAAAAACTGCCGGCACTGATCGGCGCTGCCCTGTTTGCCCTGGGCACGCACGCGGCGGCTCAGGATGCCGGCAACAACACGCCCGGCACGGACAAGGCCAAGAACCTAGGCACCGTCATCGTTACGGGCACTCGCTCTGACAATCGCACCGAAAACAGCTCGCTCGCGCCCGTAGATGTGGTATCCGCCCAAGTACTGCAACAAAGCGGCACCAGCGAACTCTCCACCGCGCTGGCGCGGATCATACCCTCGCTGACCTTCCCCCGCCCCGCCGCCGCCGATACAGCCGATTCCCAGCGCCCCGCACAACTGCGCGGCCTGTCGCCCGACCAGGTGCTAGTGCTGGTCGATGGCAAGCGCTGGCATCCGGGCGCCATTATCCTTACCAACGGCGTACTGGGCCGCGGTTCGCAGGCGGTGGACCTCAATACCATCCCGATGGCGGCCATCGACCACATCGAAGTGCTCCGTGACGGCGCCTCGGCCCAATACGGGTCCGATGCCATCGCCGGTGTGATCAACGTGGTGCTCAAGAAAGGCGCCCAGGGCGGCTCGGTCGAAGTCACCGGCGGCCAGTACTCGGCTGGCGACGGCCGTCAATGGCAGGGGTCGGCGAACTTCGGCATTCCGCTGAACAACGATAAAGGCTGGCTTCGCCTGACCGTGCAGGATGGCAACCAGGACTATACCAATCGCGCAGGTGTGACACGCGCTCGCGCCTTCGAAGGGGTGACTCAGCGTTACGGCGATCCGGCCGTCAAGGACCACAACCTGCTGCTCAATGCGCAGTACGACATCGCGCCAGGGGTGCAGTTCTACGCCTTTGGCCACTACGGAGATCGCGACAGCACCTCGCCAGCCTTCTTCCGCAGCCTGGCCAATGCCAACTCGGTGCCATCGATCTATCCCAACGGTTACCTGCCACTGGAGAACGCCGATTCCACCGATCAATCCCTGGTCATCGGCGTGCGCGGCAAGACCGACGGCGGCTGGCGCTGGGACGTGAGTGCCAATGCGGGTGGCAATCGTGTGTCCTACCAGACACGCAACAGCGTCAACCGCGCCTGGCTCAATGACTACGGCTCCAGCCCGACGCAATTTCACGATGGCATCCTTGCCGCCGGGCAACAGGCGCTGGATGTGGATATCGCCAAGGACCTGTCCGTCGGCTGGCTGCCCAACGCCGTGACTTTGGCATTTGGCGCCGAATACCTGCGCCAGACCTATCGTATCGACGCGGGCGACGCCCCGTCCTGGTATGTGGGCAGCTCCGGCATCAGCGGCGGCGCACAGGGCTTTGCCGGTTTCCAGCCTGCCAACGCGGGCTCGCACAGCCGCCACGACGTGGCCGAGTACTTAAGCCTGGAAACGAACCTGACCGATCGCCTCGGCGCCTCGCTGGCCGTTCGCCATGAGGATTACACCGATTTCGGCAGCACCACGTCCGGCTCGCTATCCGGTCGCTTCGATTTCACCGACCGCTTCGCTTTGCGCGGCAGCGCGTCGACCGGTTTCCGTGCGCCTTCGCTGGCACAGCAGTTCTATTCGTCCACCTCATCGCTGTATTACGGCACAGGTAACTCGCTTGGCCTGCCGGCAGGCATCTACAACACCAGTCTGGTGCCGGCGACCAGTCAAGTCGGGCAGTTGCTTGGCGCACAAAAGCTCAAGCCTGAGAAATCGCACAACTACACCTTGGGCATGGTGTGGAATCCACTCGATCCGTTGAGCATCAGCGTGGATGTCTACCAGATCAAGATCGACAATCGCATCACGCTGTCCAGTTCCCTGGCGACCACCTCGGCTACCGTGCAGGCCTATCTGGCCGCAAATGGCATCACAAACACCAACTACAGCGGCATCTCGTATTTCACCAATGCCGTCGATACACGTACGCGAGGTGTGGATCTGGTCACCAGTTGGCAGTCGGATTTCGGCGACGCCGGCAAGCTCGCCTCGACGCTGAGCTACAACTACAACAAGAACAAGGTCACCGACGTCAGACCCAATCCGGCCGCCCTCGATGCATTGGGCCTCAACCTCAAGCGCATCGATCGCCGCGACCAGTACGGGTTGCTCGCCGATACCACGCCGCGCAGCAAATTGATCCTCAACGAGATGTACACCGTAGGCCATTGGAGCCTCGATGGCACGCTTACGCGATACGGCAGCTTCGTGTCCTACAACTCCACCACGGCCTCGCTCGACCAGACCTTTGGCGCCAAGTGGCTGCTCGATCTTGCCGTCAGCTACAACGTTGACCGCTGGACCTTCACGCTCGGTGGCGACAACGTGTTCAACACCTATCCCGATCGCGTGATCCAGGCCAACGACAACGGCGGCTCGCTGCCATACTCGGTATTCTCGCCATTCGGCTTCAACGGCGCCTACGTTTACGGCAAGGTCGCCTACCGTTGGTAAGACCCAGGTTCGCCCCTTCCCGGCACACCCGGGGAGGGGCGACAAGCAGCCCATTTCAAAAATCCGCGTCCCGCACGTCATAGCTTTCAAGTTGAATGCAATCGGGCAGGACGATCCATGAACAAGCCACCGGCAACCTACGCACTCTGGCGCGACGCCCTGGAGGCCAGTTGGCGGCACGGCGAGGGCCCGATACGGCGGATCGCCCGCCTGCAGGGCTGGTTGCTCCGCGGGGCCAAGCAGACACAATGGTTGACCCGGGTGCATCACTCGCGTGCGCTGCGCCAGGCTAGCGAGTCCGACCCCCGTCTGTATGATCGCTGGCACCGGCCATACATCAGCCGGCATTTCTCCCAGGCTACTCGCCAGGAAATCATCGAAGCGCATTACACCTTCGTGCTTGAACGTTTCCCGCAACGCATGCGTGAACGCCTTTTCAGAGGCCATGACATCCGGGTCGCCATGCTGCGGCTGGAAAATGCCACGCCGGCCTATATCCATCTGCGCAAGCCCGTGCACGCCCATGACGGCGAGCTGGGCATCTACCTGGTCAATGAGTACAAGGAGGTACTCGCCTCATGCTCGCTGACCTTCGGCGGAATCGAGGGTTTGTTGATCGGCAATATCCAGGGCGCCTGGTCGTACCTGGGGGACACGGCGATGCGTGAGTTCGTGCGTGCCAGTTGCGGACTCCAGCCCAAAGACCTGTTGATGTCGCTGATCCGTGCGCTTGCCGACAGCCTGGGCCTCGAGCAGATCCGCGCGGTGGGACGCGATGCGCATCCCCCCCAGGCCACCAACCCGGTGGATGACGCTTTCCTGCGCGCTCATGGCGGAATCCCCGATCACGCCGGTTGCTATGACCTCCCGCCGGTCGATCTGCCAATGCCTCAAGGCAGATCACAACGCCGCCGCCTGCTGGAAGATCGCCGCGAAAGCCTTCGCCGCGAAGCGTGCACCCTACTCACACACGCCTTCGCCGGCTACTCGAAAGACCTGGTCCGTCACCTGCCAACGCAACGTGCCGAGCCGATGGCAACCCATGCATTCGCCGCGCGTCAAGCACTAGCCAGCGCCTGATGCTAGAGGTCGTAGACACCGTTGAGCATCCAGACTCGTCCCTCGCGCACGGGCACGAAGTTCTGCGACGCATCGATCGCATACAGCGTGCGCGCAAAGAGATTCTTCACGCCGAATGTCGTGCGCCAATGCAGCGCGCTGTAGGAAATGTTCGCCTCGACACTCGCTTGGCCGGGAATGGCGAAATAGACGGGGTCGTCCGTGGATCGGCCCATCGTTCGGCTACGTGCGAACACACCACCGGCCACGCCCCAGCCCTGCAAGGACTCACGCTGGAAACGATAGCTCGCCCAAAGGCTGCCCTGTCTGCGTGGCGACCCCGTCGCGATGCTGTTGTCGTCGTTATGGATGCGTGCGTCGGTGAAACTGGCCGTCACGTCGAGACCTCGGGTGACCTGGCCGGTGAATTCCATTTCCACGCCGTGGTTGGTCTGGCCAGGGCCGGGAATGGCAAAAAATGGTGGTTCGGGCGAGACCAGGTCCACGCTATGATCGAGCTTGATGCGATACCAGGCCGTCGTCAGGCGCGCGCGTTGATCGAAAAGGTCGAACTTGGCACCTACTTCCAGCTGACGTGACACCGAGGGCGGCAAGGGCTGCCCATCCTGGCCGATCATCGAATCGACCTGGAAGCCGGTCGCACTGGACGCATACAACGCAACATCCTGGAGCGGCTTGTAGACCACTCCCAGCTTCGGCACCCAACGAGACTTGCGCAGCTTGCGGCTGTCACCGTCAGCATCGCGCGTAGTCAGTTCATAGGACGTGCGACGCACGGCGGCAAGCACGTCCCACTGGTCGCCGATGGCTATCTGGTCTTGCAGGAACACGCCCGTGTTGGAGGACCATGCCGCGCCCAGCGGTTGCTGCGACGCATTGGCAAGCACCGATTGCTCGCGCGCCGATGGCAGGCTGAATCCAGTGAACAGGTTCAAGGAAACCGGCCGGCTCATTTGCAGGAGATTGGTATCGCCGCCATTGCCGGTGCCCGCGCGGGTACGTGCGAAATCCACGCCGAGCACCACGCGGTGATCGAGACCACCGGCGCTGAAATGGCCCGACAAGTCGTTCTGCATGGTGTAGAACGTGTCCGAATAACGATACGAGCGCGCTATGGCATCTGCATCGCCCCAGGAACTGGTATCGAAGAACGACCAATCCTGGCCACTGTCACGCTGATCCACATACTGGCCACGGCTTTGGAAGGTCCAGTCCTCACCCAGCATGTGCTGCACGCCATATACCGCACGCGCTGTACGGAACACCGCATGGTCGCCCGTGTTTCCCGGAA
>NZ_DASVMI010000092.1:0-18169 GCF_036384435.1 Dyella sp. | reverse complement strand
CCTGATGCGACCGTCGCTATGCGAAGACGCCTTGAGGCTTGGCCGCATGCTGGCGCAACTTCTGCCCCGGGAACCGGAGGTACATGGCCTAGTGGCACTGATGGAATTGCAGGCATCGCGAACTGGCGCGCGCATCGGCGCGCAAGGCGAGCCAGTCCTGTTGCTGGAGCAGGACCGAAGCCGTTGGGATCAATTGCTGATTCGCCGTGGCCTGGCATCGCTCGAACATGCCGCCCAACTAGGAAACGACATCGGGTCCTATGCCTTGCAGGCGGCCATCGCCGCCTGCCACGCTCGGGCCGCCGTGGCCGAGGATACCGACTGGCGTCGGATCACCTTCCTGTACGGCATGCTGATCAGCCTCTCGCCATCGCCGGTCATCGAACTCAATCGCGCGGTCGCTATGAGCATGGCGTTCGGCCCGCAAGCGGGACTGGCGTTGGTCGATCGGCTACGGCATGACCCGGCGCTCAAGGGATATCACCTGCTTCCAACGGTGCGCGGCGACCTGCTGGAGAAACTGGGACGCATCGCCGAGGCGCGCGAGGAATTCAAGCGTGCCGCGACATTGACATCCAACGGACGCGAACGGCGGATCTTGCTGGAGCGAGCGCTGCGTTGTGAGGGCTAACCGATGGCCGCTGCGGGAGTCGCCCCCACCAGGCGGGAAGCTCAGGACCGCAGCTTGTAGCCCGTCCTGAAAATCCACCACACCACGCCCAGGCACAGCAGCAGGAAGCCGAACGTCACACCGGCGCTGACCAACACATTCACGTCCGATACGCCGTAGAAACTCCAACGAAATCCATTGATCAGGTAAACAACCGGATTGAACAACGTGATCTTCTGCCAAACTGGCGGAAGCATCTTGATCGAGTAAAAACTTCCGCCCAGGAACGTCAAGGGAGTGATCACCATCAGTGGAATCACTTGCAGTTTCTGGAAGTCATCTGCCCATAGGCCGATGATGAAACCGAACATGCTGAAGGTGACCGAGGTCAGGACCAGGAAACCGATCATCCACACCGGATGGGCGATCTCATAGGACACGAACAAACGCGCGGTAAGCAGGATCAGAAGGCCCAGCATCATCGACTTGGTTGCCGCCGCGCCGACATAACCGATGACCACCTCCAGGAACGACACCGGCGCGGACAATAGCTCGAAGATGGTACCTGCCCATTTGGGCATGTAGATACCAAACGACGCATTGGAGATGCTCTCGTTGAGCAGCGACAACATGATCAGGCCGGGGATGATGTAGGCGCCGTAGCTGACGCCATCGATCTGACCCATGCGCGAACCGATGGCTGCACCGAATACTACGAAATACAGCGACGTGGACAAGACCGGCGAAGCGATGCTCTGCATCAACGTACGGAACGTACGCGCCATTTCGAAACGATAGATGGCTGCGATGGCATAGATGTTCATGCGCGCGACCTTACCAGGCTCACGAAGATGTCCTCCAGCGAGCTCTCGCTTGAATGCAGGTCCTTGAAGTCCACCCCCTGCTCGTTCAATCGTCGCAACAAGGAAGCGATACCCGTCTCCTCGGCCTGGGTGTCGAAGGTATAGACCAGTGTCTGGCCATTTTCACCCAACTCCAGGGGCAGGTCGCGCAAGGCCTCGGGAATCGCCGACATCGTTGTCTGCAAGTGCAAGGTCAACTGTTTCTTGCCCAGCTTGCGCATCAGCACATGCTTGTCCTCGACCAGCACCAGTTCTCCCTTGTTGATCACACCCACGCGATCTGCCATCTCCTCGGCTTCCTCGATGTAGTGCGTTGTGAGAATGATCGTGACGCCGTTCTCACGCAGGCGGCGCACCATCTGCCACATGTCGTGGCGCAATTCGACGTCGACGCCCGCGGTGGGCTCATCCAGGAACAGGATGCTCGGTTCGTGCGCAAGGGCCTTGGCGATCAGCACACGGCGCTTCATGCCCCCCGATAGCGCCATGATCTTGCTGTCACGCTTCTCCCACAGCGACAGGTCCTTCAGTACCTTTTCCAGATGCGCTGGATTGGGTGACTTGCCGAAAAGGCCACGGCTGAAGCGCACTGTAGCCCAGACCGTTTCGAATGCGTCCGTGTGCAATTCCTGCGGCACCAGACCGATCTTGGTGCGCGCTGCGCGATAGTCGCGGGCAATGTCGTGACCGTCAGCCAGCACGTTGCCTCCACTGGCGTTGACGATGCCGCAGATGATGCTGATCAACGTCGTCTTGCCTGCGCCGTTGGGACCAAGCAAGGCGAAGATCTCGCCACGACGGATATCCAGGTCGATCGACTTGAGCGCCTGGAAGCCACTCTTGTAGGTCTTGCTCAGGCCCGACACCGAAATGATCGGCGGTGCGGTGGATGCTTGGTCTGGCGGCATGCGCGAAAAATCCCGTCGGCTAGGACATCGTCAGGGAATGCGGCCGGCTCCCAGCCATTCAAGGGCTGGTCGCGACGTTTCTACGACGCGACCGGCTGCGATGCACCGATCGCGCCCGCCGGCTTAGAGTGCCTGCCCTTGTGGCGCCGCAGCGTGCGCCGCCGGTTTGTTTTCGTTTTCCAGCGCGCGCCACCAGGGCGCCAGCATCGGCGAATCGGGCGTTACCGTCTCGCCGGGGCGTGGCTGCACCAGTCGCACGCCCTGCTCGGCCGCCAGCGCCCGGGCGCGTTCGGCAGGCTCGTCCCAGCGGTGCAGCGCCAGGTCGAACGTGCCCCAATGCACCGGCATCATCGTGCGGCCGCGCACCATGCGGTGGGCGGCCACCGACTGTTCCGGCTGCATGTGCACATCGGGCCAGCCCTCGTTATAAGCGCCGCATTCGATCAGGGTCAGGTCAAACGGCCCATAGCGCTCGCCAATCTCGTCAAAGCCTTGGTGCATGCCCGTATCGCCGCTAAAAAACAGCCGTTCGCACGAACCAAGCACGCTCCAGGATGCCCACAGCGTGCTGTTGCCATCGATCAACGAGCGACCGGAAAAGTGCTGTGCCGGCGTGGCAGCCAGGGTCAATGGCCCTAGGCGAGCCTCCTGCCACCAGTCCAGTTCCACCACCTTGCTGGCATCGATGCCCCAGCGCACCAGGCGCTGCCCCACGCCAAGCGGCGTATAAAAGCGTGGCACGCGCCCGGCCAGCGCAAGCACGGTGGCGTGATCGAGATGATCGAAGTGATCATGTGACAACAGCACGGCATCGAGGGGCGGCAACTGCGTCACGCTCAGCGCAGGCGGAGCGAAACGTTTCGGACCGGCAAACGTGAAGGGAGAAGCACGCTCGCTGAGGACCGGATCGGTCAGCAGACGCAGACCGTCGATCTCCACCAGCACCGTGGAGTGTCCCAACCAGGTCGCGCGCAGGGTCTGCGATGCAGGACCGTCCAGCACGTCTGTGCGTACCTTGACGGTCGGCAGCGACTCACGCGGTGTACGGCGAATGCCGCGAGCCTGCCAGTATCGCTTCATCGCATCGCCAAAACTGCCGACCCGGGTGTGTTCCACATTGCGGAAACGTCCGTCTCGCCAGCGCAGCGCACCGCCATATCGTTGCGCCAGGGCGCGCCGCTGGCGTGCGGACCACCACTTTGTAGCGCCAAATACAGCAATGGCGCCAAGGATTGCCAGAACGACGGCCATGACGGCACCCCAAAGTAAACGATGCCGTTTACTCTATGCTCTCTGCCCGGCAAAGTAAACTACCGCGTATACTTTCATTCAGCCATGAGTCGAGGGCCCCATGAATCGCAGCGCCAACAAACGTCAGGCCGTTCTTGACGCGGGCATCGACGAGTTAATGGCGCAAGGGCTCGCTGGCGCAAGCATGGAAGCCATCGCGCAGCGCGCGGCGGTCTCCAAGCGTACCTTGTACAAGTATTTTCCATCGATCGATGCAGTCTTCGCCGAAGTCGTCGAACTGATGATTTCGCGGGTCGAACCTCTGGGCCAGCTTCGCCATGATGCCAATCGAGATTTCGAAACTCAGTTGCGCGAGATCGCCTGGAAGGAAATGCAGCTCATCTGCGATGAACCTTACACGCGCCTCAGCAGGGTGATCATGATCGAGGCCATGCGCTCCCAGGCGCAAAGCAAGCGACTGCTGCAACGCTTCGAAGAAAAGGAATGGGGCCTGCATCGCTGGTTCGCCGATGCCCACGCCGTGGGAAAGCTCGGCCAGCTCGACCCTGCCCTCGCCGTCGAAATGTTCACCGGCATCCTCAAGTCATGCACGTACTGGCAGTCGGTGATCGGCTGGCGACCAGCGCCCTCGCCTGCCGTCCAGAAGGCAGTGGTCGAAGAAGCCTGCCGCATGCTGATGGCGCGCCTCGCGCACACTGAAGCATGAAATTCACCCGATGCGGGCGATTCTTGCCCGCATCGGGTGAAGGTCCGTTGTAAATCAGTGCGCGCCTTCCACCGCCGCCGTACGCGTGTAACGACGGTGCCGCAGCGTCACCTGGGCCAGTGTGAACGTGATCACCGAGCACGCGGCGATACCAGCCACCATGGGCAGCGCCGTGCCGTTGAAGAATCGCCCGATCACGCCAACCACGGCCGCGCCGACGACAAATTGCATGGTACCCATCAAGGCAGCCGCAGTACCGGCGATCTTGCCGTGATCGTCCAACGCCAACACCGCCGAACTGGGAATCACCAGGCCCAGGAAGCCATAACCGATGAACAGCACCGTCATCAGCACCGGCAACTGCGTTACGCCCATGATGTTGAGCACCAGCAGGCTCACCATCGCGCCGGCATAACCGAACACCGCCGTGCGCACCACCTTGGCCAAGCCATGCCGCGCGCCCAGCTTTCCAGCAAATTGCGCCGCGCCGATGAACGCAACCGCGTTGACCGAGAAAGCCATGCTGTACTGCGTTTCGGTCAAACCGTAGTGATTGATCAAGATGAACGAAGAATTGGCCAGATAGGCGAAGAAACTGCCCACACCAAACGAGCCGATGAAGATCAGGCCAAGGTAGTGGCGATCACGTAGCAGCACACCATATGAGCGTAGCGCCGATCCGAAGCTGCTGCCCAATCTCCGCTCGGGAGGACGGGTTTCCTTCAGCACCATGATCGCCAACAGCAAGCCAAACAGCGCCGCACACATGATCGTCCAGAAAATGCCGCGCCAACTGCCCAGTCGAATCACCAGGCTACCAGTCAGCGGTGCAAGAATCGGCGAAACACTGAACACGAGCATCAACAGCGCCATCAGGCGTGCCGCGTCATGGCCGGTATGCATGTCGCGCACGATGGCGCGAGGGATCACGGTACAAGCACACGCACCGATGCCTTGCAGAAAACGGAAGGCGATCAGCGTATGGATATCCGGCGCCAGCGCGCATCCGATACTACCGAGCGCGAAGACCACCAAGCCGAAGTAGATCGGTCGCTTGCGCCCGAGCATGTCCGACACCGGGCCGTAGACAAGCTGACCGACGCCGAGCGAAATAAAAAATGCCATCAAGCTCATCTGCGCAGTATCGACATCGGTCTGCAAGCTCTGCTTGATGGCAGGCAAGGCAGGCAGGTACATATCGATCGCGAACGGCCCAATCGCCGACAGCAGGCCGAGAATGATCGCCGCCCCGAGGAAACGGGAGTTCATGAAAAATCCTTTTGGCTAAGGCGCAGCCTGGAGCGGCCGCACACCGGCGGGGGAAGGGTCAAGGCCAATTATTGAACTAATCAGTTCTGAAATTCAAGCCCATTGACGCATCGCCATCATAGCAGCGCTCCATCAAGGCCAACTGGCCCATGACGATCCGACATAGCCCCAACCAGATGTCATCCAGAGCCGACATCCCATACGTTTTCGCTTCGTTACCGACGCGGCGCTCGCGCTAACGACGTTAACGCGCCAGGCATCGTCGATCTGGCCACGAATGCGAATACCCCCGTCCAGACTGTCATCTTGCAGCACGCCAACCGCACGACGAACGGGAATAGCCAGCGAGTTGGTCTACCTGAGCGACGTATCTGGCTGGGGATCGACGGCGACCCAGTCTGCCAAGTCGTCACGCAATCGGCACCATAAGCCCAAACGATGGGTAAGTCATATCGATTCCTCGACATGTGGGGGCAACGACTCGCCCATCGCGTGGCACGATACATACATGAAAAACCCCAAGGCGCCGCATCGGTCTAGTGCTATTGACGATGGCATCTGCATTGCCATGGCATGCGCACGCCGAAGCTTGCCCTGCTTCCGAAATTGGCTCCGCTACTTTCGTTGGGGAATATCTACATCAGCCAATCGCATGCAAACGCCGAAAAAAACTTACTTCGTGCCATGCCTGGTCCAGCCAGTGGCTGCGCGGCCAGGTGAGCCGCTTGAGATGGTGGTCGAACAACCCTGATGCGCAATCCTGATTCGCCAGGCTGGTCAAGCACCGATAGCCCCCTCGCAGGCCATGCGGGAACTGATGCGAACCTCGCAGTCATCAACGGCACGCGATCGCGTCGCCCGGGCTGCCTGCTGGATTCTCCAATGGGTATGCACAAATTCACCGGCAGGCCAGAAGCCAAAGCAGGAACGCTTGTAGACGGAACCTCGACCAGGCACGACAGAATTTCATTTATCGATCACTTGTTTGCCTCGCCACCGCATACAAAGGCTGATCGATACCGCAGCGATCAACATCGCTCGCAAGGAAGATGCCCGTTTCTCAGGCGAGGAAAAGGGCACAGCGCCACGCGGCAAACCTCGCCCCGGCCCGGGTCTTTTTCTGCGACGGCCAACACTCTCCCGCTGACCCAGCTCACGTGTACTTCGATCATCATGCCGAGCCGTTGCAGTCGCACGCAATCATGACGGCGAATCCGCGCGCCTAGCGCATCGCGCATATAGGGCATGTCCCAGACGGGATCGATACGTATCAAGGTATCGCCAACCAGCCAGCGAAAACGCGGCACACGCCGCCCTGTACGGACCGCGAGATTTTCGATGGCCAGCAAGGGACCTCGTACCACCCGCTTGCTGCCGGACACGCAATCGGCGTGCGCGACACGACAACGCCGAAGCAGTCCGGGAATCCAAGCCAGCGAAAATCCTGCCAGCAGGCATAGTCCCACCAGGATGAGGCGAGGCAATCCGTCGACCGCCATGTAGCGAATCAATGCCACGGCCATTCCCATCAACGACAGCATGCAAACCAGCGCAAGGACATGCATCCAGTAACGAATACGCAAGCGCTGTCGCTCATCGCAGGTCAGAGGCATCGTTACAGTGGTGCACTGTAAAAGTGGCTCAATCACTCGCAGACCATCTTGAATGGTTCTTGGCTCACGGATACAGGCACTCGGCGAGAAACGAAGGCCTCGACGCTAAGCGGCCAACCACGAAGGCACTATAAAAGTAATCCTAAATTTGCGAGCTAGATGTCGTATTTCAGGGTACGTCACATATTCAGCCCTCTCCGCGCGCGACCGCCATCAGACTGTCACATGGACTACCTACGGTGACTGGATGCCTCGGTTCCAAAGGAATACGGCCGTGGCAGGAACCAGGTTCGCCAGAGACGTTGTCCCATTCGCCACATCGAGACCCCATGATCCATTCCAGACGCCGTTTTCTCGCAGGCACGGGCAGGCTGTTGGGTGCGCTTGCCCTGGGCGATGTCCTGCGCATGGCTCACGCCGATTCGATGCATGGCCCTGGGCGCATGGCCATGCCTACCCTGGCCGCACCCAAGGTGCCCATCGTCAATCCCGCGCATCTGGCCCGCTATGTCGACGCTTTGCCGATTCCTGCCATCGGCAAGCCACAGGGTCAACGCGTCCACCCGACCCGTCCTGGTGAAAAGATCGACTACTACCGTATCGAGATGCGCGCATTCAGCGCCAGGCTGCATCGCGATTTGCCTGGCACGCCCATGTGGGGCTACAACGGTATTTCACCCGGCCCCACGCTTGAACTCACGCGCGACAAGCCGGTGTTGATCGAATGGGCGAACGCGCTGCCAGCCCGTCATTTCCTGCCAATCGACCATAATATCCACGGTGCCGAGCGCGACAAGCCGGAAGTACGCACCGTCACGCATGTGCATGGCGCGCGTGCGCCGGCCGATAGCGATGGCTTTCCTGAAGACTGGTACGTTCCGGGCAAATCCCTGTCCTATTATTATCCCAACGGTCAGGACGCCGCCACGTTGTGGTATCACGACCATGCCATGGGTATTACCCGGCTGAACATCTATGCCGGGCTGTTCGGGGCATTTCTGGTGCGCGATGCGGAAGAAGAGGCCCTTGGCCTGCCTGCCGGTGAATTCGACCTTCCTTTGATACTCTACGATCGGCTGATCGGCGAGGATGGCCAGCTCTACTACCCCGTTTCAGATGACCCTTCGGCACCATGGGTATCGGAATGCTATGGCAATGCCATGTTGTGTAATGGCAAGCTGTTTCCCTATATGGACGTGGAGCCTCGCAAATATCGGCTACGCCTCATCAATGCCGCCAACACGCGATTCTTCGATCTTTCGCTGTCACAGGGCAGCTTCCACCAAATCGCCAGCGACCAGGGCCTGCTTCCAGCGCCGCTGGAGCGCTTGCGCATGGAGCTCTATCCAGCCGAGCGCGCCGATGTAATCGTGGATTTTTCAGGCCTGGACGGCAAGACCGTGCAACTACGCCAACAAAGGGATGGCATCATGGAGTTTCGTGTACGCGATAAGGGGCGGCCCGACACCTCAAAACTACCCGCGACGCTGCGCACCGTCCCTCGCATCGCCACGAGCACAGCGATACACGAGCGCATGCTCACGCTTGGCGAACAGGATGATTCAGGCGGCAACCCGATGATGATGATGTTGGGTGGCAAAATGTGGTCGGACCCGATCACCGAAAAGCCCAAGCGCAACACCACGGAAATCTGGAGTTTCGTCAATATCACCGGCGACACCCATCCGGTGCATCTGCATCTGGTGCGTTTTCAGGTGCTCGACCGCCGACCGTTCGACATTTTCACCTGGAACGCCCAACGCAAGATCAGGTACACCGGTCCTGCATTGCCACCGCCGGCCCACGAAATGGGTTGGAAAGATACTGTGCGCGCCGATCCGGGCATGGTCACGCGCATCATCGCTCATTTCGAGGGAGAGCCCGGCAAATACGTCTGGCACTGCCATTATCTCGAGCACGAGGACAACGAGATGATGCGGCCATACGAGTTGGTCTAAGCGTTGACGGGAACAGCCTTCGTCGCGACGTCGGCGCGGCCTGGAGGCCTGCGACCGAATCGCAGATGGCTTCGCGACCGAAGTCGCTCCTACGACCGGAGCGTGTGAGGTTACGGCTTCGGGGAAACGCTAGAAGCGCTTCCTATCCGGTCGTCCCGGCAGGTTCAGCATCGCGTCCTGGAGGCTTCAAAAGCTCCCTTCTGCCATTGAAGCCCCCAACACGATACTGACAAAGCTGTTTAGCGCTTTTCGATCGGCACGTATGCCAGGTCTTCCGGCCCCGTGTAATTGGCGCTTGGACGAATGATCTTGCCGTCTTGACGCTGCTCGATCACGTGTGCGCTCCAACCGGACGTACGCGACATCACGAACAGGGGGGTGAACATTGCCGTTGGCACACCCATCATGTGGTACGCGCTGGCCGAATACCAATCGAGGTTGGGGAACATCTTCTTCAACTCCCACATGGTCTTCTCGATCCGCTCGGACACTTCGAACAACGTGGGATTGCCCCCATCCGTGCAAAGCTTGCGCGAAATCTCCTTGATGATCTCGTTGCGAGGATCGGACACGGTATACACCGGGTGGCCAAAGCCGATCACGATCTCCTTGCGCTCGACCCGAGCGCGGATATCCGCATCGGCATCGACGGCATTACGGTAACGCGCGATGATCTCCATGGCCACTTCGTTGGCACCGCCGTGCTTGGGGCCACGCAGTGCGCCAATCGCGCCGGTGATGGCCGAATACATGTCCGACCCCGTACCGGCGATGACGCGGGCGGTGAAGGTGGATGCATTAAACTCATGCTCGGCGTACAGCACTAACGACTTGTCAAGGGCCTGCGCATGCAGTTCACTCGGCTTCCTGCCATGCAGCAGGTGCAGGAAGTGCGCGGCGACCGAATCATCTTCTGTCTCGGTCTCGATGCGTTTGCCGTTGTGGCTGAAGTGATACCAGTAAAGAAGGATGGAACCGAAGCAGGCCATCAGGCGATCGGCTATGTCACGCGCGCCGGTGACGTTGTGATCGTCTTTCTCCGGCAACACGGTGCCCAAGACCGAGCAACCGGTACGCATCACATCCATCGGATGGGTCGCCGCCGGCAACAGCTCCAGCGCGCTCTTGACCGGCGCAGGCAGGCCGCGCAGGCGCTTGAGCTTGGCCCGGTAGGCATTGAGTTCGGCCCAATTGGGCAGCACGCCATGCACCAGCAGGTAGGCCACTTCCTCGAAACATCCCTTGGCCGCCAGATCGTGGATGTCGTACCCCCGGTAATGCAGATCATTGCCGCTGCGGCCCACGGTGCACAGCGCGGTATTGCCCGCAGCCACGCCGGAAAGGGCCACGGATTTCTTGGCCTTGGGAAGCACTTGCTCGCTCATCGGTGAATCTCCTGGACATGCCTTATAAGGAACACACGGGGCGCCGGGTGCGCGCCCCGCAGGAAGTGGGGAAAATCAGCTCTTCTTGGCGAACAGCGCATCCAGGCGCTGTTCGAACTCGTGATAACCGATACGGTCGTAGAGTTCCTCGCGCGTCTGCATGGTGTCGATCACGTTGCGCTGGTGACCATCGCGGCGGATGGCGATATAGACCTGTTCGGCGGCCTTGTTCATCGCGCGAAACGCAGACAGCGGATACAGCACGATACCCACACCGGCCGTCGCCAGTTCTTCCACGCTGAACAGGGGCGTCTTGCCGAATTCGGTGATGTTGGCCAGCACCGGCACCTTGACCGCATCGACAAAACGACGATAGGTGGGAAGATCGTAAGCCGCTTCGGCGAAGATGCCATCGGCCCCTGCCTCGACGCAGGCCATGGCGCGCTCGATAGCGGCATCGACACCGTCAACGGCGATCGCGTCGGTACGTGCGATGAGAAAGAAATCTGCATCGGTCTTGGCATCGGCAGCCGCTTTCACGCGATCGGCCATTTCGCTGGCCGAGACAATTTCCTTGCCAGGACGATGCCCGCAACGCTTGGCACCCACCTGATCCTCGATATGGCAGGCCGCGGCCCCTGCCTTGATGAGACTTTTCACGGTGCGTGCAATATTGAACGCACTCGGGCCAAAGCCAGTATCGATATCCACCATCAACGGCGTATCGCACACGTCGGTAATGCGCCGAACATCGATCAGCACGTCTTCGAGCGTATTGATGCCCAGGTCTGGAACCCCTAGCGAGCCAGCAGCGACGCCGCCACCTGAGAGGTAGATCGCGCGATATCCGGCGCGCTTGGCCAACAACGCATGGTTGGCATTGATCGCACCGATGACTTGCAGGGGATGTTCGGCGGCCAGGGCAGCGCGAAAGCGCTCGCCGGCGGATGCTGAGTGGGCCATGGTGCCTCCAGGGGAAAGTCGCATTTTAGCGCACCGGCCACCGAGGATGCTCTGACTGCGTTTATTGCATAGCAGCATGAGAGCATCCGCCTGGATAACTTACAGACCAGCAAAAAGTTACACGCGACAGCCGTCAACGCCGTAAACTGCCGGAAACTTGTAGAGCAGGAAGCTCATGGCACATTCATCCACACTGGCCAACCGCATTCTCTGGGGCCTCGCCGTCGGCATCGGCGCGGGCATCCTCACGCTCCTGGTTGGCGCTTCTCATCCCACCATCCTCAGCGGCGCCAGAACGGTGGCCACCGAGGTTCTCGATCCTCTGGGCCAGGTTTTTCTACGCCTGCTTTTCTTCGTCGTGATACCGCTGGTCTTTGCTTCGCTCGCGTCGGGCGTCGCACAGCTGGGCCGGCTTGATCGCCTGGGTCCCCTGGCCATGCGCAGCTTTTCCCTGTTCACATTGAACATGTGCATTGGCGTATGCCTGGGCTTGCTAGTGATGAACCTGCTACAACCGGGGCAACATCTGGGCGAAGAGGCGCGCTCGCTGCTCATGCGCGAATACGGAGGCCATGCACAGCAAGCCGTCAGCGCAAGCAGCGAACGCCCTGTCTTCAGCCTGATGCTGCTGGTAGACATGTTCATGCCGCGCAATCTCTTTGGCGCCTTCATCGGACAGCATCGCGGCGCACTCGGCGAAGTGTTGCCATTGATCCTGTTTGCCATCCTGGCAGGCGCCGCAGCTACACGGCTGAGCGAAGATCGGCGCGTGCGGTTTCTCGCCGGCATGGAAACGGTCAACGACATCATGACCGGTATCGTCGGTATTGCACTGCGCCTGGCGCCGATCGCGGTGCCTGCCATGATCTACAGTGTGATCGTCAAGGTCGGCGCGGGCATCTTCATTACACTGGCGGTATTCGTGCTCGGTTGTGCTGGCGCACTGCTGTTGCAGCTGTTTGGCACCATGTCGCTATGGCTTCGTTTCCTGGCCCGTCGGCGCCCACTGGAATTCTTCAGGCAGATCCGGCCTGTGCTGATCACGGCGTTCTCGACCAGTTCCAGCAGCGCCTCCCTGCCCACCTCCCTGGCTATCGCGCGTGAAGAGCTGAAACTGCGCCCGGCCACGGCTGGCTTCGTGTTACCGCTGGGCGCCACCATGAACATGAGTGGTACGGCACTGTTCGAGGGTTGCGTCGTGCTATTCGTGGCGCAAGCGTTTGGGGTGGAACTATCACTGGCCCAGCAGGCATTGCTGATGCTGCTTGCCGTGCTGAGCGCGGTGGCGGTGGCCGGAATCCCTGGCGGTTCGCTGCCGTTGATCGCTGGCTTGCTGGCTACCTTCGGCGTACCTCCCGAGGGCATCGGTATCGTGCTTGGCGTCGATCGCCTCCTGGACATGTTGCGTACCACGGTCAATGTCGGCAGTGACATCGTGGTCGCCACCGTGGTCGACGCTCGATCTGGAGTCGATGAGGCCGGATGAAGATATCGTGAAAGCGTCGATTCATAGACAAGGTCAATCGTGACCATCCCAACAATCAATTAGCCTTATCGCCCATCTTGCGTAAAATGTGCGCTTTACCACCCACTACAACGGGAAACATCGATGTCCTTGATCAACACCCAAATCAAGCCGTTCAAGACCCAGGCTTACAAGAACGGCCAGTTCCTCGAAGTCACGGATGCCTCGTTGAAGGGCAAGTGGTCTGTCGTGGTGTTCTACCCCGCCGACTTCACCTTCGTGTGCCCGACCGAGCTGGAAGACCTGGCCGACCATTACGAGCAATTCCAGAAGCTGGGTGTGGAGATCTACTCCGTTTCGACCGACACGCATTTTTCGCACAAGGCGTGGCATGACACGTCCGACGCGATCGGCAAGGTCAAGTACACCATGCTGGCCGATCCGACCGGCACGATCACCCGCAACTTCGACGTGATGATCGAAGAGGAAGGCCTGGCGCTGCGCGGCACCTTCGTGATCAATCCGGAAGGCCAGATCAAGCTTTGCGAAATCCACGATAACGGCATCGGCCGCGACGCTGGTGAGCTGCTGCGCAAGGTCAAGGCTGCTCAATACGTCGCCTCCCACCCGGGCGAAGTGTGCCCGGCCAAGTGGAAGGAAGGCGAGAAGACCCTCAAGCCGTCGCTTGACCTGGTTGGCAAGATCTAAGCCACCGTTCTGGTGTCTTGCGGCCCGGTACTCTTTTCGGGCCGCCCCGGACCCGGCAGGCCTGCCGGGTCCGCCTCACCCATCACGCTGTAAATCAAGCCAAGTGCGCGGCCTGCACGCCGTAGCCTGTGGCTGTGCTCACCCTGAAACTACACATCGCGTGTTTTTCTCGACCTGAAGACTAACGGAGTCATCCACCATGTTGGACGCCGATCTGAAGACCCAATTGCAGGCTTACCTCGAAAAGGTCGTACACCCGATCGAACTGGTGGCCTCCCTGGACGACAACGCCGCATCGCAGGAACTACTGTCCCTGCTGACCGACATCGAGGCCATGTCGTCGAAGATCACACTGCGCCGCGCCGATGCACCGCGCACGCCGTCATTCAGCATCAACCGCCTGGGCACCGACGTAAGCGTCAGCTTCGCCGGCATTCCCATGGGCCACGAATTCACTTCACTGGTGCTGGCGCTGTTGCAGGTCGGCGGCCATCCGTCAAAGGCCGCACCCGAGCTGATCGAGCAGATCCAGAACCTGGAGGGCGAGTATCGCTTCGAGACTTTCATGTCGCTCTCCTGCCATAGCTGCCCGGATACCGTGCAGGCCCTGAATCTGATCAGCGTGCTCAATCCCAATATCAAGCATGTCGCCATCGATGGCGCGCTGTTCCAGGATGAGGTCAATGCACGTGAGGTGATGTCCGTGCCGACTGTATTTCTCAATGGCGAGCTGTTTGATACCGGTCGCATGTCGGTCGAGCAGATCGTCACGCGCATCGATGCCGGCGCCGCCAAGCGCGATGCAGAGCGCATGCGCAACAAGGCAGCCTTCGATGTGCTGGTTGTCGGCGGCGGCCCCGCCGGCGCGGCCGCCGCCGTTTATTCGGCACGCAAAGGCATCCGCACTGGTGTGGCAGCGGAGCGCTTCGGTGGTCAGGTACTAGATACCATGTCAATCGAAAACTTCATCTCCGTCCCTTACACGGAAGGTCCGAAGATGGCTGCCGCGCTTGAGCAACACGTACACGAATACGATGTGGACGTGATGAACAACCAGCGCGCCGAACAGTTGATCGCACCAAAGCATCCCGGTGGCTTGATCGAGATCCGCCTGGCCAACGGTGCCACACTCAAGGCCAAATCGGTCGTGCTGTCCACCGGCGCCCGCTGGCGCAACATCGGCGTGCCAGGCGAACAGGAATATCGCAACAAGGGCGTCACCTATTGCCCACATTGCGATGGCCCCTTGTTCAAGGGCAAGCGCGTGGCCGTGATCGGCGGTGGCAACTCGGGCGTGGAAGCGGCCATCGATCTGGCAGGCATCGTCGGCCATGTGACGCTACTGGAATTTGACAGCAAGTTGCGTGCTGACGACGTCTTGCAACGCAAGCTGCGCAGCCTGCCCAATGTCGATGTCATCGTCAACGCACAGACCACCGAAGTACTGGGCGATGGCAACAAGGTACAAGGCATCCAGTTCACTGATCGCGTCAGCGGCCAGAGCCACCGCGTGGAACTGGAAGGCATCTTCGTACAGATCGGTCTGTTGCCCAATACCGAATGGCTGAAGGATTCGATCAAGCTGTCGCCACGCGGCGAGATAGAGGTCGATTCGCACGGCCGCACTTCGGTACCGGGCGTATTCGCCGCCGGTGACGCGACTACCACGCCGTTCAAGCAGATCATCATAGCCATGGGTGAAGGCGCCAAGGCCTCGCTCAGCGCCTTCGATCACCTGATCCGCCTGCCGGTGGACGTAAAGGAAGATATCGCTGCCTAAGCGTCGCGCCTCGCAGGGCAAGCCGCTCAAGACCCCGGGAATGCATGTCCCCTGGGTCTTGTCTTTGAGGGCTGGAGATGGGCTGCGGGCGAACACAACCTACCACCGGCCACAGTCCTCAGGGTGAGGATAAGAGCATCGGCACTTTGCAGCTGACGCACATTTTCAAACTTGGGCGCCCATAATCCATTGTCGATCCCCTCTCGTGTCATCCATCCTCTCCTCGCTCCAGCGCCTTGCGAATCTCATCCAGCGCCGATGGATCATCGAGCGTGGAAAGGTCACCTGGATCGCGTTGCTCGGCCAAGGCTTGCAGCGAGCGCCGCAGTAACTTGCCAGAACGCGTCTTGGGTAACGCATTGACTACATACACGCGTGACGGCCGGGCGAACTTGCCCAGCTGATCGGCCACCCGCTGCTGCATGCCAAGCGCCACATCAGCGGCGTCGGCCGCACCCTGCTTGAGCGTGGCGAACACGATGGGCACCTGACCCTTCAATGCGTCACGCATGCCAATAACCGCCGCCTCGGCGACCGCCGGATGCGTGGAGACGGCTTCCTCGATTTCACGCGTTCCCAATCGATGGCCAGCCACGTTGATCACGTCATCGGTTCGCCCCAGGATCATCGTATATCCCTGTTCGTCGCGAATCGCCCAATCGAGGGAGCTGTACAGGAGTTCCTTGAAATGGCCGAAATAGCTGGTGCGATAACGTTCATCGTCGCCCCACACCGTAGACAGGCAACCCGGCGGCAGCGGGGGCTCGAACACCAGCACGCCCTTCTGGCCGGGGGCGGCCTCCAGACCAGTCGACTCGTCGATCACCTTCATCTTGTAGCCGGGCGCGGGAAAGCCCGGTGAACCGAATTTCACCGGCTTAAGGTCCAGCCCCGGCATCAACGTAATAGCCGGCCATCCTGTCTCGGTCTGCCAGTAGTTGTCGATCACCGGCACACCCAGTCCGTCGGTAATCCACTGCGCTGTAGGCTCATCCAGCGGCTCGCCGGCCAGGAACAACCAGCGCAGGGCCGGAAGATCGCGTTTCTTAAGCCATGACGCATCCTGCTTTTTGAGCATGCGCACCGCGGTAGGCGACGAAAACATGGTCCGCACGCCGTACTGCTCGCAGAGCTTCCACCAGATACCTGGGTCAGGCCGGACCGGCGTGCCTTCATAAAGCAAGGACGTCGCCCCGCCGATCAGTGGACCGTAGACGTTGTAGGAATGCCCCACCGCCCAACCGACATCGGACGTGGAAAAGATGACCTGCCCCGGCTGGATATCGAAGATGTAACGGATCGACATCGCCATCGCCACGGCATATCCGCCCACGTCGCGCTGGATTCCCTTGGGCTTGCCGGTCGTACCCGAGGTATAGAGCAGGTAACTGGGCTGATTCGACTCCATCCAGGCCACGGGTACGTCAGCACCGTCGTACCGGGCACGCAATGGCTCGTAGTCCATATCACGCCCAGCCACCCTGGTCATTTGTGGATCGAGCTTGCGATCCACCAGCAGCACGTGGGGCGGTGGAAAGGCAGCCTCTTCCAGCGCCGCGTCGACCAAAGGCTTGTACGGGATTACCGCACCACCCCGCATACCGGCGTCGGCGGCGATGAGCAGCTTCGGTTGCGCGTCATCGATCCGCAACGCCAGGTTGTGCGCCGCAAAGCCGCCAAACACCACCGAGTGGACCGCCCCAAGCCTCGCACAAGCGAGCATGGCGAATACGGCTTCAGCGATGTTAGGCAGGTAGATCACCACCCGATCTCCGCGGCCGATGCCCAACGATGCCAATACCGCAGCAAACGTATTGACCTCCCGATGCAACTGGCGATAGGTCAATTCACGTGTAATCCCGGTCTCGGTTGAAATCGAGACCAACGCCAGTTGGTCGCCCCGAGCTTCCAGGTGCCGGTCAATGGCGTTGTGGCACAGGTTGGTTGTACCTCCAGCAAACCAGCGCCGGAACGGTAAAGCCGAAGCATCCAGAATCTGCGCTGGAGGGGTATGCCAGTCAATAAGCCGGGCCTGCTCTTCCCAGAACGCCTCCGGTTCTTCGATAGAGCGGCGGTAGAACGTCTCATAACTCATGCTCTCTTCCATCCGGTGGCCCCGCTCCAAGCGTGAACCACCTCGGTGATCGGCTGCAGTAGACCTTGGTCGAAAAATGCCCGGATTCGTCCCCTTCTCATGGCCACGTGGGGTTTCCTTTCACGAGAAAATCAAATTGAATCGATCAAATGATTAACGATCCCAGCCCGTGAATTAGCAAGATAAAATCATGAACCATTACGGATGCGAGATCAGGCGTCGATATGCGTGAAAAAGAATGTATACATAGCCATTTACGAAAACAACACAAAAGTTATATTGCGCCTTCACCGTGAAAGCACAAATAATCAAATCATCCGAATGCCATTACCGGGAAATAACTAAACCATCCGTTTCAGTTATCGTCCGCTCGGCCAGCCTTCGGAAATAAGGGGTGACTCATCAAATTCCTCGGGACATCTTTAAACTATGAGCCGCTGAGGCCATAGCTGAAGGCGCGCCTGAGCCACGATGTTATTTGGCGGAGAATAGTCATGGATAACTCTCGTATCGGCTCTGCACTTAAACAGACCCTGCTGGCCACCTGCATAATTGCAGCGGCGATTTCGATAACCGCATGCTCTGGGTCCGGCTC
>NZ_DASVMI010000091.1:0-9584 GCF_036384435.1 Dyella sp. | reverse complement strand
ATGCCGGGATGCTCGATGAGACTCTCCACACCACCCAGCGATTCGGCCAATGCAAACAACTCACAGCGCTCTAACATTCGACGCGCTCTCTTAAGTCCACCCTTGACTTCGACACTGATGATTCCGCCGAAGCCGTCCATCTGTCGGCGCGCCAAGGCGTGCTGCGGGTGCGACTTCAGCCCCGGGTAGATGACTTTTTCAATCGCCGGATGGCGCTCAAGCCATTTGGCCAATTCAGCGGCACTTTCGCAGTGCGCCTTCATGCGCAGATGAAGCGTCTTCAAACCACGCATCGCGAGGAAGGCATCGAACGGTCCTGCGATCGCGCCCACCGAATTCTGCAGAAATGCCATCTGTTCGGCTAATGCGGACGTGCCAGCCACCACGATCCCTCCGACCATGTCGGAATGGCCATTGAGATATTTAGTCGCCGAGTGCAACACCAGATCGGCGCCATGCTCCAACGGTCGCTGCAAGACAGGTGAACAAAACGTGTTGTCCACCACCAGGATCAGGCCATGCTTCTTCGCAAAACGCGCAACCTTGCGCAGGTCCACCAGCTTGAGCATGGGATTAGTCGGCGATTCAGCCCAGATCACCCTGGTTTGCGGCGTCAGGCTTGCTTTAAGTGCGGCTTCATCGTTCAGGTCGACGAAGCTGAAATTGAGTCCCGCCGAGCGTCGTCTGACCCGCTCGAAAAGCCGATATGTTCCGCCGTATAGATCGTCCATCGCAATGACGTGGCTGCCGGAATCGAGCATGTCCAGAACCGTGCTTGCCGCAGCAAGTCCCGAGCCAAATGCAAATCCAGCGACGCCACCCTCCAGGTCGGCGACGCATCGCTCATAGGCCATGCGCGTCGGATTTTGGGTGCGCGAGTACTCGTACCCCTTATGCTTGCCAGGGCTTTCCTGGACATATGTCGATGTGGCGTAAATAGGCGTCATGATGGCGCCGGTCGACGGGTCGGGGCTCTGTCCCGCATGGATTGCACGCGTGCCGATTCCAAGTGTTTTTTTGGCTTTTTCTTTCATATTCAATGACTTGAAATTGTTAATGCGGGCTAGCCCAATCGAGTAGGCGGCCATCTTAAACCAGGATATCTCTCCAGATTGGCGGGAAGGCACTGAATGCCCGCCAACTTCCCAACACCACATGAAAGGCCACCCGAAAAACGGATGAGCCAAGGTTCTGCCGACGAGCCCGGCATGACACAATAACGAGTCCCTCCCTGGAATCCCTTGACTTATGAAGACAATGCTCGTTACCGGCGGCGCCGGTTTCATTGGCGCTAATTTTGTGCTCGAAGCGGTGCGCCAGGGACACAAGGTCGTCAATCTCGACAAGCTGACCTATGCCGGCAATCTCGACACGTTGTCATCGATAAGCCAAAACGACAAACACGTCTTCGTCGAGGGAGACATTGGTGATCGGGCGCTAGTCGCGCGGTTGCTCACGAGCCATGGTGTGAATGCCGTGGTCAATTTTGCCGCCGAATCGCATGTGGATCGATCGATCGATGGGCCTGCGGCTTTCGTTGAAACCAACGTTGTCGGCACGCTTGGCCTGCTTGAGGCCAGTCGCGACTATTGGCGCGGCTTGGGGAGCGGCGCCGCTGATGCGTTTCGCTTTTTGCACGTCTCGACCGATGAAGTTTATGGGTCATTGGGTGCGGAGGGTCAATTCACCGAGGCTACTCCTTATGCGCCCAACTCTCCTTACTCTGCATCGAAGGCAGCATCCGATCATCTGGTTCGCGCCTTCCACCACACCTATGGCCTGCCGACGCTTACGACCAACTGCTCAAACAACTACGGCCCCTATCAGTTTCCCGAGAAACTCATTCCGCTGATCATCCAGAAAGCCCTGGCGGGGGAGCCCTTGCCGGTTTATGGTGACGGTCGCAACATCCGCGACTGGTTGTTTGTGGGTGATCACTGCTCCGCTATTCAAAGGGTACTTGACGCCGGGCGCGTGGGTGAAACCTATAACGTCGGCGGCAATGCCGAGCGCGAGAATATCCAGGTGGTCAAGGCCATCTGCGCCCTGCTTGACGCGCGTCGCCCTATGGCGGATGGCCGCAAGCGTGAATCGCTCATTACTTATGTAAAGGATCGCCCGGGTCACGATCGGCGCTACGCGATCGATTCGAGCAAACTGCAAAAAGAGCTGGGGTGGAAGCCGTCGCAGACGTTCGAAAGCGGCATCGAACACACCGTGGACTGGTACCTGCAAAACCAGGCATGGTCCGATCGTGTTCTTGACGGCAGCTATCGGATGGAGCGATTGGGCGCATGAACACCAAGGGCATCATCCTCGCCGGCGGCTCCGGCACGCGTCTCTATCCCATCACCAAGGCCGTAAGTAAACAGCTGCTGCCGGTGTATGACAAGCCGATGATCTACTACCCGCTGGCGACACTTATGCTCGCGGGCATTCGGGATGTGCTGATCATCAACACGCCGCACGAACAGGAACTGTTTCAACGCCTGCTGGGAGACGGCAGCCAGTGGGGCATCCAGATTACCTACGCCGTGCAGCCATCACCCGATGGTCTCGCCCAGGCATTCCTGATCGGCAAGGATTTCATCGGCAACGATCCCAGCTGCCTCGTCCTGGGTGACAACATCTTCTACGGTGTGGGTCTCACCGAGCGCATGAAGCGCGCAGCCGCCCGTGATCACGGAGCAACCGTGTTCGGCTATTTCGTCCGCGATCCAGAGCGTTACGGCGTGGCCGAGTTCGATGCCAGCGGCAAGGTCATCGGACTCGAAGAAAAACCCTCCGCGCCCAAGTCCAATTACGCGGTAACGGGGCTGTACTTCTACGACAACCGCGCCAGCGATTTCGCCGCCAGCCTGAAGCCTTCGCCGCGCGGCGAGCTTGAGATCACCGACCTCAATCGTTGCTACCTTGACGACAGCTCGCTGCACCTGGAGCAGTTGGGTCGCGGTTACGCCTGGCTGGACACGGGCACTCATGAATCTTTGATGGAGGCCGGCGAGTACATTCAAACGATCGAGAACCGGCAAGGGCTAAAGGTCTGCTGCCCTGAGGAGATCGCCTATATCAACAAGTGGATCGACGCCGAGCAGCTTCAGCGCCTGGCCGAACCGCTTGCGAAAACCGGCTACGGCCAGTATCTGAAGAACCTTATCAAGCAAGGCTATGTCGGATGAAATTTACTGAAACATCACTACCGGGTTGTGTGGTCATCGAACCGCAGGTTTTCGGCGACGCGCGTGGGTTCTTCTACGAAAGCTACAACGAAGCCAAGTACCGTGAAGCGGGTATCGACCGTCGTTTCGTCCAGTCGAATGTTTCCCGCTCCGCGCGTGGCGTGCTGCGTGGACTGCACTATCAGTGGCCCTATCCCCAGGGCAAGCTGGTCAGCGTCATCGATGGCGAAGTGTTCGATGTGGCGGTGGACATTCGCCATGGCTCACCAACCTTTGGCCAGTGGGCAGGCGTGATGTTGACCGCGGAAAACCATCGGCATTTCTGGATACCCGAGGGGTTTGCCCATGGCTTCTGCGTGGTCTCCGAATACGCCACGTTCTCCTATCAGTGTACGGACCTTTATCATCCTGAAACCGATGGCGGGATCCGCTGGGATGATCCGGCCATCGGCATCGACTGGCCCATCTCCGCTCCCCTGCTGTCGGACAAAGACGGCAAAGCGCCGTTGCTGGCGGATGTGCCGGTCGCGCGACTGCCGGAGTACAAGGCTTGAAGATTCTGCTGCTGGGTGCCAACGGCCAACTGGGTCAGACCTTCATGTCCGAAGGCGGGCTCGCCAAACGTGGCGAGCTTGTCGCCGCATCACGTGACGGCCAAGTTCCATCGGGAGCGCGTGGCGTCGTGGGTGACCTGGCGGACTTGGTGGGTCTTGAAGCGATGCTCGACCGGGAGTGCCCGCAGATCATCGTGAATGCAGCTGCCTATACGGCCGTGGATAAGGCCGAAAGTGACGAGGCAACCGCGATGCAGGTCAACGGACACGCGCCGGGCCTGCTGGGACAATGGGCTGCCCGCCATGATGCACTCGTCGTCCATTACTCCACCGATTACGTCTTTCCTGGCGACGCGTCGATACCCTATCCGCCCCAGGCAAGCACCGGCCCCCAGGGCGCCTATGGGCGCAGCAAACTGGCTGGCGAGCAGGCACTACGTGCCAGCGGTGCTGCCCACCTGATCCTGCGCACGGCATGGGTCTATTCCACGGTAGGTCACAATTTTCTCAAGACCATGCTGCGTCTTGGCGCAGAGCGCGAAGAACTGAGCGTGGTCGCCGACCAGCGTGGCACGCCGACGACGACCACGATCATCGTGGCCGGCTCGCTGGCTGCGATCGACGCACAGCAGGCGTCGGCAAAGGCGTCCGCCCTATCGGGCACCTATCACCTGACAGCCAGCGGGGAAACTACCTGGCACGGCTTTGCAGAGGCCATCTTCGACGAGGCTGTTCGCGTAGGCGTACTGGCGCGACGCCCGATCGTCCATGCGATCGGCACCGAGCAGTTCCCCACGCCTGCGCGACGCCCGGCATACTCCGTGCTCGACAACACCTCGTTCACTGAGACATTCGGGCATGTACTGCCGGGCTGGCGCGACGGGCTTTCCGAAACCATGAACACCTTGCACGCCTCGTGAGGCCATCGTGCTGATCCCCCTCATCCTCAGCGGCGGTAGCGGTACACGCTTGTGGCCCGTATCGCGCAAGAACCTCCCAAAGCAGTTTCTCTCGCTCAGTGGCGAGGGCACCCTGTTCCAGCAGACAGTGTCACGGACGCGACTGCTGCCCGAGGTTGCCGCGCCCATCGTGGTGGCCAGCGAGGACCATCGCTTCCTGGCCGCCGAGCAGCTCCAGGAAATGCGTGTACCAAACGCCTCCATCATCCTTGAGCCGCTGCCGCGCAATACCGCGCCAGCCATTGCACTGGGGGCCCTGCACGCCTTGGAACGCGATCCGGATGCCTTGCTGCTGGTCTTGCCGGCCGATCATCTCATCGGTGATACCGACAGCTTCAGTGATGCCGTCAAGCGCGCCCTGCCATCGGCCCAGGCAGGTTGGCTGGTCACTTTCGGCATTCGTCCGGAGCGGCCGGAGACTGGCTTTGGCTATATTCGCCGTACCGATGCCATCGATGCCGACGCGTTTCGTGTCGGGCAGTTCGTCGAGAAGCCCAATGCCGAAAAGGCCCGGACTTATCTTGACGATGGCGGTTACGACTGGAACTCCGGCATGTTCCTGTTCAAGGCGTCACGCTACCTGGAAGAACTTGGCGAGCATGCGCCAGCCATGCTCGAAGCCGTGAAGCAGGCCTATGCCGGCCACCAGGCTGATCTGGATTTCATCCGTATCGATGCCGAGGCCTTCGCCAAGGTGCCGGACAACTCCATCGACTACGCCGTCATGGAAAAGACCCAACGCGCGGCCGTGGTTCCGGTGAGCTGCGCCTGGAGCGATATCGGTTCGTGGTCTGCGCTTTGGTTGACCGGCGAGCGTGATGACCAAGGCAACCTACGCGAGGGTGACACTATCGCCGTCAAGACGCGTAACTCGCTGCTGCGGTCCCACGACCGCCACCTGATCGCCACCGTTGGCGTCGATGACCTCATTGTCGTCAGTACACCCGACGCCACCCTGGTCGCGCATCGCGATGCCGCCCAGGACGTCAAGCAGGTCGTGGACGAACTCAAGGCGTCCGGTCGCAGCGAGCACTCACTGCATCGCGTCGTGCGGCGCCCCTGGGGAAGCTACGATTCGCTGGAGATATCAGACCGCTTTCAGGTCAAGCGCATTGTCGTCAAACCCGGTGCGCAACTGAGCTTGCAGAAGCATCACCATCGCGCCGAACACTGGATCGTGGTGTCCGGCACGGCGGAAGTCACCTGCGACGACAAGGTGTTCCTGCTGAGCGAAAACCAAAGCACCTATATTCCCTTGGGAAGCACTCACCGCCTGCGCAATCCAGGCAAGATGCCGCTTGAACTGATTGAGGTGCAGTCCGGCAGCTACCTGGGCGAAGACGACATTGTGCGTATCGAGGATGTCTACGGACGCGCCTGATTCCGCAGCCCCGTAGCGTGATCCAGAAATAGGCCGCGACGAGCGGCCTTTTTCCGATTGCGCCTTACTCCACCGTCACCGACTTGGCCAGGTTACGCGGCTGGTCCACGTCCGTGCCGCGCAGCACCGCCACGTGGTACGAAAGCAATTGCAGCGGCACGGTGAACACGGCCGGGGCGATCAGGTCGCCGCCGCCATCCAGGCGCAGCATCTCTCCCTGCTGCATGCTGTCGTCCATGCCAGCATGGGTGTCGGCGAATACGATGAGTTTGCCGCCGCGAGCGCGCACTTCCTGGAGGTTGGACTTGAGCTTGTCCAGTAGCGGGCCATTGGGCGCTACGGCGATGACCGGCATGTCTTCATCCACCAGCGCCAGCGGACCGTGCTTGAGTTCACCGGCCGGGTAGGCCTCGGCGTGGATATAGGAGATTTCCTTGAGCTTGAGCGAGCCCTCCAGCGCCACCGGATACTGCGCGCCACGCCCAAGGAACAAGGCATGGTGGCGATGCATCAATTGCTCGGATAGCTCGACGATCGCCGGCTCCAGCTTGAGCGCTTCTTCCACCGCGCGCGGCAGGTGCTGCAACTGCGCGCAAAGGCTGGCGTAGCGCTGCGCATCCAGGCCACGCTGGTGGGCCAGTTGCAGGGCCAGCAGGGCCAGCGCCGTCAACTGGGTGGTGAAAGCCTTGGTGGAGGCCACACCAATCTCCGGGCCAGCACGCGTCATTAGCTTCAGGTCGGCTTCGCGTACTACCGAGGACTCGGGCACGTTGCAGATCGCCAGTGTGCCCAGGTAGCCACGACGACGCGATTCGCGCATCGCGGCCAGGGTGTCGGCCGTTTCGCCGGACTGCGAAATCGCCACGAACAGCGTGTCGGCCGGCACAACCGCCTCGCGATAACGATACTCGCTGGCCACTTCCACGCTGACCGGCAAGCGCGCGTATTCCTCGATCCAGTACTTGGCCACCATGCCCGCGTGGTAGCTGGTGCCACAGGCGATGATGTGCAGTCCCTTCACCCGGGCCAGCAATGCATCACCGCCGACGCCGAAGATGTTGGGCAGCACACCGTGCGGCCCGATGCGCGCTTCGAGCGTATCGGCGATGGCACGCGGCTGCTCGAAGATTTCCTTCTGGATGTAGTGGCGATATTCGCCCCGCTCCACCGCATCGGCGGACAACTCACTCTCGTGCACGGCGCGATCGACCGCCACGCCAGCAAGATTGAATATCTCCAGGCTTTCCCGGGTTATGTCGACGATATCGTCTTCATCAAGGTAGATGATCTTGTTGGTGACCTGGATCAACGCCTGTGCATCGGAGCCGAGAAAATTCTCACCGATGCCCACGCCGACCAGCAGTGGCGCGCCTCGACGCGCACCCACCACGCGACCGGGTTCGTCGCGACTTATCACGGCGATGGCGTATGCGCCTTCCAACTCGCGAACCGTGGCCGTCACCGCGTCGCGCAGACCCTTGCCGCGCTTGAGCTGCTCTTCGACCAGTGCGGTCATGACCTCCGTATCGGTTTCGGAAGTGAAGACATATCCCTTGCTACGCAGCATTTCGCGTAGCTCGGCATAATTCTCGATGATGCCGTTGTGCACCAGCGCCACGCGGCCGACGATATGCGGGTGCGCATTGGCTTCGTTGGGTATGCCATGCGTGGCCCAGCGGGTGTGCGCGATACCGGTGCCACCGGGAAACGGATCGGCCTGGTACAGGTTTTCCATTTCCTTGACCTTGCCCTTGGCTCGTACGCGGCGGACATCGCCATCGACCAGGACAGCCAGGCCGGCCGAGTCGTAACCCCGGTATTCGAGGGCCTTCAGGCCGGCGATGAGCAAGGGCGCGACATCACGCTGGGCTGCGGCGGCAACGATTCCACACATCGACAAAGCTTCCTCTATAACGTGGACTGCCACTTTAGGCGGCGCCCCGTTTCAGGAGACTTTCACCGCATGCCCAGCACGTGTGGCCGGGCTTAGTGCACCTTGCGGCGCAGATAGTTCAACAGGTCGATGCGCGTGATCAGGCCCAGGAATTGCTCGCCGTCGACCACGATCGCCACGTGGCCGCGCTCGAACACCGGCAAAAGGGATTCGATCGGCGACCGCACGTCGAGCATCTGCAGGTTGCTGATCATCGCGGTGGCGACCGAATCGCGGAAGCGCGATTCGTCCGCATGCACGTGCATCAGCACATCCGATTCGTCCAGGATGCCGACCAAACGACTGCCTTCCATCACCGGCAACTGCGACACGTCGTAGAGCTTCATGCGCGTATAGGCGGTCATCAGCAGTTCGTTCGGGCCCACGACCACGGTATCGCGCTGAGCGAAGGGGCGTAGCAACAGGTCGCGCAGGTCGCCATGCTGCTCGCGGTCGATGAAGCCGTTGTCGAGCATCCAGTAGTCGTTGTACATCTTGGACAGGTACTTGTTGCCGGTATCGCACACCAGCGTGACTACTCGCTTGGGCGTAGTTTGTTCGCGGCAGTAGCGCAAGGCAGCGGCCAACAGGGTGCCGGTGGATGAACCACCCAGCACGCCCTCCTTGGCCAGCAGCTCGCGCGCCGCCAGGAAGCTCTCCTTGTCGGGAATCGCATATGCCTTCTTCACGCGCGTGAAGTCGCTGATCGAGGGCAGGAAATCCTCGCCGATGCCTTCGACCATCCAACTGGCGGACTTGTCCGAAAGCGTGCCTTCGTTGATGTATTGCGCCAGGATCGAGCCGACCGGATCGGCCAGCACGAACGCCGTGTCCGGCGAGGCCTCGGCGAAGAATGTCGACAGGCCGCTCAACGTGCCCGACGAGCCGCAGCCGACCACGATGGCATCGACCTTGCCATCCATCTGCTCCAGGATTTCCGGTCCCGTGGAGGCGATATGCGCCGCCGGGTTATCCGGGTTGCCGAACTGGTTGATGAAGTAGGCGCCTGGCGTCTCGCGCGCGATGCGCTCGGCCATATCCTGGTAGTACTCCGGGTGGCCCTTGGCTACGTCCGAGCGCGTCAGCACCACCTCCGCGCCCATCGCCTTGAGGTTGAAGATCTTCTCGCGGCTCATTTTGTCCGGTACCACCAGGATCAGGCGGTAGCCCTTCTGCTGTGCCACCAGGGCCAGCCCCAGGCCGGTATTGCCCGCAGTGCCTTCGACCAGGGTCGCACCGGGACGGATCTTTCCGGCGCGCTCGGCGCCCTCGATCATCGACAAGCCGATACGATCCTTCACCGACCCGCCCGGATTGGTATTTTCAAGCTTGAGGAAAAGCTCACATGGCCCGGTGTCCAGACGTTGCGCGCGCACCATCGGGGTACGTCCGATCAGTTCAAGGACACTCTGGTGGACCGTCATGTGCTGCTCCGTGGGTAGTTGTCTGCCGCAGGTCATGTCGCCGCAGCCATGGTGACCATGATAACCCGCGCGCTTGAGCGGCCTCAAAAAAGCAATGACCCCGGTCGCCATCAGCGCCCCGGGGCCATTCCTGTACGAAAACGTGCAGCGTCAG
>NZ_DASVMI010000090.1:0-42531 GCF_036384435.1 Dyella sp. | reverse complement strand
GTTCTGCACGGTTTCCTTGCCCAGGAAGTGATCCATGCGAAACACCTGGGACTCGTCCAGCACCTTGAGGATGCGTTCGTTCAACGCATGCGCCGAGCCCAGGTCATGACCAAACGGCTTCTCCACGATCACGCGGCGCCAGTGATGGCCATCATGCTTTGTCAAACCCGCGGCGGCCAGTGCATCGATCACCGGCCCGAAGAAGCGATCGCCGACCGCCAGGTAGAAAAGCACGTTGCCATCGAGCTGGTGCTGCTTGTCCAGGTCGCCCAGCAACTTGCCCAGTTGCTCGTAGGTATCCGACTGGGTGATGTCACCTTTCATATAGGCGGCATGTGCCGTGAGGCGATCCCAGATCGCATCGTCAATGCTGTCCTTGTCGCTCAACGTCGAGGCAAGGAATTCCTTGAGCCCCTGGGTCCATGCCTTGGCATCACCATCGCCGCGATCCACGCCCACCAGGACGAAATGCTCCGACAGCTTGCCAGCGCGACACAGGTGATACAGCGCGGGAGCGACCAGTCGCTTGGTCAGGTCACCATGGGCGCCGAAGATCACCATCGCTGCCGACGGCGCGACCTTGCGCGGCGCGGCCGACGCGGAGGCATTCGTCGCAGGGTTTTTCGAAGTCTCATTCATGCATCGAAGCTCTGTCGATTTTAAACCGATGCAGGATGCATGACCAGAAAGAAGAAGAACGTGAATGACCGTAGGCGCAAAAGAAAAGCCGGCACGAGGCCGGCTTTTCTTCGGGAACGAAATACGCCGAAGCTTACTTCGCTTCCTTCTCCATCAGCGTGGCGACCATGTTGGCCGGCACTTCCTGGTAGCGATCGAACTCCATGGTGAAGTTGCCGCGACCACTGGTGGCCGAACGCAGGAAGTTGATGTAGCCAAACATTTCGGCGAGCGGCACATTGCCCTGCACGAAAGCCGACGGACCGCGCTGACCCTGCTCGCTGATCGAACCACGGCGACGGTTGATGTCACCGATCACGTCACCGAGGTAATCGGGCTCGGTCACCACTTCGAGCTTCATCACCGGCTCGAGCAGCTTGGGCTTGGACATCTTCTGCGCTTCACGGAAGCAGGCGCGCGCGGCGATTTCGAAGGCCAGGGCCGAGGAGTCCACGTCGTGGAACTTGCCGTCAACCAGGCGAGCCTTGAAGTCGAGCACTTCGTAACCGGCGATCTGACCCTGGCGCGACTCCACCTTGATGGCGTGTTCGACAGCCGGGATGTACTCGCGCGGCACGCGGCCACCGACCACTTCGTCGGAGAACACCACGCCCGAACCCGGCTCACCCGGCTCGAAGATGATCTTCACTTCGGCGAACTGACCCGAACCACCCGACTGCTTCTTGTGGGTGTAGACGTGTTCCACCGCCTGGCCGAACGCTTCGCGGAAGCTGACCTTGGGCTTGCCCATGTTGGCTTCGACGCCCAGCTCGGTGCGCATACGGTCGATGGTGATTTCCAGATGCAGTTCGCCCATGCCCTTAAGCACGGTCTGTCCGGTTTCCTTGTCCACTTCCATCTGCAACGACGGATCGGCCTTGACCATTTTGTAGAGCGCGGTGGACATCTTGTCCACGTCGTTGCGGCTCTTCGGCTCCACGGCCACGCTGATCACCGGATCGGGGAAGCGCATGCGCTCCAGCAGCACCGGATGCGCCGGATCAGTCAGCGAGTCACCGGTCTCGGTTTCCTTCAGCGACACGAAGGCGCAGATGTCGCCAGCGCGCACTTCGTCGATTTCCTTGGTGGCATTGGCCTGCACTTCCACGATACGGCCGATGCGCTCCTTCTTGCCGCGCGTGACGTTCTGCAGGGTGTCGCCTTTCTTGATCACGCCCGAGTAGATGCGGGTGAAGGTCAGCGTACCGAACTGGTCGTTGATCACCTTGAAGGCCAGCGCGCGCACGGGCGCGTCGTCGGTCACTTCCTGCTCACCGGTGATGTTGCCGTCCTCGTCCACCATCGAGATACCACCGTTCTCACCCGGGAACGGCATGTAGTCGATGACGCCATCCAGCAACTGCTGCACGCCCTTGTTGCGATACGAGGAACCGCAGAACACCGGCACGAGGTCGCCCTTGACGCAACCCTTGCGGATGAACGACTTCAGGTCCTCCAGCGATGGCACGGTGCCTTCGCCAAGATAGGCATCCATCGCAGCCTCATCCTGCTCCACGGCGGTCTCGATGGACTCCTCGCGCAACTCGGCCAGCTTGCTGACCCATTCGCGGTCACCGGCGGCCTGGAAGGCCTTGACCTTCGCATGATCGGCGACCTGGTCGAGCGGGATGGTCTCCCACTTGCTGTCCTTGTCGTCGCCCAGCCAGATGTAGCCCTGACCGGCGATCAGGTCGACCATGCCGATGAACTCGTCATGGCTGCCCAGCGGAACCTGGCATAGCACGACCTTCGCGCCAAGACGGTTCTTGATGCCGTCCACGCAATGCTTGAAGTTGGCGCCGATGCGATCCATCTTGTTGACGTAGCACATGCGCGGCACCTTGTACTGGTCGGCCAGGCGCCAGTTGGTTTCCGTCTGCGGCTCCACGCCGGCAACGCCGTCGAACACTACGACCGCGCCGTCGAGCACGCGCAGCGAACGATTCACCTCGATGGTGAAGTCCACGTGTCCGGGCGTGTCGATCACGTTGATCTGGTGACCCTTCCACTCGGTCGACACGGCGGCCGATTGAATGGTGATACCGCGCTTACGCTCCTGCTCCATGTAATCGGTCGTCGTGGAGCCCTTGCCGTCCTTCGTGTCGTGCACGTCGACGATCTGGTGCTTCTTGCCGGTGTAGTACAGCACGCGTTCGGTGGTGGTGGTCTTGCCGGCGTCGATGTGCGCGATGATGCCGATGTTGCGATAAAGCTTAAGCGGTTTCTGGCGTGCCATGGTGGCCGGCTCCGAATGGACGATGTCAAACCGCTAATTATACGCGCAATCTCTTGCCAATGGTGAGTTATTTAACGGGCAGCGCCGGATGAAGCGCTCCAATGAGCCGGCGAGGACCGCAATGCTACCGCGGGCGAGGCGAAGGCTAGGCCACGGCCTCCCACCTCGAGCGGGGAACGCAGCCGTAGAGCCGGGCCCCAGGCCGTTTCTTCCGCATTCGGCCCGCAGTCGAGTTCGTCTTCGGGCATTAACGGGCCGAAATCGTTCTGGCTGCCAGCCCCAATCAGCCACCACGCCGTGCGCGCCAGCGACAACCGTGCCATCGTGCCCGTGCCATGCCGATAGCGCGCACTCAACCCGCGTAGTGCGGCAGCCGCCATCAGGTAACCAGTCGCCTGGTCCAACGCCTGCACTGGCAAGGGCCGGGGATTGGAGGCCCCTGCCCGGGCCATTCCCGCCTGAGCGATGCCAGAACTCATCTGCACCAGGCTGTCGAACCCGCGTCGCCCTGCCCAGGGTCCGGTCCAGCCGTAGGCATCAAGGGAGACATCCACCAGTCCGGGGCGCAGTTGCTGGCGTGCCGGCGCATCGTAGCCCAGCCGATCGAGCGCTCCTGGCCGGTAGCCATGAACCAGTACGTCGCAAGTTCGCAACAACGACTCGAAGAGCGCCCGACCTGTGGCATCACGTAAGTCCAGATACGCACAGCGCTTGCCCGGTGTCAGTTCCGGCACGAGCGCCGGCTCCTCCCATGCAAGCGGGTCGATCCGCAATACATCGGCGCCCCAGCCAGCCAGGTAACGCGTGGCTACAGGACCTGCCAATACGCGTGTCAAGTCCAGCACGCGAATACCGGCCAATGGCCGCCCAGGCACGAATGGCGGCCACGCGTCCGACCCAGCCGGAGTGAGCCCCTGTTCGACCAGAGGCTCGGCAAGCAAGGTCTGCCCTTGCGGGTGCACGCGCCAGTCCTCGATGCCACGCATCGTGGCCGCACAACCGCCCTCCCCGATGACCGCTTCTTCAAGCGTATCGGCATACCACCTCGCTACGGCAGCCTCTACCGTCGCGCGATCCGTGCACGGCCCCAGCACACGCAATGCAGCAGCCCGATGCGCCGCCGCATTGGTATGCAAGCGAATCCAGCCATCACGAGCCCGATAATCGCCGGCCATGACATCCCAGGGCTCGGGCAATACCCAGCCTAGGGGGCGCAACGAGGCGTGGAACCACATGGAAGCCAGTCGTCGATCCACACAAACCGCACCCGCATCCTCGCCGTGCAGGCAAACCCATTCGCGCAACGCCAGCCCGGCAACACCGATAGCAGCGGCCGCCATGTCGGTCACATGAAATGCCGATGGCAACTGCCCCTCCGATTGGAACGACAGCGCCGCCAGTGACGATACCTCGCCGCCCAACGCATCCCAGGCCTGGGCACTCATGGCTTGACTGATGGCATGCATGTTCGAACTCCCAATGACGTTGCCGTGTAAGTTTGGGAGCTCTAAAGTGCGCGTCAATCTTGATCGAATCGATCAACCCGTGGAAACCCATCACTGGCTATCAGCCACGCAAGCGCTGGATCGGCTGCACGTGTTGCCGCAGACGCTCTACGCCTATGCAAGTCGCGGACGCATCCGGGTGCAGGCCGATCCGCATGATCCGCGCCGCAGCCTGTATCACCGCGCTGACGTGGAGCGCCTTGCCAGGCGCCGCGCAGGACGCCACTCGGCCGCCACCATCGCTGCCGACGCCATCGACTGGGGCGCTCCCGTGCTGCGCTCCAGCCTCTCCGCCGTTGTTGAAGGACGCCTTTATTACCGCGGCATCGACGCCGTGAAATGGGCCCGGAATGCCACGCTGGAATCCACCGCGCAGTGGCTATGGGAAACCCCCGTGGCTCACTTCGGCGCCATGTCCAGCACACCCGAAGCGGCATCGCCACTGGCCCGCGCCATGCTGGCCCTGGCCTCGGATATCCCGATAGGTACGCATGCGCCCCTGCGCGCCGAGCTGATCGAACAGGCGCAACACCTGGTCACACGCCTGGCGCATGCCCTGCTCGGCCCGAGCCGCTCCACCGAATATCCCCTGCATCTGCGCATGGCTGAGGCATGGAACGCTCCGCAGGCGGCCGACCTGTTTCGCCAGGCCTTGGTGCTGCTGACCGACCACGAGCTCAATGCATCCACCTTCGCCACGCGTATTGCCGCATCCACCGGCGCTTCGATGCAGGCGGCCTTGCTGGCCGGCCTGAGTACGCTCAGCGGCCCCGCGCATGGCGCTGCCAGCCTTCATGCCTGGGCTGCCATTCGTCGCGCCCGCAGCCAGGACCTTGGCCAGGTCGCCGACATGCCGATCGGGACGCCCGGCAGCTTCCCCGCCTTTGGCCATCCGCTTTATCCGCAAGGCGACCCACGCGCGAGTGCCCTGCTGGCCCAATGGCAGGTGCCGCCCCACGTCGCGCAACTCCAAGCGGCGCTGGAGCAACGCAGCGGCGAGAAACCCAATATCGATTTCGCCCTGGCCGCGCTGGCGGAAAGTTTCGCGCTCGACGCCCAGGCCCCTATGATCATCTTCACGCTCGCGCGCAGCGTCGGCTGGATCGCCCACTACCTGGAGCAGATCGAAAGCGGCGCCTTGATACGCCCTCGGGCCGCTTACTCGGGTCCGCCCATAGTCACTTAGGCCGAGGTGTCGAGGAGGCTGCCCGATGCACTGTCGCCTATCTGGTTCAGCGTTTCGGCAAGCCTGCCCATGACCTCTTGCAACTGCCCCAAGGTGGTCGAAACCGCCGCTTGAGCAGACGCCTTGCGGGCCAGGGTCGCCGGGATATCGGATCGTTGTTGCGCCGAAGCGGCCTTCAACTCCTGCTGCTCACGCTGCAGCTGTCGCTCCAGCCGTTCGACCCATTCGAGCAACGCATCGACCACCGCGCCCCCCTGGCTTACGGTAGACACCAACGCCAACGACCCCGGTTGTCGCGCCCCCGCGCTGGCATACGCGGTAACTCCGCTACGCCCTCCCCCAAGACCACCCGACATCGTGGAGTGATCTTCCATCTTGGCCTGCATGATCATGACGTTCCCGTGGCTTAGTCCCTTAATGGTCGGGTTATCGGCAGGATGGGAAAGAGGTTGAGTGAGGGGCGAGGGGTGAGGGCGCGAAGTGCGCGGTACACATGCCTCAAGGCGCTTGCACCTGACCCGTGACAGGCGACGAAGTCGCCTGCCTCACAGCGAACCGCAAGGCGAGCGGCCTCATCAAAAATAAACAAAACCTGAATCCATCAAGAAAAATCGCTCGCAATTCAATAGTGCACGATGTAAATTACCAGCCCATGAACTCCCACCCCGCCATCAACAAAGCCGACTTGCCCGAGCCTACGCTCGATAGCCAGTTGTGCTTTGCGCTTTACTCGGCAGGGCTGGCCATGAACAAGCTGTATCGCAAGCTGCTGCAACCGCTGAACCTGACCTACCCGCAGTACCTGGTCATGCTTACCCTGTGGGAAACTCCGGGCATGAGCGTGTCGGAGATCGGCGAGCGTCTCCATCTTGATTCGGCCACGCTGACTCCCCTGCTCAAGCGCCTGGAAACCTCGGGCCTCGTGCTGCGCCAGCGCTCCCGGGAAGATGAGCGGCAAGTGGTCATCAGCCTGACCGATGCGGGTCGCAAGCTACGTGCCCAGGCGGCCGATGTGCAATACGGGGTGGTCTGCGCGATGCAGTGCTCCCCCGAGGAGGCGTTGCGACTCAAGGCCGACCTCCAGAACCTTCGCAACACGCTGTCCCAGACCGACTGATTTTTCGACCAACTAAATAGCGCGCTATAAAATAGCAAGCTATAAAACCAAGGAGACACACCATGAGCATCCAGAACGTTCTGTACCGCGCCCAGGCCAAGGCCACCGGTGGTCGCGATGGCCGCGCCGTTTCTTCCGATGGCGTGCTGGATATCCAGCTGACCACGCCCAAGGAGCTGGGTGGCAACGGTGCGACGGGTACCAACCCCGAGCAGTTGTTCGCCGCCGGTTACTCGGCATGCTTCATCGGCGCCATGCGCTTCGTCGCCGGCCAGCAAAAGAAGGTGCTGCCTGCTGACACCAGCATCACCGGCAACGTCGGCATCGGCCCGATTCCGACCGGCTTCGGCATCGAAGTGGAACTGGTCATCTCGATCCCGGGCATGCCCCGCGAAGAAGCCGAAGCGCTGGTGGAGAAGGCTCACGTGGTGTGCCCTTACTCCAACGCCACGCGCGGCAACATCGACGTCAAGCTGACGATCGTCTGATAGACCTGTGCCCCTGGTCGCCCGATCGACCAGGGGCACAGCGAGGAACGAGGGATGAGTAGCGAGACGCGGGCTCTTATGCTGGTGATTACCTGTGATGCTGCGCGCCGTATGTGTGATGCTGTGGGCGGGCAGTGATGTTCACGCCCTTGCTACTCGCCCCTCATCCCTCCCCCTCCCTACTGTTCAAGCAACAACGCGGCAGCCCGCTCGGCAATCATGATCGTCGGCGCGTTGGTATTGCCGCTGATCAGGCGCGGCATGACGGAAGCGTCGACCACGCGCAGGCCCTCGATGCCATGGACACGCAGCTCGCTATCCACCACAGCAGCCTCGTCATTGCCCATGCGGCATGTGCCGACCGGGTGATAGATGGTTTCGGCGCGAGCACGGACGAACGCCTCGTATTCGGCATCTGTGTGCAACGGGCGATCCGGCTGCTTGGGCGCGCCTCGGTACGGCGCCAGCGCCGCCTGCCCCAGGATGTCCTTCGACAATCGCGCCACCTCGATCATCAGCTTGAGATCGTGCCCTTCCTCATCGCCCAGGTAATTGGCCTCGATGCGAACTGGTTGGCGTGGATCAGGCGATGCCAGCGCGACGCGTCCACGACTGCGTGGATGCAGATAGCAGGCGTGCAGCGTATAGCCCCTGCCTGGCAATTCGCGGTTGCCATGGTCCTCCAGTTGCGCGGGAATGAAATGGAACTGCACGTCGCAGCGATCATCCTCGGCGTACCGGCTGCGCACGAAGCCACCACCCTCGGCCGCGTTACTGGTTCCTGGCCCATCGCGACGCAACAGGTAGCGCAAGGCGACGGCGGGCTGATTGAGATGGTCGTAGGTCTTCGGCCAAGTGGTTCCGGTCACGGTGCAGACGTCCAGGTGGTCTTGCAGGTTTTTGCCCACGCCCGGTAGATGCGCCCGCACGGCGATGCCATGGGTCTTCAGTGCACCGGCATCGCCGATACCGGAAAGCATCAACAACTGCGGGCTGTTGAGGGCACCGGCACTGAGGATGACCTGGTGCGCCTGGATCTTCTGCCCATCGAGGAGTTCGACACCCGTCGCGCGTACGCCATCGATCAACACGCGGGCGATGTGCGCGCCCGTGCGTACCGTGAGATTGGCTCGCCGTATCGCTGGCCGCAGGTAAGCCACGGCCGCCGAACATCGCCGCGCATCGCGCTGGGTCACCTGATACAACCCGAACCCTTCCTGCCGGGCGCCGTTGAAATCCACATTGCGCGGAAAGCCTGCCTGCACGCCGGCCTCGACAAACAGATCGGATAACCGATGGTGGTAGCGCAGATCGTCCACGCCCAGAGGGCCATCGGCACCGTGCCATGGACAGGCGCCACGGGTATTGCTTTCCGAATGGCGAAACCATGGCAGCACCTGGTCCCACGACCAGCGCGCGTCACCGGTCGCATCGGCCCAGCCGTCATAGTCGGTCGGCACGCCACGGATGTAGCACATGGCGTTGATGGCGCTCGAACCGCCCAAGGTCCGTCCACGCGGCCACCACAGGCGCCGACCTCCCAACTGAGCCTGCGGCTCGGTAAAATAGTTCCAGCCAAACCATTGGCCGCCATACAGCTTGCGCAAGCCACTGGGATGACCGACCAGCTTGGCCAGCCCGATCGGCATATGGATCAGCGGGTGCCAGTCGCGTGGACCGGCCTCCAGCAACAACACCCGACGAGTACCCGATTCGCTCAGACGGGCGGCCAGTACACAGCCCGCCGAGCCGCCTCCCACGATCACGTAGTCGTAGACCATGCCCCTTCCTTAACATCAACGCCCTCGACACCGATGATGCGCGCGACGACCTCCCTTGGAAATTTGCAGCGCAACGAAATGCCCTTCCGGCGCCATATCAGGGCCATGTCCTGCCGCTACCTTGACTCTTACGAACTCAAGGACAGGAAACCCTTCATGAAGCGCGCGCGTTATCTCCATGGGTGGGCTGCGCTGGCATTGGCCTGCGCCCCCCTGGCTGCCCACGCTGGCAGCATCGATTGCGAAAAAGCCGCAAGCCCGGTCGAGCATCTTGTCTGCAACGACCACCAGCTCACGGCGCTGGATGCCCAGATGGCGGCTTCCTATGCGCAGGCCATGAATAGGACGGCCGACCAGGCCGGGCTGATCCGTTCCCAGCGAACCTGGCTCAAGCAACGCAACTTGTGCCAGAACAGTCCCTGCCTGGCGGCGAGCTATGACGCGCGCATGCAGACACTGGCGCAGGTTCCCAAGGCTGGTTGGAAAACCTATCGCGATCCGGCACTGGGTATTCGCTTTCAGTACCTGGCCAATCGTCAGGTACGGCCTTGCGGCGAAGGCCGGGAGCGGTGCGTCAAGATCGTCGGCCATGGCATGCGGGGCGACAGCTATTTCATCGCCTTCGAGATCCAGCGAGGCACGCTCGAAAATGTCGCCGAAAAGCAGGCCGGATTCCAACGAAACGACGAAGGCCAGTGGGTGACTTCCTATGGCCCTGGCGTACCACAGCCTGTGCGGCAGTTCGACGGACCGGCCTGGAAGGGCATGGATGCAACCGTCACCTGCGGCGTTTCCGATGAGGCCGGTTATCACGCTGGCGGCGAGTGCTACTGGGCCGTGATCGGCGATGGCACCCACGCCGTAGTCGCCGATACACCAGGCGTGGGCGACCTGGATGAAGACGCCCAACAAAGCCTGATGAGTTTGCGCTTCGAACCTTCACACCCATAAAAAAACGTGCCGCTCAAGGGCGGCACGTCTGGTTTGTCGCGAACCTTTGGCGATCAGTTGCCGAAGTTGTAACCCACCTCCAGGTACACAGCACGACCCAGCGCGCTGTAATCGCCCTCGTCGAAGTAGGGCCAGTTGCCGTTGGTGTTGTCGCGCGGCGGCTTCTTGTTGGCAATGTTGTTGATCACCAGCGAGATCGATGCCTTCGGCGTGATCTTGTAGTTCACGCTGCCGTTGAAGGTGATCCACGGCCCGATGTTCTTGGCCGTGCCGATCGAGTTCCAGGACCGGCCATTGCGAATACCGAAGATGGTCGTGCTCCAGTCCGCGACGTTCCAGGTCACCGTCCCGGTCACGCGGCTCTTGAACTCATCGGAGTTCGCGCAGCACAGGTAGTTGATCGACTGATCGCCTGCCTTCTCGGTGTAGGTGTGCTTGAGCTCGTCGTAGTAGTCCAGGCCAAACAGGAAGTCGCCAGCCGCACCTGCCTTGAAGTGGTAGTTCAGTGACGACTGGATACCAGACTGGTATTCGTTGGCGACGTTGATCGGATAGGTATCGACCTCGTTGATCGCACCCGGGTTGATCGGCGCCGTCTCGGAATTGCGCTTGACCTCACCGATGACCTGCTGACAGGTCGGTGAATTGATGTCGTACGGCGTCTGGCCGTTCTCGGACGTACCCAGGCGGCAGTTGGCTTCCTGGTTGAGGATTTCATCCGAACCCAGAGTCACCACTTCGTTGGAGATACGAATGGCGTTGTAGTCCACCGACCAGCTCAGTGAGTTGTCCGGCGTGGACCAGACAAAACCATAGGTCAGCGACTTGGCCGTGATGTCCTTCAGGCCCGTGTTGCCCTCGGACACGCCCAGCGTGCTCAGGCCGGACTGCGGACAGTTGTCGTACGTGGACGAGTTGTAACCCGCCTTGCGGCAAAGGTAGTAGTCGGTGTTGGTGGTGTAACCGCTCGAATGCGAGGAGAACAGGTAGAACATGTCCGGAGCACGGAACGCCGTCGCATAGCTGCCACGCAACAGCAGCGTGTCGAAGGGACGATATTCGATACCCAGCTTGTACGTGCCCTTGCCCGGCGTCTGGCCGCCGTACTTGTAGCGATCGAAACGACTGGACAGATCCACCGTCAGCTTGTCCAGCACCGGCACGCGCATTTCCGCGCCGACCGCATAGGAACTGCGCTTGCCCGCTGCCACCGTGGAACCACCGACACCACGGAAATAACCCTCCGCAGCCAGCGGACTGGCCGAGTGATTGTCGATGCGCTCGTTACCCGTCTGCGCGATCACGGCGAAGCCCACGTCGCCAGCCGGCAGCGTGAACAGGCTGGGCGTGTTGGCGGTAATGGTCTCGTTCTGGGTCCATGATACCGACGTGGCACGATCGGTCGCGGTGAACTGGTCATACAGGCCACGCGTGATCGGTTGATACAGGCGATCAAGATTCGGCGCGTAGATGGCATAACCATTCGCATCGGTGCCCAGCTGCGGACCGAGGTAATACTGGTCGATGCCGTTGTTGGCCAGGAAGTCCTTGGAGTTGCGGATCACGTTGGATTGCGAGCGGTTGTAGTAACCGTCGTAATTCCAGCTCGATGAACCGATCTGTCCCTTCACGCCAAAGGTTGCGTTGTACGTACGCGTGTAGACGTGCTGGAAGGTCGCATCGGTCCCCACTTCTTCCGGAGCATAGATGCGCTGCCATTCTTCGTACTGGCCACTGGTCTGGTTGTAGAACGTATTGTTCCAGAACGGGCTGCCACCGGAATACGTCGGATTGCTGAAGCTGTACAGCAATTCCGAATACAGCTCCATGCTGTCATTGACGTGGTAGTGCATGTTGAGCAGGCCGTTGACTTCCGTGCTCTGGTTGCTGAGGCTGGCCTGCGCGACGTTGTTGGGGCTACCGCAGTAGTAACCCAGGGTGGAGCCGGCACGATAGGAATACGCCGTGCTGTCGCGATACAAATAGCTCAACGGGGCACAGGTTGCGGCGCCCGGATCGATGTAATGGGCGTTGTCGCCGGCAGCCATGCGCAGGAAGGTACGTGACGGCACGCCCGGCTTGGTCGGGTCATCGTTGTACGAATCGATATAGCTGCGCTGGTAGGCCCAGACCGGATCTTCCTTGGAGACCTGGATACCGCCGCTGATGTCGAAATCACCCCAGGTATGCCCGGAGCTCACCTGCAATCGCTTGCTCAGGCCGCCACCGCTGGTGTAGTCGCCTACGCGCAATGCGACATGCGTGCCATCGACGTGATCCTTCATCACGATATTGACCACGCCGGCGATCGCCGAGGAGCCATAGATCGACGATTGGCCGCCGGTCAGCACGTCGATGTGATCGATCAGGCCGACAGGAATGTTGGCGATATCGGTAATGTTGTTGTTGCCGTTGTACGCCAGCGGGTAGCTGGCCATCGGGCGCCCGTTCAGCAAGGTCAGCGTGAAGTTCGGACTCAGGCCGAACAGGCTGATGGTCTTGGCGCCGGGGGTGAAGCCTCCGGTGAACTGCGGGTCCTGCACCGAGCCATTGGCCACGGGCAAGGCACGCAGGGCTTCGAACGTGTCGGCAAAACCCTGGCGATCGATGTCCTTGGCCGTGATGGTGGTCTGCGGCGAAGGGCCTTCGATCTGAGCTCGCGGAATCAGTGAGCCGGTCACCTGAACGGCATCGAGTTTCTTGACGTCCTTTTCATCGGTCTTGGCAGCCTTGTCCTGCGCAGCGTCCTGCGTGCTGTCCTGTGTGGTAGCTTGTGACGGATTGCTGCCTGGTTGTGTCGGCGGTGTATCGGCCGCCAACGCTTGGCCAATGGACATGGCCAGCAGCGTCGTTGCAAACGCGTAAGCGATCTTCGGTTTCATAAAGCGCGGTGCTCCCCAATAACGTGTCTAAATGGCCGTCATAGCGACGGCTCTGTCACGAACCACCTACCTCCCTCTGCGGCCACAAGCCGGGATGGCAACATCAAGCCCCTGCGGCCTTGCCATCCCGCGCTCCCCTGCGGCCTATTGCTCCTTGAAGTTCCCCTTGCCGGCCCCTTTACGGGTTACCCAGCCATTCCATTTCCGCCACCGTCACGTCGCCCGTCCCCAGGGCGCGCCAACGGTAGTAGCGATATTTGCCCGGATGCGCGATGCCGAACGCACGCGTCTGGCGACGCCAGGCAAACTGTTCGTCGTGACGTCGATCGAGCAGTGTCCAGCGCTTGCCATCATTGGAACCAAGCACCTCCCAGCTCGCCGGATCGTTGCCCGACTTGGCCGATGACGTGAGGGTGTACATCTGCACCGCCTGCGCCGAAGGCAGGCGTAGCCGCACCGGAATCTCGCCCAGCGTTGCCTCGGTGTCGGAGGTGTTGTCGCTGATAGCCTTGGCGGCTGTTGCATCCCCATCGATGGAAACCTGCGCGCCCGCCTGGTCAGCCAGGTCGCTCATGGGCGACGGCGTGTCGTTACCTTGCGTCAGCGATGGCAGGCGCGCATCCGGACCTGTCCCCCAATGCGATGGCGACGGCCCCATGTCGAACACCAGGTGCGCGTTGTCCAGATCCTGCTGGGCGATCCAGGTCTTGTCGTACGGCTTGCCGTTGAGCGTGACACCCTGGATGTAACGGTTCTTGTCCGACACGGCGGGCGCATCGATGGTAATGATGCTGCCGGACGTGGAGCGAATCACCATATGCGGAAAATAAGGCGCGCCAATCGCGTAGGTAGACGTGCCGGCGCGCAACGGATAGAAGCCCGCCGCGCTGAACAGCCACCAGCCCGACATCTCGCCATTGTCTTCATCACCGGGATAGCCCTGGCCGATGTCGCTGCCGATATAAAGCCGGGTCAGCGCATCACGTACCTTGTCCTGGGTCTTCCATGGCTGGCCCGCCACGTCGTACATGTACAGGATATGGTGCGAAGGCTGGTTGCTATGGCCGTATTGACCCATGCGCACATCGCGCGCCTCAAGCATCTCGTGGATCACACCACCGTATTCGCCTACATGGAAATACGTTGGCGCACCGAAGAAGGCATCGAGCTTGCTGGCCAGGCCATCCAGGCCGCCATAGAGGTTGGCCAAGCCCTGGCCATCCTGCACGCCGCCATCGAAGGCCATGTTCCAGGCGTTGGTCTCGGTGTAGTCACCGCCCCAGGCATAGGGATCGAAGTCCTTCGCATCGATACGCCACTGCCCATCCGGCTTGCGGCCGATGAAGAATCCGGCTTCCTTGTTGAACAGGCGCACATAGTTGCGTGCGCGATTGCGCAGGTAGCGCGCATCGTCGGCGTAGGAGGCATAGGTATCGCCCGGAACCGGATGATCGGCCAGGTTCTGCGCCAGTTCGGCAATACCAAAATCGTTGAGATAGCCGGCCATCGACCACGACAGGCCCTCGTCGGTACCGTTGTCGGTATAGCCGTTGAAGATCGAACGTTCCACGCCCTTGCGTCCGGCGCCACGAACGTCGCTCACCACCGTCGCGTCCTTGAGCGCGGCCTTGTAGAACGACAGGACATCGAAGTTGCTGATGCCCTTGCTCCAGGCATCGGCGAACGCCACGTCCGCGCTGGTACCCACCATCAGGTCCGCGTAACCGGGCGAAGACCAGCGCGCGATCCAGCCGCCGTCGCGATACTGCTGCACGAAGCCATCGATCATCTCGCCGGCGTCGTGCGGCGTGAGCAAGGTATAGGCCGGCCACGCCGTGCGATAGGTGTCCCACAGGCCGTTGTTGACATAGGGCTTGCCCGAAAGCACGCGAGCACCGGTGTGCGTGGGCGTGTCATCGCCCTCATGCGAGGAGAACGGGCTGGCGTAACGATAGTCGGGCGTCGCCGGACTACCGACATTCTCAAACGCCTCGTTTGGATACATGAACAGGCGATAGAGATTGGAATACAGCACGGTCTTGTCGCGACCATCGGCGCCCGGAATCTCCACCGTGCGCAGCAGGCCATCCCAGTTGGCGGCGGCGGCAGTCTGCACGCTCTCGAACGTCACGCCTTGCGGCAATTCCAGCTCAAGGTTATGCCGCGCCTGATCGACGCTGATCAGCGAGGTAGCCATGCGCATAGTCACCGTGCGTGACTTGTGCGTATCGAAGCCATACCACGCGGCGACATGGTCGCGCCCCTGTCCGGTGATACGCCCGCTCTCGGTCACCGGCTGATCGAACACCGCATAGAAGAACAGCCGCGTCGCACCGGTGGACAACTGGCTGGCCACGTCCGAGTAGCCGCTGATCACGCCACGCTGCGGATCAAGCTCGATGCCGCCCTTGTCGTTGCGGTTGTCGAAAACCAGTTGCGAACGCTTGCCCGTGAAGGTGAACTGCATCATCGCCGCGTGATCGGTCGGCGTCATGCGGGCTACCAGGCCATTGTCGAATTTCACCTGGTAGAGATCGGCACGGGCAATTTCGTTATCGTGCGAGAAGCTCATGGCGCGCTTGGCGCGATCCAGTTCGGGCGCCCCGCTGCCAGCCATCGCGGGCATCACCTGAAAGGTCTGGCGATCGCCCATCCAAGGGCTCGGCTCGTGGCTGAGCGAGAACGCCTGAATACGCGGGCGATTATCCTGGTCGTTGCGTTCCTGATACTGGTAGATCCAGTCCGATCCGGCGGCCGTGGTGACGGTCCAGAAATTGAAGCCGTGCGGTACGGTCACGGCTGGAAAATTGTTGCCGCGCGAAAAATGCCCGTTCGCGAACGAGCCACGTCGCGTATCGACGTATTCGTGCGGTGCAAGCGCATCGCCCGGCGCTATCGATGCGCCCAGGCGGATGTCATCGATATAACCATGGAAAGCCTCGCTACCGGCAGGCGCATCGGTCACAAGTTCAATCGCGGCCAGTTTCCGGCCATTGGCGACGCGACCGACATCGATATCGACCCGGTTCCATTGATTGCCATGCCACAGGCGCGCCTCACCCTGCGCCGTTGCCGTCGCCGCCGTGCGGTACTGGTCGGTAGCCGCCAGCGACGACAGTCGCGAGCCATCGTTGAACAGCAGATCGATGGCCACATGCTGGGCGGGAGCGGTGCTGTCGTCCTTCTGCATGACCGGCAGCAGCATGTAGGAAAGATGCATGCCCGCATCGATCTTCACCGAGGAAGGCTTGAACACGACCACGCGTCTTGCACCCTGCGTGGTCACGGCATCACCGTCATAGCGCAACGCATGCGTGCCGGTGAATCCGGCGCCGGGCTTGGAGGTGAGGACTTCCTCCTTTGACGGGCCATCGACAACCGATACGCGAAGACCTTCGGCCGCTTCACCGGCAAGGCTCGGCTGATGCGCCTCCAGGGAACTGAAGAACGCCACACCTGCATGATTGGCCTCGTGCGCAAGCACCGGCATGGCTGCCGATAACGCCAGCGCGATACCCGCGCAAAGTGCCTTTCCGCGTACCTGCATCCTTGCCGTTACTGCGCGGCGAAACGAACCATGCTTGCCCATGCGTCTTTACTCTCCAGATACCCCGCCGCTATGGGCGGCGGGTCTTCAATCGATTCAAATTTTTCGCAAAATAATGTCTCGTCGCCGCATCAGGCATGCGGCGGCGAGAACGACGGCGGCACATCCTTCAGGCTGCTGCCCCAGGCCGTATCGGCCTTGTCCTGCAAACCGAATTCCAGATGACCACCGTGATCGACTACGCTGGTCGGCAGCCAGGGCTTGTGGTGCGGCTTGCCATCAAGCGTGAGCGTATGCACGAACGGCGTATCGGCACCGGCCTTGGGCGCATCGATGGTCAGGTCACCGCCCGGGTGGTGCACCACCGCGCGCGTAAACAAGGGACTGCCCAGCACCAGCTCCGCGCGCCCGGGAATTTCCGGATAGAAGCCCAGGGCCGACCACACGTACCAGGAAGACATTTCGCCCAGGTCGTCATTGCCGGGAATGCCATCGGGCGTGTTCTTCCACAGCGTGTTCACCACGATGCGCACCGACTCCTGCGTCTTGTACGGCTGGCCGGCAAAATCGTAGAGCCACGGCGCGGCAACCGACGGCTCGTTATCGAGCTCCGAATGCAGTGGACCGGCCTTGGTCAAGGCCCATTTGCCGTTGTCGTCATGGAAGAAGCGATCCAGGCGTGCCGAGGCCTTGGGATAACCGCCCAACTGCTGGAACAAGCCGTGGACGTCGAACGGAATCATCCACAGATACACCGCCGCGCTGGCTTCGACGAAACCATCGTCGGTTTCCGGCTTGAAGGCCGGCCAACTGCCATCGGCGTTGCGATTCTGGATATAGCCGCCTTCGGGCGCAGCCTTGGGATTGAAGATGTTGCGCCAGTAACCGGCACGCGCCAGGAACTGCTTTTCACCGGCCTTGTCGCCGCTGTAGACCGCCAGTTGGGACAGCGCGAAATCGGCCGTGACGTCTTCGAGTGTCTCGGCGGCACCACCCCAGGCATGCGACTGCGTGGCGATGTAGTGCAGCTTCAACCACTGATCCAGGGAGGGACGCTGGCCCACGCACTCGACATTGCAGCCATCGTCGGAGCTGTCATGTGCCGTGGGTACCGTGGCCGCCTTCACCAACGAGGCGTATGAACCCTTCAGGTCAAAATCGCGTCCGCCAAATGCCCAGATATCAGCCAGCGCGGGCACGGCCGGATCGCCGCTCATGACATGCGTGCCACCGCTGTTATGCGTCCAGCGATCCCACTCGCCATCATTCTGTTTGGCCTGGTTGTACAGCGACTGGGCAATGTCACTGCCCTCCTTGGGAAACAACCAGGTCAACAGTTGCAGGTGCGAACGATAGATGTCCCAGCCGGAGAAGTTCGCGTACTGGATCTTCTGCGAGCCATCCACCTGGTGGGTCTGCTGGTCGAAACCGCGATACTGGCCATTGACGTCGCTGTAGACGTTCGGATGCATCAGCACGTGATAGAGCGCGGTATAGAAGGTGCTGCGCTGGTCGGCGGTGCCGCCATCGATGGAGATGCGTCCCAGCGCATCGTTCCAGGCCTTGCGCGCCGACTCGTGCACCTGCGCCAAGGTCGTACCCTGCGGAATTTCCGCAGCAAGATTGGCCTTGGCGTTATCCAGGCTCACGTAGGAAATGCCAACGCGGACCGTAACCGGTCCCTTCGTCGGATCGAAGCCGACCCACACGCCCGACCCCTTCCCCGGTTCCGGAAAACCCTTGTCGCCGTAGCCGGTACCGCCCTTGGCCGTGCTGGCACCCTTTTTCACCTGATCGTTTTCCCAGGCACCGGTCTCGGTGAAGGGCTGGTCGAACTGCGCCACGTAGTACAGCGTGTAATAGCTGCGCTGGTCGGCCTTGGCAAGGTAACCGCAGAAATTGCCGCTGGTCACCGAGCCGGTGATGGTATGGCTGGCCTTGTCCACCTGCACATCCGCATCGCTCGATCCCACTTCCGAATCGGAATTGCGAATCAGCAGGTTGGCCGGTTTGCCGGCCGGATACGTGAAGCGGGCCATGCCGCTGCGCAAGGCCGCGCCCAGTTCCACCTGTACGCCGTCGGCAAGCGTGACGCGATAGTCACCGGCCTTGGCCGTCTCGTTCTGATGCGTGAAATCGGTGGCGTACGTGGCGTCCTTGGCATCGATCGACGGTGACGACGTCACGGCCTGCGTGACCGGCATGAAGGGCACATCACCACTCGCACCCGCGCAACCGGCGCCTGAAAGATGAGTCAGGCTGAAGCCGCGAATGCGCGTGAACTTGTATTCATAGCCGCTCGGCGAGGCGGCATGGGTGTGCTTGCCGCGCGTGTTCTCCGGGCTCCATTGCAGCATGCCCAACGGCAGGACCGCACCGGGGAACGTATCGCCGCCATTGGTACTGCCGATGAGCGGATTGACCGCATCGGCCGGCGAGGCGGCGTCTTGCGCCCAGGCACTGCCAGCCATCGCTAACGAAACGCTTGCAAACAGGAACAGGGACTTCAACGAAGTAGAACCGGACATAGGTGTAGGTCGCTCAACACAAGGGGGAGTGAAGACATGACAGGCCGCTGGCATGGCAAAGCGCCGCCATCGGGAGCGTCTCGAAACTGCAAACCATCTCTGCTGCCATCCGCATGTCCTCGACAAGGTGGACGTGGAAATCACCAACCAGCTCCAAGGAGCCTTCACTTGCCTGATGATCGCCGGAGCCGCTATCGACTGGACGACATCATCCCGCAAGTGATTTAGATCGATCTAAATTTCATACAGACTGATAGGGCAAGGCAATTTTTCGAGCGTTGGATTCCCCGGGGAGCGTGTGGTGGAGCTGGAAAAGCCGGCTGACCCAAGATTGTCAGCGGGTTTGTAACGCCGACTCTACATCGATTTAATTTAGACTGCTATGCCCCCAAACGCTGCTGCAATGCGGCATGGCAAGCGTTCGTTTCAAAGCGCCCGGTTCGGTGCCGCGAAGACGCCGCGCAGGAAGTCCACGAAGATCTGCAACAGCAGCGACGCCTGCCGATGTTGCGGGTAAACCGCATGGATGGCCGCTCCCACCGGGCGGTAGTCATCCAGGATGGTCACGAGCTTCCCCGCCTCGATCGCCTCGCCAGCAATGAACATCGGCAGGTAGGCGATACCCAGGCCACCGATCGCCGCATCCCGCACCAGTTCGCCATTGTTGGCGCGCAGGCATCCAATGACCGGGACACGGCAAGGTGCCACGCCACCGAATTGCCACTCCACGTGGCGGCCATGGCCATACAGCAGGCAGGCATGATCGCCAAGCTGCGCGGGTGTCTGCGGAGCGCCCCGCCGCGCCAGATAATCTGGACTGCAACACGTCACGATCTCCGATGGCGCGATCACCCGGGCAACCAGGGATGAATCAGGCAGGCTGCCGATACGTATCGCCAGGTCATAGCCTTCGCCGATCAGGTCTACGGTGCGGTCGTTGAGATCCAGTTCCAGCGACACTTGCGGATAAGCGAGCAGGAACTTGGGCAACACCGGACTGAGGTGCATCGTGCCGAATGACATCGGCGCGGTGACACGCAGGCGCCCACGTGGCGTGCGATTGCTTCCGGAAATCCGCTGCTCCAGCCCGTCGACATCCTGCAAAATGCCGCGCGCCTGCTCTTCATAGGCCCGTCCCAGGTCGGTCAAGCGCAGGTGACGCGTGCTGCGCGTCAATAGGCGTACACCCAAGCGGCTCTCCAACGCCATGATGCGTTTACTCAGGTATTGCTTGGAGAGTCCGACCTTCTCCGCTGCCCCGGTGAAACTGCCTGCATCGATCACATCCACGAACAAGCGCATGTCTTCCAGTTGGCTCACATTGTCAACCTCAAAGCGACAGTAAGGCGCATACTAAGCGATTTATCTGCCACATTGGCGACATTAGCATTCACTTCAACGATACGCCGACCAAGCCGGTGCGCTACTGAAGGAATGACCATGAATATCGAACGCCACCCCGCCCTCCCCATTCTTGGCCGCGCTCTGCTTTCCGCCCTGTTCCTGATCAGTGGCCTGAGCAAGCTCGCCGCCCCGGCCGCCACCAAGGCATACATCGTGTCTGCCGGGCTGCCGTTGCCCGATCTTGCCTACCTGGTGGCGGTTGCCGTCGAGGTGGGATTGGGCGCGCTACTCCTGGTCGGCTATCGCACCCGGCTGGTAGCCGGCTTGATGGCCCTGTTCACGCTTGCTACGGCCTTTGCCTTCCACGCCCATCTGGGCGACGCCAACCAGCAGGTGCACTTTCTGAAGAACTTCGCCATCACCGGCGGCCTGCTGGAAATCACCGCATGGGGTGCCGGCGCCTGGAGCCTGGATGCGTTGCGCAGCCGCCGCTCCGCCATTGCCTGATTCAAACCCTTTCAGATCCGGAGAACATCATGCTCGACATCCTCAAGGCAAACGCTCGCGGCCTGGCCAATCATGGCTGGCTCCATTCCCATCACAGCTTTTCGTTCGGCCATTACTACAACCCCGAACAAATCGGCTTCTCGGACCTGCGCGTCATCAATGACGACCGTGTCGCTGCTGGACAGGGTTTTGGTCAACATCCGCATCGCGACATGGAAATCTTCTCCTACGTGCTCGAAGGCGCACTTGAGCACAAGGACAGCATGGGCACAGGCTCGGTCATCCGCCCCGGTGATGTGCAGTTGATGAGCGCTGGCAGCGGCGTCACGCACAGCGAGTTCAACCATTCACCGAACGAGAGCGTGCACTTCCTGCAAATCTGGTTGTTGCCAGCCGAACAGAACGCCAAGCCACGCTACCAGCAGCGCCATTTCAGCGACGCGGAGAAGCGCGGACGCCTTCGCCTGATCATATCGCCGGATGGCGCGGATGATTCGCTGGAAATTCGCCAGGATGCCCGCGTGTATGCGGGATTGTTCGACCAGGGTGAAACAGCCGAACTGGCCCTGCCCAAGCAACGGCATGCCTACGTGCAAGTGGCCCGCGGCAGCGTGAGCGTCAACGGTGAACGGCTGCATGAGGGCGATGGTGCGCGCATTCGCCAGGCGGACACGCTACGCCTGAGCGATGGCGATCACGCCGAAGTGCTGGTGTTCGACCTGCGACCTAATGAATGGCCGCAGCTGTGACATCCGGCCAACCGTCCCGTGCCTGACCCGAGACGCGCCCTGGCGCCGTGGAGCTTGAAAACTCCCGGCGCCATCCCCTTTTATACTGGGCCCCCATCCCTCCCAAAGACTTCTCCCATGATCGAACTGGTCGGTTTCGATGGCGACGATACGCTCTGGCATAGCGAAGGCTATTACCAGGATGCACACGCCCAATTCGAACGCATCGTCGGGCAATACATCGATCTGGATAATCTGCGCCTGCACGAACGGCTGCTGGAAACCGAACGGCGCAACATCAGGTTGTTCGGCTACGGCGCCAAGGGCATGACCTTGTCGATGCTCGAAGCGGCCATCGATGCCACCGACTCACGCATCAGCGCCACCGACCTGCATCGCATCATTGCCATCGGCAAGGACGTACTGGCCCATCCGGTCGACCTGCTGCCAGGTATCCGCGAGGCGGTCATGTCGGTGGCGGAAAAATACCGGGTGGTACTGATCACCAAGGGCGACCTGTTCCATCAGGAACAGAAGGTGTCCAGTTGCGGACTGGCTGACCTGTTCCAGCGCATCGAGATCGTTTCAGAGAAAGACGAGCGCGCCTATCGCCGCGTGCTCGACGAGTGTGGCGTGCCGATGGAGCGCTTCGCCATGGTGGGCAATTCGCTGCGCTCGGATATCGCACCGGTGGTCACGCTGGGCGGCTGGGGCATCTACATGCCTTACCACGTCACCTGGGCACACGAGGTCGACACCGATTTTTCCGGTGAATCGCCGCGCATGATGCGCGTGGACGGCGCCGACGGCATCCGTGCGGCACTGGACGAACTCGATCGCCGGACCATCGCATGACCGATGCACTGGCTACCGCCAGCGGCATCCTGGCAGGCGACCTGGAACGGGATCGCGCGCGACTGGCCGAATTCATCGACCGACATCGGCGGCTGTTCGTACTCACGGGCGCCGGGTGCAGCACCGATTCGGGCATCCCCGATTACCGCGACACCGACGGCGGCTGGAAACGACCGCCCCCAGTCACCTATCAAGCCTTCATGGGCGAAGCAGCCACACGCCAGCGTTATTGGGCGCGCAGCCTGGTCGGCTGGCGGCGCTTCGGTCGCGCCGCGCCCAACGATACCCATCGCGCGCTTGCCGTCCTGGAGCAACAAGGCCGCTTGCAACTGCTGGTGACGCAGAACGTGGATCGCCTTCATCAAGCCGCCGGCAGCGAACACGTCGTGGACTTGCACGGGCGCCTGGATCTGGTGCGCTGCATGCAGTGCGAAACACGTAGCACACGCACACTTTTCCAGGAGGCCCTGGAACGCGACAATCCCGCATGGATCGAGGTCGATGCCACGGATGCGCCCGATGGCGATGCGGACCTGGACGGCCTGGATTTTTCCACCTTCCAGATACCGCCTTGTCCGCATTGCGGTGGCGTGCTGAAGCCGGACGTCGTGTTCTTCGGCGAAAACGTGCCGCGCGAACGCGTCGATGCCGGCATGCAGGCCGTGCAGGAAGCCGATGCCATGCTGGTCGTCGGCTCGTCGCTGATGGTGTATTCCGGCTACCGCTTCGCGTACGCGGCATCACGTGCGGGTAAACCGATCGCCGCGCTCAACCTTGGCCGCACACGGGCCGATCCCCTGCTCAGCATGAAGATCGATCAACCCTGCGCAGCTGCGTTGCGATTTCTGTTGCGCTGACGGTACGAATTTGTTTCCGCATGGGCGACATGGGTCGCGATGCAAGTGGCAACCTGGCCGCAGCGTGGAGACTCAGAGCCCCAATCTGTCTGCGACTGGATCGCAGATTGCATCGCGACTGAAATCGGTGCTACCCGCCCTCGCAAGGAGCGGCGAATCGCTTCATTTATGAACAAGCTTCACGTCGGCTTGTTCTTATCGAGCCTACGCTCACGGCTTCCCGCGGCAACCTTTCGGAGCACTCGACGTGGCCCCCTATCCTCGTCCACCACGCCTGACTGGCGGGGTATTCATCCTTATCGGGCTCGCCCTGATCGTGGGCGGCGCCTGGCTGCTGGCTCTTGGCGGCACCTGGTACTACCTGGCTGCCGGCGTGCTGACCTTGCTGACGGGCGGCCTTGCATTCACTGGGCGCCGGGCCGCGCTGTGGCTTTATGCCCTGACGTTGCTAGGCACCCTGATGTGGTCAGTGGCCGAGGTTGGTCTGGACATCTGGCAACTGGAAGTTCGACTGGTCATGCCACTGGTGCTGGCCATCTGGTTGCTGCTGGTGAGCCGTAAATTACGCGTACCGCTGACCGGTGCACGCGCCGCCGGGCCGGCACTGGGATTGATCGCCCTGGCGGTGATCGTGGTGGGTGCAGTCGCGGCCATGCAGCCACGCGGCATCCATGGCAGCGTCACGCTGGACGCCAACGCGCAGCCTGACCAGGACACATCCGTACCCAACGACGACTGGCTGTTCTACGGACGCACGCCCAAAGGCGATCGCTACTCGCCGCTGGACCAGATCAACACCGGCAACGTGAAGTCGCTGAAGCTCGCATGGACTGCGCGCACAGGCGACACCATGCGCCCCGGTGAAGATGTCGGCGGCACCGATGCCGGCCACGAATTCAATTTCGAGGACACGCCGATCAAGGTCGGCGATACGCTCTATGTTTGCACCGGCCACAGTTGGGTAGTGGCCTTCGATGCCGCCACCGGCCAGAAAAAATGGAGCTTTGATCCCAAGGCCGATACATCGGCAGATGTCTACCTTGCTTGCCGTGGCGTGGCTTACTACAAGGCACCGGAAGGCACGCAGACCGACTGTCCGGAACGCATCATCGCCCCAGTGCTCGATGCACGCATCATGGCGCTCAATGCCAAGACCGGTCAGCTATGCCAGGATTTTGGCGATCACGGCTTCGTATCCATGAAGGAATACCTCGGCCACGTACCGGCTGGTTTCCATTTCATCACGTCGCCACCGCTGGTGGTCAAGGATCGCGTCATCCTGGGCGGCTGGATCTTCGATAACCAGGCGACGTTCGAGCCTTCCGGCGCGGTGCGCGCGTTCGATCCGTTGGATGGCAAACTCGTCTGGGCCTGGGACGTCGGACACGATCCGCAGAACTGGACGCCCGGCCCCCATGACACGCTCACGCGCGGCACACCCAACGCCTGGGGGGTTTATACGGCCGATGTGGATCGCGGCATGGTTTACCTGCCGGAGGGCAACGCCACGCCGGATTACTTCGGTGGTCACCGCCGTCCCTTCGACGAAAAATATTCCAGTTCCACGGTGGCACTGGATATCGAAACCGGCGCGCCACGCTGGGTGTTCCAGAACGTGCATCACGACTTGTGGGACTTCGACGTACCCACCGGCCCGTCGCTTGTAGACCTGCCCGACCCCAAGGGCGGCACAATTCCCGCCCTGGTGCAGACCACCAAACGCGGCGAGCTTTTCCTGCTCAACCGGGAAACCGGCCAGCCCGTGGCGAACGTGGAAGAGAAGCCCGTGCCGCAAGGTGCCGTGCCTGGCGATCACACGTCACCAACCCAGCCATTCTCCACCGGCATGCCGTCGCTGGCGCCCAAGGACCTGACCGAAGCGGCCATGTGGGGCGCCACGCCGATCGACCAGATGGTGTGCCGCATTCAATTCCGCCGGGCCTATTACAAGGGCCAGTTCACGCCGCCGCAATTGAAGAACACCATCGTGTATCCGGCGTTCGACGGCGTGATCGACTGGCATGGCGCATCGATCGATCCAACGCACAAGATCCTGATCGCCAACGCCAACTACATCCCCTTCATGATCAGCCTCGCGCCACGCGAGCCCTATGTGAAGAATGGCGACGTGCAACCGTGGAGTGGCGACGGCAACGAGCCGAAAGTGGGAGGCGGCCTGTCGCCCCAATACGGCACGCCCTATGTGGGCAAGGTGCATCCGTGGCTCAACCCGCTGGGCGTACCGTGCAATCCGCCGCCGTGGGGCACGCTGACCGCGATCGACCTGACCACGCGCAAGATCGTCTGGCAGCACCCCATCGGCACCACGCGTGACACCGGTCCATTCGGTACCCACACGAACCTGCCCTTCCCGACCGGCATCTTCAACATCGGCGGCAACATGGTCACCAAGGGCGGACTGGTGTTCATCGGCGCCACGGCCGATGACTACCTGCGTGCCATCGACGAGCGCGATGGCACGGTGGTGTGGCAGGCCCGTCTGCCTGCGGGTGGCCAGGCCAACCCGATGTCCTACGCCATCAACGGCAAGCAGTACGTCGTGATTGCCGCAGGTGGCCATGCCGGTCTTGGTACCCGCTCGGGCGACTATGTGATGGCTTATGCCTTGCCCGATGGCGACACGGCCGGCAAGGACAGCAAACCCTAAGCCCTTTATCAGACATGGGACATCTGCATGCCCGGTGCCGCGACGCGGCCCGGGCATTTTCCTTTTTAAATATTTTGTCATCTGGGCGCGCGCAAACTGGCCTTGCAATCGCCTCGAACAACTCCACAGAAAACAACTTTCCACTCGCGAGGAGACTTCCATGGAATTCAGACGGCTAGGCGCATCGGGCTTCAAGGTGCCCGTCCTGAGCTTCGGCACCGGCACGTTCGGCGGCAAGGGCGAATTCTTCCAGGCCTGGGGACAGACCGACGTCGACGAAGCGCGCCGCCTGGTGGATATCTGCCTGGATGCTGGCCTGAACATGTTCGACAGCGCGGACATCTATTCCGGTGGCGCCGCCGAATCGGTGCTCGGCGAAGCCATCAAGGGACGCCGCGACAAGGTATTGATCTCGACCAAGGCCACGTTCCGCTACAGCGACGAACCCAATGACGTCGGTTCCTCGCGCTACCACCTCATCAAGGCGGTGGAGTCGGCGCTCAAGCGCCTGGGGACCGACTATATCGACCTGTTCCAGTTGCACGGCTTCGATGCGCAGACACCGGTCGAAGAGACGTTGTCCACGCTGGATAACCTGGTACGCCAAGGCAAGATCCGCTACCTGGGTGTTTCCAACTTCTCCGGCTGGCACCTGATGAAGTCGCTCGCCACCGCCGATCGCTACGGCTTCACGCGCTACGTCGCCAACCAGGCTTATTACTCGCTGGTGGGCCGAGACTACGAATGGGAGCAGATGCCCCTGGGTATCGACCAGGGCCTGGGCGCCGTCGTATGGAGTCCCTTGGGCTGGGGCCGACTCACCGGCAAGATCCGCCGTGGTCAGCCGCTGCCCGAGGTCAGCCGCCTGCACAAGACCGCCGACATGGGTCCGCAGGTCGACAACGAGTACCTGTATCGTGTCGTCGATGCGCTCGATGACGTGGCCAAGGAAACCGGCAAGACGATTCCGCAGGTCGCGCTCAACTGGCTGTTGCAGCGTCCGACCGTCTCCACCGTCGTCATCGGTGCACGCAATGAAGAACAGTTGCGACAGAACCTCGGCGCGGTGGGCTGGAGCCTGACGACCGAACAGGTTGCCAAGCTCGATGAAGCCAGCGCCGTGGTGCCGGCCTACCCGTACTGGCACCAGAAAGGTTTCGCCGAGCGCAACCCGTTCCCGGTGAAACTGTAACGAAAGCCCCCAGCCGCGACCGAATCACAAGTCGCGTAGGAGCCAATTCATTCGCGATGTAAGTCGCGACTTGGGTCGCGGCTTGGAGGTTTTGAAACCCCAATCTGCGACTGAATCGCACAATTGCATCGCGACTGAGGTCGATCCTACCGGCGGGAGCGGAAGAATTCGCGTAGCATGGTCGATGCCTCGTCAGCCAGCAGGCCGCCATGCACTTGCACGCGATGGTTGTGGCGTTCGGAGATGAGGGTATCGAACACACTGCCCGCCGCGCCGGTCTTCGGATCAGTTGCCGCATAAACCACGCGCGCAATACGCGCATGTACCAACGCCATCGAGCACATCGCGCACGGCTCCAAGGTCACATAGAGCGTCGCACCGATCATGCGGTAATTGGCCAGTCGCTCGCCCGCCGCGCGCAAGGCCTGGATCTCGGCATGCGCCGTCGGATCGTGCAAGGTGATGTTACGGTTCCAGCCCAGGCCGATGATCTGGCCATCGAGCACCAGCACCGCACCGACCGGCACTTCGTTTTCGGCATCACGTGCGTGCGCAGCCAATTGCAGCGCGCGCCGCATGTATTGCTCATCATCGCTGGAGAAAAGCGACGGCTGTCCGATGCTTTCGTCGGTCATCTGCCAAGGGAACCAGGAAACGGCGGCGAGCATACTCGATAAGCCCGCCGCCGTCGCGTCTCGGCCTAGCGCGACGCCTTCAGCAACAACTGCAAACGATCGCGAACGTCCCGGACCATGGCGCCTCCGCGCACCCGCACCACCGCGCTGCGGTCATGATCGAACGCATACGCCAACTCGCCCAGCGGCCGCCATGTGCATCGCCATTGGAACCAGACACAGGCCAGGCCGAACACGCCCAACACCGCCACGCCCAGCAACAGGCGCAGTGTTGCCTGACCCAGTCGATCCTGCCCCGCCTGCTGATCCACGGCCGCGACCGCCGCATGCCCGGCACTGGTCGCAATCGGCGTTATCCAGGCTGGCGTGCCACCATGCAGCATCAGGGCGGCGCCTTGCGGATCGGACAAACCGAATGCCTCGGTACGCCGAGCCGCGAACTGGTCGATGAAGCGCACGTCCATATCGCCGGTGTGCACCACCGGGGTGTGCGGCGACGGATCGACGACCAGGGCCACCTGGCTGCGGGCCAGACGCCCTGTCCGCGCAAAGAAGGCATCCTTGACACGCGCGGCGACCACCAGGTAACCCTGCGGCGTGCGACCGCGCATCAGCGGACTGATCGCCACCCATAGCAGGTCCCCATCATCCAGCCACACACCTTGCACAGGCTTGAACTGGCTGATCGACTGCACCACCAGTGCATCGTGCTGGATGGCCGCATGGTCGCGACCCACCGTACCGATCGAGGTGATCGGCATGCCCTCGGCATCGAGCAACACGACGATATCGTCGCCATGCCTGCGCTCCTTCAACAGGTTGCTGATCGAAAGCGTATCGACGGCACCACCAAGCTTCGGATCAGGCACCTGGGATTGCGTCACGTAGTCGACAAAGGCCGGATCATCGGCCATCGCCTGCGCGCGCAATTGCAGCACTTCAAGCGCCTGCGCCTGGAGCTCGCGCACGACGTCGCTGGAGTCCTTCAAGTGTTCGACCGCGCGTTTCTGCGCCGCCAGCTCTGCATTCCAAAGCACCCCGGCGCCGGCCAGCGCCATGCAGGCCATGACGATGGCCCATCCCTTCAACAGCGCCGCAATCGCCGGCTTCACGAGTGACCTCCCTGATTGAGCTCGGTCTTGACGCGTGCCTTGATCGCCACCAGCCGCTGCTCGATGCCCTTGCCGGGTGCCATCACAGGCTGGCTCTTGAGCGCTGCCCGTGCGTTCCACGCATACAGCGTGCCCGGGCCTGCCGGCACGCCGTGCAGCACGAAGCTGCCATCGGCGGCCACCGCGGCCATATAGGGTGTGGGCACCACCAGCAGATCGAACTCCATGAAGTGATGCACGTTGCAACTGACCAGCACCGTACCCGGCTCGGTGAAGCGATGCTCGACCACGTCGCCGACTTTCTGGAACTGGTGATTGAACACCGCACCCGGCGTGGACGAATACACGTTATGCAGCACCTGGTCGAGGTTGGCGAACTTCACCGTGCTTCCGGCCGGCACCGCCATGGCACCGGGGCGAAAATCCATGCTTACCGAATACACGGTATAGGTTCCCGGATGCGCTTTGGGCACTCCCGCCTTGGGCACGAAGTACACCAGCGTATCGACCAGTTCACCCGATTCGATGGTTTGGCCGGGATTGGCCACCAGTTCAACGTGACCTGCGATGTCCACGCCACCCGCATGCGCGGCAACGGCGAAGACGCCAAGTGCCGCGACCAGGCACAGACGTTGGATCCATTGCATGAAGCCCCCTTGGTGTTCGCGCCATTCACAACGACAGCGCATGACAGCGCGGGAGATTAACGGGGCGACGCACATGCATCTAATTGATTGAAAGGATCAATTCAATCCGTTTGGCCTATGGCAAATCCGTTACGCGAGGTTGCATACGTAGTCATTCACTCATGAACTCAATCGAGGAGTGGACGGGCTCGACATCACCAGCCATTCCAAGCTGTACCGCGCCTATCAGACAACCCCCAACCGCGGACATTTCTGTTGCAAAACGTGTCACTTCCTGACAAATTTGTGAGAACCAGCACATTTTATGCTTGAGCGGTATCACGCTTGAGCAGCTAGTCATTGCCATGGCGAACTCCGGGGCCGCCTGACCTGCTGGCATAAAAACTGCAACCTTATTCACGGGCCTTAAGCAACAAGCGGTCCGCCAACCCAACTGAGAATCCGCATGCAAGCCAACACCATGGCCATGGTGGTCGACTCGATGGGCAAAGCCCATGGCGACCCCTCACTGCCTGACGAGGCAGCGGTAAAGCTGGAATTCGACCGCACGCTGGGAACGACTCCCGGCATTACGGTATTCCTGCTTTCCACCTCCGACGGTCGCGCCCTGGCCAGCTACAGCGCCGCCCTCGCGGTCGATCCGCGCCGGCTTGCCGCGATGAGCAATTCATTCCTGACCTTGGGTGAAACCATGGCCAAGGAACTGGGCATGGCCTGCGCCGACCACGCCACCGTGCGCACCAACGACGGCAACGTGGTACTGGTTCGCATCGAAGGCCAGCGCCCACTCACCCTGGCCGCCGTCGCGCGCCCGGACACCACGCTGGCCACGCTTCTTTTTGCAACGCGCGAGTGCGCCAATCGCATTCGCGCATTGATTCCGGCAGTACCGCAATAGCACGCAACACAAAGCAGCAGCACAACACGCAGCAGCACATCACCCGTCATAAATAACGCCATACAGGGAATCCAAGGCCATGGCCAAGCTACAGCTTGAAGCACTCAACAACCTCGCCGGTTTCATCGGGGCCGCCCTTGTCGATACCGACAGCGGCATGGCGCTCGCCACGGTCGGTGGTGGCACCATCGATCTGGAAGTCGCTGCCGCAGGCAATACCGAAGTGGTGCGCGCCAAGCGCCTGGTCGCCGAGCGCCTGAACCTCAATGACACCATCGAAGACATCCTGATCACGCTGGGCAAGCAGTACCACCTGATTCGTCCGCTGCAAAGCAACGCGGCACTGTTTCTTTACGTCATGCTCGATCGCGCGAAGTCGAACCTGGCCATGGCGCGCCATGAACTGAAGGCGTTCGAAAGCACGCTCGATTTCTCCTGATGCCTTGCCGCACCCACGTGCCTGGACGACGGTCCGGGCACGTGGGTTGCCCCGTCACGCTTCCGCCTCGGCACGCTTCGAAGAGTCCCCAGCCTCCGTGTCCTCACGACTGCCCCAGCATTCGCTCATTACCGTGGCCATTGCCGGCCTCGGCATGCTGTCCGAAACCCGCCTGCGAGTAGCCTGCTCGTTGCTGATGGCCGAGCGCATGCGCGTGGACGTGGTCAACTGGGGTGCCGCCCAGGCTCATATCCTGGTGGCCGACCATCATTCGGCCGAAGGCAATCAGGCGATCGAAAGCGCTCACCGCCTCAAGCTGCCCACGCTGGCCCTGGGGCGCACACGCGTCGCTTCCCTGATGACGCTCTCGCCATCGGCCACCGTCAAGGATATCGCCGAGGCACTCAAGCAGTTGATCCAGCGCCTAGGTGCCGATACCAGTGCGATGCCGGAAGTAAATCTGCCTCCCTTGCTGGAAGCGCTGCGGCTGGATCGGCCCAACGACGGCGGCCTGTACCTCTACGAGCTCGGCCTGATCCGCATGGTCGTGGACTACGAGCGCCGCTACCTGCACATGCTGCGCCGGGTTGCCTTCGATCATCTGCTGCGCGACCTCGACAACGCTTACTGGCACAGCACCCCGCTGGACGCCCACTGGCTGGCGCAACACCGCATGGACGTGCATGCCAGCTTCTCCATCGAATCGGTATGGTGGCAATTGCTGGCAATGCCCCATATCCAGTTGCCGATCGAGTGGCTCGGCAACGCCGTGCAACTCAATGCCTGGCCCGACCTCGATACGCTGGCCGTGGACCCCTCGACCATACAGGCGCTCACGCATCTCATGCATGGCTCCTGGCAGGCTCAGGCACTGGTTGAAGCGACCGGTATCGACGGCGCACGCGCTGGCCGCATACTCGCGATCGCACAAGCCAGCGGCCTGGCCGATCAGGTCACGATGATCCAGACTGTCAAACCCGCTTCGGGTGCCTCTCCCGGCATCAAGGGCGCCATCCTCAAGATCGCCAAGCGATTCGGACTTCAACTGCGCGGATTGCGTCATGCCTGAGCATTACCAGAACAAACTCGTTTTCGTGGGCGACATGGGTGCCGGCAAGACCACGGCTATCCGCGCCATCTCCGATGGCGAGCCTGTCAGCACGGAAATGCCGCTGGCCGCCCATGAACGCTCGGGCGATAAGTCGACCACCACCGTGGCACTGGATTACAGCACCGTGGAGCTGGGCGATGGCGAACTGCTGCACATCTACGGCGTGCCCGGGCAGAAATATCTCGACTTCATGTGGCCCATGGTCTGCGATGGCGCGCTGGGTATCATCGTGCTGGTCGATGCCGCCAACCCCGACAAGCTGGCCACCACCGAACACCTGCTCACCGCCTTCTCGCGCATGGCGCCGGAGGCCAGCTTCGCCATAGGTATCACGCGCAGCGACCTGGCGCAGGATTTCCACCTGATCGATTTCCGCTCGGATCTTCTCGCACGCGGCCACAAGCTGCCCATCATGAAGCTCGATGCGCGCGTACCCGCGCAGGTGGAATTCCTGATCAAGACCCTGCTCTCCTACAGCTACACCGCCACCCAGGCTGCCTCCTGAAAACACACGTGAGCGTGCCGGCAATCGTCGACCGGCAAGCGCGTCTCGCGTCGCCACGCCTGATCGCGCGCCGACACACTGGCACCCTCGTCACTGGCTGCCCGCTTCTCGTCCCCACATCGTTTGTCATGTAAATCCAGCAAAGTCTCTCCCGGAAACGGCTTTTCCATGGAGACGGCGTGCGGGATTGGCCATATCGAACATCGCGGCGCCTCGCGCCCATGGCCATCATGGGGCTAGCCGCCTGTCATGGTCAGGCGTTCGCGGCCGGCGGCAGCTATCTGGTTGACGATGCCTCCATCACCACGCCGGGACGTTGCCAGCTCGAAAGCTGGCTGCAAGCTTTCTCCTCGGGACGCAGCGTGCTGGACACCGCACCGGCATGCAGTACCGGCCCAGTAGAGTGGTCAGCGACGCTGGCCATCCAGCGCGTGCCCCACGTGAACGCAGCCAGCCCCGGCATCAAGTGGCAACTTCGCAATGGCGATGCCGGTGATCGCTGGGGCATCGCGCTGGCTACCGGCGCCACACGCCAGCAGGGACACTGGGACAACGCGACCGCGTATGCAGCTTTTTCGCGCGTCCTGCCACGCGACCAGCGCTGGACCGTCAATTTCAACGTCGGCCTGACACGCACTCCCGGGCATGCCATGCGACTGCTGACCGGCGAGGAAGCAGAATTCACCGTCAATACGCACATCACGCTGATCGGCGAGCACCTGCGTCCACTTGCCGGCAAGGACGAGGAACAGTTGGGATGCCGCTACGTGTTCGGCAACGATAGTTTCGATCTGATCGCCGGGTTGTCCGGTGCCGATCACTGGATGACCGTGGGACTCAACCTGGCGTTCTAGACGTCTAGCTGCACGTCCACGCAAACCACTTCAAGCCATCAGGCGGTTTCGCCCGGCATCCTTGGCCGCATAAAGGGCACGGTCGGCCCGCGCCAACGCTTGCGCGGGCGTGTCGCCCGGCGTGAATGATGCAAATCCACCCGACAGCGTCACAGGTACCGGTTTGCCACTCGCCCGAAACGAAAGCTTTTCGATCATGACGCGCAACGCTTCACCGCGCCGCATGGCTTCGTCCAGCGATGTGTCGATAAACACCAGCACGAATTCCTCACCGCCATAGCGGCACACGAACAGGCGTTCGTCGGCCTGCTGCTGCAAGGTCTGTCCCACCACCTTCAGCACCGCATCACCCGCGGCATGGCCGAGCGTGTCGTTGATGCGCTTGAAATGGTCGATGTCCAGGGCCGCCACGCACAGCGGACGACCATCGAGCACCCATTGCCGCCAGGCTTCCTCGACGCGCATCTCATAAGCCAGGCGATTGGGAATGCCCGTGAGCGGATCGGTCGAGGCACGCTCGTGTTCGCGTTCCAGGGAATCCTTCAGCGAACTGGCCTGGAATTCCAGTTCCTCCACGCGTCGGCGCATTTCGTCGGCGCGCTGCATGTAGCCGGCATAACGCTGCACCTCGCGTTCGCGATAACTGCGCAGGTGCTTGTCGATGCTTTCCACCCGCGTGGTCACCAGGGCGCGCAATCCGGCCAGGTCCACGGCTTGCGCGCTGCGCTCGCCAAGGTCGCGCATCTCATCGCGCACCAGCTTGTCCCAGACGTGACTTTCGTTCGCGCAGGCCTGCTGCTCGGTCACCTCGGTATCGATATAGCTGCGAATATCCTCTAGGCGACTGCCCACCGATTGCAGCACGCCTTGCAGTCCCTCGATGTCATCTCGCAGCAAACGCCCCTGCCGATTGACCAGCCCCGCCAACTCGCGGGCGTTTTGCATCACATCCGATTGCCAGTCGGCAAGGCTCTCACGCAGCAGCCGCGCCATATCGCCCAGCGCGGGAGAAAGCTCGATATCCTGCAAGGCTCCGGCCAGTGCTTCGTGTCCATTGGGGCTGGACGCAGGCACGGCAGATGCAGCCTCGACGACAACCGATGGTTGCACCTCGTCGATATGCGCGATGGCATCGACGCTGTCGCCCAGGAAGGCCTCGATTTCTTCATGCGACACGGTGGCACGCATGGCCAGCCGGATGCGGCCAAGCAGGGCGTCGCTCACTCCGTGGCGCCCCACGCCGAACATGGCTACGCGAGCGACAAGCCGGCGCAGGGCGGCCTCGCGCTCGGCCGATACGCGCTCCTGCTCATCCAGGCTCTGCAATGCCTGCTGGTACCGCTGCCCCCAGTGCTCCTGGTCCACGCGCCCTGCTCCGACCACGTCATTGTTCTGTTATCGGAGCTTAACGCGCGAGCTTGAGGAAGTCCCGCCGTCCCCCCACCTGAAAGAGAACGCTGGAACATCCATGGATTTGCCTTGCCTTTAAAACCTCACCATGACGTCGCGCCTGGCTATGCCGCCCTGTTATTCGACATGGACGGCACCTTGCTCAACTCCATCCCTGCCGCCGAGCGTATCTGGTCGCGCTGGGCACGGCGCCACGGGCTCGACCCACAGGCGCTGCTGCCCACGATCCATGGCAAGCGGGCCGTGGACACGGTCGCGCAACTGGGCCTTCCCGGTATCGACCCGCAAGCCGAGGCAGCCGGGATCACCCAGGATGAAATCGAGGACGTCGAGGGCGTCGTCGCCATTCCGGGCGCCCTGGATTTCCTGCAATCGCTGCCACCCGACCGCTGGGCGATCGTCACCTCGGCCCCCATCGCCCTCGCGCGCCGACGCATGGAGGCTGCGGGCATCCCGATGCCCGCAGTGCTGGTCACCGCTGAAGACGTGCAGCGCGGCAAACCCGATCCCACCTGTTACCACGTTGCCGCCTCGCGGCTGGGCGTGAATGCGGCCGACTGCCTGATCTTCGAGGATGCGCCCGCCGGCATCGAAGCCGGGGAGCGTGCCGGCCGCGCCGTGGTGGTGATTACCGCCACCCATGAACACCCGATGGCGACATCGCACGCATGCATCGCCAGCTACGAGGAGATCATCGTGGACCATGACGCGCAGGGCATGCGGGTGGTGGCCCGGAACCCTCAAGGCTCGCACGGTACCCTGTAGGAACGACGTAGGAGCGACTTCAGTCGCAGATTGGGGCTCTAAACCTCCAAGCCGCGATACAAGTCGCCACTTGCATCGCGACTGAAATCGCTCCGACGGGATGGTGTCGCGAAAATTCAGTGCGCGGGTGTCACCACCCAGGCGGCATAGGGGGGAAGCTGCACACCTTGCAGCGATGTCAGCTTGCGCAGCGAGGCATCGCTGGCCGCCAGCGTGGTGACCGCCCCTTCCTGCCACTTTCCATCGATCGCTTGCGCCGAGCCGCTGAAATTCATCATGACCAGGACAGGCTTGGCGCCCTCACGGCGATAGACCAGCACCTGGGCGTTGTCCCTGGCCAGGAACTGCATCGCACCGTCACGTAGCGCTGGATTGTCCCGCCGCAACGCCACCAGTTGGCGATACCAGTGCAGCAGCGATTCGGGATCGGCATCCTCGGTCTGCACGTTCACCGTCGTGTAATCAGGCGTCACCGGCAGCCAGGTATGCGTGTTGCTGGAAAAGCCCGCTTGTGGCCCGGGTGTCCATTGCATGGGTGTGCGCTCGCCGTCACGTCCCTTCTCACGAGGCCAGCCCGTGATACCGATCGGATCCTGTACATCCTCGCGGCGCTTGGGTGTGGCGGTGGCCATGCCAATAGGCGCTCCGTAATACGTCAGCGCGGCGGCGCGCGAAGTCAGCAGCACCGTGGCGATCACCTTGGCCCGCTGTACGTCATGACTGCCATCGCCGAAACGGTCGATGGAACGCGGATTGTCATGATTGTCGAACACCAACAGCGGCTGGCCGTGTACCTGCTGCGATGACTCCAGCGTGGTGCGGAACCAGTTGGCATCGAACCTGGCCTGCCAACCAAATCCCACCAGCATGTTCATCGGCAACTGCAGTTCGTCGCGACGCTCCCCGCCATACCACTTGTCCAGTTCGGCCACATCAGGCGTGTAGGTTTCACCGATCAGCACACGATCGTCCGGATAGGTATCGACCATCGCGCGCAGGCGGCGAATCACATCATGGACTTCCGGCAGGTTGTCGCTGTAAAGCGAGTGCAGGTTGGGATCGCCCTGGTCGTTGGTGCCCGGACGCTCGGGGTCGTTGCGCAATTGCGGGTCTTCGAACAACGTGGAAATGGCATCCAGCCGGAAACCGGCTACGCCACGATCGAGCCAGAAACGCATGGTGTCGAACATGGCCTTTTCCACCGCCGGATTGCGCCAGTTGAGATCCGGCTGCTGAACATAGAAACGGTGGTAATAGAATTGCTTGCGTGCAGGCACCCATTCCCACGCCGAACCTCCAAACACCGACTCCCAATTATTCGGGGGCACCTTGCCGTCATGCGCGAAGCGCTTCTGCAACGGGGTGATGCCCGGTGTGCTGGCATCGATGCCATCATTCCAGACATACCAGTCGGCCTTGGGATTGCTGCGCGAACTGGCCGATTCGACAAACCAGGCATGCTTGTCCGACGTATGGTTGAGCACCATGTCCAGAATCACCCGAATGTGACGCTGCCTGGCGCTTTTCAGCAACCGGTCGAAATCGGCGAGGTTGCCGTACTTGGGATCGACCGACTCGTAGTCAGCAATGTCGTAGCCGAAATCGATCTGCGGCGAGGGATACATCGGCGCAATCCAGATCGCATCCACGCCGAGCTCCTGCAAATGATCCAGGTGTGCAGTGATGCCGTTGAGGTCACCGATGCCATCGCCGTTGCTGTCGCCGAAGCTGCGTGGATAGATTTCATAGATCAGGGCGTGCTTCCACCACGGATCGGTGGGAGTCTGGGCGGCATTGAGGGCCATGGGCGTGAGCAGCAGGCAAGCCAGGGCCAGGCGCGAAGCCAGGCGGCGCAGCAAGGGCATCGGACATTCTCCGGCACAGGGATCGGGTGATGTTAGCTCGGCGTAGCCGCTACGTGGACGCATGAGACACCCCGGGGTGCGCAAGCTGTGATGCAAAGACACAAGAATGATCCCCGATTCACGCCACCGCCCCTGAGCCCCGCCGCGAAGGCACCTGCGACACCAGTTCATGTCCGGGCCGGGCACATGGTCTCCGCCTTGGCTTAAGATGGTGCCATCCATCCTCATATTCCCTCCCATGAGCAACGAGACGAAAATCCAGGGTATCGCCCCGTACGACGGCGCGGCCGGCGGCTGGGGCGCGTTGCGCGCCGTCGCCAAGGCACTGGCCGGCCAGATGGCGATCGGTCGGGAAACCTCGGCGCTGCGCCGGGTGAACCAGCCACACGGGTTCGACTGCCCCGGCTGCGCCTGGCCCGATCCGAAGGACACCAGCTCTTTCGAATTTTGCGAAAATGGCGCCAAGGCCGTGTCGTGGGAGGCTACCGCCAAGCGCGTCACGCCGGAGTTCTTCGCGGCCAACCCGGTCAAGTCGCTGTGGAACCTGAGCGACTACGCATTGGAAAACCTCGGGCGCATCACCCATCCGATGGCCTACGATGCGGCTACCGATACGTATCGCGTCGTGGCGTGGGAAGAAGCATTCCGCCGCATCGGCGAGAGCCTGCGCGCCCTGCCCCGCCCGCAGATGGCCGAGTTCTATACCTCCGGGCGCGCGTCCAACGAAGTGGCGTTCCTCTACCAGGTATTCGTGCGCGAGTTCGGGGCGAACAACTTCCCCGATTGCTCGAACATGTGCCATGAGGCGACCAGCGTCGGGTTGCCGCAATCCATCGGCGTCGGCAAGGGAACGGTGCTGTTGGAAGATTTCGACCACTGCGATGCGGTGTTCTGTATCGGTCACAATCCTGGCACCAATCATCCGCGCATGCTAGCCACATTGCGCGAGGTAGCTAAGCGCAACGTGCCGATCGTGGCGATCAATCCGCTGCCCGAGCGCGGGCTGGAGCGATTCACCTCGCCGCAGCATGCCGCCGAGATGATCACCAACGCCTCCACGCAGTTGGCTACCACGTACTACCAGGTCAAGTGCGGCGGTGACTTGGCCATGCTCAAGGGCATGATGAAATGGCTGTTCGATGCCGATACCAGGGCACAGGCCCAGGGCGACCCGGCAATCATCGATCACGCCTTCATCGCCGAACACACCGCAGGCATCGAGGCGCTGCGGCAGGATATCGCAAACACCTCGTGGGATGACATCGAGCTGCGCTCGGGCCTGTCGCGTGAAGACATCGAGAACGCCGCGCAGATCTACGCCCGCGCCAGGAAAGTCATCGTGTGCTATGGCATGGGTGTCACCCAGCATGCCCACGGCACGGAGAACGTGCAGCAGATCGCCAACCTGCTCATGCTGCGCGGAAACATCGGTCGCGAAGGCGCCGGCATCTGCCCGCTGCGCGGTCATTCGAACGTGCAGGGCAATCGTACGGTGGGCATCACCGAGAAACCCGACGATGCCCTGGTTGCTGGCATCGAACGCGCATTTGGCTTTCGTTTTTCCAAGGAACACGGCCACGACGCAGTGGGTGCCATCCGCGCCATTCGCGATGGCCAGTCGCGGGTGATGATCAGCCTGGGTGGCAATCTGGCAGTCGCCATGCCCGATCCGGTGGCTACGTTCGACGCCATGCGCAAGCTGGATATGGCCGTGCACATCACGACCAAGCTCAATCGCTCGCACCTGCTGATCGGCAAGGATTCGATCATCCTGCCCTGCCTGGGCCGCACCGAGCTCGACGAACAGGCCGAAGGCGTGCAATCCATCACCGTCGAAGACTCCATGTCGATGGTGCATGCCTCGCAAGGCAGTTTGCAGCCGGCATCCGAACATTTGCGCTCCGAGCCCTGGATCATCGCCGGCATCGCCAAGGCCACCCTGCCACAGACCAAAGTGGCCTGGGACTGGCTAGTGGCCGACTACAACCGCATTCGCGACAAGATCGAAGAGGTCTATCCGGCGTTTCGCGATTACAACAAGCGCGTGAGCGAACCGGGTGGTTTCAGGCTTCCCGTGGCGGCGTCCCAGCGTAAATGGAATACCCCGGACGGCAAGGCGCAGTTCCTGGTGGCACGCGGCCTGGACGAAGACCCCCTGACCGAAGTGCCGCACCTCAAGCTCACCACCGTGCGCTCGCACGACCAGTACAACACCACCATCTACAGCCTCAACGACCGCTACCGCGGCATCAACGGCCGCCGCGACGTGATTTTCGTCCATCCCGACGATCTGGCCGCCGCAGGCCTGGGCCATGGCGATCGCATCGACGTGGAAGTCCAGGGTGCGCACGCCAACGACAGCGAGGGCAACCTGCGCGCCGTACGCGGTTTCGTCGCGGTGTCCTATCCCATCGCCCAGGGCACGGTGGCCATGTACTACCCGGAAGGCAACTGCCTGGTTGGTCTGGATAGCCACGATCCGGCATCAGGTACGCCTTCGTACAAGTCGGTTCCGGTGGCCTTGCGCGCCTCCGGAGATGCTCGACGCGGTTGACCATGTCGCGCGCAAGCAGCCCTACGGGAGCAGCGCCAGGCTTTGCTCTTTACCCATTGCAGCGGCAAAGCGAGCGACCTCACAGACGCGTCCAGCGCCGAGTTCAAAAAAGGGCCCTTGCGGGCCCTTTTTCGCTTAGTCGATCTTCCAGTCCAGCGACACGAACACTTCGCGTCCCGTGTAGTCGTCGCCTTGTTGGGTGGGAATGAACTCGAAGCCGCCTGCGTAGTACGGGATCGGCCCGACCTTGTCGAAAATGTTGGAGACATTCACGCCCAGCTTGAGATCTTTCGTCAGGTTGTAGGACGCCGACGTGCTCCAGATGATCCACGGCGAGACATGGGCCTTGTAGACCGTGCAATCGGCGTCGCCCAGACCAGGCTGGATGCCGTTGGACAACACTTCGCAACCGCCGTAGTTGTTGGCGCGGATCTCGCCAGTACGCTCGCCATGCAAGGTCAGATCGAGGTTACCGTAATGCCAGCGCGCGTTACCCACCACCTTGGTGGCCGGATACTGGTAACGCGTGTTGAGCAGCGGATCGGTCGGCAGGTCTCGCTCCTTGAACGACAGGTTGTTGGTGTAGCTCAGGTCGAAGTTAAAGCTTCCGTAGCGCGCCGTGGTGAACTTGTACGTGGCATTGGCATCAATACCGCTGACGTACAGCGAAGTCTCGTTGATGGGGCCCACGTTGATGCTGGTGATGTTGCCGCTGGCATCGCGATGTACGTTAGCGATCGCTTCCTGGCAATACTCCGAACCCAGCGCATGCGCGATGTACGGCGCGCCGGTCACCAGCAGTCCCGTACGGCAACCGGCTTCATCGGTCAGCAACGTGGCCGAATCGATCCACTTGATCGAGTTGCTGATACCCATGTGCCAGTAGTCAGCCGAGACCGCCAGGCCATCCACACCAGGGATGTCCCACACGAAACCATAGGTCCACGAGTGACCACGCTCGGGCAGCAGGTTCGGGCTGCCGCCGGAGAACTGCGTGAAATAGGTGCTGTGCTGGTAAGGCGTACAGGCACGATCACCGATCTTGATGCAGTTGAACGGATCGTTGTAATCGCCCACCTGCTGCTGCGAGGCAGCCAGGTAGATCGCCTGCATGTCCGGAGCATGGAAGTTGGTGCCGTATGTACCGCGCACCAACAAGCCATCGACCGGGCGCCACTCGATGCCCGTGCCCCACGTACGCGCGATATCGGCGATGCTGGCGTCACGGTATTTGTCGATGCGGCCGGAGATGGTCCAGGTCAGCGTGCTGGCCAGGGGAACCCGGAACTCTGTCGCGGCCGACACACGATTACGCGTACCGCCACCGGTCAGGTAATTCTGGAAGGGATCGCCGAACGTGGTGGTGTTGCCACGCGGATCGGGCGCGAGGCGGAAGCCCTGGTGATTGGCCTCGATCACACCGGCAAAGCCGACCGGACCGGCCCAGGTATTGAACAGGTCGCCGTTGAGGTTGAACTCGGCCTGATCCATCCAGGTATAGGCGCTGTTGGTGCCGCCCACCGCGAACGACTGATAATCGGCCGGCGAGATCGGGTTCCAGAAGCGATTGCTGTTGAGCGCATACACCGGCAGCGTTTCACCGCCAACCGTCGTCGTGCCCTGCTGCGGCCCGAAGAAGTAATCGAACATGCCCTGCTCGTTCAAGCCGGTGAAATGTTCGTGCACGATGTACTTGTTGGTACCGAGATTGAGGTCCCAGTTGAAGCGATCGTCGAAGATCGTGCCCTTCAGGCCGACATGCACATCCCAGTTCTTTTCATAGTCATGCGTGTTGCCGTAGGTACCCATTTCCGCCGGCGTCAACTGGCGCATGTACGAGTCGATCACCTGGCCGGTGGTGCGATCGTAGAAATGCGTGGGCAGGCCACCCATCGTGTACAAGAACGGCAACTGCGTATTGGTGGTACCCGTGCTGGTCCACAGACCCACCGAACCGTACGCTTGCAGTTTGTTGCTGAAGGAATACTCGCCGGCCACGTATGCGTTGTCGCTTTGCAGGCCAGGCGACAGGACCCAGTTGCTGAACAGCGCACGCTGCGTGCACGAGGTGCCCGTATCGGTGATATTGGTCGGATCGACCGCATGCCCGTTGGTGCCCACGGTCTTGTGATCGTAGGATTGGAAATTATTGCCGAACTGGCCGCACGCGCCCGCAGGCGGCGCCACGTAATTGCCATCGGCGTTCTTCAGCGCCAGGCCGTCGGATGTCGGGTATCCGAACATGCGATCGCTGGCATTCCAGGCGCCGTAGCCGGCATCGGCCTCCGAATCGCTATACGGGCGGTTGCGTCCCCACAGCGGCGAGCGATTGGTGTGCTCGTAGGTATACAACAGATGCCAGTTGTCGCCCGAGCGGCCACCAGTGAAGTTGAAATCACCATAGCGACGTCCGCCGCGCGTGGCACCGCCGCCAGTCACTTGCAGGTGGTCGCCCTGGTATTCCTTCTTGAGGATCACGTTGACCACGCCGGCAACCGCGTCGGAGCCGTAGATCGACGAAGCACCTGTAGCCAGCACCTCGATGTGGTCGACCATGCCGACAGGGATATTGTTGTAGTTCTGGAACGTGCTCTGGCCGGCACTGGGCTGCGGGTAATCAGCGACGCGATGACCGTCGATCAGCAGCAGGCTGTGATCGGGCCCGAGGTTGCGCAGGTTGATCGGG
>NZ_DASVMI010000089.1:0-25310 GCF_036384435.1 Dyella sp. | reverse complement strand
TGCCAGTCCGGTGCGCCAGCCGTGGTGGCTGATCGTGTGCTACTTGCGATGGGGCGCAGGCCCAATACCGACGATCTTGCACTTGATCGTGCCGGGGTGACCACCGATGCTCGCGGTTATATCCAGGTTGATGACAGTTTGCAGACCCAGGTGCCAGGCATCTGGGCCTTGGGTGACTGCAACGGACGTGGTGCGTTCACGCACACGGCGTACAACGACTTCGAGATCGTGGCCGCGAACCTGCTCGATGGCGCATCGCGCAAGGTGTCCGAGCGCATTCTCGGCTATGCGTTGTATATCGACCCGCCCTTGGGACGCGTAGGTATGACCGAACGGCAGGCGCGCGAAAGCGGTCGTTCCATCCTGGTTTCGACGCGGCCGATGACGCGCGTTGGGCGTGCCGTGGAGCGTGGTGAAACGGCCGGCTTCATGAAGTTGATCGCCGATGCGCACAGTCGTCGCATGCTGGGTGCGGCCATCCTGGGCGTGGAGGGGGATGAATCGGTTCACGGCGTGCTCAACCTGATGAATGCCGATCAGCCGGTGGATACCCTGCAATGGGCCGTGCCGATTCATCCGACGGTATCGGAACTGTGGCCGACAGTGGCTAACGGGCTCAAGCCTGCCGAGTGAGCTTTCGCGCCATCTTTACATTTCAAATGCAAATGAGATAAATTCTCATTTAGTTGAGTGGGCCGGGATTGTCCCTGGCCCTGATACGGCAGCCAGCTACCGATGCGCCATGCGTCCCTGCCAGCAAGCCGCGTGCAGTTTCAATCACGCCAAGGCTAAGGACTTTTTCCATGCGTATCGCTCCATTGGCTGCCGTTATCGGCGCCTTGTTTTCATCGTCCGTGCTTTTTGCGCCAGCTCATGCTGCTGACTCCGCACCGGGGGCAGACCAGGCATCGACTTTGCCGCGCATCCAGGTCACCGCGACCTCACCCAATCTCCAGCTCAATACGCCAGGCACCGTCTCGATGATCGATCGCGTCCAGATGGATCGCCATCTGGTGCTGACCATTCGCGATCTCGTCAAATACGAGCCAGGTGTCTCGGTGATTGGCACCGCCGGTCGCTTTGGCCTGGACAGTTTCAATATCAGAGGCCTGTCGGGCAATCGCACGCGCATCGAAATCGATGGTGTATCGCAGCCGGCGTCGTTCGGCGCCGATGTCGCCGGTGGCAGTTTCCGCGCAGGGCGCAATTTCATCGACCTGAATGACATCAAGCAGGTCGATATCGTGCGAGGTCCGGCGTCGGCGCTTTACCCATCCGATGCGTTAGGCGGCGTGGTCAGCCTGCGTACGAAAGATCCGGCCGATTACCTGCATGCCGATGGCCGGCCATATGTCGCGCTCAAGGAACAGTACGATTCGACTGATCGCAGCCTCACCAGCACGGCCACCCTGGCTGGCGGCAACGCTACCCATGGCATCATGTTGGTGGCCAATCATCGCGAAGGTCATGAAACGGCGAACCAGGGAGATATCGGCGGCGCAGGCAGCACGCGCACGCGTCCGGATCCGCAGACTTATGTGCTTGACAGCTTCCTGGCCAAGTACGTGCACACGGCCGCCAGCGGGCGCACCGATCATGTCACCCTGGATGGCTCCGATGCGCGGACCAACACCAATAGCCTTTCCAATCTTTCTCCGTCCGTAGGTTATTACCGCTCGCAGGATGAGAATCAGCGCATACGTGCGAGCGTTGGTCAGTGGTATCCCCGCCTGGATGGGGCGATTGCCGATACCCTGGAATGGACGGCATATTGGCAGAAGACCCGCTCGACGACCGACACGCAGACCGAGACGGCCACGGTTGCGCGTTTTTACGACAACCTGCCGTTGCAGGAGAAAGTGGCGGGCGGCAAGCTGGTAGCGGTCAAGCAACTGGGCGATGGCAGCGCCTTGTCGCAGACCATCAGTTATGGCCTGGAATTGTCGCGTACCGATGCGATGTCCACCGCCGATGGTTATGGCATCAACAAGAAGACCGGGGCGCAGGGCAGCAGCAGCGCGTTCCTGCCTGGAAACTATCCCCTGCACCTGATTCCATCCAGCCGTACGGATCGCTATGCAGTGTTCGGACAGGATGAACTGAGCTTCCTCGAAGGCCGCCTGACCGTGACGCCTGGGGTGCGCGCGGAGCGTTACGAGTACAAGCCCGAACAGGATGCGCTGTATGCCGCATACAATCCCGGTTACGTGCGACGCGACTACGACAAGAGCTTCGTGTCGCCCAAGCTCGGGGTGGTCTGGCGTTTCACCGATGTATTGAGCGCCTACTTCGATTACGCGCGTGGTTTTCGTCCGCCGCTCTACAGCGAAATCGCCGGCGCCTGGAATGAGCAGCCCATTCCCGGTTTCAATATCGCCTTCCTGCCCAACGACAAGCTGAAAGCCGAGACCAGTCATAATTTCGAGGTCGGCGTGCGCGGCAAGGGTGACGCAGGCTGGTTCAGCATTGGCGGTTACTTCAACAAGTACCGCAATTTCATCTGGTCGGGCTATGCCTTGCCGGCTTCGCAGATTCCCTCGTGGTACATCGCGCCGCCCGGTCGCAGTTTCTTGTACGAAGCCGTCAATACGCGCCGTGCGTTCATCAAGGGCGTCGAGGCCAGCGGCGCATTGCGGCTTGGCTATTTCAGCGATGCCCTGGAGGGCTGGTCGGTGCGTGGCGCCGCGTCAGCCGCGTCTGGCCGCATGATTCAGCCGGGCGATACCGGTTACAGCCCGCTCAACACGGTCGATCCAGCCAAGCTGGTCGTGGGCGTGAACTACGACGCACGCCAATGGGGCGCCGAGCTGGTCGGCACGGCAGTGCGCAGGCATGCGCGCCTGAGTGATCCGACGGCATTCCGTCCGGCAGGCTACGGTACGCTCGATCTTTACGCGCATTACTCGCCATTCAATGAGGGCAGTTTTGCCACGTTGGAGCTCTATGCGGGCATCACCAATCTTACCGATCGCAAGTATTGGGATTGGGGCAATTTGAACGGTGGTGTGCTCGGCAATCTGGTCAGCGGCAACGGTTTCAACGATGCCGGCACCGGCGGCCTGCCGGCCGATCGCCTCACCATGCCCGGTCGGGCTTTCAGCCTTGCTGCGAAGATCGCGTTCTGAGAGGAGTTTTCTCATGCTTGATATGTCTTCTGCATCTCATGGTGATGCATGGTCTTTGCCACAGTTGCGTGAGGCCTGCCAGCGCCTGCGCGCGGATGAGCCCCACTTGCGTGCACGCGAACTGGCCGAACGTCTTGGCGTGAGTGAAGCCGAACTGGTGGCTATTCGTTGTGGCGATGGCGTGACGCGGCTGGAGGGTCGCTGGAAGGAATTGATCGAGGCCCTGCCGGAGCTGGGGCACGTCATGGTGCTGACGCGCAATGACAGCTGCGTGCATGAAAAGAAAGGCACGTTTGCCCATATCGACGTCGGTGGCACTATGGGTGTGGTGCTGGGCGAGGCGATCGACCTGCGCCTGTTCCTGCGGCATTGGGCATTCGGATTTGCTGTTCGCGAGGAGGCACGTGGTCGTGTCTTGCAAAGCCTGCAATTCTTCGATCGCGATGGACGTGCGGTGCACAAGGTGTATTTGACCGAGCACAGTCGTCGCGACGCCTGGAGTGGCTTGATCGGCCGCTTTGCCGCTGGCGTGCAATCGCCTTTGCTGGATCTGTCGCCGGCCGATGAGCCCTTGCCGATGCAACTGGGCGATAACGAGGTTGACGTCCACGCGTTGCGCGACGGGTGGAAGGCCATGCGTGATCCGCATGATTTCTTTGCCCTGCTCAAAAGACATAAGGTCACGCGCACCCAGGCAATGCGCTTGGTAGGGGACACGATTGCACGACGCGTGGACAATACGGCCATCACGCATGTGTTGGATCAGGCGGCAGCCTCCAGGTTGCCGATCATGGTGTTCGTCGGCTCGGCTGGCGTGGTGCAGATCCATACCGGACCGGTGCACAACATCAAGCCGATGGGACTATGGATCAACGTGCTGGATGAAGATTTCAACCTGCATCTGCGCGGCGATCACATCGCCGAGAGCTGGGTGGTCAAGAAGCCTTCGCCCGAGGGTGATGTGACCTCGCTCGAACTTTATGACGCGCATGGAAACCAGATCGTTCAGCTGTTCGGAAAACGCAAGCCTGGCATCCCGGAACTTGCCGCATGGCGTGCGCTGGTCGATAGCTTGGCTGCTCAGGAGGTGAGTCATGTGTAAGCCGTGGTGGATCGCCCTGGGCATGGTATTCGCGCCGATGCTCGCGCATGCCGCGACACCGCAGCGTGTCGTGTCTCTCGGTGGGGATATCACTGAGACGGTCTATATGCTGGGTGCGCAATCGGCGTTGGTCGGTCGCGACAGCACCAGCCAGTGGCCGGCCGACGCTGCCAGGTTGCCCGATGTCGGTTACGTACGTCAGTTGGCCGCCGAAGGCATTTTGTCGCTTCATCCTCAGTTGATCATCGCCACCCACGATGCCGGGCCACCGCCGGTGATTTCGCAACTGCAATCGGCGGGCGTGCACATCGAGACGTTGCCGGTTTCCTATACACCGGATGCAGTGATTGCCAAGGTGCGGACGGTGGGTCAGCTTCTGGATAAGTCGTCGGTGGCCGATCGCGAAATTGCCCAGTTGCAAAGTAAATACAGTGCGCTGGCCAAAGTGGTGGCCGCGATGCCCCGGCATCCGAAGGTCGTGTTCATGATGTCGGCTGGAAGTGGCAGTCCGATGCTGGCTGGACGCGACACCGCTGCGACACACGCCATGACGCTGGCTGGCGGGGTGAATCCCGTCGTCGATTATACCGGATACAAGCCGGTGTCTCCCGAATCGCTGGCGGCATTGGCACCCGATGTCATCGTACTGATGCGCGAGCGCGCCGATACGTTGGGTGGTGTCGATGGCGTATTGCGATTGCCGGGTGTGGCATTGACGCCTGCCGGCAAGGCGCGTCGTGTCGTTACCATCGATGGCCAGGCGCTGCTGGGCTTTGGTCCGCGCAATGCGGACGAGGAACTGGCCTTGCAGAGGGAACTGGCGGCTGCCGATGAATAGCGTGGCTCTGCCGCGGATTCGCACCGAGCATACTCGTGCGCTGGTGTTGCCGGGACTGTCAGTATTGCTCGTTGGTATGGCGCTGCTGGCGCTGGGCAGCGGAGCGATCGGCATTCCTGCATCGCAAGTGCTGGCCGCCTTGTGGCGCAAGGCGGCCGGTGAACCGGCGCAGGCTGGCGATGCCATCGTTTGGGCCCTGCGTCTGCCGCGCGTGCTCATGGCATGTCTGGTGGGCGCGGCGTTAGCAAGCAGCGGTGCGGCGATGCAGGGGCTGTTTCGCAATCCGCTGGTGGAGCCGGGCCTGATCGGCGTGTCGTCGGGTGCGGCGCTGGGCGCCATCGGCATGATGGTGCTGGGCGGCCCGATAATGGCTTCGCTACCGGCCGTGGCTTCCTCGTTCGGCGTGGCGATGGCGGCGTTCGTGGGCGGCTTGGCCGCGACCTGTCTGGTGTACCTGCTGGGGCGACGCCGTCCCGGCATGGCCACCTTGTTGCTGGCCGGCGTAGCGATCAGTGCGGTTGCCATTGCGGGAGTAGGCATGCTCACGTTCGTGGCCAACGAACATCAACTGCGTGACCTGAGCTTCTGGACACTGGGCAGCCTTGGCGGAACGGATGGCTGGCGGCTTGCCGCGGTCGCGGGGCCGATGTTGTTGCCGATCGTATTGATGCTGCGTGATGCACGCGCACTCAATGCCTTGTTGCTGGGCGAGCAGGATGCCGCCTTGCTCGGTTTTCAGCCCGGGCGTGTTCGCGCACGCCTGATCGTACTGGTTGCGATGGCGACCAGTGCCGCGGTGGCCATGTGTGGCGTGATCGGCTTCGTCGGCCTGCTGGTGCCGCATGTACTGCGGATGATATGGGGACCGGACCATCGGCTGCTGTTGCCGGGTTCGGCATTGGCCGGCGCCACTTTGCTGGTGGCTGCCGATACGGTAGCCCGTGTTGTGGTGGCTCCCGCGGAACTGCCAATCGGTGTATTGACTGCGCTACTGGGTGGGCCGTTCTTTTTATGGTTGTTGATGCGTACGCGCATCGGCGAGGCGCAGGCATGAACATGCCTTTGGACTGGTGCGTGGCACCGCAAGGCGAGAATGGCCGACTGGCTGCGCGCGGCCTGCATGTGAGCATGGGCGGCCGTCGTATCCTGCAGGATGTCAGTATCACGGCACGAGCAGGTCGTGTGCTGGCCCTGGTCGGCCCCAATGGCGCAGGCAAGAGCAGCCTGCTGACCCTGCTTGCAGGTTTGCGGCAGCCCTCGTTGGGTGAGGTGCGTCTGGATGGGCGTGACCTGCGTGAATGGTTGCCGGAGGCGTTGGCGCGGCGGCGCGGCATGCTTTCTCAGAAGGCCCAACTGGGCTTTGCCTTTCGGGTGGACGAAGTGGTGCTGCTCGGGCGCAGTCCGCACGGCGAGCGCATCGGTGCGATCGATCACCAGCGCGCGGAGGCCGCCCTGGCGGCCGTGCAGGCGTTGCACCTGCGCGAGCGCAATTATCTGGAGTTGTCAGGCGGGGAGCAGCAGCGCGTGCAACTGGCCCGTGTGCTGGCCCAGGTATGCGAGCCAGCTGAGGGAGCCGGTTGGCTGTTGCTGGACGAGCCTGAGGCGAGCCTGGACGTCGCTCACCAACATGGCGTGCTGGCACATGCGCGGCAACTGGCGCAACGCGGCTACGGCGTGATCGCGGTTCTGCACGATCTGAATCTTGCGGCCAGTTACGCCGACGATGTGGGTGTGCTGTCGCACGGTCGCCTGCTGTCGCATGGCTCGCCGGAAGACGCGCTTGATCCCTCGGCGCTATCGCGCATCTACGGACTGCCGTTGCGCCGCTCCTGGGTGGATACGCCTCGCGGCTGGATCATCCATCCGGGTTGACCATTTTCTTGCAGGCCGCATGGTAGCGGGCTTTGCGGTGCAGACCAGTCAGTGCACAAAAAAGCAGCTATAATGAAAGGGATATCAAGGAGTTGAGCATGAGCAGCAACACCGATAACAAGCCCGCCCCGACTGAAATCGTGCCGCCGATCCCGGCCCACAATGCGCACACGGTGCTGGAAAGCATCGAGATCGCCGCGCTGGACGAAGTGCAGCACGAAGCCGCCTTGCGCGACTCAGCGCTGCGCGTTCCGCGCTGACCACCCGCCTGCATGTCGATGGCGACCGCTGTGTCGTCATCGACCGGCTACGCAAATGCCGGAGCATCCGGCACACTGAAGCATCCTTTCCCGTGGAAAGCCGATGCAACGGCATGCTCTCGTCGCGATCGGGCTGGCGCTGAGCGCAGCCTTGTTCTTCACCATGACTTATGTGCTCAACCGCAGCCTGGTAGCGGGCGGTGGTCATTGGGCGTGGGCTGTGATCTTGCGCTATCTCATCACCTTGCCATTGCTCGCGCTCGCCTTGCCGTGGCAAGGGGGACTCGGTGCGCTGCCAATGGAATTGAAACGCTACCCGATGCCTTGGCTGCTTTGGAGTTCGGTTGGCTTCGTCCTGTTCGGTATCCCGTTGACCTGGGCCGCCAACAGTGGGCCGTCCTGGCTGGTGGCTGGTAGTTTCCAGACCACGGTGCTGGCGGGCCCCTTGCTCGCCCCCTTGATCTATCGTGATGAACGAAGGCGTTTGGCTTGGTCAAGCCTGGCCATTGGTGTGCTGATCGTGACGGGTGTATTTGCCTTGCAGTGGGGATATGCCGGCGGTTCTCTCGGTGCTGGTGATTGGCTGGCGATTGCCGCGGTAGTGTTTTCGGCTTTTGCATACCCTCTTGGCAATCGCATGTTGCTACTGCACCTGGAAAGCAGCGGCACTCGCATCCATGCGTTGCAGCGTGTGTTCGGTATGACGCTTTGCAGTTGGCCGTTGTGGCTGGTGTGTACGGGTGTCGCCTGGTTCACGCTTGGGCCGCCGTCGTTGCGCGAGATCATGCTTGCCGGCGGCGTTGCGTTGTCATCTGGCGTGATCGCCACGGTCTTGTTCTTCGCCGCGACTGACCGAGTGCGCAGCGAACCCACGGCACTTGCGGCCGTGGAAGCGATGCAGGCAGCCGAATTGTTATTCGCCACGATCATCGGTGGCCTGTTCCTGCATGAGGCATGGCCCCACGGATTTTCAGCGATCGGTGCGGTAGCCATCGTGATCGGCATTGTTTTGTTCAGTTGGATCAGCGGCCGCGATGCCGCCGGACACGAACGGGAAGTGCGGCAGTTGCGCAGCGACCGGGGGGCCTAGGAATAATGCAAACAGGCCATGGACTGGCTATGAGCCCCGGCGCCCGGCTACCGACGCGATTGGCCGGTCTTTGCCTCGATTCAAACGCGGCAATATCCCGTGGCTGTGCGGATTTGGCGCAATTTCCTGGTATATCGATATCGCCTTTTGTTTTAAACGAACATGACCGCGTCGACGCCCAGGTCTTGCCGGGGTGGTTCGGTTTTGTGCCATGATGATCTGGATGGGGATGACGCAAGGCCGCATGAGGTGTCGTTCGGGGCATGACAAGCAAGCGTGACAGCGCAGCAAATATCCGGTTGTCGCCGATGTCGACGGAAGAGTCGCGCGGCGATGCGGGCAGTTTCGACACCTTCCTGCGCGAGCAGCACCGAAACCTGGTGACGTTCCTGCGTCGTCGTACCGCCAGCGAACAGGATGCCGAGGATGCTGCACAGGAGAGCATGACCAAACTCCTTCGCTATCGCGATACGGAACCTGCCTCGGCATGGAAGCAGTTGCTTTACCGGATTGCGGTCAACGTGGCGCACGATCAATTTCGCGTCTCGTTGACTCGCTTTAGCAAGGACCATGTCACCCTTGATGGGCAGGACATCGTCGATACCGAGCGGTCACCCGAGGAGCGCATGTCCTACGAGCAGCAGGTGGCCCGCCTGAGCAAGGCGATCCTGGAACTGCCGCCCAAATGCCAGAAGGTCTATCTGCTCAAGCGCGTGCATGGGTTGAGCCGAGCCCAGATTGCCGAAAAGTGCGGCATTTCAGTCAAAATGGTGGAAAAGCACCTGGCCACGGCCCTGGTTCTTTTGAAGCGGAAGGTAGGCGATTCCCCGGCTGGCACGTTTGAGTGAACATGGACGACCGATTTTCCCACCACCAGCACCCCGGTTCGGGCTCGCAGGACGAGGCCGAGCGCTGGTTCGTGCGCCTGCTTGAAGAGGACTGTCCACCGCGAATTCGTGAAGAGTTCGAGCGTTGGCGCGCGGCAGACCCGGGCAATGCCCAGGCTTACCGGGAAGTCGAATACCTGTGGAAACAGAGCGGCGACGCCATCAAGGATGCCGCCGTAGCCGCCGCGGCACGGCGTGCCTTGCATCATGCGCCGGCCGAGCCCTCTTTCCTGCGGCGCTTGCGCTGGTGGTTCCCGGCCGCTGGTCTGGCCCTGGCCGGTATCCTGGCGGTGGTGGCCATTCCGCATTTTTCCGCGCCAGTGATTCCCGAGGGCGCCCATTACGTAGCCATGGCCGGCCAACAGCGGACGGTGCAGTTGTCCGATGGATCGTCCGTCCTGCTCAATACCGATACCGAGATCGTCGAGCGCTACAGCGATCGCACGCGTCGGGTCGATCTTGTCCGGGGCCAGGCGCAGTTCCAGGTGCAGGGCAACAAGGCATGGCCTTTCGTGGTGTTTGCCCAGCACGGCACCGTCACTGCTGTGGGTACGCAGTTTCAGGTGCGCATCAACGGTGACACCACCGGCGTGGTGTTGCTCAAAGGCAAGGTGGATGTCGCCACCGAGGCGCCCGATGGACCGACGCGTTCGGTCACCTTGAATGCCGGGCAGCAAGTGGCTTTTGATCGTTCCGGGCGTATTGAAAACGTGCAGCCGGCCGATACCGAATTGGCCAAGGGCTGGACGCAGGGCAAGCTGTTCGCGCATGACTGGCGTCTTGTCGATCTGCTGGCTGAAATGAATCGCTACAGCGCTACGCAATTGAGCATTGGCGATGCGTCGTTGCAGGATCTTCGTATCAGCGGAGCTTTCCGCACGGGCGATCAGGAAAACCTCATCCTGGCCTTGCAGAGCGGTTGGCCGATTCGGGCCGAACGCGTCAAGCCGGGCCAAGTGGTCCTGCGCAGCAGCAAGCGTGCGTTGTAGAAACCTGCTCGATTTCTCATTTTTCAGAAAAAGCGGCCATCGGCCGCTTTTTCTTTTCCTTCACAGGTAGGGGTTAGTCAAACCGCAACGTCTTATCCATGGCGACACCGGACAAATCGATGGCCATGGAGGGCAGGGGACATCGACTTGTGGGGGGAAGGGGCCGCAGGAGATTTTGCGAGCGGATGGGTCGCGCAGTCGGGGCGACGAAAAAAGCGACGGTCGCATGTGGTCCGTACGGGCCGCATTGGGCTAGTTCGTCTCAAAAATCCTAATCGGGAGTTCACAGATGTCGAGCAGTCTTCGTAAGTCGGGGTATCGCAAGGCGCTGCTGCCGGCGGCATTGTCGCTGGCCATGTTGACGATGTCGGCGCATGCCGCCGATGCCTGGGTCAACACGAACACGCATGCCAGCCTGCAGAACAACGGCAGCACGAATGTTTCCACGCTGGTGATGACGGGCCACCCGACCATCGACGCCGCGCAGATTGCGCCGCTCGATGCGACGCGCAAGCTGCACGTCACGGTCAGCCTGAATCAGCGTAACCAGGCGGACCTGCAGAATTTCCTGCATGAAGTGAACATGCCGGGTAGCGCGAGCTACCACAAGTACCTCACCCCGCAACAGTTCAAGGCCAAGTACGGCCCGACCGACGACCAGGTCCAGGCCGTGGTGGCACACCTCAAGCAATATGGCTTCACCAATATCGAAGTGTCGCCGAACAACCTGTTTGTCTCGGCCGACGGCAGCGCGATGAATGCCAGCGCCGCTTTCAACACCACCCTGAAGACCTTCCAGTTCAAGGGCGAACAGCATTTTGCCAATGACGCCGAAGCGATGGTGCCCGCCTCGCTGGGTGGCGTGGTCAATGCCGTGCTGGGCCTGCAGGATTACAACCGCCCGCACGTGATGTCGCACCACCTGAGCGCGCAGGAAGTGAAGACCTTCGCAGCAGCCGGCCAGGTAGGTCACCAGCCGACCGATTTCGCCAAGATCTACAACGCCGGCACCACGCCGACCGCTTCGAACACTGTGGTTGGCATCATCACCTGGGGCGACATGACCCAGACCATCGCCGACCTGAAGACCTTCACGACCAATGCCGGCCTGCCGACCGTCAACACGCTGACCGTCAAGGGCAGCAGCGGTACGCTCGCCGACGACGGCGACGACGGCGAATGGGCGCTGGACAGCCAGGACATCATCGGCACTTCCGGTGGCGTCAAGCAGTTGATCTTCTACGCCGCGATCAACGGCAACAGCAGCGATAGCGGCCTGACGGACGCCAACATTACGGCCGCCTACAACAAGGCCGTGACCGACAACGTCGCCAAAGTCATCAACGTCTCGCTCGGCGAAGACGAAACGGCTGCGCACAACTCAGGCATCCAGTCGTCCGACGATTCGGTGTTCGCACAGGCCGTGGCCCAGGGCCAGACCTTCTCGATCGCTTCGGGCGACGCCGGTGTGTACCAGTGGTCCACCGATTCGTCGACTGGCTCGCCGGGCTACGTGGCCAACTCCAGCGGTACGGTGAAGATCGACCTGACGCACTACAGCGTCAGCGAGCCGGCCTCTTCGCCGAACGTCATCTCCGTCGGCGGCACCACACTGTCCACTTCCGGCACCACGACGTGGGCTGGCGAAACGGTATGGAACGAAGGCCTGGCGCATGTCACGCAGAGCTCCAGCTCGAATGAGCGCTTGTGGGCGACCGGCGGCGGCGTCAGCTTGTTCGAGACCGCGCCCGCCTGGCAGACCGCCGCGCTCGGCTCGTCGGTGACCAAGCGTTCGGTGCCTGACCTGGCATTCGATGCCGCGTCGGCCACGGGTGCTATCGTGGTAGCCAATGGTCAGTCCGGTCAGCAGTACGGCGGTACCAGCCTTGCCTCACCGATCTTCGTCGGTATCTGGGCGCGCATCGAGTCGGCCAACAACAACTCGCTGGGCTTCCCGGCCCAGGACATGTACACCAACTTCGTCAGCGACGCGACGCCGCTGCATGACGTGACCTCGGGCAACAATGGCTATCAGGGCCACGGCTATAACGCAGCCGCCGGCTATGACAACACCACCGGCTGGGGTTCGCTGGATATCACCAAGTTCAACAGCTACGTCGGCCAGTACTTCGGCGGCGGTGGTGGTACCACGCCTCCTCCGGGCACACCCGTGGCGAACTTCACCGATACGGTCAGCGGGCTGACGGTGAACTTCACCAACACCTCGACTGATACCGGCGGCACGATTTCTTCGTATGCCTGGACCTTCGGCGATGGCGGTACCTCGACCTCGGCCAGTCCGAGCCACACCTACTCGGCCGCCGGTACCTATACGGTGACCTTGAAGGTGACCGACAGCACCGGTGCGACCAACACCAAGACCGGCTCGGTTACGGTGAGCAGCTCGGGTGGTGGTGGTTCCTCGCAGTTGCTGACCAATGGCGGTTTCGAGAGCTCGGCCTCGCCGTGGACGGTCAGCTCGGGTGCTTTCTGCACCAATAGCTCCTGCTCGGGTGAAACCGCGCACGGCGGTACCGGCTTCCTGTGGTTTGACGGCTATGGCAGCACGCATACCGATACCGCCTCTCAGAAGGTGACGATCCCGGCGGGCAAGACCTCGGCCACGCTGCAGTACTACCTGCACATCGACACGGCCGAGACCACCAAGTCGACTGCCTATGACAAGTTCACCGTGCAGGTACTCAACAGCTCCGGTTCGGTGCTGGCGACGCTTGGTTCGTTCTCGAACCTGAACGCCGCCTCGGGTTACACCGTGCACACGGCCAACCTGTCCGCCTACATCGGCCAGACCGTGACCATCAAGTTCACCGGTACCGAGGACTCGTCGCAGCAGACGTCGTTCGTCCTGGACGATGTTTCGCTGACGGTTCAGTAATTTAAGGAAGGCTTCAAAAGCCGGCGGCGCACAGGGGCGTGCGCCGGCCAGGGATGGAATGGAGCCCGGTCGCGATGCGACCGGGCTTTTTTTGCCTGTACGCCGGCCGGCGTGATTTGCCCAGTGTTTTTGCCCCCCGGTCCATGGTCTACTTGAGCCGGTACCGATCGGATGACAGCACGGATTTGGAGAAGGCGAAGGCCATCCCCTGCATGCCTGGCGACTGCGCGTTTGTGCGCGCAGCGGCCGTTTGCTGCGCAAAGGTGCCATGCGCGTCATAACAGCTTTGCGTGCATTGCCATTTGCCTTGGGATCGGCGCTGGTGCTCGGTGGCGGTCCGCAGGTCCATGCCGCGCAGGTGCCCGCTCGCAACTACGCCATTTCACCCAGTAGCCTGCGTAACGCACTCGATGCCCTGGCGGCTCAGGGCGACGTCGAAATCGTCTATGCGCCCGAACTGGTCGCCGGCAAATCCACACTGGGCTTACGTGGGCGATTGACGCCCGAAGAAGCCTTGCGGCAATTGCTCAATGGTACGGGCCTGACCTGGAAAGCCGTCAACGAGAGCACGTTCGTCCTGCAATATGCGCCGGCCCCGCACCATAACCTGCCTCCGGCCAAAGCCGTCGTGGCGCGCAAAGACAACATGGAGACGCCGCGCACATTGGAGGCATTCAATGTCAGCGGATCGTTGATCAACAACGCGCAGATCCAGACAGCCACGCCGACGTATAGCATCAGCGCGCAGATGATTGCCGCGCGTGGCTTCAATAGTGTCGCCGAGGTGCTGCAGAACATTGCGCTGGCGACCGGGGCGGTACAGGGACCGCAGACCGCCGGTTCGTTCACCCAAGGGGCGCAGGCGGTCAGTCTCAATGGATTCGGCCCCGGGTTCACGTCCATCCTGATCGATGGCAAACCGATCGCCAGTTTCGGCAGGCTTTACGACGGCACCAACAACTTCACCAGCATCGCCAATATTCCGCTCGCGATGGTTGAGCGAATTGACGTGATGCCCGGTGGTGCATCCTCGATCTACGGATCGCAGGCAGTCGCGGGCGTCATAAACATCATTACTCGCCAGCATCTGGACGGTGTGGAGTTGAGTGCTCGCGCCGGTGGCTATACAGGAGGCGGGGGAGCCAGCCAGCGTCTGTCGATGGGTTATGCGCACGCATTTGGCAAGCTGGATGTACTGGCGATGTTCGAATTCGACAATACCCTGCCGATTTGGGGGTATCAACGCGCGTTGACGGCAAGCACGCGCTCGAATCCGAATGGAAACAGCTCGCCTGCCTTGCAGGCAGGCATTCTCGATTACGGTGGCCTGGACGACTTCACGGGGCGAGCGCACAGCTACCTGGAACCACCGGCAGGTTGTGCGACGAGCCTGTTCGGCTACTCCACCATGCTGACCAGTGCCCATGGCCTGCCGGGAAGCTATTGCGGTTCGCGAGACCTGGTCGGTTATGCAACCTACAGCAATCGAAGTCGTAGCTACGATGGCATGCTGAAATTGCGCTACCACGTAGACGATCACCTGCGCCTTTACAGCGACATGCTGGTCGATTGGCAGCAGCAGAAATGGTATTCGGGCGTGGATAGCTGGTATCCGGACGATCTTCCGGACGGTGCCGTCGAGGATGCCTCGACCGGCCATATCCTCTATCCTGAGCGTCTGTTCGCGCCGGAGGAAATGCCCGGCGGAGCGTCCGGGCAGATGGCGCGTCAGAACGACCTGATGTACCAGTTCGATGTCGGTGCCAACGGCCAGTTTGGCGACTCCGATTGGGATTGGGATATCTATTACCTGCGTTCGGCCGATCGCACCCACGTGATCGAGCCCTTGCGCATCACCTCACGGGTGGACAGTTTCTTCGACAGCATTTTGCAGCCGAATGGTGAGGTTGATCCGGATACCGGATTTTCCTTGTATCGCCCAAACTACCGCGCATTCTTCGCGCCGATTTCCCCGGCGCAGTATGCAAGCTTCACCCGCAACGTCGACGAATTCAGCAAGACCTGGATCAACGACACGCGCGCCACCGTCAGCAATACCCATCTGTTCCCGTTGCCGGGAGGTGATGCCGCGCTAGCCGTGCTTGCCGAAGGCGGCAGCGAGGCGTGGTATGAACCGCTCAATCCCTTGTTCGCCCAAGGAGACGTGTTCGAGCACGCCATGACCGGCGGCGGCGGCCAACGCAGCCATGGCGCCTCGGCGTTCGAGTTGAACCTGCCCCTGTTGCGGCCTTTGACGCTGGATCTTTCCGGGCGCTATGACTATTACTCGTCACGCGATACGGCCAGCAACAGCAAATTTACTTACAAGGTTGGCCTGGAGTATCGCCCTTGGGAAAGTGTGCTGCTGCGCGGCAACTACACCACGGCTTTCAAGGCGCCTGATCTTTCCGCGCTTTACCTTGGGCCATCCAATTACTTTACCGAAGTGACCGACTACTACCGCTGCGCACAGGCCGACAACCGCAATTGCGGACGTTTCAGCAGCGATGTCATGGGACAGTCCCGTGCCAATCGCGACTTGCAGCCCACCACCGCGCAGAGCTGGAGCGCGGGCGCGGTATGGTCACCGGATGATGCCTTCGGATTGAGCGCCGATTACCTGCACACGGCGGTCAAGGATGAAGTGATTGCCCAGGATATCGACTTGCTGGTGCACAACGACGCCCGTTGCCTGCTTGGCGAACTCAACGGCGAATCGGCGCTTTGCCAGTCATTGACCAGTGCAGTGACCGGTCAGGTACAGCGCGCGGGTGACGATACGCCCAGTGCAATCGCGCGAGGACCGATCACCGGCATCACGACCTACTACGCCAACCTTGCCAATGAAGTGGTTGATTCAATCGTCGCCACGGCGCGCTATCGGTTCGCCCATACAACGGCCGGTGTTTTCGATGCGCAACTGACCTACAGCGACATCCTCAAGCATAGCTACCAACTGGCACCGGGGCAGATGCCGATCGATCGTCTGTCCAACCCGCTCTACAACGCAGGCTTCAAGAGCGTGGTCAGCGGCACCGTGGGATGGACCAGTACGAATGGCCATTGGAAAAGCACGCTCTACGGCCGCCGTTTCGGAAGTACCCCAAACTATCGCGCCGAGAACGATGGTGCCGATACCAACGGCGCCAGTCGCCTGCACCCGTGGATCACCTTCAACTGGACATTCGACTATGCGCCTGCGGAGCAGTTCGATGTCGCCCTGATAGTGAATAACATTGCCGACAAGATGCCGCCGATGGATCGCACGTATACGGTGTATCCGTACTATGACGTCGATGCCTACAACGTCTACGGCAGGCAGGTGATGTTGCAGGCTACGTATCGGTTCGGCATGCACTGAGCAGTATCGGCCTTCAAGGGCACAGCACCCGTCGAGCTCCGTCATCGGGCTGCGTCCAGGCCTGGGTGACGTCGGACAGGGGAAAGGACTGCGTGGCGATTTCCAAGTGCGATGATGTGGCTGTGTGGAGCACGCTCGACAGCGCGTGCTTGAGCTGGCGAAACGGCACGCTGCCGATACCGCTGCCCATCAGTTGCAATGCCGATGAACGCAAGGCGGCCGCGGGCAGGTTGATATCGGCGCCAGAGAGGGCGCCAATCTGGACATGGCGGATGGGCACGCCATCCGGGCCGGCCTTGGCGGCCGCAACGATCATTGTCTGAGCTGTGGGTCCCCAAAGGTAATCCAGCACGACATCCACGCGTTGCGCAAACGCTTGCCGGAAGTCGGCTTCCAGGGCGTCGGGTTGCTTGCGCAGGTCGATCACGACATCGGCACCGAGCCGATGCAAGTCATCGAATAGGGCGGCGTTTCTGCCGGTGGCGATGACCTTGCTGGCGCCCAGGTGCCGCGCAATCTGGATGGCAAGCCGGCCGGAGGCTCCCGTGGCGCCATGTACCAGCACCGTTTCCCCGGAGCGCAGGCACGCCCGCTCGGCCAGGGCAGCCCACGACGACATGCCGGGAATCGCGATCGCCGCGGCCGTGATGTCGTCCAACTCACTCGGTAGGGCGATCAGATGATCGTTTTGAACCAGTGTCTGGTCGGCCATCGCACCAAACGGCGCTTCCGGCTGCAGGAAATAAACGCGCTGCCCATCGGAGGTGCGGCCGACGCCATCCATGCCTGGCACGAAGGGTATCTGCCCTTTGGCGCTGTAATGACTTCCCGACGCGCGGCCACGCGTCACGTGGCTGATCGACGCGGCCGTCACGTGCACGATGCTGTGGCCAGCGGTGGCGCGGGGGGCCGTGAAGTCACCGTAGGCCGGTGGTTGGCCCAACTCAACGACCAAGGCGGCTTTCATGGTTCACTCCTACCGTGACCGGCCGGAAGTGGCCAGTGTCAATTGAGTGTATTATGCACATATTTGGAGAGGCAAGTGTCCTTGAAGCGCGACATATCGCTATTGCGTGACGCCCTGCTTGACCTGACAGGTATGCTCAACCGCCCGCAACCGGACGCGGCGCTGCTGGCCCTGGCGGGCGTCGACCTGGACCGGGCACTGTTTCCCCTGATCGTGCGCGTTGAGCGACGTGGGCCACTCGGGATTGGCGAATTGGCCCAGTTGTGTGGACGCGATTACACCACGGTCAGCCGACAAATCAGCAAGCTGGAGGAACTGGGCCTGGTGACCCGTCAGGCCCAGGCACAGGATGCGCGCATCAAGGAGGTGGCTGTCACCGTCAAGGGCAAACAGATTACGCTGGCCCTGGATGGCGCGCGGGAGAAGCTGATGACGGCCATGCTGGCCGATTGGGATCGCCAGGACGTTAGCGATCTGGCCAGGTTGTTGCGCAAGCTGGCCGATGATGCGATGGATTTTGTGCGCTCGGAGAAGTCGAGGGCCTGAATCGCTTCAAGAGCACGGCGCGAGTCCAGGTCTGTTGAAGGCCTGGGTACTCGGCCGGCTTATCCGATCTGGGCAATTCAGCGTTTGGTACCGCGTGCGCCGAAGAGCCTGGGCGATGGCATGCGCGGAACTATCCGATACCAGCCTGCCCCCGATGATGCACGGGCATGCGTGAGCCTTGGCTTCACGCGGGCGGCGCTAACGTCGCGCCGTGTAAGGAGGGCCAATGAAACGACTCGTCAAGCTGATGCGCCGAACCTTTCGGGTGGCCATCGACGGATTCGCCGACGACGAACTGATGACCCGTGCCTCCGCGCTGGCATTTTGGTCGTCGCTATCGTTCGCGCCGATCCTGGTGCTGACACTTTGGACATTGTCGGTACTGCGGCCCTCTTCACAGGAGCAGCTCGTGACGATGCTGGCCGGTGTGCTGGGGCGTGAAGGTGCCGGTGCGGTGAAGCTGGTGTTGGATAATGCGCGCCAGCAACCGCGGCTGGGCAACATCCTGGGTCTTATCGGCGTGGGTGTCACCGTATTCAGCGCCTCAACGGTATTTGCGCAATTGCAGGCCACACTCAACCGTATTTTTGGCTTGCAGATCAAACCGGGTGCGCGGCATGCGGTGCTCAGCTGGCTGAGTATGCGTGCCCGCGCCATCGGCCTGCTGGTGGGTATTTTCTTTTTGCTGATCGTGTCCTTCGTGATCAGTGCGGTGATTCAGGGCGTGCTTCCCGGCGACACCGTGGCCTGGCAGGTCATGGAGATCGTGGTATCCCTGGTGGTATTCGTGCTCGGCTTCGGGGCGATGTACAAGGTGTTACCCGATGCGACCATTCCCTGGAAGGATGCCTCCAGGGGCGCCGTATTGACTGCGGTGCTGTTCGTGATGGGGCAGTACGCGATTGGCGTATATCTCGATCGTGCCAAGGTCGGGGGTGCCTATGGCCCTGCCGGCGCCATCGTGGTGTTGTTGACGTGGATGTATTACGCGTCGGTCATCGTGTTGCTGGGGGCTGAGTTGACGCATGGTCTGGCGGTCGCGCGGGGCGCGAAAATCGAACCTAATCGTTATGCCGAGTCGATGCAGGACGACGGCGCTAAGGCGTCTTGACCAGGCCCATGGTGAAATCAATGAACGCGCGTACCTTGGCTGCCGGCAGGTGGCGCGAAGGGTACAGTGCATAAAGCGGAAAGCGCTCGCCATGCCAGTCATCGAGCAGCTCAACCAGGGCACCAGATGCCAACAAGTCACGCACGCCGATGGCCTTCATCCGTGCGATGCCCGCTGCGGCCAGGCACGCGCCGAGCAAGGTTCCGGCCTCATTGACGACCAGCCGTCCGTGTACGTCCACGGAAATCGTCTTGCGCTGCCGTTGGTAGCGCCACGATTGCAGCAACTGGCCATTGAGCGAATTGCGAACCAGGATGCACGCGTGATTAGCCAATTGATCGGGATGCGTTGGCGTTCCATGCTTCTTGAGGTAAGCCGGCGCGGCCACCGTCATCGTATGAGTATCCAGCAGCTTGCGTGCAATGAGCGTTGAATCCGGGGGTGTGCCGAAACGTATTGCCAGGTCGAAACCTTCGCTGACCAGGTCGCCGAGCTGGTCTTTGACGACCAGCTCCAGGGCGATGTCCGGATGCAGGGTCATGAATCGTGCGATTTGCGGCGCCAGCATCATGCGCGAGAAATAGGCATCCACATTCACACGTAGCCGGCCGCGCACGGCCTGGGCCGTGCCGGCCGTCTGAATCACGGCGTTCTCGATACCGTCCAGCAAGGGGCTGACGTGCTCGAAGAAGCGGCGCCCTTCGTCGGTCAGTGTCACTGAGCGTGTGTTGCGATTGAGCAGGCGTACGCCGACCCGATTCTCCAGGCGAGCCACTGCGCGGCTTACGCCTGACGGCGAGAGGCCCAGCGCTTCGGCGGCACGGGAAAAACTCCCGCCCTCGATGATCGCAGCCAGGACCCCGATATTCGAAATCACGCGTCCGTCGAATGCCACGAGGAAACCTTTGATCAAAGGTCATTAATCCTGTGATAAGGATTCAATTCCGTCAATAGACAGCGGCCGTTATCGTAGACCGATACCCACCACCATAGGAGGCCAAGACCATGTTTGCGATCACGGGAATCACGGGGCAGGTCGGCGGCGCCATGGCGCGCGCCCTGCTCAAGGAAGGCAGGGCGGTGCGCGCGGTCTTGCGCGACGAGGCCAAGGCAGGCATCTGGGCAGATCAGGGTTGCGAGATTGCGCTGGCCGATATGAATGACGTGGCGGCGTTGGCTGCGGCGTTCAGCGACACCGAAGGCGTATTCATCCTGCCGCCGTCGAATTTCGATCCATTGCCAGGTTTCCCTGAGGCGCGTGAGGGGGCTGCCCGTGTACGTCAGGCATTGGATAGGGCGCGGCCGGACAAGGTGGTCCATCTCTCTACGATCGGCGCGCAAGCTGCTTCGCCAAACCTGCTGAGCCAGCAGGGCTTGTACGAACAGGCGCTGGCCGATCTGCCATGCCCGCTTACCGCGCTGCGTCCAGGCTGGTTCATGGAAAATTTCCGATGGGATGTGGAGTCGGTGCGCACAGAGGGGGTATTGCATAGCTTCCTGCAACCGCTTGATCGCGGTGTTCCCATGGTGGCAACCCGAGACATTGGCGAGCTTGCCGCCCAGTTGATCCAGGAGCAATGGCGCGGACGGCGTGTCGTCGAACTGCGCGGGCCGTCGCCGGTCTCGCCCAACGATGCAGCCGAAGCGTTCAGTCGCGTGCTGGGCCGATCGGTGCAGGCACGGGTCGTACCGCGCGAGAGCTGGGGCGCGATGTTCCTGGCGCAGGGTATGCGTGACCCCACGCCACGTATCCAGATGCTGGATGGCTTCAATGAAGGCTGGATCTGTTTCGAGCGGCCCGATGAGGTGCGCGAGGGCATGACTGATCTGGTAAGCGTGTTACGTGTACTGGTTGCCCCATAGGAGAATCGGGCCAGCGTGAAGGTGAGCGCCCGCGGCTGTCACGCCGCAGGCGGCTCGCGCGTCCTGGATACGACACCGCCGATCGGCGGCTTGACTGGTTTGTCTCAGGAGGCCACATGTCCAACACGTTCCATACTGTTTTTGTTGCCGGCGCCACGGGCGCGATCGGCTCACGCCTTGTGTCCATGCTGGTCGAGCGCGGCCACCGTGTTTTCGGCACGACGCGTGCGGCAGGTCCGCGCGAGCAACTCATCAGCCAGGCGGGTGCGATCCCGGTCGTGGCCGATGTATTCGACCGCAGCGCATTGATCAGGGTGTTGGCGGATATCAATCCGGATGTGGTGGTGCACCAGTTGACCGACCTTCCTCGCGGCCTGGATGCATCTCGGATGGAAGAGGGCGTTCATCGCAATGCGCGCATTCGCCGGGAGGGGACCGCCAATCTGGTGGCGGCGGCCCAGGCCAGCGGCGCCCGGCGCATCGTCGCGCAAAGCGTTGCCTGGCTTTATCGGGCTGGTGACGGGCCTTTTACCGAAGACATGCCGCTCGACCTGGATGCGCAAGGCTTGCGTGCCGTAAGCGTGGCGGGAGTGCTTGCGCTGGAACAGGCCGTGCTGGGTGCGGCGCCCGTCGAGGGGTTGGTGCTGCGTTATGGACAGTTGTGGGGTCCTCATACTGGCAATGACAGTTTCGACGGCAAGACCATGCCGGTTCATGTCGACAGCGCCGCCATGGCGGCTACCCTGGCCGTAGAGGCGGGTCAGCCGGGTATCTACAATGTGGCCGACGGCGGCGACGTGTTGGATACGCGCAAGGCGAGGCGTGAACTCGGTTGGATGCCGCGCGGGCTGAGCGCGTCGCGTGTGCAGTCATGAAAGGCTCTTATCTCGTCAACGTGGCATCGCTTGCCCCCATGGGCGTACTCATGGCGATATGGGTTGCCGCCCTGGTATGGCTGGGGCACGGTGACTGGGCGTCGATGCCCGCGACATGGCCATGGGTGACCCAGGGCCATGCGCATGCCGTCATGAACTCGTCGCATGTCGACGCCGCGACTTCGTCGAGACCGTCCACCCAGGCACGGGTGCTTTCGTGCGCGCCGGTACCGCAGGTGCCAGGGAAAACCATTACCACCATGCTTGTGACGTTTCCGCCACATGCCTATACGCCAGCTCATCGTCATCCAGGCACAGTGACCGCGTTGGTCCTCAAGGGCACGGTCCGCTCACAAATGGAAGGCTCGCCGGTGCAGGATTATCCGCAGGGAGCCAGCTGGTTCGAGCCGCCACGGGCATTGCATCTGTTCGCGGAAAACCCCAGTGCGACCCAAACGGCCGAACTGATGGCGGTGTTCGTGACCGACGGCAACTGCGGCCCGCTGGTGATTCCCGAGCCGGCTCTAGGGTAATGGCAATGGCCCTGCACCTGGCGCGTGGTTGCTTGCCCGGTGCTGGGCCTTGCGCGTGAATGGCATCGAAAACGTTTATCATCCGGCACTCTCAAGTCATCCATGCCAGGGACTGCCCCATGAAGAAGATGTTCTTCCCGGTTGCTGCCGCGTTGCTCATTGTCGGGTGCAGCGGTGGCTCGGCGGATTTTTCCATCGATAATCCGACCGATGCATCGCTCAAGTTGCAGATCGATGATGCTTCCTATGACATTCCCGCGCATCAAGCCAAGGCGATCTCGCTCAAGGCTGGCGAACACACCATGGACGCGCCGGCGACCGGCAAGATCAAGTTCATCGTGTATGCCAATCGCAAGGGCGGCATGATCAATCCGACGCTCGGCGATTATGTGATTGTCAGCGAAACTTATGTGACGGACGAGTCCAAGCTGAAGAACTTTCGTCCCATGGGTGCAGGGCCATTCAAGCTTGATGGCGTGGAATTTGATGGGCCGTTCCAACGGGTCAATGGCTTGTTTGTCGACAAGGATTGGCGTTTCGGCGTGCGCGAACCGTTTCCGGCGTCGCTTGAAGGGTATGACGCGGGCAATGGCGGCAACATCTTTCGAAAGATCTTCGCTGCGCCGGATTTCGTTAACTACTACGAAGAGCAGACTCAGCAAAAGGGCGTGTTCGAGAAGAACCGCCTGCATGAATCACCAGTCCGGCCTGCCTTGCAGGTGGCTGATGAATTGCCGCAGTTTGCCGATGCGCAATTGCAGGCCGATTCGCAGCCACTACGCAAGACGTTGGAAAGCTACCGTCATGCTGCCGACCCCGTCGAGCAGAAGAAATTGCAGGAGCAGTATCAGAAGCAGCTTCTGGATTTCGTTTCAGCGTTCTCGGCGCGCGTAGGGTCCATGCCCGTAGAGGAAAACGAAAAGTACAACACTTTTATTCGCCAAATGGGTGATGCGATGGGGCATTCCGTTTATGTGGAATCTTGACGCATCACGGGATGGCTGTGCAGCGACGGTCCTTTCCCATCATCAGGGGCGTTTTCATTGATGCAGATTCGCTTGTCCACGCCCGATGAGCGTGACAGTCTGGTTGCCATCTGGCGTAGTGCGGTCGAGGCCACGCATACCTTTCTCTCAGCCCAGGATATCGAGTCGATCGAGCCGATCGTGCGGGATATGGCCCTGGTGCACCTGGAGGTGTGGGTGCTTTGCGAACACGATACGCCGATCGGTTTCATGGGGCTCGAAGGCAATAAGGTCGAGGCCTTGTTCATCGCTCCTGCGCATGCCGGCAAGGGTGGCGGCCGGCGCATGCTCGCGCACGCCCGTGCATTGAAAGGCCCATTGTTTGTCGACGTAAACGAACAGAACCCAGCCGCGACGGCGTTTTATCTCGCCAACGGATTCACCATTCAGGGGCGGTCGCCGATCGATACCGAAGGCCGGCCATTTCCTTTGTTGCATCTGGCCCAGGCAGGCGCCTGATTCGTGTGGTGCATGCACGATCATGTGGGAATAACTGGGTACATGCGCACTCATGGGCAATTCTTTGTAGCGAAGAGCATTGTGCGAAGGGACTCATCTGCGGATGCAGCCTGACTTAACAATGATGTTTCCCATGAGCGTCACTCGCTCACGGCCGATCCTTAGCATGGCTATCGCGGGGTATCGCGAATCGTCCGGACGTAGATTCAGCATCGAATACGATACATCCAGGTGGGCGGCGGGTTAACGGGAGGTTTTCACGGCTTGACACTGGACCTTGATCAAGGGTCTAGACTTGGCGCATGACCACGCCAGCCTCCCTTACCATCGGTGCCGTCGCCAAGCGCGTCGGCGTGAATATCGACACGATCCGCTATTACGAGCGTGAGGGCTTGCTGCCTGAGCCGCTACGGCGGGCCTCGGGTTACCGCAGCTACGACGAAGGAGCCGTGCGGCAGTTGCGGTTTATCCGCCGTGCCAAGGACCTGGGGTTCACGCTGGAGGAAATTCGGGATCTGCTGGCGCTATCAGCGGACCGGCATCGAGGCGTCAAGGCGGTCAAGCAGCGCGCGCAACAGCGGCTGGCGGCTATCGACGACCGCATTGCCGAGCTGACGCGTGTACGCAATGGCCTGGAGCAATTGATTGAGGCCTGTCCGGGACATGGTTCGCCCGATCAATGTCCGATCCTGCAGGCGTTGGTGCAGGACGAGGGTGCAGTATGACTGCCAGCCACGGGTGTTGCGGCGGCGAGCATGCTGCCGAGTCGGCCAAGGCGATCGATCCGATCTGTGGCATGACAGTGGATCCAGCCACGAGCGCGCACTGTACGCAGTTCGAGGGGCGTGACTATTATTTTTGTTGTGCGCGTTGCAAGGATAAATTCCTGGAAGACCCGGCTCGCTACGCCGTTCCAGCTCAGGTCGTCGACCCGGTGTGCGGTATGAGCGTGACCACCGCGACGGCACGGCATACGATGCGGCACGAGGGGCAGACATTTTATTTTTGCAGTGTGCGCTGCAAGGAAAAATTCGCGGACGAACCATCGCGCTATCTGCTCGCGCGCGAGCCGGAGCCGGCGTTGGCCACTGGCACGACCTACACGTGCCCGATGCATCCGGAGATTGAGCAGCCTGGGCCGGGGCATTGTCCCAAATGTGGCATGGCGCTGGAACCGATGCTGCCGACCGCCGACGATGCGACCGCTGACCAGGAAGCAGCGCGCATGACACGACGATTCTGGCTGCTGGTGGCGCTTACGGTTCCGGTCATGGCACTTTCCATGGGGCAGGAGTGGCTTCACTCACTTGGCTCGCCGGCCCTCGCCGGCACATCGGCATGGATCGAGGCAGTGCTTGCCAGTGTGGCCGTGCTATGGGGTGGGGCGAGCTTTTTCGTGCGCGGCTGGCGCTCGCTCTGGCCCTGGCAACCGAACATGTACACGCTGATCGCCCTTGGCACTGGCGTGGCCTGGCTTTATAGCCTGGTAGCGTTGCTCGTTCCCGATCTGT
>NZ_DASVMI010000088.1:0-2353 GCF_036384435.1 Dyella sp. | reverse complement strand
GAGGCTTGCCGTATGCCCCCGGGGCGGGCTGCTAGCAAGCGCTCCACCTTGTGCCCCCATCCCCGTCTCCACTTACGCGCATCCCTTGCCGCCTCCACGGCGCCTGTGCCAATCTCGGCAACACGGGGGAAGGGTTCCATGTCTTCGCATTCGGTCATTGCCTGGGCGGAGCCAACATCATCATGAACGTCGAGCTGCGCTATTTGCATGCGTTTCGCACTGTCTGCGAAGCCGGCGGGCTGCGTGCGGCTGCCGCCGTGCTGCATCGGACCGAGCAGTCCGTGAGCTACCAGCTGCGAAGGCTTGAAGAAAGCCTGGGCATGCCCCTGTTCGAACGGCGTGGTGGCCGACTGCATCCCAACGCCGCCGGCTTGCGCCTGCTCGACTTTTGCCGTGGCATGGAGCATGACTGGGAACGCGTGCAACAGGACATGCTGGGCTCGACCACACAGAAGTACGAACCATTGCGTATCTCGTCCGTGCGCGGTTACGGCCAATACGTAGTACGGCCGCTATTTCGCCCGGGCGGTGCACTGACTCACCTGCCCGTGCGCATCCAGTATCCGACCTTCGATGGCGTGATGCACAACGTGGAGAGCGGCGAGAGCGATCTTGGCTTCGTCTTTTCTCTTCCAGTGCATACGCGGATGGGGCATATGGCGATCGACAGTGAGGAAATCGTACTGATCTCGCCGGCAAGCGACCCGCCACCCGATTTGAACATGGGGGCGCTTGAGAACCAGACATTCGTCAGTTATGACGAAAGCGATTTTGTGTTCGCCACCTGGTTCGGCCACGTCTTCGGCCGGCCGACGCCGCAGCTATCGGTGGCTGCTCATTTCGAGGAAATGGAAGAGGTCGTCAACGGGGTAGCCGCCGGCTACGGCATCTCCATCTTGCCTGCCGCCTGCCTGCTTGGTCACGACATGCTGCCTGGAATCCGCATCCTTGAAGATCCGGCCGCCATATGCCGCAACACCATCTATGCGGTATTCAATGCCCCCCCGTCGCACCCCGATGTGGAACGCGTACTCGATGCTCTGCGAGCCTTGGCTAGTCAGCGCCTTCCCGGCACGGACAGGGCTGCCACTTCGGACGGATCGAGCTGACGCCACCGCCCCTTCGGCAACTCGCCCAGCGCCAACGAGCCGATCGCCACGCGTATCAGCCGCAGCACGCCGACACGATGCGCTTCAAGCATGCGCCGGATATGCCGGTTACGGCCTTCGTCCAGGGTGAACTCCAGCCAGGCATGCTTCTCGCCACTACGCAGCAACTGCACCTGCCTGGCCGCCAGGTGTTCGCCCTGATCGACCACGCCCTCTGTCAAACGCGCCATCAGTTCAGGGGTGGGAAGCGTATCGATCTGAACGTGGTAGATCTTGTCGATGTGATGCCTGGGCTCGGTAAGGCCCGCAGCCCACATGCTGTCGTTAGTCAGCAACAACAAGCCTTCACTGGCGCGATCCAGCCTCCCCACGGGCCCGAGCCATGGCAAGCCAGAATCCCTGAGCAGGTCATACACCGTGTCACGCCCGCGCTCGTCATTGGCGCTGACCACGATGCCACGAGGCTTGTTGAGTGCGATGTAGACGCGTTGCGTTTGCGCAATGGCCTTGCCATCCAGTTGTATGCGTTGGCGTTGCGGATCAGCCCGTTGCTCGGGATTACGCACGACACGCCCATCGACGCTGACTCGCCCCTCCCGCACCGCCTGCTCAGCCTGGCTACGCGAACACACCCCCAGCTTGCTGATGACGCGAGCGATGCCATGGCGCGGAGGCTGGCTGGCGGAATGAGGACGTGTCGGACGATAAGGCATGGCGCATTTTAGCGGGTGGTGCGGGTGGCAGGAGCATTGCGGGAGACGGCCATGCTTCGGGAGATGGATGATGGCGCAAGTTCGCCATGGGCGCGTTTGTTGCGCGCGCTGGCTTCTTCGCGGACTGGAAGCCCACCGCAGCGCCGAACCATGCGCCCTCCTCACCCCTCGTCCCTGCTCCACTCTCACCGGGCCCTCATCGAATCACGCGAGCCCTTCGTGACCTGAGGTTCGCGGCCACGTCGAATCATGCGCCCCCATCACCCAACTCTCATACCCATTCCGAACGCACGCAGGCCATATCGCAGCCGCTTCCTCCAAGCGCACCACGCCGCCATCCAGCACCCAAAAGAAAAGCCCGGCTTGCGCCGGGCTCTTCGGGTACCACTAGGGCAGATCGATTACTGCTGGACCTGCAGCTCGGTGCGGCGGTTGCGCGCACGGCCAGCGTCGGTCGCATTGGTGTCGATCGGATCGTTCTTGCCGTGGCCGATCGGGCCTTCCAGACGGCTCGCGTCGATACCGTGCGAG
>NZ_DASVMI010000087.1:0-9253 GCF_036384435.1 Dyella sp. | reverse complement strand
TTCGATGCCGCAAAGGTCGCGACACACCGAGACCACCACGTCACGTACCTTGCCGCCAGGCGGCGTCAGGAAGGGCTCGCCGGAAAGGCGCCAATCGACATGCCAATCCAGCCCATGTCTGGCCAGGATCGCCTCAGCACGCTGGCGCAGGTCGTCCGCGCGACTGGCTGTACTGAAGCGAAAATTGAACAATGCGGTCAACGTGCCAGGAATGACATTGTTCGCCCCCGTGCCCGCATTGATATTGGATATCTGGAAAGAAGTCGGCGGAAAATCCGCATTGCCGGCATCCCATGTCTGGGCAACCAATTCGACTAGCGCAGGCGCCACCGCATGAATGGGATTGAGCGCTTGCTCCGGATAAGCTACATGGCCCTGGATACCGCGCACCGTCAACGTGCCCGACAGTGATCCACGGCGCCCGACGCGAATCAGATCCCCCAGCTTAGCCTTGGCCGACGGTTCACCGACCACGCACCAGTCGATGATTTCACCGTCGCGGCGGAAATGTTCCGCGACTTCGCGCACACCATGCAACGCCATGCCTTCTTCATCGCTAGTCAACAACAGGCCCACGCGACCGGTGTGATCGGGATGAGTACTGGCGAAGGATTCCAGCGCAACGACCATCGCTGCGACCGAACCTTTCATGTCTGCCGCCCCGCGCCCATAAAGCAGACCATCGCGAATCGCCGGTTCAAAGGGCGGTGTCTGCCACTCGTCTTCCGGGCCGCTGGGTACGACATCCGTATGTCCCAGGAACATCAACAATGGGCCACTGTCTCCATGCACGGCCCATAGATTGTCGACATCCCCGTAACGCAGATGTTCGATATGAAAACCCCGCCTTTCCAGGCGCGCGGCAATCACGGGCAGACACCCGGCGTCATCGGGCGTGACCGAGCGACGACGAATCAAGTCACAGGTGAGATCCAGTACATCAGACATGTCTTACTCCAGTTCCGCGTCGCGCTGCCCAAGCAGCAACAACGCCAGCACAATCAACACTGTCAGGCGAAACGCTGCCTCCAGGCCATTCCATTGTTCAGACATCCACATGCCGAACCACTCGCCGCCGATACCGATGAACCCCACCATCCATACCAGCAATCCCACGCAAAGCCCTGCTGTCGCGGCGCTCTTGGCTCGCTCGAATACCGCGGCAGCCGAACCTCTGCGGCGCCACAGGCGACCCACACCCCACCAGCACAACATGGCCGCTAACGCCTCCCCGAGTATGATCAGTAGGTACACGACATGTTGCAGCGGTACCGATCGAATCGCGCGATAGTGGATCGCCGCATTCGGAAAAATGGAGTCCATTGCCAGGACGTGCTGCACGAAGACCAGGTTGCTGCCGTAATCGGTGATGTTGCCAAAGGCGACAAGGCTGAATTCCAACGCCAACGCTGCCACGAACATTATCTTGGCGAGACGACCGATCATGCGCGCCCGAACAGCTTCTTGAAGCCGTTGTCGGTAAAACCGACGCTCACCGAGCCATCGTCAAGCACGACCACCGGTCGGCGTACCAGCGCGGGATACTCCTTGAGCAACAAGGTCCACTCCGGGTCGCTACCCGGATTCTTGCGCTGCGGCAGCAGGTTCCGCCATGTAGTACTGGACTTATTGACCAGCTTTTCCCAGCCGCCCAGATGCTGTGCCCAACTTTTCAGCGTTGCCGCCGGCACCGGGTTGGCTCGGTAATCGATAAATTCGTGTGGTACTTCAAATCGCGTGAGCCAGTTGCGTGCCTTCTTGCAGGTATCGCAATTGGGCAGGCCGTAGAGAGTATGGGTCATGAGTGGTCAACCATCCTGGGGCGGGAAACAGACGAATCGGCGATGAGCATGCCGCGAACCATGATCGAAGTAGAGCGCTGCCGCCCTCACTCCTCACCCATTCGCAGCAGTTCGTTGATACCCGTCTTGCTCCGGGTCTTCTCGTCGACCTGCTTGACGATCACCGCGGCGTACAGGCTATGCGTACCATCCTTGGCCGGCAGGCTACCGGATACCACCACGCTGCCGGCTGGAACACGGCCGTAGCTGATCTGGCCCGTCATGCGGTTGTAGATACGGGTGGACTGGCCCAGGAAGACCCCCATGCCGATCACACTGCCACGCTCGACCACGACGCCCTCGACCACTTCCGAACGCGCGCCAACGAAGCAGTTGTCTTCGATGATGGTAGGGTTGGCCTGCAGCGGCTCTAGCACACCGCCAATGCCCACGCCGCCGGATAAGTGGACGCCGGCACCGATCTGGGCGCAGGAGCCGACGGTGGCCCAGGTGTCAATCATGCTGCCTGGACCTACATACGCGCCGATATTGACGTAACTGGGCATCAGAACCGCGTCCCTGGCCACGTGCGCGCCACGACGCACGAGCGCACCGGGCACCACGCGCGCGCCAAGTGCCTCCAATTCAACGTCATTGCCATGCGCGAATCGCAGTGGCACCTTGTCGAAGGCGAGCGCGGAACCGCCATCGACCACGCGGTTGCCATTGATACGGAAATAAAGCAGCACTGCCTTCTTGATCCACTGGTTGACCGTCCAGCCGCCGTTACCATCCGGCTCGACCACGCGACGCTCACCCGATTCGAGCAGGTCGATCACCTGCTCCACCGCCGGACGCAGATGCGTTTCGATTTCCGCCTGGGACAACTCGTTGCGACGCTCGAACGCGTCGTCGATGAGGGATTCGATGGTCTGCATGGAGGGGACTCTTGAGAACTGGGACTGAAGGGTAGTGTAAAGGAAGCTTTCGGCGCCGTTGTGGCTGGCAAGATCGCTCGCCGCAATCGGCGGACACGTGGCGTAGGGTACCTGCGCGATGCTGCGATCTTGATATTGGCCGGCCACGACGGCCTTACTGCTTTTTAGCGCGCGACCGCCTTTATAGCTGAGGTATCGTTATCGCCCCACCTTCTCCAGCAAGGCATGCAACAGGGCATCCTGCTGCGGCAGGCTCAGCGGCAGGTCGCTGCGATTGGTGACCAAGAAGAAGTCTTCCGCGCGCTCGCCAAAGGTCGCGATACGCGCGTCATGCACGCGAGCGCCCGCTTCGGCCATGGCCTGTGCCACACCGGCCAGCAACCCAGGACGATCAGTCCCTACCAGGGACAATCGCGTGCGATCGCCCGCTGCGGAGAAAGCGATTTTCGGGGCTATCTGGAAATGCCGCAGATGGCGCGACATGTTGCGCTTGGCCGGCTGGTGAGTATGGCCCGGTTGGGCCAGCGCACGCTGCATGCGCTGCTTGAGTTCTTCGGCGCGCAGTTCGGTAGCCGGCTGTTGCGTGGTGGCGTCAAGCAACAGGAAGGTATCAAGCGCCATGCCGGTGTGTGAACTGAGGATGCGCGCTTCCATCACCGAAAAATGCAGGCGATCGAGCATGGCCGTCAACGCGGCGAACAACCCATCCCGATCGGGCACATAAACGAATAGTTCCGTAGTGCCACGCACGGACAAGGGATGCACCTCGACCAGCGGCATGGCCCCCTTGGCACTGAGGATGGCGGCCGTCTGCCACGCAATCTGCTCCGGGCGGTGGCGCAGGAAACTCAGGTCGGGAAAATCCGCCCAGGTACGCAAAACGTCCGTGGCGGCAAACCCGTCCGCCTCCAGCAAAGCCAATGCACGTTCACGGCATTCGCGCACGCGCGTGGGCGCATCGACGAACACTTCTTCCTCGTTGCGCAAGGCATAGCGAGTAGCCGTATAGAGGTCCGCGAGCAGGCGATCCTTCCAGCCATTCCACAATTTGGGGCTGGTACCGATGATGTCGGCGATGGTGAGCATGTAAAGCCGGTCCAGCCGTGCCCGCTCGCCCACCAGATCGGCAAAGCGCTGCACGACATCCGGATCGGTGATGTCCTGGCGTTGCGCGGTGGTACTCATCAGCAGGTGCCAGCGCACCAGCCAGGCCACTATCTCGCCTTCTTCGCCCGACAGGCCGACGAGTGCACAGAATGCTCGCGCGTCGTGCTCGCCCAGTACCGAATGATCACCACCACGCCCCTTGGCGATATCGTGGAACAGGGCAGCAAGCAGCATCAACTCAGGCTTGTCCAGCGCTGCCCAGATTTCACAGGCGATGGGAAATTCCGCCTTGGCAGCCGGATCGGCGAAGCGAGCCACATTGCGCAACACGCGCAAGGTGTGTTCGTCGACGGTATAGGCATGAAACAAGTCATATTGCATGCGCCCGAAAACCTTGCCGAAAGCAGGCAGGATGGCCGCCAGCAAGCCATGACGATTCATGCGCCACAGCGCATCCACGGCGGGGGCGCCCAAGCGCAGCAGGCGCAAGAAAGCGCCGAGCACGCTCGGGTCATCGGCCAACTGACCATCCAGCGCCGCCGTCGCCTGATGCAGGCGACGCATCGTGTCGGCGGTAAATCCAACGATGCCCGGTTCTTCCACCCGGGCGATGAATATCTCCACCAGAGCGGCCGGACGACGCAACAACAAATCGGGATCGCGCATGGCCAGCCGCGCGCCGTAGCGGATGAAATCCTCGCCTACCGCCTGCGGCTCCTTGGGCGCTTCGAGCATCTCCTCGAAGCGTTCGACCAACTGTGTGCCCAGGCGCTCGATCTGGCTGGCAGCACGATAGTAGCCTTGCATGAACTGCTCCACGCCCAGGTTCTTTTCGTGCTCATCGCGAAAACCCAGGCGCTCGGCCAGCGGACGTTGGTAATCGAACAGCAGCCTTTCTTCGGCGCGTCCCGCCTCCAGATGCAGCGCCCAGCGATAGCGCCGCAAGGTCATTTCGGCCTGCAGCAGCGTTTCCTCTTCGGCCGGATCAAGCAAGCCGTCGGCGGTCATCTCAGGAAAATCGCCGGCATGTGCAAGGCGGCGCCCGAGCCAGCGCAAGGAGTCGAGTGTGCGCAATCCGCCTGGGCCGTCCTTGATATTAGGCTCGAGGTTGTATGCCGTGTCGTTGAAGCGCGCATGGCGCGCATTACGCTCGGCCAGGCGAACATCCAGGTAGGCGCGAGGTGGCCACAACGCCGGGTCGTCGACGATCGCCCTGAGCGACGCCTCCAGTGCCGGATCGCCTGCTAATCGCCGCGCATCGAGCAAGCTGGTGAAGACACTGGCATCCTGCGCTGCCAGGGCATGGCACTGGGCTGCATCGCGAACGGCATGCCCCACCTTCAGCCCCACGTCCCACAGGGTCGCGAAGAACTGCTCCAGCGCACGCATCCGCGCAGGCTCGGCTTGTTCCACGAGGGCCAGCAGGTCTACATCCGAACAGGGAAACAGCAGACCGCGCCCGAAGCCACCAATCGCAAACAATGCTGCGTCGGATACATCACCCAGGCACGCCGTCCATACGTGGACGACGATCCGCTGTACCGATTCGCTGCGCCGCCGCGCCAGCACTGACGCATCGGCCCCATCTCGAAATGCCGTGGCGAGCGCACGATCGACGTCGCCGAGTAACTGCCGCAGGGCGCGGCGGGCTTCGCCGGCCACGCCGGAGCGGGGCACGGCGGTTGGAAGGCGGGGAAGCGGAGGGATGGTAGCCATGGGTGGAGTAAAGCCGTTCGCCGGGCGAGCTGTAAAGTCGCACCTGTGGCGCTGTAAAGAGGAAGTGCAAAGCTCGCCAGATGGACGGACTTTTCTCCTCTTTACCCTTTACAGCCCCGCCAGCGTGGCTTTACGGGCGCCTGCGGCGCCGACCTCACAGCGAGCCATCCACACCGCAACACCGGCACGGCTCAAGCGTCAGGCCACGGCGTCAGAATCTCGAACCCGTCGTCCGTCACCGCAATGGTGTGCTCCCACTGCGCCGACAGCGAATGATCCTTGGTCACCACCGTCCAGCCATCAGGCAATTGCTTGGTCTGCGGCTTACCGGCGTTGATCATCGGCTCGACCGTGAACGTCATGCCCTTCTGCAAGGCAAGGCCGGTACCGGATTTGCCGTAATGGAGGATCTGCGGCTCATCGTGGTAGATCTTGCCAATACCGTGGCCGCAATACTCACGCACCACCGAGAACCCCGCCGCTTCGGCGTGCTTCTGGATCGCCGCGCCAATGTCACCCAGGGTGGCGCCAGGGCGAACGGCCTCGATGCCGCGCATCATGGCCTCATGGGTGGTTTCGACCAGGCGCCTGGCCAGTACCGAAGGGGTACCGACGAAATACATGCGACTGGTGTCACCATGCCAGCCATCCTTGATGACCGTGACATCGAGATTGATGATGTCGCCATCCTTGAGGACTTTCGTGGACGTGGGAATGCCGTGGCAGATCACGTGGTTGACCGAGGTACACAGCGTCTTGGGAAAGCCGTTGTAACCCACATTGGCCGGAATGGCCTTTTGAACGTTGACGATGTGCTCATAAGCCAGGCGGTCAAGGTCCTCGGTGGTTACACCGGGCTTGACGTGTTCCTTGAGCATGGCAAGCACTTCGGCGGCCAGTTGGCCGGCCACGCGCATCGCCTCGATGTCCTGGGGAGTTTTCAGGGTAACTGCCATGATTCCACTCACATGGCGGCAAGCGCCTGGAATTCCAGTGACTTGCCGCTATACCGGCTGACCGGCTACAATTTCGGAGTTTTGCTGATCCGATCCTTCCACGTCACTGAAAGCGGAAGCCGGCGTCGCAAGACATCTGGGATTGTAGCCGGCTTACGGCCATTCCCTTAAGTCCTTGAATGGACAAATAAAACGCCACACACGTATCGACACCGCCTTCGGGGTGCCGTTCCAGTTATCCCATTTTTAAAGGGAGCCGGACGGTCGAAGTCGGGGATATGTGGAGGTCCCAACCCCCGGACCCTGATCGGTCCATAAAATTTGGAGTTACACCCATGGCTCAAGTCACCATGCGCCAGATGCTCGAAGCCGGCGTCCATTTCGGTCACCAGACCCGTTACTGGAATCCGAAGATGGCCCCATACATCTTTGGCGCCCGCGGCAAGATCCACATCATCAATCTGGAAAAGACCCTCCCCCTCTTCATTGATGCGATGAACTTCCTGTCGGGCGTTGCGCAGAAGCGCGGCACCGTGCTGTTCGTCGGCACCAAGCGTTCGGCGCGCGAAGCGCTGGCCGAAGAAGCCACCCGCGCCGGCATGCCCTTCGTGACGGCTCGCTGGCTCGGCGGCATGCTGACCAACTTCCGCACCGTCAAGCAGTCGGTTGCCCGCCTGAAGGAACTGGAAGCAGCCGAGACCGATGGCAGCTTCGACCGCCTGGTCAAGCACGAAGTGCTGGCCCGTCGTCGCGAGCGCGAGAAGCTGGAAAACTCGCTGGGCGGCATCAAGGACATGAACCGCCTGCCCGACGCGCTGTTCATCATTGATATCGGCCACGAAGACATCGCCGTCCAGGAAGCCAAGAAGCTCGGCATCCCGGTCATCGCGGTGGTCGACACCAACTACAACCCGGAACTGGTCGATTACGCCATCCCGGGCAACGACGATGCCATCCGCGCGATCCAGCTGTACGCCCGCGCTGCCGCCGACTCGATCCTGGAAGGCAAGGCCGCGGCTCCGGCCGCCGCCCAGGGCGATGCCAACGAATTCGTCGAACTGGACGAAGAAGGCAACCCGGTCGCCAAGGACGAGCGCAAGGCCCAGGCTCCGCGCCGCGACCGCGACAACCGTGGTCCGGCCCGCAAGGGTTCGGGCGCACCGCGTCGCGATGGCGGCCGTGACGGTGGTCGCGGCGGTCGTCGTAGTGGCGATGAGTCCGACGGCGAGTAAGTCTTAAAACCGCCCCGGCCAGACCGGCCGGGGCGCATTCAAGCATCCGAGGAATACCGATGAGCAATATTTCCGCCCAACTGGTCAAGGAACTGCGCGAGCGCTCCGGCGCCGGCATGATGGAATGCAAGAAGGCGCTGACCGAGAACAACGGCGACATCGAGGCGGCCATTGAGTGGCTGCGCAAGAACGGCATGGCCAAGGCCGACAAGAAGGCTGATCGCGTGGCCGCCGAAGGCCGTATCGCGACCGCCCAGTCCGGTCACCAGGCCGTGCTGGTGGAAGTGAACAGCGAAACCGACTTCGTCGCCAAGGCGCCGAACTTCGTGGAGTTCACCAACAAGGTCGCGCAGGACGCGCTGAAGGCCAATGCCGCCACGCTCGAAGCCCTGAAGGCTGCTGCGCATGTGGACGGCGGCACCGTCGAAGAGGCCGCCAAGGCTCAGGTCGTCACGATTGGCGAGAAAATCGACGTGCGTCGCGTGGCGCGCGTCGAGCACGACGGCCCGCTGGCCACCTACTCGCACGGTGGCAAGATCGGCGTGATCGTGGCGCTCAAGGGCGGTTCGGAAGAGCTGGCCAAGGGTATTGCCATGCACGTTGCCGCCATGAACCCGCCCTACGTGAAGGCCGAGGACATTCCGGCTGATTTCGTGGAAAAGGAAAAAGAAATCGCATTGGCTGCGATGTCGGACAAGGAAAAGAACAAGCCTGCCGACATTCTCGAAAAGATCATCGCCGGCAAGATCAACAAGATCGTGTCGGACGTGACCCTGGTCGGCCAGCCTTATGTGCTGGACACCAACGTGACCGTCGGCGACGCCCTGAAGAAAGAAGGCGCCGAAGTGGTCTCCGTCGCTCGTCTGGCCGTTGGCGAAGGCATCGAGAAGATCCAGGAAGACTACCTGGCCGAAGTGCAGAAGGCGATGCAGGTCTAAGGACGTCGCGCCAACTGCTGATCGTGGAAAAGCCGCGGACTCCGCGGCTTTTTCTTTACCTGCGTTTTCTTGTGGCACGAGGCATACCGCAGCGCGGAAGGGGCAAGGGACCCGTGAAGGGCGCAGGCGCACGCGGCATTGCGCCATGCGATGACAGGTCATAGGCAAGGGCAGCGCTGCTCCAAGGATCAGTCTTCGCGCCCTCGCGACTCGCCCCTCACCCCCCGCCCCACGCAACCACAAGCTGAAAGACGAAAAACAAACGCTCGCCGCCTTACCACCGCTCCATTACAATACGCGCGTTTTGCCCCACACAATTCGGAGATCCCATGAGCGAACAGCTTAAGTACCGCCGCATCCTGCTCAAACTCTCCGGTGAAGCCTTGATGGGCGATGCCGACTACGGCATCGATCCGAAAGTGATCGGCCGCCTTGCCGAGGAAATCATCGAGATCCAGAGAGCCGGCGTGCAAATCGGCGTGGTGATCGGTGGCGGCAATATTTTCCGCGGCGCCGGCCTGGCCGCGGCCGGCATGGATCGCGTGACCGGCGACCACATGGGCATGCTGGCCACGGTGATGAATG
>NZ_DASVMI010000086.1:0-47050 GCF_036384435.1 Dyella sp. | reverse complement strand
GCATCATGACCCATGCCTCGGTACCGGCGGCCACGCGTAAGAGGTTGGGGATCAGTGAAGGTTTGATTCGTCTGTCCGTGGGCGTGGAAGACGTTGCGGACTTGCGCGCCGAACTCGCCGAGGCTCTTGGATGACTGGAGTTGTCGATATCCGCCGCCAGATCGGCATTCTAGGATTTTTGCGCGCCCCGATTTCATCTCTTCTGCGTCATCGATCGCTCGTCACCGAACTGAGCAAGCGCGATGTGCTGGGACGCTATCGAGGCGCCAGTTTTGGCTTGCTTTGGTCGTTAATCAGTCCCTTTCTGATGTTGGGCGTATATACCTTCGCTTTCGGCAATGTACTCAACAGTCGTTGGCCAAAGCCGGAGGGCTCTGAGCAGAGCAGCTACGCAATCATTTTGTTCATTGGATTGATCGTCCATGGCTTTTTTGCGGAGTGCTTGTCGCGTTCGCCACAACTGGTTGTAGGCAATCCCAGCTATGTGAAACGAGTGGTGTTTCCGCTAGAGGTGTTGCCATGGCCGATGATTTTTTCGGCCTTGTTTCACATGGCGATGAACATTGTTGTGTTTATTGTCCTTAGGCTGGTCATCGATCATGCGTTCTCATGGACGATCATCCTTTTGCCCCTGGTTGTTCTGCCGTTCGTCGTGACTGTATTGGGATTGGGATGGTTGCTATCCGCGATAGGTGTGTACTTCCGCGATATCGGTCAGATTACCGGGGTGCTTGCGACAGCGCTTTTGTTTACCTCCTCAGCCATTGTTCCCGTCACCTCGGTAGCGGAGAAGTATCGCTGGATCTTTCAATGGAATCCGTTGACTTTCATTATCGATCAGGTGCGCGATGTGGCTCTCTGGGGACAGATACCTGATTGGCAGGGGCTAGGTACCTACATGCTTGGCGGTATTATTTTCAGTTACATCGGTTACGCCTGGTTTTCGACGACGCGTAAAGGGTTCGGTGATGTCATCTAATACTGCCATTTCTGTCGTGAATGTCAGTAAGGCGTTCCCCATTTACGCGAAACCACATCATCGGTTAATGCAGATGATTTCGCCGCCTTCGGCGAAGTCGCACTGGTTCAAGACGTTCACCGCATTGCGCGATGTGTCGTTCGACATAGAGCGCGGTGAAACGCTTGGCATTATTGGTCGCAATGGTTCAGGTAAATCCACGCTGTTGCAGATTATCTGCGGTACGCTTGCGCCGAGCGCTGGCAACGTGTCGGTTCATGGCCGGGTGGCGGCGCTGCTCGAGTTAGGCGCGGGCTTTAATCCAGAATTCACGGGACTTGAAAACGTCTATCTCAACGCCACGGTGCTAGGTCTCACACAACGGGAGATCGACGAGCGGCTGGACAGCATCCTGGCGTTTGCGGATATCGGCCAGTTCATTGATCAGCCCGTGAAAAGTTACTCCAGCGGTATGTACATCAGACTGGCGTTCGCGGTCGCCATCAATGTTACTCCTGATGTACTGGTGGTGGATGAAGCGCTCTCGGTGGGTGATGAGGCGTTTCAGCGAAAATGCTTTGCGCGCATCCAGCAAATGAAGGAAGCCGGCGCGACAATACTCTTCGTGTCGCACTCTGCCAGTACCGTCGTTGAGCTGTGCGATCGCGCGGTACTGCTTGATCGCGGTGAGTTGCTGGCCATTGGCAAGCCCAAGTTTGCGGTATCTCGCTATCACAAGCTTCTGTATGCACCGATCGAAAGAGCTGACAGCGTACGACAATCCATCAAGAATGAGGCCCTTGCGGAGATTCTCGCTTTGGAGAGTTCGCGCGAGCATCCGGATGTCGAATCGGCTCAACGGGGGAATTCGCTGCTAATACCAGGTGAAGACTACCTGGACGAAGGCATGGTGCCCAGGAGTACGGTCAGGTATAGCCATCGCGGTGCGCATATCGAAGACGTGCGCATTGAGGCAGAAGACGGTCGGCGTGTGAATGTGCTCAAACGCAACGCCAGATACGATTATGTGTACCGGGTGCGGTTCGATACGGCGGCATCGCGTGTGCGCTTTGGCATGATGATCAAAACCACCGCCGGTGTCGAGCTAGGCGGCGGCGTCAGCCAGGGGGCGAGCGAGGCCCGAGATGAGTATCCCGAAGGTGGTGTGGTCGATGTGAGTTTCAGTTTCCGCTGCGCACTGGCTCCAGGCGTTTATTTTCTTAACGCAGGTGTCATGGGTTTCGTGGAGGGACAGGAACACTTCCTGGATCGTTACCTTGATGTCGCGATGTTCCGGGTGTTGCCAGAGTCGGAAATGGTCATGACCGGGATGGTCGATTTTTCGACCAAATCCACCATCGCAATACGATCGGGCGGGGTGAGCTGAGATGGAAGCGCAAGAGAGTGTCACCGAACCGATGATGCAGTCATCGGCTCATCCATCGCGCTGCCTGTTGGTGCTTGGCATGCATCGAAGTGGCACCTCGGCGCTGACGCGGACGTTGAATCTGCTCGGTGCTGACATCAGCGCCAAGCTGATGGATGCGGGCGCGGGGAACGAAAAGGGCTTCTGGGAAAGTGTCGAGGTCTACCAGATCCACGAGCAGCTTTTTGCTGAGCTTGGGCATAACTGGCAAGATGTGAGTCCTCTGCCGGTCGGCTGGATGCAGTCAGAGGCCGCTGCTCGCGCTGCCGAGGCGCTCACCCCAATCTTGTTGCGAGATTTCGCCGCGAGCAGCCTGTGGGTGGTAAAAGACCCTCGCATGTGCCGCCTTGTCCCCCTCTGGCGGCGTGTCTTGCTTGACTTGAATGTAGAGCCGATGGCGGTTGTTGTCGCGCGACATCCTGATGAGGTTGTCGCATCGCTCCAGAAGATGGTTGGAGTCCATTATCGTATTCCAAAGGATGCCGCCTACGGAGACCTGCTCTGGACCACCTATCTGCTGGATACCGAGCGCGATACGCGAGGCATGCCTCGCTGCCTGGTGACCTATGACGAACTGCTTGCCGATTGGGAGGGCACTGTCGGTGCGATCGAAACCGGGCTTGGCATCGCCTGGCCACGCGAGCGATCTGACGCTTGGCCAGAGATCGCGTCGTTTCTCAGTACAAGTCAACGCCATCATCTAGCGCCTTTCCAGGAAAGCGATATACCGACGAATTTGGCGCATCGGTTGTATATGGCCTGCTGCGTACCTGGCCCGACTTCGCGATTTGAACGAATTGCGCAGTTACGTAAATGCTACGACGACGCCATGGACACCTTAGGCGCCGGTTTCGAGCAATGGATCGCACGGCTCATCCGGGAGCTTGATGTGGGCGAGCGTTCCCGAGCCGAGGCCGAACGCAAGCTTTCCGAAAATGGTGAAGAGCTTTATCAGGCGAGGCTCGGTGCCATGCAGCAGACCGCGCAGATCAAGCAGTTGCAAGAAGAGCTATCCGAGCAACAGGCATTGGTCGCCTCAAGGAGCGAAGAGTTGTATGCGGCACGCCTCGATTTGCTGCAACGCGAGGCGGAGCTCCAGCAGACGAGGCAAGTCATGGAGGAACAGGCTCTCCATATTCAAGCCCGAGATGCTGCACTGATATCGAGTGAGGCCGAATTGGTCTCCTGTCAGGCGGAGCGGGATGAGCAATCGGCATTGGCGCACCGCCTCTCAGCGGAGCTGGCTGCCATGACCGAAAAACGTATCGGCATTGAGCGGGTATTGACGGAGTTGGTCGCCAACCTTGCTGATAGGCGTTGGTTGTTCAAGAAGCTGTTGTCGCGAAGAAATCGATCATGAGCCCGTAAGGTCGTTCTGAATCGCAATTATCGTGACCGGTTACATATCTAAATCAGGACTGCTTGTGAAACGCGTACTTTTCTATCTCTTTTTCGACGAACAGGGTGTCGTCGACGACTATATCCCCTACAAGCTTTCCAAGCTGCGGGAACATGTCGATACGATCTTCGTCGTTTCCAACTCTCCATTGGATGAAGAGGCGCGCCGTCGCCTCGAAGGTGTGGCGGACATCGTCCATGTTCGCGAGAACGTCGGTTTTGACGTTTGGGGATACAAGGAGGCAATGGAAACCTTCGGCGAAAAGCGGTTGGAGGAGTACGATGAACTGATTCTGATGAACTACACATTCTTCGGACCAATTTATCCGTTCTCCGAGACGTTTGCGGCGATGGATGCGAAGGATTGTGATTTTTGGGGCATCACTGCGCATAAGGCCATGACACCCAACCCGTTCACTCGGGAGGGAACATTGCCGCTTCATCTGAATTCCCACTGGATTTCGGTGCGGCGTAGCATGTTCATGTCCAAGGAGTTCAGGAATTACTGGGCGAAGATGCCGCCGATCACATCCTATGTGGACTCGATTCTTCAGCACGAATCCAAGTTCACCGACTATTTCAGTAAGAAGGGCTTCCGTTACGAAGTCACTTTTCCCGTCGAGGATTATCCGACCGAGTATTCGGCATTCCAAAGTATCGAAATGATGCTGCGCAACCGGTGCCCTATATTCAAGCGGCGGTTGTTCTTCCACGATCCACTTTTTCTTGAGCAGAACGCGATCATTCTTCGGGATGCCATGGAGATGGTTGAGCGGGAAGGTAATTACGATCCCGACTTGATATGGAAGAACATCGTTCGGACTGCGCACCCTCGTACAATCCATACCAACCTGGATTTGCTGGAAATTTTACCGGAAACCGCGTTGGATGCGCACGCGACGACGCTACCTCGCATCGCCGTACTCGCCCATCTGTATTACGACGACATGGTCGACGAGATCATGGAGTACGTATCGAATATCCCCTATCCGATTGATCTTTACGTCACGACGCATACCGAGGAAAAGAAAACCAATATCGAGGCAGCATTGACCGCGTATGCCTTAAACAAGGTGGATGTGCGCGTCATGGAACAAAATCGTGGCCGCGACATGGGGTCGCTGTTTATTTCCTTGCGCGATGTACTTCTTTCGGGACGTTATGATTACGCGTGCCGTATTCATTCAAAGAAGTCGCCGCAGAACGGCTACAACATGGCCATGCTGTTTAAGCAGCACATGTTTGACAACCTGCTTTATACGCCTGGATACGTTCAGAACGTCATCGAACTGTTCCAGAAAAATCCGACCCTGGGCATGGTGATGCCGCCTGTGGTACAGATTGCATATCCAACCTTGGGCCACGCCTGGTTTGCCAATCGGGAGCCAGCGGCGGCTTGGGCGAAGAAGCTCGGCATCGAGACGGCTTTCGACGATGCGACTCCCATGGCCCCCTATGGCACGATGTTTTGGTTCAGGCCCGAGGCGCTACGTAAGTTGGCAGGCCATCAATTCGAGTGGAGTGATTTTGGGCCTGAGCCCAACCATGTCGACGGTAGCCTTGCCCATGTGCTCGAGCGCCTGATGGGATATGCCGCAATGAGTGATGGCTATCACCTACGTTGTGTCATGAATCGCCGCTGGGCCGCCATCAACTACACCAAGCTGGAATACAAGCTTCAGCGTCTTGCGTCCCAATTGCCTAACGGTAATATCTTCGATCAGATTTTCTGGATCGAGCGGGCCAAGGCGGTGATCAGTAATCTGGCGCGTGTATCCCAAAAGGACCCCTGGTCGGATGCTGCTGGGTGGCTGGAGCAGGCCAAAGACCTTCATCAGTCTTTTACGCTTGAAGCGAGCGGAGGAGTCAAACTCGCGTTTCGAGCATTGATGACCGCATTGCGACGCTCTTTTGTCTACCGCTTTCCACGAGTTGCCGGCGTGCTGCGGCCCATGTATCGAAAGGTCGTTAAAAGGCAGGTTCGCTGATGCCCATCAAGGGGATCATGGCGGCGCAGTCGGCCGACAACCAAACGGCATATGGCCATGTGGGGCGGCCTGCCTTCGGGGTGGCCCAGCCCTGTCTCAACCCATCCCATGGGGCGGTCGCGAATGGTTTTTAGCTCTTATTTATTTATCTTTGCGTTCCTGCCGGCTTTTTTGATCTTGTATAAGGTGATCGATAGCCGCTTCCGGAACCATTTAATACTGGCGGCTAGCCTCTTTTTCTATTGGATCGGGGACAAGGCGGGAACCTGGGTTCTGCTCGGAGCTATTCTGGGCAATTACCTGTGCGGCTATCTGATTGGCGGTCTCAAGGAGCGCACACCTACGGTGACTTCAGCCCGCGCACGCGCAATGCTGATCGTTGGTGTGGTGTTCAATCTGTCAGTGCTTGCATATTTCAAATATGTGGGTTTTCTTACCGAAAATGCGAAAAATTTTGCGGCGCTTCTGGGACATCCTGAAAGCGTGCACATCATCAAGGCAGCGTTGCCGCTGGGGATCAGTTTTTTTGTGTTCCAGGGCATCAGTTATCTCGTCGATGTGTATCGGGGTGATGTCAAGGCGACACGTAGCCTGTTGATCTTCGGCACGTTCAAGTCATTGTTTCCGCAGCTCATCGCGGGCCCTATCGTCCGATACAAAGACGTCGCGGCGGATCTTCCGGGCCGCACCATTAGCCATGACATGGTGTTTGCAGGTATTCACCGATTCGTCATCGGTTTTGCAAAAAAGGTGCTGCTTGCCGATACCTTTGCTATGACGGCGGATGAGATATTTAGGCTAGCGCCCGGGGATCTCAATGTCGGTACGGCATGGCTGGGCGCCCTGAGCTACACCATGCAGATTTATTTTGATTTTTCTGCTTATTCGGATATGGCCATAGGGCTGGGGCTAATGATGGGTTTCCATTTTCCGGAAAATTTCAACTATCCCTACAACGCCACCTCGCTCAGGGATTTCTGGCGGCGCTGGCATATGACTCTGTCGGGATGGTTTCGCGATTACGTTTACGTATCGCTCGGTGGCAATCGGGTAGGGCCAGCGCGAACCTACTTCAACTTGTTTATCGTTTTTGTGCTGACCGGTTTGTGGCACGGAGCATCGTGGACGTTTGTTGCCTGGGGATTGTGGCATGGCTTTTTCATGGTCGCCGAGCGATATTTAAAATTTGAATCGTTAGGTATTCCGTTGCTATTGCGTCGCATCTATACACTAGCGGTGGTGATCTTTGGTTGGGTTCTATTTCGGGCTGAATCATTCCACCAGGCTTTTCACATGGTTGCCGTCATGCTTGGTCTGCGTAGTGGCGCGCCGGGCTATCCATTCGCGGAGTTCTGGGACGGCATGCTGGTGTTGGCCTTTGTGTTGGCTGCCGTGTTGAGCTTTCCCGTTTATCCCCGACTTGGCGCAGCGATGCCAGAGTCATGGCGATTGCCTAGCGGATTTGTCCTGCTGTCGGCTTTGTTTGTACTTGCTAGCATGAAAGTGCTTTCTGGTGCCTATAGCCCTTTCCTCTACTTCCGGTTTTGAGTCATGAAAAATAATGCTCAATTCAAGAAGTTGATCAATGGCTTATTTTTGATCGCGCTGTGCGTGCCATTCCTGGCGGTACTGCGTTCGCCTCACTTGAAGGCGGTGGTACGCTCAGTCGTGGAAAATCCATCATCGTGGAACGGACAGCGCGACGTTTTGCGTAGAAGCACGCCACTTTGGAACAAAGCTGTCGAAGGCTATACGAGCCTGCTGTTTGCGCTGGGTACGACAAGCTCGCGCGATGTAGGTGTAGTGGGTACGGACCATTGGATATTCCTGGGTGATGGTTTTGATCACAACTTTTCTCAGGCATTGGGTCGCCGAAAATTTTCTATAGACGAACTCGAACGATGGCATTCGGTGTTGTCATTGCAGCAGGCATGGCTGGCGCGTCGCCAGATACCCATGTTGTTTGTGGTTGCACCCGCCAAATGGTCGATTTATCCAGAGAAATTGCCTGCGTGGAGCCAGCGTGAGATAGGCGAACATGCCTTCGACGGCGAGCTCGCCATCAAGGGTGATCTGCACATGGTAGATCTTAGGCCAACGCTGAGGGCGGCACGAAAAGAGGCAGATACGTACTCACCGCTCAATAGCCACTGGACGGACTTCGGTGCTTTCGTGGCGTGGCGGGCCCTCGTGCCTGAACTGGGTAGTCTCGCGACAAATTTGCAGGGTTTGTACATCCCACCCTACAACGGCGTTTCTCAGACCGATTACGGTAGCGAGTTCGCGGGATTGCTCAGCCTGCCTGTAAGTAATCGTTGGACAATTCCTAATTTCACGCAGCCGTTTCCTGACTTCCAGGGGACAGATGCCAATGGCCACGTCACTTCGTTTCCTGGCTTGACTCGCACTGGCTTGTTGGATTTGCCGAGAGAGACAGTCGCGCCCGCGGTCAAGAACAACATTCGGGCTCTCATTATGCGCGACTCGATGGGTGACTCGCTATCACTGTATCTGCAGGCGGCGTTCCATGAGACAAAGCAGGTCGACCATCACATCAACGTGCCCGCGTTAGCGCCCAACTTGCCGAGTCTGGTCGACAGTTATAGACCAAACCTGCTGATGTATGTCATGACGGAGCGCTATTTCGATCACGTGCCGAGAAGCGATGAGGTGCAATTCTGGCAGGCAGCCAACGACTTCGACCTCGCTTCCTCGGTAGGGGCCTGGACTAATGATGGTTCGGGCAGCGGCGTTGTTCGTCTAGAGGGTAGCCCTGATCTCAATACTGCCGCGTCGCTTTATTGGTCGCCGGAAGATAAGGAAAGCCTGGTGTTGCGCATCGATCTCGATGCGAGCTGGTCTGGGCAATTGCAGTTGCAGTTTTACGCCGACAATAAGCTTCAGCTTGAGGCAGAGCAATATGTTGCAGGCAACAATGAACTCTTTTTCAAGTTACCTGCCGGAGTCGCCGGATCGCGGGTAACCGTGGTTCGTGGCGAAGGCTCTGCGTCGGTACGACTCAATGATATAATGCTCAAGAAATTACATTGATAACTGTTTGATCTAGAACGGGAGTTGTTTCCGATGGCGGAAAAAAAATGTCTGGTAACAGGTGGTGCGGGCTTCATCGGATGCGCCATATCCAGCTACCTGGCCGATCACTTCGCTGAAGTGGTCGCCATGGACAACTTGCACCCGCAGGTGCATCCGAACAAAAGCCGTCCGGATATGTTGGATAAGCGGGTAAAGTTTGTGCTTGGCGACGTTACTGATGTGGCGGCGTGGGATGATCTATTGAAAGATTTCCATCCCGATCTGGTCATCCACCTGGCTGCGGAAACCGGAACAGGTCAATCGCTGACCGAAGGAAGCCGCCACGCAAGCGTGAATGTTGTTGGTACCACGCAGATGCTCGATGCCCTGGTCCGACACGAGTCGCTTCCGCAACGAATCGTCCTGACCTCAAGTCGCGCGGTTTACGGCGAAGGGCGCTGGTTGGATCATGCCGGCGCTGGAACCTATCCGGGACAGCGCACTCGTGAACAGCTGGAGCGTGGCGAATGGGACTTCCCGGGTTTGACATCCACACCCTTCAACTCGGGCACGACCGAGCCGCGTCCCACGAGCATATACGGCGCCACCAAGCTGGCACAGGAACAGGTGCTCAAGGCTTGGTGCCTTTCCATGGGCGTTACGCCCATCGTTCTTCGCCTTCAAAATGTCTATGGCCCGGGGCAGTCGCTGATCAATCCCTACACCGGCATCGTTTCGTTGTTTGCACGGCTTGCAAAGGAAGGTAAGAGCATTCCCATTTACGAGGATGGCGACATCCTGCGTGATTTCGTGTTTATCGAGGATGTGGCGAAGGCGATCTTTGAGGCAATGCTGCACGGAAAGGCAAACGACGCACCGTATGACGTCGGTTCCGGCGAGGCGACAAGTATCGCGCGACTCGGCGAGATCATCGCGGCGTATTACAACGCGCCTGCGCCCCATGTCACGGGTGCTTTCAGGCATGGCGACGTGCGTCACGCGTCGTGCACAATTGATGACACGCGCGCTGCGCTGCGGTGGGCGCCGGCTGTCATGGTGGAAGAGGGGGTCAAGCTGCTGTGCCGCTGGATCGACACCGGCGAGTATCAACGGTAAGAAGAGTGTGTCTGGACGCTACATGTCATCGTAGCGTCCAGCCGGGCCATCATGGGGAACTGGTTGGCCGGGTAGGATGACTGCTGGCCGGAAGGGTAAGTCGTTTGTCCCACCACGAAGGGTTGATTCGGAGTTCGACACTTTGCCCGGCGTCCAATGCATCCGCCTGAGCTTTCCAGTTCATATCGGGTAGCGGAGCCCTTCGCATCCAAGCAGGGTTCATGACTGCGATAGCGAACATGGCGCCTATGGTCATCGCTACCGGCGCCCTCGGATCTCGCACAAACAATGCGACGATGGACGGAACGATCCACCATGCGCAGGTCTTGCCAATTAAATAGTAACGGTCGCCTCCCATCATTCCGGCCTCTATGGCGCCCTGCTTGAGCGCGCCAAGCAGCAGCTCCGCGATGGCCATGCCCAATAGAAGCATGCACAGCAGTCGCTTATTGGCTGGGATGGCGCGTGCGTTAAAAAAAACAAAGGCAAGCACCAGAATGACAGGAACAAACAGGCCCGCCGGTAGAAAGCTGGCGCCGAAAAAGTGATCTTGTGACCACAGTCCGAAAACTTTCCAGATAAAACCTAAACGGGGTGGGTCGAGCTGATCCTTGATGGGCGATGCAATGGTTGTGGCAAGTTGCATTATTGAGCAAAGGATGAGCACAACGATGCGCTCTTTGGCGAGCGTTTGCCAGTAAGCGGCGGCGGTATCACGCATGCCGTACAGGCCAGCAGGCAGCTTTGCCAGTACATAGATGGCACCCGCCAGGCCTGCGACCAATACGCCGAAAGGTCCGGTTAGGCCGCATGCGGCGACGACCATGCACTCCATCCCGCGGCGACCTTTCGTTGCGGGTGCATGCGCCGAGCGCGGCAGCAAGCAGAGCGCGACGAGCGCAAATTGAGTAAACCATTGGATGTTCTGGATATAGCCGGTATAGAGGCCGTCGTTTGGCGCCAACACGAGAGAAAGCCAAACGACGATGGGAAGGAAAAATACCCCAGACTTTCGCGTGACATAGGCGACTGCCAGCGCGTCGATGATGAGCCCGAACAGACCGTAGTAAAACGGTTGATGGCGTAGCCCCAGGGGCATGGCGACCCAGGAGACGAGGCGTGGCAGAAAGTGTAGGTAGCCCCAGTATGGTGCGAACAGGTGAGGCCACCAGTCTCCATATTGTTGGGCGAAGAAGATGGCGCCATCCTCGGCCCAGAATTGTGGCTTGAGTAGAAGTTCAGGCGCCCGCCACGCAAGCACCGCTGCGGATACGAGTACAAGGAACAAAAACGAGACAGGTCGGCTTATCTGCATCTGCAGGCCGTTTGGGTCACTACAATTTTCCAACTGGTTAGCGTCGTTCATTGCCGTTGTTCATTGCCATCGTATCGGTGAAACAGGCTGATGAGGCATCAGGTTCTGAAGGTGAGCTTCTTGTGCCCGACGAAGCTGGTCAGTACGGGCGCCACGATGCCAGCGGCGTGGGAAACTTCTTTTACGTGCCAATGAAAGCCGCACGACGGGAATATATAGTCTGCTAGTGCGAGACTGACGAGTAGCGTCTGTGCTACTGCGGCCATGTTGATGACAACAAACCAGAAGATCTGATGATGGATCGCGTTCGTTGTATCACGGAAAACCAGTGCCCGGTTGAGCAAGAAGGCGGTCACCATACCCACGAGGTAAGCAAGCACGATGGAAGTCGTGTAGCTCAGCCATATATTGAAGCCGATCCGCGATAAGAAATTGACGCCGGCAGCCGTACCGCCGACAAAGACAAATAGCAGAAATTGACGCCGGGGTTGCTTCATGACGATTGTCGACATCAGCCAAGCGCAGCCTTCGCCAAGGCCTTGGCGACGTGAATACTTTCGTTGATGGAACGATCTTCAGGGTAGTAGTAACCGGTATCGGCCATATAAAAGCCCTGCACGGGCGTCTTCATAGCCGGGAGCATGTCGTAAAAGCCAGTGGGACAAATCGTCTGTGCGTATTCGTAGCGGTGACAATAGGTGTCGATCACCCAGTCCTGTGAAAAAGCCGGATTGATTCGTGGAAGGTAATAGAGAACTTCCCTTATCAACTGGTCGTTGCTTTGTTGCCACTTGGGATGCGTCTTCGGCATGTAGAAAGGCGCATAGACCACGGCCGTGTCGCTGGGATTAAGGTTGGAGTATTCGATAAGTCCAGGAATTTCGATGGATGCATCGTTGATGTTCATCCAGAAATTCTCGCTGAGCTTGTGCTTGAGCTTCAAGATGACGCAGGCGACAGGAATATTCTTGATGTTCTGGATCTTTTCGATGAAAGACGGGGGCAGGTTCGGTGCTATGCGTGGAATGTAGGGCAGTGGGATGGTGGAAATGACGCCGTCATAGCTGGTGTTAGCCACCCCGTTTACGATGACGCTTTCGATGCGATTGTCGCGAATGGTTACTTCCTCAACGCCAGATTTCAGATGAATCCGGCCTTGCCGCGATTTTATATAGTGCTCCATTTTTTCGAGTAGCACATTGGAGCCACCCTCGAGATAACCCATGGTTTCCTGCGTGAGGCTGCGTCGTGAAAGCGCGACGCGCTTGATGCGCGTTCCGATCCAGGCAGCGGATATCTCATCGGTATGTTCAAACAGTTTCAGTTCGAACAGACTTCGCCATAGCACATGGTAAGCGCGTTCACCGATCCACTTTTTTATCCAGGATGTCGCTTTGATCTTGTCAAAGGGGCGCCAGTCCTTCACACCTTTGGCATACATGGCATGTAGCCCATAGCGGATTTTGCTGACTAGATCCAGGCCGTCGAAGGCCAGAAGGGCTGTGGGTGTGCCCCATTTGTAGAGCTTTCCGTTGTAGAAAAATCCCATTTTGGTATCGGTCCAGCGGAGTTTGCCGGATAGGTCGAGTTCATCTAGGAGTTCGAACAGCGGATAGTCCGTCTTGCAAATGAAATGATAATAGCGCTCTATCTCCAGCCCGCCGAAGTCAAAGCTGGCAGACATGCCGCCAATACGATCGTCGCGCTCGAAGATGTCAACCTCGTGGCCATGCTTCAAAAGCTCCATGGCTACCATCAAGCCCATCGGTCCGGCGCCGAGTACGCAATATTTCATGAGTGTTTCCTTTAGGCGATAGGGCGGATGGTCAGCGCTTCAGCACGTATGAGCTGTACGTGGGATCGCAGTAGCTTTCGCTAACGGCTTGCGGAAAAGGTGTCTGTTCGATCCCGAAGATGGCTTTGGTATCCACGCCATGGAACTCGTCTCCAGCGGTGAGTGCCTTCAACTGGTCGGCAGTAAAAGGTGGCTTTCCACTAAAAAGAGCGTACACACGCAGTAGGAAAGCGAACAGACCATAAGGTATGTGGAGAATCCAGGTGCGAAGATTTTTAGCTCTTTTTATCGTATGGATGATATCGACATAATCGATCCGGGTGTCGCCAACGACATCATAGATCTCACCGTTTCGCTCCCGCAGTATGCAATCGACGATGCAACGGCAGAAGTCTCGCTCGTAAAGGGGCTGGCGCATGTAGCGACCGTCACCCGGGATGGGAAATACAGGTGTTCTTGCCATGAAGCGCGAAAGCCAGCCGAAGTGTTTCGGATCAAACCAGCCGAACATCAAGGTGGGGCGCAGTACGCAATGGCGGATGCCTGATTCAACCACGAGCTGTTCTTGCACTTTCTTCGTATTAGTGTAGTCATCGTCGGCGACGGATATGACCACCGACGAGCTAATGTGTACGAGGTAGGGCACTTGATGCCGCTTGATAGCATTGAGGACGACTTTCGTAGCTTCGACGTTGTTGCGGACGAATTCTTCCGTATGCTTGCTGGTGATCTGTGCGTGGAGCTGGACGACGCACGCGGCACCAGCGAAGGCATCTTCCCATGCCCCGCGATCGGCCACGTCTGCCTCAATGGTAACTACATCGGGATGGAGCTCGCGCAGAATGCCCAGGTTGTACGCATGCTTGTCGATGGCTACGATCTGCGTAAAACCTTGGTTCTTGAGCTCGACAACAAGGTTTTGCCCGACGAGTCCGGCAGCTCCGGTCAATACGATTTTTGCTTGCTTGGCGGGCATGTTCAGAGTTGGATTCGTTTGAAGACAAATTCGGGAATCGAGCGAATGATCGTCATGATGGGAAGCCAGAACCAAGGTAGATAGGCCACCGGCTTGCCTTTGTCGATGGCCCGGACGATTCCGTTCGCGACGTCCTCGGGTTTGGCCCACAAGAAGCCTTTCTTGAATTGGCTTGTCATGGGAGTATCAACGAAGCCCGGTTTGACGGTTACTACATCGACACCGTGCTTGTTCAGCCGCTGTCGCAGTCCGCTTAGAAATGCACTGACTGCTGCCTTCGCAGAGCCATACAAGTAATTGCTGGCTCGTCCGCGATCGCCTGCTACCGAGGAGATCACAGCGATGCACCCCTGTCCGGCCACCGCCATGCGATTGGCAATCAAGGTAAGTAAGGCAATGGTCGAGGTGGCGTTGGTGGAAAATTCAGTGAGTGCAACGTCAACGGACGACTCGCATGTTGCCTGGTCGGGCAAAGTCCCATGTGCAATCAAGACGATATCTACGCCGCCAAGCTTGGTCCACGCGTCTTCCAATACCGCCTCATGCGAGCCGATATCGTTGACATCCATTGAACCGCTGTTGACGTCGGCCGCGCCGCGGATACGCAGGTCCTCCATCGTGACATTCAGGCGCGCCGCGGTGCGGGCGACAAGATGCAGGCGTGCGCCGCGGCTAGCATAAAGCCGAGCAGTGGCCTCTGCAATCGCAGAAGTTGCGCCGATGATCAATACCCGTTGCATGTTTACTCCATGACCCTACGCCAGAAACTCGATGACAGAGCAGGATCGATAAAACGACTGAAAGTTTGCCAATGGGGGAAATAGCGACGGAAGCGTTCGCCTGACATTCGAGCATCTTTTGCGGGATAGACCGCGCCGCCCGCCGCATCGACCACGGCATCCAGGCGGTTGAGCAATGCGAAGGTACCCTGGCCCGTGTTAGGAAAGTCCAGTGCAAGCGTTGTTCCCGCGCGTGGAAACGAGAGCATGCCAAGGGACGGCAGATAGCCGAATTGTTTGAGCACGGCGAGGAATGATCCACCGCCTTCCGACGCAATTATCTTAATCAGTTCGGCAACCGTTTCCCTGGCCGAGTCCGGCGGAACGACGCACTGATACTGCAGGAAGCCTCGTGGCCCATACATACGATTCCAATGAGCGATGCCATCCAGAGGATAAAAGAACGGCGCGTAGTGCGTGGTGGCGTGAACCGACCGCTTGCGTTGCCGGTGGTAGTACAACTGGTTGAAGGCGCGAAGACTGACCGGGTTTACCAGGGATACTGGAGGAGTCAGAGGCATCGAGAGCCGACGCGTTGGCGCGGCGGGACGCCGATCCGGGTAGGCGGGTGCATGATTGCCGCGACTGAATAGCCCTCGGCCGAGCCCTTTGCCGCGCGCTACGCAGTCAATCCAGGAAACCGTATATTCATAGTCTTGGTCCGAGCTGTGGGACAACGCAAAGAAACCATTGAGGTCGTCGAATCGATGGCTTTCCGTGGACATCCACGGCCCGGCAATACGACGCAGTTGGATGCTAGCCCAGGTGATGACCCCGGTCAGGCCTAAGCCTCCTATCGTTGCGGCAAACCAATCAGAGTGCTGCTCCTTCGAGCACGTCAACCGTGAACCATCGCTACGCACCAACTCGAATTCGAGAACATGATGTCCAAAACTGCCTGCGCGGTGGTGATTCTTGCCGTGGACATCGTTGCCGATCGCTCCGCCGATGGTGACCAATCGCGTGCCGGGTGTGACAGGAAGAAACCAACCTTGGGGGACGGTGAGATCGAGGATTTCCGAAAATAGCACTCCCGCTTCGCAGGTAAGTATGCCGGTCGCCGGATCGAACGAGATGAAATGGTCGAGTCCGCGCATCGACAGCAGAGTGCCACCGTCATTAAGGCAACTATCGCCATAGCTTCGCGCATTTCCCAACGGCAACATGGGGTGATCGCAGCGCGGGAGTGGCGCATGCCGGTCACGTATCGATAGCACGGTTTCGTGCGTTATCGGATAGCGGCCCCAGGAGCGTCCAGCCGACTTCATCAGATGGCCAGCGCAACGATAACGGCGGCTATGACACCCAGTATCTGGCTGGTACGGTCCATCACTGCAAAGACCACAGGATCGTCGTGCATCAAGCCGCGATGAGCAATCGCCCATGTTCTGCTGATCCAGTACAGCAGCAGCGGGCACAACATCCAAAGGTAGTGTGGATGCGCGTATAACTGGGTGCTTGCGGTGCTGTCCACGTAGAGTGCAAGCACCAGGACTGCCAAATAGCCGCTCGATGCTCCTAGTGATTGTATTAGTGGAATGTCTTCAATGTCGTAGCCCCTTCCACTGGCTTTGACTTTGCCGCTGGCCTGGAGCGACAGCAATTCGACGAATCGTTTTACCATTGCCAGGCTGAGGAAGAAGAACATGGAAAAAGCCAGCAACCAGAACGAAGGCTTAAGATGAACTGCGGCGGTGCCGGCGAGAATTCGGGTTGTGTAGAGCGTGGCGAGCACCACGACGTCGAGCATCATGATGCGCTTGAGTTGGAAAGAATACGCTGTGGTAAGCGTGTAGTAGCCCAACAGGACTATCGCAAAATGGTAATGAACCAGCAGCGACAGTCCGAAGCTGGCCACCAGGAGGATGATGGCTAGCAGGGGGCCAGAGATAATTGGCAATGTGCCTGCAGCGTATGGGCGAGAACGCTTGCGATGGTGCTGGCGATCGGCTGCCAAATCGAGCAGATCGTTGGTGATGTAGACGCTCGATGCACACAAGCCAAAGCAGAGGAATGCCAGCATCGTCGTCAGCAGCGCGGGCACATCGAAGGCGCGATGAGAGGCGATGAGTGGCAGGAATACAAGGATGTTCTTGATCCATTGATGAATGCGCAAGGCTTTTGCCCAGGTCCGAAAGCTCGCCTTAGGCGCCTGAAACCGCAGTTCAACGGTGCTTGTTTTCGCGGCCGCTTTAGACAGCGCCTCGCCGCGCTCCACTACGATCGCTGCGTTGGCGTGTTTCCATACCGCTAGATCGACGACTGCGTTTCCGGCGTAATCGAAGCCGCGTTCTCCAAAAACCGATACCAGGCCCTGAGCCTTGTGCTTGCCGGAAAGATTTCGCCGCCCGTCGCTTGCCATTACATCGTCGAATACGGCCACATGGGACGCTACTTGCGCCGCAAGGGCTTCGTCAGAGGCCGTGCACAACAAAATTTTACGCTGCCCCTGCTGAGTGCGCAGCCAGGCGATCAGCGCCTGGTTGTACGGGAGCGTGGCGACATCCAATTCGATATGCTGGGCGATTTTCTGCTTCAGGTGCGCCTTGCCACGCAAGAGCCAGGCCAGCATGGCAAAAATCATGGCAGGGCGTTTGGCGACAAGCGCCAGCGCGGATTCGACTAGCAGATCGGACCAAATGAGTGTGCCGTCGAGATCGACACACAGCGGTTTCGCGGTTTTCCTCGCCATTGAGGCTGCGGCGTCATCCGCGTTGGAGCTCGTCAGCATGTTCCTCAATCCCTGCGTTCTTCGGCATGAGGGCGTACACCACCTTCGACCGCGCCCGTCAATCGAGCGATCTTACACTGAGAACGTAAGGCGAGAACGAAAGTACTTGCAGGTGCCCGTCGGAAAGCACGCCGCCGTCACGTAGGCAGTCACCTATGTTACGACGGCGTGAAGGTCTCGGTGGTTATTAACCCAACTGCGCCTCAAGCTCGGGCAGGATCTTGAACAGATCGCCCACCAGGCCGATATCGGCGATTTCAAAGATCGGCGCCTCGCCGTCCTTGTTGATCGCCACGATGGTGCCGGCGTCCTTGATGCCGGTCAGGTGCTGGATGGCGCCGGAGATGCCGATGGCCATGTACAGCTCCGGAGCGATGATCTTGCCGGTCTGGCCCACCTGCATCTCGTTGGGTACGTAGCCGGCGTCCACGGCGGCACGCGATGCACCTACAGCAGCACCGATCTTGTCGGCGAACTTGTAAATGATCTCGAAGTTTTCCTTGGAACCGACACCACGGCCACCCGATACCACCTTGGCGGCGCTCTGCAGATCGGGGCGGTCGCTCTTGCCCTGCTGCAGGTTGACGAAGCGGGTATGCGAGGGGAGGGCGACATCGAGCGACAAGGCTTCGATCGGGGCTGCGCCGGAAGATGCCGCTGCCGGCCAGGAGGCAGTGCGAACGGTGGCCACCACGGTCGAGCCGGCGTCCACTTCCACCGTGACAATGGCGTTGCCGGCGTAGATCGGTCGCTTGAAGCTGTGCGGGCCTTCCACGGTCATGATGTCGCTAACTTGCGAAACCCCCAGCAGCGCGGCGACGCGAGGTGCAATGTCCTTGCCGAAAGTGGTGGAGGGAATGAAAACGTGGCTGTAGCCAGCCGCAGCCTTGGCGATCTGCGGCGCGTAGATGGCGGCGAGTGCGTGTGCGTTTTCGGCGCGGGCAACGGTCAGTACCTTGCTGACGCCGTCGATCTTGGCCGCTTCGCTGGCGATGGCGTCGGCGGCTTCCGCCAGAACCAGCACATTGATGGCTTCGGGCTTGACCGCGGAGGCAGCGCTGACGGCACGTGCCGTGGAACTATTGAGTTTGCCGTCCAGGTGTTCGGCGATAACCAGAATCTTGCTCATCGTGATATCTCCTGTGCGGCTGCCTTACAGCAGGCCCTTTTGCTTGAGGGCCGCAACCAGCTCGGCGGCATCCTTCACCATGACACCCTTGCTGCGCTTGGGGGGCGCGGCATAGTGGGTGGTCTTGATGTGATCGGCGGCATCCACGCCGAGCGAGGCCAGTTCAATGACGTCGATGGGCTTGGATTTGGCTTTCATGATGTCCGGCAGCTTGATGAAGCGCGGTTCGTTGAGGCGCAGGTCCGTGGTGATAACCGCAGGCAGTTCCGCCTCGATCGTTTCCAGGCCCGCATCCACTTCACGAGTCACGGTGGCCTTGCCATCGGCGATTTCCACCTTGCTGGCAAAGGTGGCTTGCGGCCGCTCCCAAAGCGCCGCCAGCATCTGGCCCGTCTGGTTAGCATCGTCATCGATGGCCTGCTTGCCGACGATGACTAGCCCAGGCTGCTCCTTCTCCACCAGCTTCAGGAACACCCGTGCGGCCGTGAGCGGCGAAATCGCTTCGGCAGTCTGTACATGGATGGCACGATTGGCGCCCATCGCCAGGCCGTTGCGCAGGTGCGCGGTGAGATCGGCCGGACCGATGCCAACCACGATCACTTCTTCCGCCACGCCCTTTTCACGCAGCCGCAGTGCTTCTTCCAGCGCGATATCGTCGAACGGATTGGCCGACAGCTTGACGCCGTCGGTGACCACGCCGGTACCATCGGGCTTGACCTGGATGCGTACGTTGTAGTCCACGACGCGCTTGTAGCCGACCAGAATCTTCATCTAAGGTCCTCTCGATTTATGGGGATCGCAACCGCACATTCTACTGCGTATGGTGCGGAAAGAGCGCCATAGTGGTCTTGGGCGCTCCGAATTTAGCCCGTGTATCGTTTTAAACGTGAGACTTTACGGCACATGGGGAAAATTTGCTTGCTGCGGGTGAGGACATTCAGGCCGGGTGGATCAGAACGTTTCCGCGTCCTGTATACATGTCTTCGGCTGATAGCGTGAGGTCCCAGCCGCTGGCAGTCCATCGACCACGCGCTGCCTTTTGGAGTGGAACTTGGACAAGACGGGTATCAAGATCCAGATTGATGACGTCTTCACCGATCGCTTCCGTCGCGTCAAGCATGAAGCGCTCAATACCATCATGAATGCGTTTGATGGTTTCCCATGACGTATCCGTGCTATCGGCCACACGAAAATGAGCATGGTAGGAACGATCCTCATCTATCGTGAAATGCGAAAACTGCCCATGTGGTGCGGTAAGTATCGACTCCAACAGCAAGTGGTGGTCCATGACGGGTGACGAGAAATCGCCTGCGCGCTCGTCATGGAATCGCGCGAATGCCTCGCCCCCTATGGTTTCCATTTGGCTCGCTGACGCGTTCAAAGCGAAATACATGCCGCTCAAGGGCCGCTCGGTCAATCGGCTAAGTTGTGCCTGGATACTCCCTGCGTAGCCGATGTCGGATACGACGACCTGTTCGTCGGCTTCGACCAGGCTATTCCAATACTCAAGGTAAGCCATGCGTTCGCGGGCCGCAATTTCCAATATGGCGGCCTGTGCAGGCGCAAGCATGGTGATGATCTGTCCGCGCATGTCTGGCAGATAGACCTCGCGTTGCATGTCGCTGTCACCCAGTATCCTGGTGCAGGCGTTTGCCATGTCGGCACCCAGGCGAGTTTCGATCAGCCCGCGCAATGTCCCCGTAAAGGAGCTGCCGAGCGCATGGGTGAGATCATCCATGCTACGTATCGCAGCGGTATTCACGCCGCGTCGGGATACCAGCAGGTAGTGCGTCTGGATCTGCGCAAATTGTGGCACGGCCTGTTGCATGCGCCGAAACACGCGCTCCAGCAAGTGACCTTCCCGGCTGAAGAACAATAGCTTGCGTGCCCCCCTGGCCAGGGTCATGCGGCCGAGCCATGCCAGATAGTCAACAACCAGCGGCCCGATGACGACGTAACCGAAGGTCTCCGGATCGCGCATGACAGGGGAGCCAACGAGATCCTGAGGTCTTTCATCGGCGGTCGCGCTGAAGTGATTGGCGACCAGCCCGAGCCAGAGCTGGTCCTGCCAGCGCGAGCGCTGCTGTGGGGATGGGCGCAGTACGCGCAGCCCTGGAACCACGTCGAACAGCGCCGAAGGGCGCAGCACATGTACGGGGTGGATAAACCCGAGTGCCTGGGGGCGCTGCACATCGGCATGTTCATTGTCGCCTACATGCAACCAATGCGCGGGTGCAATGCCCGTGATGTCCGACAAATGCTTCCACGCCTGATCGTCGTCCTTGCGCCAGCCGGTGTCGCACGACACGTGGATCTTCGAGAGTGATCCGGTGACTTCTCCGGGCAGGATCGCACGCAAAAGTGGCTCGCCAAGATACATGTCCGACACCCCGATACGCAGCTGATCGGGTTTCAGCACGGTCATGGCATCAATGACCGCCTGCCGCGGTCGCAGCCAACGTTTCTCTAGCTCAAGTTCGAGCGCTTGCATGGCCTGGGCTTGGTCCGATGGCAGTCCGGCGCGTTGGGCGAGCGTGCGGTAGATCGTGTCCAGATCAGGATCGACGCCGTGATGTTCAGATCGGATCGCCACTTCGGCTTCATCGCGTAGCCTTGCCGCATCGGCGATACCCAACCTGCGTTGCACGACATGGCCGAAATAGGCACGTGCACCAGCCGGTTCCAAGAATGGGCGTAGAACCAGAGTGTCGAATACGTCGAACGATATGATCCGGGCTTCGAACGAGGCCTGCTCCAACCTGGCGGCAAACGGCAACTGGAAATAAGTGTGTCGATTGCGCTCGCCTTCGCCGGCCAGATCAAGGCGCCCATCAGTCGGCAGGATGCCCAGGTGCAGACCTTGCTGACGTACGACCAGGCCGAGCATGCGCTCGATGGCGTGTTGAAGGGTACCATCGGTTTGGCCCTGCTCAGCGGGAAAGGCCTCCAGACGCAGGCCAAGTTCGAACAGCGGGCGCAACGCCTGGCTGCGCGCCCAGAACATCGAGCCTGCTGGAAAGTCCAGGTATTGGGTCGTGTCGATGGCCAAGCCCAGTTGAGCGGCCAGTTGTCTGCCCCAATCGGCATTACCCAGCCAGGTATGACCCCATAAGGGCACGCCGCGAAAGCTTTCGGGATAAACCAGCCCCAGGTCGGGATTGGCCTGGAACATGCCTAGAATCCAGGCCAGCCGTTGCATGTCACCGAACAGCGAATCGACCAGATAATGACGCCAATGTGTCTGCTCCTGCCCGGAATACAATGACTTTTTCGTATGCAGGTGGCAGAACACGTCCGTGGCGAGAATCTCATCGCGGAAGGCCAGTAGCATCGGGGCTATGTCGCGGCCGCGATTGGCGACGACTTTGATGATCAATCGCTCCATATTGGCGAGGCTTTGCATCTGGCGCTGCACCTGTTCGCGCGCTTGGTCGTCAACTACCGATATCATCAGCACGAATGGGCGCGGTACCAGACTCAGCGATCGACTAAATTCCTCGGCGAGATCGGGGTAGAACATGTGGATCATGATGCCGATCCGCATATCTAACAGGTCAGCAGGTATGGGAGGTTTCAGGTTCGCATGTGCTACTGCATGCGCCATGGGAGCATGGCGTTCGTGTGACGCCGTAATGCGGCGAAGCAGGCCATGCATGCCTAGCGCACGTGCCACGCGTATGCCGCGGCCGATCACCGATACGATGCCTGTCCAGCCACCTCCGTGCCGTTGCACTGTGTCTCGAAAGACGCGCCATATGCCGTCAGGGGTCAATCGGCTCATGGCGCGCGAGCGAGGATGCGGCGCAGCACGGCGCGCGCTGCGTCTGGGGAAAAATGCGTTTCGACATTGAGCAGGGAAGCGTCGGAGAGCACCATCCACAGTGTCTCGTCGTCGTGCATGGCCTTGACGGCATGAGCAAATTGTTCGGCATCATTGGCGACATAGACATTACGCAGATGTTCAAGATGCATGCCTTCGATGGCAATCGTGGTGGCGACGACCGGCAGGCCATAGCTCATGGCCATGTTGATCTTGCCTTTCACGCCGGCGCCGAAACGCAGGGGCGCTATCGAGGCCACGCAGCTTTCGAGCCAAGGAGCAAGATCTGGCACGCGGCCATGCAGTATCAAGCCGGGGCGTTCCAGGGCCGTCCGCACATGCTCGGGCATGTCGCCAACGATGTGGATGCAGATATCGGGCAGCAATGCGCGAATCGCGGGCAGGATGTCCGTGGCAATCCAGTCGATCGCATCGACATTCGGTGGGTGGCCATAGCCGCCGATGAACACCAAGTCGCGGCGGCCGGCAAACGGGTGTTTGCGGCCGATGACCTCATGGATATTGCTGAGCAGTTCAACTCGTGCCGTAGGCGCAGCTTCTTTGAGCATTTGCTGTTCATGCGCGCTGACCACCAGCGATATGTCGCTACTATGGATTATCTGCAATTCGCTACGGCGCGATGCCTCGGCCTGCTTACGCATGCTGTGCAGGCCAGTCAGGTCGGCAGCGCGCTGTTCGCGCAGGAAGTGCAGGTCCACGGTGTCGAACACCAGCAAGGCTTGCGGCGCCGAGCGGCGAACGAAATTCAGGTATTGCCCGGCGACGCCATGGCGCGACAGGATGACGGCATCAAGCCCCTTGCCGTTGTCTTCCAACCAGCCCGGAAGGCTCGGTACCCAAGGCCGGCCAAGCAGCTCTACGCCAACCTTGCCCAAGTCTGCCGTATTCTGGCTGCCGCTCTGCCCATCGTCGGGGAAAAAACTCAGGCGATAGCCTTCCTCGTGCAGGATACGGAACATCGAGATCATGCGCAGCGAACCGGAATCGCGCGCAGCGTCTGGCGTGGCGCTGCCCACAATCAGGATATGGCCGCGCTGCCTGCGATGGATGGCCTGTGCCAGCGAGGTACCGCGAGGGGGGTGTTGCGCAAGTTCGTGTTGCCACTTGTCTGCGAAGACTGCCTGGTTCGCACGCTGGTGTTGCTTCATGCCAGTGCCCAGGTCGGTGCCCGCACTGATGCCTTCAGCATGAATGACCAGGCTGCGAGGTTCGTACACCACCCGATGACCAGCCTTGCGCACCGCGAACGCCAGGTCGGTATCTTCGTAATAAGCCGGGGCGTAACGCAGGTCGAACCCGCCGAGCTGTGCAAACAGGGCGTGACGCATGAACATGGCCGCGCCGGTGACGTAGTCGACATCGCGGCGATACAGGTAAGCGGGCTGGTTGCGCGATTCAAAACGGCCTATGTTCCAGCAACTGCCATCGGCGAAGACCAATCCGCCGGCTTCCTGCAGCCGGCCGTCAGGATAGACCAGGCGACTGCCGACGAGCCCGCAACCGGGTTCATCGTCCAGGCATTCGATAGCGCGATCCAGCCAGCCATCGGTGACCTGAGTGTCGTTATTGAGAAAATGAAGGATCTCGCCGTGGGCAGCCGATGCTCCAGCATTGCAGCTGCCGATGAAACCGAGATTGCTTGTATTTCGCAGTAATATCAGTCCATCGATCCGTGCCAGCACTTCGGCGCTGTCGTCTGGCGAGGCGTCATCGACGACTATCACTTCGAACGGCATGCTCGGCGGGTGTAGCGCAATGCTACGTAAACACGCCAGGGTGTAGGGCAGCTTGCCGTACACCGGAATGATGATTGATACCCGTGGCACATCGCTGGTGGGTAATGCAAACGGCTCGCATGACGATTCGAGCGGGAGCAACGTCAATGAAGGATCGACCGCCGGCCGCTTGCGCAGTTCATCCTGTACGCGGGCAAACGTGCCGCGCCAGCCGCGCAGTGCGATGCTTCCAAGCAGTCGCTGGCGGAAATAATTCAGGCGCTTGAGGCGCCATGTCAGGTGCCGGCTCAGCTTCGATCCTTCACGCGGTCAGAGATTCTGGTAATTCGGACCCGAGCCGCCTTCCGGCGTCACCCAGTCGATGATCTGGTAGGGGTCCTTGATGTCGCAGGTCTTGCAGTGCACGCAGTTGGCTGCGTTGATCTGCAAGCGTTTGCCTGCTTCGTCCTTGACGATCTCATACACGTTGGCCGGGCAGAAGCGTTGGCAGGGGTTGCCGAACTCCGTGGCACAGCGATCGATGCAGATGGTGGTGTCGGCCACGCGCAGGTGGATCGGCTGGTCTTCGTCGTGCTCGGTGGCGGCGAAGTACACGCCTGCCAGGCGGTCGCGTGGCGCGAGGTCGCGTTGCACGTAGTCGCGCTTGGGTTCTTCCTGCTGGCCAAGCTTGTGCAGGGCGTTGTAGTCGGCCTTGTTCTTCAGTGTCCAGGGCGAGGCGCCGCCGGTGACGGTCTCCCAGGCTGCATTCAACATGCCCAGCCACAGCCCCTTCTTGAAACCAGGCTTGATATTGCGTACTGCCTTGAGCTCGGTCATGACTTCCGAGCCGCGCAGTCTGGCGTTCCAGCCGGCGCTGCTGAGGGAGTCGGCCACATGCTCGGCGGCCAGCATGCCCGAGCGGATCGCCTGGTGCGTACCCTTGATTTTGGGCACGTTGAGGAGGCCCGCGGTGTCGCCGATCAGCAGGGCGCCTGGCATTTCCACGTTCGGCAGTGACTGATAGCCACCGGTGACGATGGCGCGGGCACCGGCCGACAGGATGGTGCCGCCCTCCAGCATGGGCTTGACGGTTGGATGGTTCTTCCACTGCTGGAAGGCCTCCCACGGCTGGTAGTTGGGATCGCTGTAATCCAGGCCGCTGACGTAGCCCAGTGCGATGCGGTCCTTGTCCAGGTGGTACAGGAAGCTGCCGGCATAGGTATGCGGGTCCGCCGGCCAGCCGAAGGTGTGCACGATCTTGCCCGGATCGCCCCGGCCCGCAGGCACCTGCCACAGTTCCTTGATGCCGATGGAGTAGCCCTGCGGATCGCTGTCCTTGTCCAGCGCGAAGCGCTTGATCAACTGTTTGGTCAGGTGGCCCCGTGCGCCTTCGGCCAGCACGGTCAGCTTCGCCTTGATATCGATGCCCTGCGTGTAGCCCGGCTTGTGGGTTCCATCCTTGGCCACGCCCATGTCGCCGATGCGTACGCCGGCCACTGATCCGTCATCGTTGTAGATGTTCTCGGCGGCGGCGAAGCCGGGAAACACATCCACGCCCAGGGCTTCGGCCTGCGGCGCCAGCCACGCGCACATGGCGCCCAGCGACACGATGAAATTGCCCTGGTTATGCATGCCCGGGGGGATCGGCAGCTTGCGCGCGCCAGTCTTGCTGAGCAGGTAGAACTCGTCGTGCTTGGCCGGGATGCAGATCGGTGGCGGGTTGTCGCGCCAGCCCGGCAGCAGGGCGTCGAGTGGCTGCGGCTCGATCACCGCACCGGAGAGGATCTGCGCACCGATGGTGGAAGCCTTCTCGATCACGCATACCGAGATATCCGGCTTGACCTGTTTCAAACGAATCGCGAAGGCCAGGCCGGAGGGGCCTGCACCGACGACGATCACGTCGTATTCCATCGTTTCGCGTTCGCTCATGGCGGACTCCAATCAGGCTGGCACGGTGTCACCGTGCTGGCGGGTACGGAAAAGCGCCATTGTCCTTTTTCACGCACCCAGGGGCAACGCGTGGTGCAGCACGGCTTGCAAACGTTTCACATCCGGCGGCGATAATCAGCAAAGCCTGCTGGAGAGATCATGAATACATTGCCACCGATCGCCCCTTTGGATATGCGCCGCGCCAGCCTCTGCCAGTTGCTGCACTGGCTTGCCGCCGGACGGGTGCAGCCGGAGGTCCTGGCCGAGGTGTACCAGGATGCGATCGAGCGGATCAATCCGGAGCTCAACGCCTATCTGGGCTCCGTGCCGGGCCTGGTGCAGGAGCAGGCGAGAGCAGCGCAGCATCGGCGCCGCGACGGCGTGATCGGCCGCCTGGACGGCATTCCGATCGCTTTGAAGGATAATTTCGACGTAGCCGGTTGGCCTACGCGTGCCGGCCTGGCTGGTCGCCGGGCGCCAGCTCAGGAGGACGCCCACGTGGTATCGCGCCTGCGCGCCTCCGGTGCGGTACTCCTGGGCAAGACTCACATGGACGAGGGCGCGCTGGGCGCGGTGACGGATAATCCGCACCATGGCCCCACGCACAATCCTTATCGTCACGGATACTGCGCGGGTGGCTCATCCGGCGGTGCGGCGGCGGCCGTCGCCGCAGGTCTGGCGGTGGCCGCCATCGGTTCGGACAGCCTCGGTTCGATCCGCATTCCTGCCAGCTATTGCGGCATATTCGCGCTCAAGCCGACACATGGCGAGATTTCGACGCGTGGCATGGTCGCCGCCGCGCGGCGTCTGGATGCGGTCGGTCTGCTGGCACGAAGCGTGGACGACCTGACTGTACTCTTGCAGGTGCTGGCCGGTTACGACGCTGACGATGCGCGTTCGCGCCGACGACGTGTGGCGTTTTCGCCGCCAGATTGGGAGCCGGGCAATCTGCGGGCAGGCTTGTTGGGTGATCTGGGCCGATTCGGCGTCCAGGCCGACGTCATCGAGGTATTCAACGCGGCACTTGAAAAGCTTCCGCGTGAGCTCGGTGAGCGGCGCACGGTCGACTTCGACGACTGGAACTTTGCCAGGACGCGTCGTGCCGGCCTGCTGCTGATGGAGGCGGAAATGCTCGGCACGTTTGCTGCCGACCTTGAAGATACGCAGCATCCGGTGTCCGAACGTTTTCGCAAGATGCTTGGTTATGCGGCAAGCAAGAGCGCGGCCGATTACGCTGTTGCCGATCGCGTGCTGGATGCTGCCACGCTCAAGATGCGCCGGCTCTTTTCGCAGGTTGACGTGCTGGTGCTGCCGACCACGCCGCAGGGAGCCTTTCCGCTGGATGGCCCCGTACCCGATACCCAGGCCGACCTCACCAGCTTCGCCAGCCTGGCCGGTTGTCCCGCCGTGAGCATTCCCATGGGGCGGCTGCCCAATGGCCTGCCGATCGGCATGCAACTGGTTGGCGCCCGGGGTTCGGATCTACGCTTGCTTGAGCTGGCATCCGTCTGCGCCGCCACATTGGACGCGGAGCCGGCGTATCCGGCCATCGCCTGACTGTGGATCTGTTTGCGGCGGCGCGAGGCAGGGATTGGGAACGCATCGACTTGCCTGGGGCGGACCTGCGCTGGATACCTCAATGGCTGACGCCGGGGCGCGCCTCGGACTTGTTCGAGGCCTTGCGCGAGCAGATTGCCTGGGAGGTGCATCGCATCCGCATCTTTGGCCGCCAGGTCGACTCGCCGCGGCTCAGTTGCTGGGTTGGCGATGCCGGGGCGACCTACGTTTACTCGCGCACACGATTCGAGCCGCAACCGTGGACGCCGTTGCTGGCCGATCTGCGTGGTGATGTCGAGCGGGCCTGCGATGCGCACTTCAATAGTGTGCTAGCCAATCTATATCGCCATGGCCAGGATGCGATGGGCTGGCATAGCGACGACGAGCCGGAACTTGGGGCCGAGCCGGTGATTGCGTCATTGAGCCTGGGCGCCGAACGCAGCTTTCGATTTCGTTCGCGCGATGGTGTGCGTACGGTGCGTTCCATCACCTTGCCCTCGGGCAGTCTCCTGCGCATGGCTGGCCGCACCCAGGCGTTGTATCAGCACGATCTGCCGCGACGCATGCGTGAGAGCGAGCCGCGCTTGAACCTCACCTTTCGCTGGATTCAGCCTGCGCAGCGATGACGATCTGAGCGACTGACCGGGTGTGCCAAGATCACTGGACTCGCTGCGCCGTTACCCACTCGACCACCTGGCGCGCTAGCGCGTCGTCGGCGCGGCCGAAGGCTGCCACGACTTCCGGGACGGCTTTGCCCTGGACGGGTTCGGCGATCTCGAAGCTATGTGTGGCGAGGATATGCAGGCCGTTGGTACGTACCAACTGAGCGTCATAGCGAATGACCACCGTTGGCTGGCCGTCGCGGTATTCGGTCTGGAACGCTCCCAGGTTGCCAGCAAGACTGAAATCAGCTTGCAGCGATGCGTCGTCGCTGCTCAAGGCCGTCATGCGTCCATCGTCGCGGAAGGCGTCCAGCAGGCGATTGCGGAACAGGGCAGGACCGCTATCGGTCCAGCGCGCCCCCTGGTAAACGCTGACCACGTTGCCTTCAGGCAGCACGACGATGCGTGCACTGTCGAGCATGCGGCCAGCCTGTGGGGTTTCGATGCGCAGCGAGCCGGTCAGCATGCTGGCCGCCCGGGCATGCGCCAGCGGTGTCGCCGGCAGGCGATAGATACTTGGCGACTCGGCTTTTGGCAGCACCGAGCAGCCGGCTAGCAGAATCATCAGCAAGGAAGCGGTGGTGGTGTGAAGCCTCATGGCACGAACTCCTTGCTGCGATCGCGGCCTAATAGATAACCGGCCGGGTTTTCGTCGATGCGACGGGTGATGCCGCGCAGCGAACTGGCGGCGTCGCGCAATTCGTGCACGGCAGGCCCCACTTCGTTGAGACCCTGCAGGCCACCGTTGAGTGCGTCGCGATTGTCATTGAGGATGCGGTCCAGGCTCGCGGTAGCGCGTTCAAGCGAAGCCATGGCATCGCGCGCGCTGTCCAGGGTCTGTCGTGCCTGGCCATTGATCAGCGTATTGGCGCTGCCGGCCAGCTTCTGGGTCTGGGCGAGCGTGGCGTTGGCTTGCTTGCTGGCGATGGCCAACTGGCGCAGCAACTCGCGGATATCTTCCCGCTGGTCGGCGATCACGCCAGTGGCCTTGTCCAGGTGTTCGAGAGTCTGGTCGATGTGCGCCACATTTTCGGCCGAAAGCAGCTTACTGGCACGCGCGACCACTTCATTGATGTTGGTCATCAGGTCCTCGCCGTTGGCCAGCAGCTTGGTCAATGGCGACGGATCGGCCACGATCACCGGAATCTGACCGTCGGCGGCAACGAGCGCGGGGCTGCCTGGTGTGCCACCGCTGAGCTGGATGATGGCCAAACCGGTTACGCCGGTCAGTGCAAGCTTTGCATGGGTGTCTTTCAATACCGGGGTGTCGCCGCGCAGGCGGATGATGGCAAGCACGCGGCGCGGGTCGGCAGGGTCCAGGCGCAGATGGGTGACATCGCCCACCTTGATGCCGTTGTACTGCACGGCACTGCCCTGCGAGAGCCCGGTCACGGCTTCATTAAAGACCACTTCGTATTCGAAGAACTGCCGGTCAGAACTGGATTTGGCCAGCCACAGAGCAAATAGTAGGGCGGCCGCCACGATCACCACCGTGAAGGTTCCGATCAGGACGTGATGTGCGCGGGTTTCCATCTCACTTCACCTCGGCAATGGAGCCGCCGGCCACACGCTCGGCGGCCTGTTCGGCGGCACGGCCACGCGGGCCGTGAAAATAGTCCTGCACCCAGGCATCGTCGTATTCGGCCACCGTTTGCAGGCGGTCGCAGACGAGCACTTTTTTCTGCGACAGCACCGCAACGCGATCGCAGGTGGTGTAAAGCGTGTCCAGGTCGTGCGTTACCAGGAAGACAGTCAGACCCAGCGCGTCACGCAGCGTGATGATCAACTGGTCGAAGGCGGCGGCGCTGATGGGATCGAGGCCGGCCGTGGGTTCGTCCAGGAACAGAATCTGAGGATCAAGCGCCAGTGCGCGTGCCAGTGCCGCGCGCTTGACCATGCCTCCGGAAAGTTGCGAGGGCAGCTTGGCGTCCGTGCCCAACGGGAGTCCGGCGAGGGCCAGCTTCACGCCAGCCAGGTGCATGGCGTCCTGGCGGGAAAGACCGGCGTGCTCGATCAGCGGCATGGCGATGTTCTCGCCCACGGTCTGTGAAGAGAACAGTGCGCCGTTCTGGAACAGCACGCCGAATTGCCGCTCTACCTGGGATCGCCGCACGGCGGGCAACGTCAGCAGGTCTTCGCCGAAGACATGCACGCGACCGGCCGTCGGACGTTGCAAGCCCACGATGCTGCGCAGAAGTACCGACTTGCCGGTACCAGAGCCACCTACCACGCCAAGGATTTCCCCTCGGCGTACGTCAAGATCCAGGTGTTCGTGGACCACCTGGGTGCCGAAGCGGTTGGTGAGGTCGCGAACCTGGATGATGTCCTGCGAGGCTGGCGTGGTCACGGCGTTCACCAGCCCATCTCCATGAAGAACAAGGCCGCCAGCGCATCGACCAGGATCACCACGAAGATCGACTGCACCACGCTGGAAGTGGTATGCGTGCCGACCGATTGCGCGCTACCGGCCACCTTGAAACCCTCCAGGCAGCCGATGACGCCAATCAGGAAGGCGAAGACCGGCGCCTTCACCATGCCCACCAGAAAGTGCTGCACACCGATATCGGACTTGAGCAGTGAGATGAACATCAGTGGCGTGATGCCCAGGGTGAGTGCGCAGACCACGCCGCCACCGATCAGGCCGGCCATCATCGCCACAAACGTGAGCATCGGCATGGAGATCAGCAGCGCCATCACACGGGGAAGCACCAGCAGTTCCACGGGATCCAGGCCCATGGCCCGGATGGCGTCGATTTCCTCGTTCGCCTTCATCGAGCCGATCTGCGCCGTGAAGGCGCTGGCGGTGCGGCCGGCCATGAGGATCGCCGTTAGCAGCACGCCGAATTCGCGCAGGAAAGAAAAGCCAATAAGGTCGACCGTATAAATGGTGGCGCCGAAGTCGGCCAACACCGTGGAGCCAAGAAAGGCCACCACCGCGCCGACCATGAAGGTCAGCATGGCCACGATCGGCACGGCATCCAGGCCGGTCTGTTCCATATGGGCCACCAGCGGGGTGATGCGCCAGCGTCGGGGGCGCGGCAGGCTGCGAGCCAGGGTCTCCAGTGTCAGCCCGATGAAGCCCAGCAGTTGCACGGTCCGTTTCCAGACCGTTTCCATGGACACGCCAATTCTTTCCAGGATGTCCGCGATCGACGACGGGCGAGCGGGTGGTGCTGGTTTGCAGTAGCTGTCCAGCGCCTCGCCGACTGTGCGCAGCAAGGCTTGTCGCGACGCCGGCATGCCGGGGCTGCTTCTGGCCAGCTCACCGAGGCGACGGGCACCCAATAGTTCGACCAGGAGGGATGCGCCAGCGGTGTCGAGTGCGCCCAGGCCATCCATGTCAATCGGCGTGTCGTCGCGCAACTGGGTTTTGACGCGGGCTATGTCGCGTTCCAGAGCAACGTACCCGGCAAGGGTCCAATCTCCCGCGATACGCAACTGCGGGGGATGCTTGGAGACGTCGAGTTGGGCGCTTCCGGTCGCTACCGTTGGATTCATGGCGCGATCTTACACGTAGGAACGTGCGTTGGGACGGGATCTGAAGGCCATCTTTATGGATGGCTTTTCCAAACGTGTGTTGATACGCGATTTACGTTAAATTTCTGCGCTTGACGTTCCGCATTCGGACACCCTCCGCTCAGTGAATCCTCCGTTATGTCCATGATTTCCCGCCTGGATGCGCTCGAAGCCGAAAGCATCCATATTTTCCGCGAGACTGCCGCCAGCTTCCAGCGGCCAGTAATGCTCTATTCCATCGGCAAAGACTCATCGGTGCTGTTGCATTTGCTGCGCAAGGCGTTTTATCCGGCAAGACCCCCTATGCCATTGCTGCACGTCGACACTACCTGGAAGTTCCGCGAAATGATCGAGTTTCGCGAGCAGGTTGCCGCCCAGGGCGACGTGAAGATTTTGGTACACATCAACGAAGAAGGAGTGCGACAGGGTATTTCGCCGCTAACCCATGGATCGGCGGTGCATACGGATGTCATGAAGACCGTGGCGCTCAAGCAGGCATTGGACAAATATCGGTTCGATGCCGCTGTTGGCGGCGCCAGGCGTGACGAAGAGAAATCCCGGGCCAAGGAGCGGGTGTTCTCATTTCGTAACGCACAGCATCACTGGGATCCGAAAAATCAGCGGCCGGAGCTTTGGAATCTGTTCAATGCTCAAATCAACAAGGGAGAAAGCGTGCGCGTATTTCCCCTGTCCAATTGGACGGAGCTCGATGTGTGGAATTACATCCGGCGGGAGGAAATTCCAGTGGTGCCGTTGTATTTTGCACGGCCCCGACCTGTCGTGGAGCGTGACGGTGCGTTGATCATGGTTGACGATGATCGTTTCACATTACGCGAAGGCGAGTCGATCACTACCCGGGAGGTACGCTTTCGTACCCTGGGCTGCTATCCCCTGACTGGTGCGATCGAGTCTGACGCCGATACGCTGGATAAGATCATCGATGAAATGAGCGCCTCGCGCAGTTCCGAGCGTCAGGGTCGGATCATCGATAACGATCTTAATGCGTCGATGGAGCGCAAGAAGCAGGAAGGGTACTTCTGATGGATATCCTGCAGGCTTCCGATGTCCAGGCATCGACCGATCTCTTGCGATTTATCACCTGTGGCAGTGTCGATGACGGCAAAAGCACTCTGCTGGGTCGCCTCCTGTACGATGCAGGTATGGTGCCAGACGATCAGATCGCGGCGTTGAAGCGCGATAGCCGGCGCCTGCATGTCGATGCGGATGAGGACTTGCTGGACTTTTCGTTGCTCACCGACGGTCTCGACGCTGAGCGTGAGCAAGGCATTACGATCGATGTGGCCTACCGTTACTTCCAGACTGGGCGACGCAGTTTCATTGTCGCTGACTGTCCTGGGCACGAGCAGTACACCCGGAACATGGCAACCGGAGCCTCGCAGGCTGATGTGGCCGTTGTCTTGGTGGATGCTCGCCAGGGCTTGCTGACTCAAACCAGGCGCCATACATATATATGTGCGTTGATGGGCATCAAGCATGTTGTTCTGGCGGTGAACAAGATGGATCTGGTCGACTATCGCCAGGACATCTATGCCGCCATCGTGACCGAATACCGGGCGCTGGCGACGCAACTGGGTATCCATGGCATTCATTGCCTGCCGGTTGCGGCTTTGCTTGGAGATAACGTCGGACAACGTTCCGCAAGGATGCCCTGGTACAGCGGCCCGGCGCTGCTGGAGACGCTGGAAAGCCTGGTTGTTGACACCGCTCAGTCCTCCGATTTCCGCATGCCTGTGCAATGGGTCAATCGACCGGACGCGAGTTTTCGCGGATACGCCGGCACTTTGTGTGGAGGGCGTGTGAGGGTTGGCGACGAAGTCGTCATTCAACCTGCCATGCAGGGTGCCCGCGTCCAGCGCATCGTCACCGCAGACGGCGATCTTCATCAGGCTGTGGAAGGGCAGGCGGTGACGCTGGTTTTCGATACAGAAGTCGATGCCAGTCGAGGGGATATTATTTCTTCTGCAGGCAGGCCGGCCGAGGTTGCCGACCAGTTTGCCGCGCATGTCTTGTGGATGAGTGGCGAAGCATTGCTACCCAACCGTACTTACTGGTTGAAAATGGGGACCCGGACGGTCAACGCGCGAATCACGGCGATCAAGCACAAGGTGGACGTCAATACGCAGGCGCATCTGGCGGCTCGCCGTCTGGATTTGAACGAGGTGGGTTATTGCAATATTGATCTCGATCGCAGCATTGCGTTCGAACCATACAGGCAAAGCCGGACACTGGGCGGATTCATTCTTATCGACCGTCAGACGCATGCAACCGTAGCGTGCGGCATGCTCGATTTTGCTCTCAGGCGCTCGAGCAATGTGCATTGGCAGCACCTTGATATAGATAAGAAAATTCGTGGTGCGAGCAAAGGACAGCAGGCCCGATGCCTCTGGTTTACCGGCTTGTCCGGTGCGGGAAAATCGACGGTGGCCAACCTGGTCGAGCGCCGCCTGCATGCCCTGGGTTACCACACGTATGTGCTCGATGGAGACAACCTGCGTCACGGCCTGAACAAGGATCTGGGTTTCACCGCCGAGGCACGCGTGGAGAACGTTCGCCGCGTCGCCGAGGTTTCGCATCTGATGGTGGATGCGGGGTTGATCGTACTGGTATGCGTGATCTCGCCGTTTGCGGCCGAGCGTCAATTTGCGCGCGAACTGTTCGACGATGGCGAATTCGTCGAGGTGTTCGTCGATACGCCGCTGGCCGAATGCGAACAGCGCGATCCCAAGGGGCTCTACCGCAAGGCCAGGGCGGGTGAGATCCGTAATTTCACGGGCATCGACTCACCCTATGAAGCCCCTGAGCGCGCCGAGATCCATCTGCGCGCCGATGGCCGCAAGGCCGAGCAACTGGCTGAAGAGGTGGTCCAACACCTGGTCGGGGAGCTTTCGTCGCCTTGATGCTTGGCGCAGCGCAGTACAAACTCCGCTGCGCCAAGGCTTGGATTGGTTGCCGGAAGGCGGTGATAATTGGCGACTTTCCCCAGGATCGCGCGCCATGACCGAGAAGACCATCCTCAACGAAACCCATCGTGCGCTCGGTGCGCGCATGGTCGACTTCGGCGGCTGGGATATGCCGATCAACTATGGCTCGCAGATCGAGGAGCACCACGCCGTGCGCCAGGATGCCGGCATGTTCGACGTGTCCCATATGACGGTGATCGACTTGCATGGCGAGCGCACGCGCGACTTCCTGCGCCACCTGTTGGCCAATAGCGTGGACAAGCTCAAGGTGCAGGGCAAGGCCTTGTACACATGCATGCTCAACGAGCACGGCGGGGTGATCGACGACCTGATCGTTTATTTCTTCGACGAGGCGCATTTTCGCCTGGTCGTGAATGCGGCGACCCGTGCCAAGGACCTGGCATGGATCGAACAGCAGGCCGCCGCCTACGGCGTGAACGTGAAGGAGCGCCCCGACTTCTCGATGATCGCCGTGCAGGGGCCGCAGGCACGTGCCAAGGTGCTGGCCCTGCTGCATGAGGGTGACCGGTCGCGCATCGAGAAGCTGGGCAAGTTCGCCGCCGCGGCAGGGCAAGGTCCCGATGGCATGCCATTGTTCATTGCGCGCACCGGTTACACCGGCGAGGACGGCTTCGAGATCATCGTGCCCAACGAGCACGCCGTGGCGTTGTGGCAGGCATTGGCTGAGGCTGGTGTGCGGCCGGCAGGCCTCGGTGCACGCGACACGTTGCGCCTGGAGGCGGGCATGAACCTGTATGGCCAGGACATGGATGAGGACGTCTCTCCGTGGGAAGCCAACCTCGGCTGGACCATCGTGCTGGACGAGGGGCGCGATTTCATCGGCCGGGCCGCGCTGGAAAAGCAGAAGCTCGAAGGGGTCAAGCGCGTCATGGTGGGCCTGGTACTGGACGACAAGGGCGTGTTGCGTCACGGGCAAAGGGTGCTGACGGCGAACGGCGAGGGCGAGATCCTCTCCGGCAGCTTTGCCCCTACGCTCAACAAGGCGGTGGCGTTTGCGCGCATTCCCACGGGTGACGCTGGCCAAGTGCGGGTGGATATCCGCGGCCGTGAAGTACCGGTGCGCATCGTCAAGTATCCATTCGTGCGCGATGGCCAGCCGCAACCGGGCATCTGAATCTGTCTGAAGAGGTCGTGCCGGGCTGCGGTCTTGCGTTGACCCTTTCGGCGGCCTGGCCGGAAGTCCGGCAAGTTCTCGTTACCCCTGCCGATGCATCGCGACACGGTGTCGCCGCGCATCGGCACTCAGTACAATCGGCGCCAGCATCCGCGTCCGGTCACCCACAGCGCTTACCAGGAGCCAACATGAGCGAGATCCCAGGCGATCTGAAATTTCTGAAGTCCCACGAATGGGCCCGCGTCGAAGACGATGGCATCGTGCGTGTGGGTATCTCTGACCATGCCCAGGGTCAACTGGGTGACCTGGTCTACGTCGAACTGCCGGAAATCGGCCAGAGCGTGAAGGCTGGCGAAGGTGCGGCCGTCGTGGAATCGGTCAAGGCGGCCTCGGATATCTATTCGCCGGTGTCCGGCGAAGTCGTCGAGATCAACGAGGAGCTCAGCGACAGCCCTGAGACCATCAACGATGATGCGTTCGGCAAGGGCTGGATCTTCGCTGTGCGCATCAGCGACCGTGGCGAACTCGACGAGCTGCTTTCGGCCGATGAGTACGCCGAAGTGGTCGAGAACGACGAGCACTGAAAAAGGCACCTCCTGGCGAGGTAATGAAACGACGGCCGCTCATGGGCGGCTGTCGTTTTTTTGCGACGAATGATTCCCATGTCGAGCTTCTCCTGATCGATCGTCGCCGGATGTTCGATATCGGACTCGGGGTCGTGGCGAGCGATCTGTCCGCTGATTCATCCCATTGCCGGGGGCTTGGGACTTCCCGGGAAGGACATTGCAAAAAAATCTGCTCAGTCAGTCGCGTTTCGTTCATCCAAAATGGGGTGCCAGATGCGTGCCTCAGGTACCGTTCGGCCCTCTTGAGCGCCTTGACCAATGTAAGGTGGCTGTAGGGTCCGATTTTCTACAAAAGTAGCGTTTTTAGGGTGTTTTATGCATTTCGGTTTGTCTGTAGATAATGCGTTCGACGCAGATGGACGTCCAAATGCGAAGCCCGTGCACGTCGGAAAAGTCAGTTGCGACAGCGCTTTTAGTGACATCACTGGGTGGATGAAACGCACTGATTTCACAGCTAAAATCAATTGACAGTAGAAATTTTCAGGAATAGCTTTCGCTTCAGACCACGGGGACCGGGTGTTATGACGTCATCGAAATTCATCAAGCCTTATGTAGACCACGGAGAGAAAGCCGGAGCAGTACGCAAGATCACGGTATCGATTCCGCGGCATGTACTGAGGTTGTTATCCGATGAACGCACCCGCCGCCAGGTCAACAATTTGAGGCACGCCACGAACAGCGATCTGCTGGTTGAGGCGTTCCTGCATGCTTTTACTGGGCAACCACTGCCAACTGATGAGGAGCTGAGACGAACCATGGCCACTGCCAAGAAAGCCACCAAGAAAGCCGTAAAGAAAGCCACCAAGAAGACCGCCGCGAAGAAGGCTACTGCCAAGCGTCCGGTCGCCCGCAAGCCGGCCGCCAAGAAGGCTGCCGCCAAGAAGACTGTTCGCAAGACCGCGAAGAAGGCCGCTGCCAAGCGTCCGGCCGCCGCCAAGAAGGCAACGGTGAAGAAGGTCGCCACCAAGAAGGTTGCCAAGAAGGCTGCCGCCAAGCGCACCGTGAAGAAGGCTGCTGCTGCCAAGGTGGTCAAGGCCACTCGCGCCGCCAAGGCACCGAAAGCTGCCAAGGCTCCGAAGGCCGCCAAGGCCGCCAAGTAATACAACAACGATATAAGTCTCGACTTGCTCTCCCTGCGGTGCCCAGCGCAGGGAGAATCTTCGAAAGCGATTCGTCCCGGCTCCGGTCGGGACGCTTCGTTTCCGGCCTTTGGACCACGCCGTCCTCAGTGGCACGGATCCTCAAGCCGCACCACACGAGCTAGCGCGAAATCCCACGCGCATGCTGTGATGGGGCCGACGAATTGCCGAGTTGTCCCTTTAAGGGTACCTTTGCATCATCCGCGCCGCGGTCGCCTGGGGAGGCTGCCGCTCCTGGATCCACAGGGGGAAAAAGCGCGGGTATCTGGCATGACTCAGCGAGAGACACCATGGATACCCGAAACACACTTCATGCGCGTCGCTACGCGCGAGGGGCTATTCGCCCCGTCGCCATCGCCATTGTGGGCGTGATCGGACTGATCGCCGCAGGTGCATGGTTGCTTATCTTCAAGCCGCACGAGGACATGGCCCTGTCCGATTCAGGTGGCCACCCGTCCACGCCAGTCACCGCCGGCAAGACTGCGGCGCCCACGCCGGCAAATGTCGGGGCCATGAGCCTCAACGAACTGCTTTCTGAGGCGCGCAAGGCGATGAACGACCAGCGCATGCTTGCGCCGGCCGGCAACAACGCCTTCGAGTTCTACCTTAAGGTGCTGGAAAAGCAGCCGGGCAACCAGGTGGCCGCCGATGCCTTGCGCGAGACGTTCCCGTTTGGTGCCAATTCGGCCGAACAGGCGATCAATCAGCGTGATTTCAACGAAGCCCAGCGACAGATTGACCTGCTTGCCAAGGCCGATCCTGCCAATTACACACTGACCATTCTTCGCTCCAAGCTCGACGCACAGCGCAAGCTGCAGGATCGTGAGCAGCAGCAGGCCACCGACAAGGAGCGCCAGCAGCAATTGGCGGCGCAGAAGGCCGCCAGCGACAAGATCGAGGCCGATCGCCTGGCGGCTGAGCAACAGAAGACCGCGCTCGCCGCCGAACAGCAGAAGGCCGCACAGGCACGGGCCGCGCAGCAGCAGGCCGAGTCGGCTCGGCAGCAGGCGATGGCCCAGCAGTCTGCCACTGCGCCAACGGGAGGAAGCGCTGCCGGCGGTGCGGGTACGCACGGTCCGGTGCTGGTCAAGGGGGGGCAGCCTCGCTACCCGACGGCAGCCATGCGCTCGGCACAGGAAGGCTGGGTGGAAGTGAGCTTCACCATTTCGCCGGATGGCAGTGTCGCCAACGTCAAAGTGGTCGATGCGCAGCCGCGCCATGTATTTGATCGTGCCGCGATGGATGCGGTCAGTCACTGGAAGTATGAGCCGGCCACCCAGGGCGGCACCCCGGTGGCTTCGGAAAGGCAGCAGCGCATCGAGTTCAAGCTTAATTGAGTGGGGCGAGCTCTGAGGCCGGCTGCTGCGCAGCCGGCCTCACCGCTTTTTCTTCCTCTTGGCCTTGCCCTTCTTCACGGGCGCGGCGGCAGCGGCAGGGGCGTTGCTTTCCACGTCGGCCCAATCCACATGGGGCAGGCCCAGGAGGCTGTCCAGGACCATGGGCATCAGGCCCGATGGCATCGCGCCAGCCGAATTCCACAGAGTAACCACGCCGGCGTGGTACTTGGGGAAGAAGCCGATCATCGTGCGGTAGCCTTCGACGGCGCCAGCATGGAAGATCAAGGTTTCGTCGCCATACTTGAATACGCGCCAGCCCAACGCGTAATGCGCGTCGGTGATGCGGGCGCGGCGCCAGGGCGTGGAGTGCATTTCCACCGGAGTGTCCACGCCGGGAGCATGCAGCGTATCGAGCAGGGGCTGCGGCAATACTTCCGGGCGGCCGCCCATCTGCGCGATCAGCCACTGCTCCATGTCGTGCAGGCTGGCGTTGACGCCAGCGGCCGGTGCCACGCGGTAATAGGTTTCCTTGGGTTCGAACGGTATCCAGCTGCCCTTGCCGGCAGCACGGTGCGGCCGGGCCCAGCTTTTGCTCGATTCCAGCGCGTCACGGCCGTAGCTGGCGGTCTTCATGCCTAGTGGCAGGAAGATGTTCTTATCGACCAGGCGATAGAAGAACTCACCGGTCTGCGCATACAGCACGTCGCCGATGAGGCTGAAGGCCACGTTCTGGTACCCGTAGCACTGCCCCACGCCGCAGGCCATGTCTACTTCGTCCAACCTTCGCACCAGTTCCTCATAGGAAATGTTGCCTTCCAGCATGTTGTCGTAGGTGTTGCGTGGCAGGCCAAGACGCTGGCCAAGGATGTCGCGCACCGAGGCTTGGCTGGAAGCCTGGGCGTCCTTGAGCTTGAAGAAAGGCAGCACGTCGGCGAGCTTTGTGTCCCAGCTCAGCTTGCCATCATCGACCAGCACCCCAGTGACGGCGGTAGCGAATGCCTTGGACAAGGAGGCCAGGCGGAACACGGTGTCAGGCGTCACCGGCTCTTTGGTGGCCGCGTCGGCGTAGCCTATCGATTGCTCGAATACGACCTTGTCGTCGATCACGACGGCTGTAGCGAGGCCGGCGACGGCGTTGCGCTGTTCGAGCTTGTTCAACCATTCCTTGTAGGAGGTCAGCGTCTCCTTGACGCGTGCGGGGGGAAGCTCCTCCCGGGAAAATGCTGCTGGATGGGCGGCTGTGGTCTCGGCACTGCCGGTGACCTGCATGGCGAACGCGGGTGTGCAGGCCACGCTGGTCAGACCAGCCATCATCAGGAAAAGGGTACGAAACGGCATGCTGCTCAACAAAGGTCTCGGCGGCGGGGATACGCCTTGGAAGAAATGATGGACGACACGACGCGTGATGGTCGATCACGGGATTGTCGTGCACTTGCGCATGAGCTACAACGAAAAATCGGCGTCGATTGCACGGCTATGGCATTGCGGTTCAGTCGTGCCCACACGTGCGCCAGTTCCAGGATATGGACCGCGACCGGCTCCTGAAGGTTCTTGCGGCCTGATGTTGCGTAGCAGCAGTATCCGCGCATCGTGTTAGTCTTGCCGGGGCCCACCCCGGATACGCTCTCGTGAGCAGTCATCGCCGATCCGACTCTGCGTCATCCCATTCTGCCGCGTGGCTATCCGCGCTGGCATTCTTTTTTGTCATGACGTCGTACTACATCATTCGGCCGGTGCGCGATCAATTAAGCGGCGCGGTCGGTTCGAAACTACTGCCCCTGTTCTACGCGGTGACTTTGGCGGTGATGCTGATCATCACACCGATCTTCGGCGCGTTGGTGGCCAGGTTTCGTCGCAAGGCCCTCCTTGGCTGGAGTTATTCATTTTTCGTAGCCTGCCTGTTGGCATTTGTACCGGTGTTCGTGGCGCAAGATCGTATCGGTGCCCGTCAACTGGGCATCGTGTTTTATGTGTGGGTCAGTGTCTTCAACCTGTTCGTAGTGTCGCTTTTCTGGAGCTTCATGGCGGATATCTTCAGTGCAGACCGGGCGCGCGTAGTCTTCCCGCTGATCGCGCTGGGTGGCATGGCTGGAGCGATTTTCGGCCCATTGGTAACCAAGGCACTGGTCGCTATGCTTGGGGTGGCTCCTTTGCTGGCGGTCTCTGCCACGGGTCTTGCGATTGCCTTGGGGCTACTGCTTTTTCTATCCAGCGAACAAGAAAAGATTACCCACGGTCAAGGTGGCGAGCCTGTGGGTGGTTCGTTATGGGCGGGAGTGCAGCAGCTATTTACGCGTCCGTTCCTGATGTATATGGCGGTGCTTATGCTGCTGGGCGATGGCATCGGCACATTCGCATACGCACTGGTGGCTGACTACAGCAAGGCGCATCTGGTCGACAAAGTCGCTCGGACCTCGTTCTATAACGATCTAGATCTCTACGCCAACCTACTAGGTGTGGTCCTGCAATTGGCTATCACTCCATGGGTGCTACTGCGGCGTGGGCCTGTTACCGCACTGGTCATCACATCGCTGGTCAACTTGGTCCTGTTGGTCGCGATCGTGATTTGGGGTCCCGGTGAACTGCCAGGTATAGGGATGCCCTTGCTGGCTGTGCTGATGATCGGTTCGCGGGGCTTTACCTACGGCATGACCAAGCCCGCCTCCGATGCGCTTTATACGCGTGTGCCGCGAGAGGCACGGTATAAGGGCAAGAACTTCATCGAGACGGCCATCTGGCGCTTGGGCGATCTACTGGTCACCGGTAGTGTCACCGGACTTACGGCACTGGGTGTGGCCGCCGGCGGCATGGCGGGTATCGGTGCTGGTTTGTCAGTGCTGGCAGCCTTGGTGGCGCGGGCGGTGGGGCGTACCCCGGAGGTGATCGATAACGCCTCCTTGCAACAGCCTGGCCTGCCTGGACGCCCACTGACCAGGCTATGAGCTCAACTGGCGATGTAGCGCTGAAGCTGTTCGATCTGTTCGGCCTGCTCGCCGATGACTTCCTTGACCAGGTCGCCGATCGAGATGACCCCGACCACGGTTTCCTCATCCACCACTGGCAGATGGCGGATGCGGCTATCGGTGCACAGGCGCATGCAGTCAAAGACGTCGGTATCCGGTGCGACCGTCAGCACAGGGCTGCTCATGATCTCCGATACGGCCGTCTGCGCCGACGAGCGCCCCTGCAGGATCACCTTGCGCGCATAGTCACGCTCGGAAACGATGCCGACCAGCACGTCGCCGCGCATGACCAGCAGGGCACCCACTCGATGTTCGGCCATGTGCTTGATGGCTTCGAGCACCGGGGCTTCGGGTGCGATGGCATGGCACTGGCTGCCCTTGCTCTCCAGAAGATGTTTAACCTGACGCATGTCTCGGGCTCTCTCTCCGGCCGCGGACCGGCCGCGTGATGGGCAGTCTAGCGCTGGCGTGTGGCGCGAATGTAGCGTCGGCGTGAAGTCCTGCCATTGCTCCGGCTTGGCGAAGTCCGCCGTATTCCTAGCCGCGGAACTCCTCATCAATGAAATACAGCGGCCGCTGCTTGCTCTCCGTGTAGTTGCGACCCAGGTATTCGCCGATGACGCCCAGGGCAAGCAATTGCACCCCGCCCAGGAACAGGATCACCAGCATCAGCGTGGGATAGCCGCGGACGGGGTCGCCGTAACAGATGGCTTTGACCAACACCCACGTGCCGTACAGGAAAGCCATGCCCGATGACATGAGGCCGACCCAGGTCGCCAGCCGCAAGGGTGCTGAGGAGAAAGAGGTGATGCCTTCGATGGCCAGTTGCAGCAAGCGCCAGTAATTCCATTTGGTGGTGCCGGCCTGGCGTGGCTCGCGATGGTAATGCACAGCCGTTTGTCGATAGCCGATCCAGGCAAACAGGCCTTTCATGAATCGCTGGCGCTCGCGTAGTTGGCGTAATGCGTCCAGTGCCCGGCGCGAGAGCAGGCGGAAGTCACCGGTATCGCGCGGGATTGGCGTATCGGAGAGTTTTTCCATGCCACGATAGAACGTGGCGGCAGTAAATCGCTTGAAGCGCGTTTCGCCTTCGCGCACCGTACGTGTGGCATAAACTACGTCATACCCGGCCTGCCATTGCTCGACCAGTTGGCCGATCAACTCCGGCGGGTCTTGCAGATCGGCGTCGATCACCACTACCGCCTCGCCATCGGCCAGATCCAGCCCCGCGGTGAGCGCTGCTTCTTTGCCGAAGTTGCGTGAGAGACGGATTCCACGCACAGGCAGGCCAGGCGAGCCCAGCGCGGTAATCAGCGACCAAGTGTCGTCGGCGCTTCCGTCATCGACGTAAAGGACCGAGCAGGCCAGCGACAACGGCGCGAGCGCCGCAGCCAGGCGGGCATGGAAGGCGCCGATGACGGCCGCCTCGTTGTAGGCAGGTACGACGACGACGAGTTTCTGCATGGGTTCGTTACGCGGATGGATCACAGGCATCTTAACGCATGGCGCGCGAGACCCCGATCAGCGCTTGCCCTGCAAATAGCCAGGGCCGCCGAGCTGATTCATCTGCTGCTGGATCCAGTTGGCTCGCCCCTGCACATAGGCGCTGGGATGGTCAGCATGGAAACGGCGCGGATTAGGCAACACCGCGGCCAGTCGTGCAGCCTGTGCCGGCCCGAGGCGGGCTGGGGGCATACCGAAGTAGGCGTCGCTGGCAGCGCCGACGCCGTAGATACCATCACCCAGCTCGGCGATGTTCATATAGACCTCAAGGATGCGTTGTTTGGGCCAGGTCATCTCGATCAGTACCGTGAAGTACGCCTCCAGGCCTTTACGGATGAAGCTGCGGCCATTCCAGAGAAACAGATTCTTGGCCGTCTGCTGGCTGATCGTGCTGGCACCGCGCAGGCGCTTGCCCTCGTCGGCCGCATCAATGGCATCCTGGATCGCATCGACGTCGAAGCCATGATGGAACGGAAATTTCTGGTCCTCACCGGCCACCATGGCCAGGGGCACGTAAGGCGAAACTTCTTTCCAGGGCACCCAGTGCTGGTGGATTTCAAAACCATGCTGGCCGTGAACCAGGGCGCTGACGCGGCGCTCCATCATCACAGCCGATGTCCACGGAGGGACGAAGCGCAGCACCAGCACCATCAGCCAGCTGAGCGCCAGCCAGGAAACCAGCACGATGGCGGCGGATTTAAACAGGCGCAGCAGCAGCGAACGGCGGGTAGTCATTGCGGACTCGAGCATGGCGTTGCCCGCAGTATATCGGGCCTTGCTGAAGTGTCGGGGCAAGGTTGCGTCGGAAGCGTTTTGCCCCCACATTCACCGATCTGGCCGAGACAGGCCCTCCTTTTCTGTTTCATGAGGCCCAAACGTGGAAACCGTGTTGGTCGAAGACGTGCTGCATCCCTTCCTGCTTGAAAAAGCCGGCGTGCGTGGCGTGATGGTGCGCCTTGGCGCTTCCTGGCGCGAGGTGGCCGCACGCGCGGAATATCCGCCAGCGGTGCGTGTCCTGCTGGGACAAAGCCTGGCGGCGAGCGCGCTGCTGACATGCAATATTAAGTTTGATGGCGCGCTGTCGATCGAACTCAAGAGCAATGATGCGCTACGCCTGTTGTTCACCGAATGCACCGATCGGGGCCGTCTGCGTGGCCTGGCGCGCTGGGAAGCTCCCTTGCCTGAACCTCTGGCGATCAACGAACTCAAGGACGCCACGATGGCCATCACCATCGGGAGCGTCGACCGGGGGCGATACCAGGGATTGGTCGACTTGCGTCGTCCGGATCTGTCCACTTCGCTGGAAAGCTATTTCGAGCAATCGGAGCAGTTGCCGGCCCGGATCGTTCTCGCTGCCGATGGTGTCTGCGCGGTCGGCCTGATGCTGCTGCGCCTGCCTAGCGAAGGTGGTCACGACGCGGCCGACGATGAAGATGGTTGGAATCGCGTCGAGCACCTGACTGCTACGCTGGGCCAGGACGAGCTACGCAACACGGCCCCCGAAGACCTGCTTTACCGTCTCTACCACGAAGAATCGGTGCGCCTGTTCGAGCCGCGTCCGCTGGCGTTCGGCTGCAGTTGCTCCCGCGACCGCGTGGAATCGATGTTGCGTTCCCTCGGTCGCAAGGAAGTGGAGGCCGCGCTGGAGGCACGTGATGGCGAAATCGAGGTGATCTGCGAATTTTGTGCAAAACGTTATGTCTTCGACCGCATTGATGCCGGGCACTTGCTCAGCGCAGGTCATACCGCAGAAGCACCGACCACTGAGCAATGAGTTGTTGCCGCGCAGAGAAGCCGCTCGCGTTGCTCGTTAAGAAGCCGCGCCTGCAGCGTTGCAAAGAGTAAAGAGAGAACACCAGCAACAATCAGCATGCTTGCTCCTGCTGTCCCTCTTTACTCTTTACAGGCGGCACAGCCGCCGATGTCACGGCGCTGCACGCGCGGCCTCTCAGCGAATGCTCTCAAGGCAAAGCAAAATGCCGCTCCCTTTCCAGCCACACCTCCGCCGGGCGCGGCGTGGCGAACAGGAATCCCTGCCCATAGCGGCAGCCAACGCGTTGCAATGCCTGGCGCTGGGGGTCTTCCTCGATACCTTCGGCAATTACCTGCATTTGCAGGGAGTCGGCCAGCACCTGAATGGCGCGCACCACGGCCAGGCCGTTGCTGTCCTCACGCTGGATCTCGGTCACGAAGGATCGATCGATCTTCAGCGTATCTATGGGATATTGATGCAGGTAGCTCAGCGATGAGTAGCCGGTGCCGAAGTCGTCCAGCGCGATGCCCACACCTTGTTCGCGCAGGTCGCCGAGCATGCGTTTGACCTGGGTCGGGTTTTCCAGGAGGGCGCGCTCGGTGACTTCGATACGCAACGATTGAGGTGTCAGCCGATGCGCGGCGAGTTGATCAAGCAGGCGCTTGTCCAGGTCCGCCGAACGGAAATGGCGGCCGGAGACGTTGATGCTGACGAAGCCGTCCTGGCCGACCAGCGCTTGCATCTGCGCGAACACCTGCTCGAAGATCTGCCAGTCGATACTTTCCGAACAACCGCTTTCCTCGGCCACGGCAAGGAAGTCGCTAGGCGTAAGTAGCCCCCGTTCGGGGTGCCGCCAGCGCAGCAGTGCCTCGTACCCGACCGTGCGGCCGGTATCGAGTGCCACGATCGGCTGGTAGAACGGCACGAACTCGTTACGGCTAAGGCCGCGACGCAAGTCGCCCTCCATCTCCAGTAGGGACAAGGCTTCGCGGCGCAGGCGATCGTCGAAGATGGCCGCGCGATGACGGCCTTCGTCCTTGGCGCGATACATGGCCGCATCCGCATCGCGCAGCAGTTCCTCAGGGCGTTGGTAGTGCTGGCCAGGCAGGGCGATGCCGATGGAGGCGGAGGTGAATATCTCCTTGGCGCCCAAGCGGAACGGTGCCTGCAATTCATCGATGATGCGTTCGGCGATCAACGAAGCCATGCGCAGATCAGTGATGCCTTCGGCCAGCACCGCGAATTCGTCACCGCCCAGGCGCGCGACCACGTCGCGTGTTTTCAGGCAGGCACGGATGCGCCCGCCGACCTGGAACAACAGATCGTCGCCTACCAGGTGACCCACCGAGTCATTGATCACCTTGAAGCGATCCAGGTCGATGAACAACACGGCGAACAGTTCCTGCGCATTGCCGTGGTAGCGCTGCAAGGCCTGCTCCAGGCGTTGCAGCAGCAGGGTGCGGTTGGGCAGGCCGGTCAGCGAGTCATGCAGGGTTTCATACTTGAGACGGCGCTCGACGCGTTCGCGTTCGGCGATCTGTTCGCGCAGGTCACGGTTGGCCAGGGCCAATGCGCGCGTGCGCTCGGTGACACGGCGCTCGAGGCTGGCGTAGGCCTGCTTAAGCGATTCGGTCGTGTGCTTGCGTTGCAGTGCGTTGGCCACGTGGTAGCCGACAAACGTCAGCAGTTCCTGGTCGCGCTCATCGTAGGTGTGTTCGGGCGAATAGCTCTGTACGGCAAGCACCCCCA
>NZ_DASVMI010000085.1:0-51786 GCF_036384435.1 Dyella sp. | reverse complement strand
CGCCTGATCGGGCGCGTCAACACCACGTTCACCCTGGTGATTTTCCTGCTCATCTTCGGTTTACAGATCGGCATCGGGCATGCACTTGGCCATTGGTCCGCGCAGGGCGGACACTATCCCCTGGTGGCCCACCAGACCGTCTGGGGTGCCTTGGTCGCGGCGCAGCTCGTGCTGGCAGTGTGGTATTTCGCGCCGGGCAGGCATGCTCATGCCCCCGCATCGCTTCGAGAAAAGGAGTAACCCCATGGCTCGGTATGGATTTCGTCGCAGCATGCTTCACGGCTTGCTGTTCATGGCCGGATTCGGTGTCACCGCATGCGTTGGAGCGGCTGAATTTTCCGCGGCCAAGGTGGTGACGCTGAAGAATGGCCTCAACTCGCTGAGCCTTGGCGGCCAGAAGATGGCGATCATCATGGCCGATCGTCCCAACGGCAATGCCCATGGCTTCACCGTGACGTCGTTCTACGCCACATCCGATGGTTGGACGATCATGCCGGTGTTCAGGGACAGCAAGCAGGGCCAGGACGAGCAGTTCAATGTAAAACGTGGCGGTGGCGCCGATTGCGTATTGTTCGATTTCCGTCTGTTGACGATGGACGGCAAGGTCAAGCTGATCCTTGCCAAACGCGATTTTGGCCAGTCGTTTGCCGATGACGCGGCTGTCCACTTCGATGTCTATCGTCTGGAGAGCGGCCACGAGGATGATGTGGGTCGCCCGCCGAGTTATTTCGAATTCGAGCGAAGCATTGCCGCGCGCAAGGCGTACTGCGACGTGGGTGAGGCGTTCCGTCAGGAGCTTGGGCTGGGCGACTATCTGGAGCAAGCAAACCCATGAACGACTTGGCCATCCATTATTTCACGGCGCCCGATGGTGTCCGGCTTGCTTATCGGGAGTTGGGGCAGGGGCGCCCGCTGGTGCTGATCCACGGGTTTTTTTCTACCGCGACCGTCAATTGGCTGCGGTATGGTCATGCGGCCAAGATCGCGTCTCGTGGATATCGCGTGATCATGCCGGATCTGCGTGGACACGGTGACAGTGCCAAGCCGCATGATACGGCGGCGTATCCGCCGGACGTGCTGGCCAGTGATGGCTTCGCGCTGATCGAGCACCTGGGGCTGGGTGAGTATGACCTGGGGGGGTATTCCCTGGGGGCCAGGACCAGCATGCGCATGTTGGTGCATGGTGCCTCACCGGCGCGGGCGATATTGGGTGGCATGGGCCTTGAAGGTGTGCTCGATACAGCCGGCCGAGGCGCGTATTTCCGTCATCTGCTTGGCAACCTGGGCACCTTTCCCCGTGGTTCCTCGGAGTTCATGGCCGAGGCTTTCCTCAAGACAGTAGGCGGGGATCCGCAAGCTTTGCTGTGCGTGCTCGATACCTTCGTCGACACCTCGCGGGAGGAACTGGCGCGCATCACCACGCCTGCCTTGATCGTGACTGGCAAGGACGATCATGACAACGGTTCGGCCAAGGACCTGGCTGACGTGATGCCTGAGGCTCGTTACGTCGAAGTGCCCGGCACGCATATGAGCGCGGTCACATTGCCGCCATTGGGCGATGTGATGGCCGATTACCTGGGCAATGCTGGCGCGGCTTGAACATTTGTTGAGGCAACGGTCTGCGTAAGAGCGACTTCAGTCGCGATGCAGTCTGCGATCCAGTCGCAGATTGGGACTCTAGGTTTCCAAGTTGCGGCCTAATTTGCGATGCAGGCGTAGACCCGGGCTTCAAACCTCCAAGCCGCGACCTGGGTCGCGGCTTGCATCGCGAATACCAGGCAAGGCGCGTTGCGTCTTGAGAGTTTCAAGCGATGCATGGAGCTGCGCGATGTTCGCCGGTGAGGCATGCCGAGCCAGCCACTTCTCTTCACCCATTGACCGTGGTCAATCCAGAGGCATGGGGGCCACGCCCTCGTTGGTAATTTTCACCGGCAAGATATGTCCTTGAGCATCGAAATCCATGCGGTCGATCGCCACCACGCGATGATTGGCTGCCGTTTCGCCGATCGGGCGGCGGTGATAGACGATGTACCAGTGGTCTCCCTTGGTCACGTGATACACCGAATGATGCCCCGCGCCGGTGGCAATACTCGGGTCTTGTTGCAGGATCTTGCCGATGCGTGTGAATGGTCCTAACGGCGAATCGGCGATGGCATACGCCACCGAATAATCAGGGCCAGTCCAGCCCCCCTCCGACCACATCAGATAATACTTGCCGTTGCGCTTGAACATGCACGGGCCTTCGACGTAATCCTTGGGTGTGATCTCCTTGAACTGGCTGCCGTCGGGAAGTGTGGCGATGCCCTTGAAGTCATCCTTCAACCGCGCAATATTGGCGTGGCCCCAGCCGCCGTAGATGATGTAGTAGGCGCCATCGCTGTCTTTGAACACGAACTGGTCGATGGGTTGCGCACCGTTATGGAAGGCGCCGATCAGCGGCTTGCCGATCAAATCGCGAAAGGGGCCCTCCGGATGATCGGCAACCGCCACACCAATGCCGCCCATTTCCTTGTCATTCTGGATGTCATTGGCGCCAAAGAAGAAATAATACTTGCCGTTCTTTTCTACCAGCGCAGGAGCCCACATGGCTTTCTTAGCCCAGGTGACATGGCTGGCATCGAGCACACGCGGATGCTTGGTCCAGTGCACCAGGTCAGGCGAGGAGAAGGCGTCAAAATAGGTCTGCTTGGCATAGGCGTCCGACGTGGTCGGATAAATCCAGTACTGCTTGCCATAGATGGCTGCTTCAGGGTCGGCGTACCAGCCGGGGAAGACCGGATTGGCTGCATGGACGGCCAAAGGCAACAACGCGAACGGAGCGGTGAACAGTATTCTGCAAAGCTGGCGCATGGTGCGAATTCCTGAGCATAGGCCTGGGACCTTAAACCAAGCACGCGCGTTTGCGAAGCTACTCCGCTGAGATTTCCCGGGTTGCCAAGCCGGTCGGAGCATCAAAATCGGCGCTACGGTATTTTGTTCAGCCTTTATGCCCGGCAAGATCTACGTTCGATCCTTTGCCCGCATTGACCGAGAGATGGCGTTGCGCGTGATGTTCGCCCGCCTCGGTGATCGCATAGTGACCTGGTGCCAAGTCATCGGCGCGATACGTACCATCGGGTTTGGCGACGACGCCGATGACCGCGCTGGTGTCTTCGTTGACCACTACGATTTGCGCTGAAGGATCGGCGTAGCCATAGATGTAGCCGGTCGATTCACCGGCCATGGCCGGCGTGGTCAGGAGCACGGCGGCGGCGATAAGCAAGAGCGATTTCATGCAAGCCTCGTTGATGGGTGGGATGATCACCGAGGTTGAGCAAACGTTGTGCCAGCTCATGATCGAGCCGGCAGCGTCACTTTTGCTGTCTTTGGAGCGACCGCGGACGGGAAAGGCATGTCCGCGGACACGGCAGTCAGTCTCCGCGGGCGTGCCCTGGGCCGGGCTGGAATAAGCATGCAGTTGACGTATCCAGCGTAGACGTCACCCCGCCGGATTTCACAGCTTGGGAATGCGAATGCGGCTGATCATCAGCGAGCCGGACACGACGAACAGCAAAACCAGCGGATGAAGGCTGAGTCGGCCGGCATGCACGACGCCAAACCACAATCGATCTCCCAGGGCGCCCATGCAGGCGGCTGCGAACAACATGGCTACCAGTAGCAACGAAGTAGGGATGGGCGTGCCTTCGAAATACTTCACCTTGTCGCCACCTTCCGAGAGCGTCTCGGCAGTTACGTTGTATCGCGCCAAGCGCGACACGCCGCAGGCGACAAAGAACACCAGGGCAGCTTTGTCCAGGGTGCCCTGCATGCCGCAGCCATAGGCCAGGGCGGCAGGCAACACACCAAAGGAAATCACGTCTGCCAGCGAATCGAGCTCGCGTCCCATAGCCGAGGACTTCTGGCGCCAACGGGCAATGCGGCCATCAAGGACGTCGAAGACCAGCGCGACAACAGCCAGTGCGCAGGCCTGGTAGATCCAGTAGACGTTTCCGTCGTCCAGGTAGGACATCACAGAAAACAGGGCGCTCACGCCGCAGACGGCATTGCCCAGGGTGAACCAGTCGGCGAGATGGAACTCGCGGATCATCGAAAAGGGAGTGTTAGCAGGCATGCATAGCAGGGTAGCGCAAGCTCCTTCGACTCCCAAGACCTCTCGCGTCACATACCTGCGTAGATCCTTTCGTCACGCCACCTGCACAAACAGCCACCGCCCGCCTGACGGCGGTGGCTGCCTTTATGCTCAGCCCTGGCCTAGCTCGGCCTTGAGCTTGGCAAGTTCCGCGTCCAGCGCATTGGCTGAGCGCAGGTCCTGCAGTTCGCGCTCGGTCGTGGAGCGATGATCGAGCGGATCCTTCAACACGCCGGCATGCATCAGGTCAGCCATGGCATCGGCTTTGGCCTGCATGCCGGTCACCTTGTCCTCGGCACGACGCATGGCGTCGCCCACGTGATTGAGGTGGTCGCCAACGCCGGTGATGGATTGGGTGACTTTAATCTGGGCCTGGGCAGCGGCGTAGTTGCTTTTCATGACTTCCTTTTGCGTGCGGAACTGCTCGATCCGGCTCTCCAGCGTGTGCTGGTAGCTGATCAGCTTGTCCGCCTGAGCGGCGATATTGTCACGTGCCTTGCCCAGCGATTGCACCTTGTCCAGGGCTGCCTGGCGTTGCGTCAATGCGGCGCGGGCCAGGTCTTCCCGCGACGCCTGCAAAGCCAGGCGAGCGTCTTCCTGCGACTTGGTCGCTTCATTCTGGGATGCGTCGATCTGGCGTTCGAGCACTTTCTGTTCGGTGACCACCTCGGCCAGATGCTGCTTGGTCTCCTGCAGGCCGGTGATCATTTTTTCATACGACAGATCGAGCGTTTCATTGGGATCTTCCAGGCGATTAAGCAGTTTTTGCGTCTTGGCCTGGAGCAGGTCGGCAACACGTCCGAAAATACTCATGTCTATACTCCTTTCAGCGATCGTTGGCCGTCAGTTGTTGACCGACAGCACCAGTTGCGGGTCGGGAATGCGCGATGCATCCGGTTCGGAGCCGATCGGCGTCACGGCCGTACCCACGGCAAAGAATTCGATGATGTGTGGTTGCCAGTTGTGTGAACCCTCGTGCAGGTCCACGCCCACCACGCCTTCGGCCTTGGCGGCCGTCGCTTCGTGCTGCATGCGTTCCATGGCGATTTCGCGCGCGTCGTACAGCGCTTGGGAGAAGTTGGTCAATTCGACGTTGCGGCCGGCGTTGCCAAGCGACTTCAGCAGGCCCTGGTGCGCTACGTGATAGACACACGAGCCCATCACCATTTCCAGCGGGCGATAACCGGCTTGCAGAAGGGTCCAGAAATCCTGGCCGGACAGATCCGACGTAAAAGGCTTGCCGCCCGGCCCCTTGAAACCGGGATGCCCCTGGGCATGGACAACGCCGGTGCCGATCGCGATGAATTCGAGGATGTCGCTATCCCATTCCATGCGCTTGACGGTCAATTGCACGCCCACGATGCCATCGGCGCCCATGCCGACTGCCTCCTCGCGCATGCGCGACATTGCCAGCTCGCGAGCGTGATACATCGCCTGCGACAGGACGGTCATTTCCTGGCTCTGGCCCCATTTGGCGTACTGGACGCCCAGGTGATAAATGCACGAGCCAACACACAGGCCCACGGGTTCGAAGCCAGCCTTGCGCACGAGCAGGAACTCGTTGACGGAGAAGTCGGAGGTGAAGATGCCACCTGTATGTCCCTCGCGGCGAAGGCCCTTGAGGCGTTCCAGGGCGGGTTGCGGAATGGCTGTGCCGTCGCTCATATCGAACCTTCTTCCTGATTGGTGTTGTAGACGTTACGATGACTGGAGGTGGTTTCCAGCAGGGGTGATCGTGACGCGCACATATCCACCACCGGTTGCACCGGGTGAGGGAAGGATGCGCGCCGCTGGGTATCGATCACGGTGGCGATCACGATGTGGCGCCCCAGGTAACGAGAGGGCCTGTTGTTGTCGCCTTCGATTTTCAACAACTGGCCAAAGTGCGTATGTGCAAGGGCACCGTTGCCCTGCGCATGCGTGTCCTGGCGCAATTGCGTCAGGGCAACGCGTCGTACGCGCTCCCAGAAACCGCCCAGTTCCTTCAATGGCTGGTTCACCCAGCCACCTGTTGCCGAAAGATTGCGCCAGCTTTCGGGAAGCCATTCGTAATGCCCGCCGACAGCAATGCCCACCGGGACCACGCCTGCTTCCAGCAGCCGGGCAAATTCCAGCGCCGACACCGTGGACACCACGGGTTCGTCACTGGGCGGCAAACCCTCGATACGTACCGCAGTGCCGATTAACGTGAAATCCATGCTGTCGCCAAGCTCAAGCTCGATCTTGCGCATGCGTACGTCGACCACGGCATGCGCGCCGGCAACGGCGGCTTCGCGTTGCAATCGACGCAGCGCGCTATGCCAGCCACTGGCATGGCCGTTGGTCCACGAAAAGCCGTAGTGAAACCAGCAGGTGCCCGATACGGTGGCGACCGGCCGAATACCATGGCTGCGTGTAAGCGCCAACTCGGCAGGCGTCATGGTGGCGATCCAGGGCAGCTTGCCCTGGGCAGCCTGTTGCAATCGCTCGGTGACGAACGAGGGCGGTCGGTGCTCGCGAAGCGCCTGTTCCCACGCTTGTTGCCGTTGCGCAGGGTCACCGGCCAAATCATGTTGCGTGTCGGTGGCTGGCGGCGGCGCAGCACCATTTTTGAAGCGGTCGAACCAGGACATGTGTACTCCCGATCCGGTCGGGTGCCGATCGCCGTGGCGATGGGCACTGGCCGTCGTGAATGAAAGGTGGGGTCAGGACATCAGGAAATCGTGCAGTACATCCTGCGCGCTACCTGCCAGTTCAGCCATCGACTGGATATCACCGCGAAGGGCGGTCAGCCAGTTCGGGATATCCATCTGCTCGGTAGTCAGTGTCACGCCGCGCACCACCTTGGCGCGCTGGGCCGTAAGACGGCCTGCATGCAGTGCCAAGGTGTAAAGGTGCTGCTGGGCCTCGACATTGATCCGGGTGACATGGCTGGCTCTGGAGAACAAACCGTCCTTGCGGCGCTCGACGCGTACTCGTCCTGGCACTGCTCCTTCGAGCCGCACCGCAAACGCCTCCATGAAAGCCTTCAAGTCGCCTTGTGCCTTGCGAAACCACGCGGCGTTCAGGTCGAAATCGTTCGGTAGACCGCTCAAGCCAGTTGTTCCCGTAGCCGCTGACTTACCCTTGGTCGATGCAACTCCGGCGCGAGCTCAAGGTGTTGCACCTTTAGCGGTCGCGCCTCGCCGATTATTCTGCGCGCGTCAAAACCATTCCGTCCAGTGTCTTGAAGGCAGTGAAGTTCGTTATTTCTTGCGCATTGAATCGTTCGATGCAGGCCAGCTCCCGAGGCGACCACCGTTGATTTTCCCCGGCGGCGATGGGACCACTTGCTGGAGATTACTGCGATGGTTTGCCGCGTGGCCTTGGAGGAAAAAGATAAACCACATTGCCGTTATCAATGGCTTGCTCGCCCATAGGGGCAAAGTCTTCGCTCTCGTAACGGATGCCGGGACGGCCCGATCTTTCGTCGGCCGCAAGAGCACCTACCAGTTCGGTCAGGTAAAGGTCGGCCTGGCGCTCGGACGTGAATGTTTCGGCTGGCTCCACCGCTGTCCAGAAAGGCAACCGCCACTTGCGGTAGTGCGTCTTGCGCCATACCGAGGCGACATAGGTGCGATCTTCGCGCCTGTACAGGTATGCGATCAGGTCGGCTGAAACGACGTGCCGTATGAACACGACATCATCACCGTAATCGAGTTCGGCGGACCAGATGCCGCCATGCATTTCTTCCCAGGGCATCCTTAGCTCGCTGAAGAGGTCATGGCTTGGATAATAGGCGATCGGTGGCAAATTCCTAGCTCTCCAAAAGCTGATTTATGCAAGCTCGTGACCTGGCACCAGGCGAAACAGGCGGCATGAGCTTTGCTTGGCCAATGGGTGCACCGGGCGGAGGGCCTGAACATGGGGGCTATCGCACTACTTTTCGATACACTTGACGTTTGTCTGACAGGATCGCGTCATGGCGCAGCGCCCGTTCAAGCAGGTCGACGTCTTTACAAGAAACGCATTCAAGGGCAATCCCCTGGCTGTCGTGTTGAATGGAGAGGGGTTGAGTGACGAAGCAATGCAGAGCATTGCCCGCTGGACGAATCTGTCGGAGACCACTTTCGTCATCCCTGCGCCAGTGCCCGAGGCTGACTACGCCGTTCGCATCTTTACCACGGACGGGGAGTTTCTGTTTGCGGGTCACCCCACGCTGGGCACTGCCCACGCGCTACTGGAAGCAGGACTTCGACCACGGACGCCGGGTCGATTGGTCCAGCATTGCGGTGTTGGCCTGGTGAACATCGAGGTCGGTGACGACGGCGTCCTGGCTTTCCAGGCGCCGCCCGTGCAGATCGATATTTTCGACGAATCGTTGCGGGACTTGCTATCCCGCGCCATCGGCACACGCGCCTGGCTGGCGCAGGTACCAGCCGCATCCGTGACCATGGGTAACCGATGGCTGGTTGTCGGCCTGGCTGACGCCCGGGCCTGCCTCAATGTTGCCATTGACGTGGCGGCATTGCAGGAACTGCTTGCACGCAGCGAGCATCACGGACTGGCGGTGTTTGGTCTTCATGATGCCGGTGCAACAGAGGATATCGAAGTAAGAACCTTTCTTGTCGAGCAGGGCTCATTCGTCGAAGACCCTATCACCGGCAGCGCCAATGGCTGCATTGCCTGGTTGTTGGAGGCGCATGGCGTGATGGGACACGCGGCAGGTCGCTCGGCTTATCTGGCCCGACAGGGAACCCGAATCCATCGAGATGGGCAGGTCCTGGTGTCCTATCGTGGCCAGACGCCATGGATCGGCGGACATTGCACGACCCTGATCCAGGGCGTCATCGACGCGGATGCCGCATAAACCACATCTAGCTTTTTACCCTCTAGCGCGCCGTCTTGGCGCGCTTTCCCCTGTGCTTGGATGATGTTTTCCTGGATGATGTCGAGCGCTTGGGTGCTCGCTTGGCCGAGGTACTTTTCTTGGCCGGGGTTCGGTGTTTGTTGTTGAGGCTTTGCTGCAACAGCGCCATGAAATCCACTACATTGGTTGTTGCATCTTCATCGCCGAGGTTCTCTTCCACGGCGGGCGTTACCACGCCTTTGGACTTGAGGCGCTTTTCGATCACCCTCTGCAACTTGCCGCGGAACTCGTCAATATATTCTTCCGGATTCCAATCCATGGACATCGACTGAATAAGGCTCTGCGCCATATCCATTTCCTTGCTGGAAATGCGGTACTTTGAAGGCGAGCCCGCCGGCAACGGGTAATCGGCGGCGTCAATCAGCTCTTGAGGATAGCGCATCAGCACGAGCATGAGGGCATCGTCCTTGGGAATGACTGCGCTCAGGTACTGGCGCGTTCGGATGACGACCTTGGCGATGCCGATCTTGTGCGTGCGCTTGAGGATTTCACGCAACAATACATATCCTTTCTCGGCTTTCTTGCCGGGCACGAGCACATAGGGCTTTTCAAAGTATTCCGGTCCTATGCTGTCGGCATCGACAAAGCTCTCCACCTCCACCGTCTCATGGCTGTCGGGCGCGGCCGAAGCAATGTCTTCCGGCTTGAGCACAACATAGTTTCCCTTCTTGTACTCGAAGGCTTTGACGATGTCCTTCCAGGGTACTTCTTCGCCGGTGTCGGCATTGAGGCGTTCATAACGCACTGGCGTGTTGTTGCGGCTGTCGAGCATGCGAAAGTGCAGGTCCGTTGCGCGCTGACCGGACATCAACGACACCGGCACATTGAGTAAGCCGAAAGAAAGCGTACCGGACCAGATGGGGCGGGCCATGGAGAGTTCCTCGAGGGTCATCGCCTGAAGCAAAACGTGGCGAGGGTGAAACATGCGTGACCGTTACGAGAAGGTCATGCGATGTTGCACATGCCTGTCACAGCGCAATACCTAGGGTACTTGAGCATCAACTCTTGGTTTGCCGTGGAGACTGCTATTCGTGGGCCTGCGTCAGTATCAACGCAAACGTGATTTCAGTCGCACCCGAGAGCCGCGAGGCTCGTCGGGTTCACGCAGTGCCAAGCCCATTTTTGTTGTGCAATTGCACCATGCCAGGCGCCGGCACTTTGATTTTCGCCTGCAAGTGGGCGGCGTCCTGAAGAGTTGGGCGATACCGAAAGGTCCTAGTTTTGATCCTGATGTGAAGCGCCTTGCTGTCGAGGTGGAAGATCATCCGTTGGAATACGCATCTTTCGAAGGTGATATCCCGGAAGGTCACTATGGTGCTGGCCATGTGGACCGCGTTGACACAGGAAATTGGCAATCCGAAGGAAGCGCCCTGGCTGGCCTTAAAAAAGGGCATCTGAGCTTCGAGCTTTTTGGTGGCCATCTTAAAGGGCGCTGGCATCTGGTGCGCAGTCACCGCAAGGAACGCCAACCTGTCTGGTTCCTCATCAAGGCAGACGACCGATATGCCGGTGCCTGGGAGGTCGATGACCTGCTGAGCAAGCGCGCGGGCGCATTGGCCAAGACCCCACAAGGGCAGGTTTCGCGCCCGCGGATGCCTGAAGAAATTGACGCCGGTCGGCTGTCTGGTGGACGCGCTGATGCGAAGTCCGGCCAGTCACGCAGTATTAAAAAGCCAGCCCTTGCCAAAATCCACCGATGGTTGGCATCGCTTGATAATGCCCGTAAGCGGAGCATCGATAACAGTTTTTTGGCGCCACAGTTGGCGCGGCTTGTCGATAAGCCGCCAGCAGGTCGCGCGTGGTTACACGAGGTCAAATGGGATGGCTATCGACTATTGGCTTGTATCGCGCAGAACAAAGTACAGCTTTGGTCACGTAATCAAGTCGATTGGAATCGACGGGTTCCGGATATCTTGCATGCGCTTGCATCGCTCGGTCTGCGCTCGGCTCGACTCGATGGTGAATTGATCGCGTTGGACAGCCATGGTCACAGCGATTTTGGTCGTTTACAGCAAGCGCTCGCAGGGGATGTGGAGGCCGATTTGCGCTATATGCTGTTCGATATTCCGTATCTGGAAGGCTATGACCTTAGCGAGGTCCCCTTGGTGGATAGAAAAACCTTGCTCGAATTCTTGGTCGAAGCATCTGGCAGCAATCGTATTCTCTTTAGCGCGCATGCGATGGGTGAGGGTCAGGCGATCTTCAACATGGCGATTAAGCACGAACTGGAGGGCATTGTCTCCAAGCGTGCCGATGCGCGGTACGAAGTCGGTCGCGGCGATAGCTGGAGAAAGGTCAAGCGCCTGGTTAGTGATGAATTCGCGATTGTGGGATTTACCGAAGGGCAGGGCTCTCGTGTCGGCTTCGGCGCGTTGCTCTTGGGTCGCCCGTCTACCGATGGCGGTTGGGAATACGCAGGGCGGGTAGGTACTGGGTTCAGCGATCGGCTACTCGGGACGCTGACCAGTACACTGAAGCGCCACGAACAAAGTCACCCCAGTGTTCACGAGGCTACGATCGATCCGTTGTTACGCGGGGCGCATTGGGTCAATCCTCATGCAGTCGTGGAAGTCTATTTTCGTGGAGTCGGCAACTCGGGGTTGCTAAGACAGCCGTCACTCAAGGCCATGCGTGAAGATAAGTTGCCAGGGGATTTGCGCAAGGGCGATAGAGCCGGGGTCAAAGGAGCCAAGGCGATGCAAGCACCAGAAAAAACATCAGCGTCATCATCGAAAGGTATTAAGAAAAGTATTAAAACGAAGTCGCCGACGCACAATAGAGAGACAATTACCATTACACATCCGGATCGCGAAGTTTATCCGGATGAGGGGATTACCAAACAAGATGTGGCCGACTATTACCAGGTCGTCATGGATCATTTCCTACCCGAGGTCATCGGTCGTCCGGTATCGGTGATTCGTTGTCCCTCTGGAGTCGGCAAGGTATGTTTTTTCCAGAAGCATGCCTTCGATGGCCTCAAGCACACACCGCATGCGCGCTTGCTGGAGGAATCGGGCCAATCGAACGATTATATTTATATCGATAGCCCTGAGGCGGTCATCGAGCTGGTGCAGTTTGGAGCACTGGAGTTTCATCCGTGGGGTTCGACGATAAAAGCCCCTGATCATGCCGATCGTATGATCTTTGATCTCGATCCCGCGCCAGATGTCTCGTGGGGGCGCGTGATCAGTGCCGCAAGGCGAGTACGCATGTTACTGAGAAAGCTCGGGTTGACATCTTTCGTGCGAACAACCGGAGGAAAAGGCCTGCATTTAGTCGTCCCGATCCAGCTTTGTGCTTGGGATTACGTCAAATTTTTTGCGCATGGATTCGCCCAGAGCTTGGCTGAGGCATTTCCAGACGAATTCATCGCTGTGGCAACAAGAAAAAAGCGCGATGGGCTGATCTTTGTGGACTATCTGCGTAACGCTCGTGGCGCGACTAGCGTGGCGTCATATTCGTTGCGTTCTCGCGAAGGAGCGCCTGTTGCCGCCCCCTTGCGCTGGGATGAGCTGGGTAAAACAAAAAATGGTGCGGCATTCAATATCCACACCATGCGCCGACGACTGTCGCGGCTGCGCAAGGATCCATGGGAAGGATTCGATCAGGCCCGCCAGGATCTTTCCAAACTTTCCTTCCCGGAGATCAAATCATGAAGAATCGCCATGTATACAGCACACCAGATATTTCGAGCGCCAATGCGGCCATGGCCGCAGCCCGCCAACATGGAGTGCCTGATGATGATATTTCCCTTATTGCTCGCTCGGATATCGAGCTCGAAGCAGTGCCCGACGACCGACGCGTGGTCGACGGCGACTTTTATCCAGCCGCCTTGCGAGGCGTGACCTGGGGCGGTGCTGCGGGGTTGCTTGCCGGGTTGCTTGCTGTAGTGGTTACGCCGATTGGCCTGACACTGGCAGGTGTAGCCGCTACCACCGTCGCAGGGGCGGCCGTAGGCACATGGACCAGTGCGTTGGCGGGTTCGGCGGTTCCTGATCCGGTGCGACGGAAGTTTGAGGATGAGATTGAACAAGGGCACATTCTGGTTGTGCTCGACGGTGAAAAAGACGTGCTCGATTTAGCTGACAGCGCAATACGTGAATCGGGTGCAACTGCTCTGCCATTCGAAACCCCCTCCATCATCAGCTAAAGGCAAAAACTGGACACCGCATTGACGAGACGACACGCAAGGTAGTGGTGCAAGCCATCCATCCCGGATGTCGATTCGAAGGAAATCGAAGATGTCACTGATTCTTCTGATTGTGCTTATTGTCCTGCTGATTGGTGCCGTGCCGGCATGGCCGTACAGCCGTGGCTGGGGCTATTACCCAAGCGGCGGCCTGGGCCTGGTGTTGATCATCGTGCTGGTGCTCCTGTTGATGGGCATCATCTGAGGGGCTAACGCGCACTCATGACTGAGCCACTACCAGCCATCGCCGTCGTGCAATCGGACCCGTCCGACGCCGCTCATATCGAGTCGAGCTTACGTGAGGCAGGCATGCGCAATCCGATATGGCGCTACATCGACGGCGATGCGCTGGTAGAAGCCTTGCCTGACGTTGCACCGGGAGTACTACTGCCAGTTGCGATGGTGATTACCGAAAGTAATGCCTGGCCATCGATCGCCCAATGGCGTGGTGTGGCCCATGCTCACCTTCTACCTGCGGTCGTCACTTTCAATGATGCGGAGGCGCTGAAGGCCTTCTCGGCGGGCGGCGCAGCCCATGCGGTTGGGACGCTCAAGCCCTTTGAGCCGAGATCCTTCATTCGCTTGCTTGAACCGTTACGATGCCAGTGGCTGCTGATGGATTGACGTGGTAAAGAAGTGGGAAGTCAAGGGGCGATTAGCGAGAGCGCGAAGTCGTGGCTTCCAAGGCAAGCCGCAGCGTCGCGAAGTACGTTCATGATCTTGATGTTTTCCCGCATAGCGATCTCACTAAATCTCGTGAGTCATGACGCAAAGCCGCCTTGGAATTCATGACGCAGGTCAGCAGGGGGTAACGAGCGCGTTCTGGCAGGCGCTTGAAATCTGCTGGATCATGGAAGCCTCATCAGGAGGTGTTGCGGCTCACCTCCCACGCATGGACTTGGGCCATCACTAGAGGATACTCCTTAACCGGCTAAACCATCAGGATGAACAGCGGGCGCCCGCCGTCATAAATGCCCCAATGATGTCTGCTATCAGGAGGGCGATATGGTTTGGCGGTTTGCCTCAGTCGCCTGGATTTGGATCCTCTCCACTCGCCCCCTGCCTTTTAAGCCAATCGTTTTTCGGCCCCCCAGCGTCATGAAAGAACATGTCCCGATCTCGGGCCCGCCAGCGTTGAACCGGCGGAACCGGATCGATGACCGGGGGTGGTTCACCCGGGCCAGGCATAGGAGGGACAGAGGGCGGTGGTGTCTCAGGCGGTGTGTCCGGTGGCACCTCCGGGGGAATTTCTGGTCGGGGAGGAGTGGGCGACGGTGTTGGCTCCACCGGCGCCGGAGGCGGCTGATGAGGGGGTATCGGCGGTGGAATTTCATTGGGCAGGTGCGCGTTCAGCCGCATGGGCTAAGCCTCCTTCAGGAACGTGGGCGTATCTCACATCGTCCTCCGCGCTTTGTGGGGCGGACGTGGATGGAATGTTTAACGCGCGAACATATCTAGCCTTCACTCGGATGCGCGCACTCTCTAAAACACGATCACCGCAGTGAGGGCCGTACCATGAGCAGCCATGACCGTAAGGATTCCCATCACCACCACGACCGGCCGCAGTTTGGCAAGGAGACACCGCAACAGCGAGACCAGCGCAAGCGCCGGGAAAGCGAGAATCAAGATAGCTCGTTGGAAGAAACATTCCCGGCAAGTGACCCGGTATCTCCCTTTGTCCCGGCCAAACCCAGGGAATAGGAAGGCTCCTCGACGTCAGCGTGGGCGGCAGCAGCAGGACTTTGGCCGCCCATTCCATTACCTGGCTTGCAGTCCCTTGGCCAGCTCCAGGTGGTGTTGCAGCAACGGCAACGTGGTAGTGGCGAAGTGCTTCACGTCCGGATCTGAGCTTTCTTGAGTCGCTCGTGTGAACACGATGACTGAATTCTGGTGAGCCTGCACCATATCGGCGACATAGGCCTGATCGAAGTCGGATCCGTGCAAGGCGTGCAGTTTTTTCTGCATCTCGCTGTCCTGCGCAGGCACCTTGGCCGGTTGCGCATCCTGCTTGAGATTGGTGAGCTTGACCAGCTCGCGATTGATTTGCATATGATCATCCAGCAACTGCTGGGCGAATTGGCGAATCTGTTGTGACTTCGCCTGTTGCAAGGCCATTTGAGCCATGACCACCTCGGCGGCGCCGTTGTTGGCCGCCGCCTGAAGGAATTGACGATCCTTCGTGCCCAGACCCCGGCTGGCCATGTCAGTTGCGTGATTGACCTGTGCCCTGGCGGAACTGGTGGCAAGCAGGGGAAGGTTGATTGTCAGAGCCAGTAGCAAGGCCAATCGTATCGGATAGGGTCTGGGCACGAAAACACTCCTGGAAAGGGAACGCGCGGTCAGTTCTCCTGAATCTTCTTACGCCGTCCCTTGCCGCCCTTACGGCCTATTTCAGCCATATGTTGGCGATTGGCGCTGACCGCTTCACCTCCTTTATGCCCTGCCAAACGTGCTTCTCTCGTGTCGAATTCGTGTGCGTGTCCGCTCGCATGGGCTGCCAAGCCACCGCGGCGAGCGATCTGGGCGCGTTGCTCAGGGCTCAGGCGGGCAAAACCACGAAGGGGCTTGCTGGCGATTTCTTCACGTTCATTCATCAGCTCGACTCCATTTGTTCAGCGACGTTTAGAAAAAACAGAGATAACGACCTTGGTCGTCGCTACACTGCACCGATGACTACAGCCATCGTCTGGTTCCGCCGGGACCTTCGCCTATCCGACCATCCTGCCTTGCATGCGGCCGTGTCTTCGCATGAACGCGTGGTGCCGCTCTACATTCATGCGCCGGAGGAGGAAGGTTCCTGGGCGGCGGGTGCAGCCAGCCGTTGGTGGCTGCATCACTCACTTACTGCATTGGAAACGGCTCTGCGGGGGCACCGCGCCAAACTTCACCTGACGTGCGGCGATTCGCTCTCGGTATTGCGTGAAACGATTCGCCAAAGTGGCGCGACCGCAGTGTACTGGAACCGTTTATACGAGCCTGCGTCGATTGCGCGTGACTCGCATATCAAGAAAGCCTTGCGAGCCGATGGTATCGAAGTACATAGCTTCAACGCATCGCTATGGTGTGAACCTTGGGAGATCCTTACCCAGCAGGAACAACCCTATCGCGTTTTCACTCCATTCTGGCGAAATCTGCGCCCGCAGTTGCAGGTGGATTCACCATTGTCGACGCCGTTACTGTCGCCAAGTGCATCCGTCGACGGTGGCGTAACGTTGTCACAACTGGGTTTGCTACCAAAAATAGCGTGGGACAAGGGCATGAGCGAAGCCTGGACGCCCGGCGAAAAAGGCGCTCAGGAGATGCTGGAGTTATTTGCTGACGATGCCTTGGGAGATTACGCCCATGTGCGCGACTTGCCCGCGCGGCATGGCACGTCAAGGTTGTCGCCGCATCTTCACTTTGGTGAAATTTCACCGCGTCAGGCTTATTACGCCCTGCATACTGGCATACAGCGCATGGATGCGAAACGTCGCCCGGATCTTGAGCCTTATTTACGTGAGCTGGGATGGCGTGAATTTGCACACTATCTGCTCTATCACTTTCCGAAAACGCCGAAAGAGAACTTCAACGCAAAATTCGATCGTTTTTCGTGGGCGCGTACCAGCAAGTCACAGTTGAAGCGCTGGCAACAGGGTCGCACGGGCATTCCCCTGGTGGATGCCGGCATGCGCGAGCTTTGGCACACGGGCTGGATGCACAATCGTGTGCGTATGATCGTGGCCAGTTTCCTGACCAAAAACCTGCGCCAGCATTGGCATCATGGAGCGCAGTGGTTCTGGGACACCCTCGTGGATGCTGACCTGGCCAACAACACGTTGGGTTGGCAGTGGGTAGCCGGTTGCGGCGCTGACGCCGCACCGTACTTTCGTATTTTCAATCCGGTCACCCAGGCGCAGAAATTCGATCCCGAGGGGCGTTATCTGCGCCGCTGGTTGCCGGAACTGGCCGATGCGCCGATCAAGTTGCTGCATGAGCCCTGGAAAGACCCGGGCTTGCTCAAGCGCAGTGGATACCCGGCACCCATGGTGGATCTATCCGGGTCGCGGCAGGAGGCGCTGACGACTTACCAGCGCATGCGTTAGCCGGTCGTTTCGGGCGCCTGTACCTTGTCGCCACGCTTGAGCAGCCAGGCCAGCACTGGAGGCGTGACCATGGCGGTAAGCAGGGACATGGCCACGATGATGGCGTATGTGTGATCGTTGAACACACCGGCGGTCAGGCCCAGACTGGCGATCACTACGCCGACCTCGCCGCGCGGCACCATGCCGAAGCCGACGATTGTCGCGCCACGCTGTCCTAGCGACAGCGCACCCAGGTAGCCGCCAAGCAGCTTGGAAACGATGGCGATCGCGGTGACGATGCCCAGCGTGAGCAGGGCATCGCCATTGGCCAGTTGATGCAGGTCGATCTTGCTGCCGGTGATGACAAAGAAGAAAGGCGTCAGCAGTGCGAGCAGGGGCTGGGTCTGTTTTTCCAGCGTGTGCTGTTGGCGGGTCTCGGAGGCAATCATGCCCGCGAGGAAGGCCCCAATGATCGCAGCCAGGCCGAACAGCGTGGATAGATAGGCCAGTCCCAGGCACAGCGCAAGCACGATCAGCAACGGAGATTGCGGATTGACCGGGCGATCCAGCCAGGACGAATTCCAGCGCATCACCTTCGCGCCGCCCAGGCCAATCACGGCAATGAAGCCCACTGCGCCGGCTAGTACCATCAACAGATGCGCCAGGTTGAAGCCTTCGCCGCCTTGAAGGGAGGTCACCACCCCGAGCAGCAGCATGGCCAGAATGTCATCAATGACGGCTGCGCCAAGAATGACCTTGCTCTCGGTGCGCTGTAGTACCCCCAGCTCCTGCAAGACGCGTGCGGTGATGCCGGCAGAGGTAGCCACGAAGGCCGCAGCCACGAACAGTGACTTGCCCCAGTCGAAGCCAGCGCCGTGCGCCCAGAAGCTGCCCATGCCAAATGGCACCAGCACGCCGAGTACGCCAACCAGGAAGGCGGCCTTGCCGACGCGCTTGAGGTCTTCAAGGCGCGTCTCCAGGCCCACGGAGAACAGCAGCAATACCACGCCGATTTCCGCGAGGACATCCAGCGGTGTGCCAGAGAGAACTTCCTCCGGCTTGATCCAGCCCAGAAGTGAGGGACCTATGATGCAACCGGCCGCGATTTCGCCGACCACTCCAGGCAATTTCAGGCGCTGCGCGATCTCGCCGCCAATTTGGGCGGCGAGGAAGACGACGAATAGGGTGAGCAGGATGTCGGCAGCGTGCATCGTATAATTCTTCGATTCGTTCCGTGAGCCGACATCCTACATGTTTCACACTCAGATGCTATCGGCCTGAGGCCTTCCCAGCCTGTCCGCGATCCTTTTTCAGCTGCGCAAACAGTTGGCTGGCCGCGGCCGTGACAACGGCCAGTAACAAGACTGTCCAGCGAAAGGCGGCGACGTAGTCATCATGGGCATGACCTTGCAGCAGGGCTTCCATCAACAACGACGCCAGGGCTATGCCGAAGCTCATCGACAGGTACTGCGCAGTGGAAGCCATGGAGGAGGCCATGGATGCATATTTGACGTCCAGGTCCTGGTACACCAGCGTGTTCATGGCCGTGTACTGCAGGCCCATGAAGCCGCCGTAGAGGAACATCATCAAGGCAATCATCGCCATCGGGGAATCCTTGCCCAGCAGCGCGAAGCTCGCCAGTAACAAGGCCACGATCCAGGTGTTGAAAAGCAGCATGCGGCGGTAACCCATGGCCACCAGCAGGCGATTGACGGCCCATTTGGCGCTGATGGAGCCCAACGCCTGGGGCACCATCATCAGGCCGGCCATCAGGGGCGACCAGCCGCAGCCGACCTGCAGGAACAGCACTACCAGCAGGAACATCCCCGAGACGCCCAGGCGCGTGAATAGGTTGCCCGCCAACGCCACCCATACGTTGCGTATGCGCAAAAGGCCAAGATCCTGGACGGGATGCCCGGTACGCCGGCTGTGCCACACGTACGCCGTGCCGAGCCCGATGGCCAGTAGCGTGCACACACCCACAAGTCCCCATTCGTTGGTGCCGCCGGCTTTTTCCGATGCCGTCAATAGCAGTGCCGATGCACCGGCAAACAGCACGAAGCCTGAGAAGTCGAATCGACTGACATGATCGAGTATGTAATCGGGCATGAAGCGTCGATTCATCCACATGCCAGCCAGACCGACCGGGACGTTGATCAGGAAAATCATGCGCCATGAAGCGTATTGCGCCAGCGCCCCGCCCAGCAAAGGCCCTAACACCGAGCCTAGCAGGCCCACGGTGGCAACGGTGCTCATCGACCGCACGAAGTCGCGTTTGGCCACTGTGCGGACCAGCACATAACGACCGACTGGCATCAGCGCCGCGCCGCCCAGGCCTTGCAGCACGCGTGCGGCAACCAGTTGCGGGAGAGTCTGCGCGACACCGCACAGCAGCGACCCGATTGTGAACACGGCGATGGCGATCGAGAACACGCGACGTGTGCCAAAGCGATCGCAAAGCCACGGGCTGGCCGGAATGAATATGGCCAGGGTCAGTACATAGCTGGTCAGCGCCGTGCGCATGCCCAGAGGGGTGACCTGTAACGCCTCGGCCATGGCGGGCACGGCGGTGTTGACGATGGTCGAATCCAGCGCCTGCATGAAGAAAGCGGCCGCAACGAGCCATATGAGGCCTCGATGGCTGGCGTAATCATCGGTGCCCGCCGGCATGGGGCGCGTATCTGGAGGGGTACCCGCAGCGGCGGCAACAGGTGGTGAGGTGGGGGTTTCCGCAGCGGCGGGAGTGGCATCAGACATGATTTATTCAGTATATCTGTTATGGCAGCTTGATTTTTTGCGACGCTCAAACCAAAGTCAGGCGCTTTTCATCGGCGCCCAGCCAAGGAGGCGAGGGTGCCGGGCCTTGTGGACTTCCAAAGGATTCCCGCCGTGTCTACGCCCAAACCTTCTATTGTCTTTTCCAGTCTCGACGTACAGCGAATCGAGGCCTTGCTTGAGCGAATGCCTCCGGCCGAGGCTGCGCGCTATGCCGACCTGGCCAGCGAGCTGGCGCGTGCCGAGGTTGTCGCGCCTGCCGACATGCCGCCCGGCGTCGTGACCATGAATTCCACGGTTCGTTTCGAAGACGAGGCCGATGGTGACATCGATACGGTGACGTTGGTGTATCCCGCCCAGGCAGGCCAGCCTGGCACGGTGTCCATCCTGGCCCCCGTAGGCAGCGCGCTGCTGGGATTGACGGTTGGCCAGCATATCGAGTGGCCCATGCCCGATGGACGGCATCGTCGCCTGCGCGTGCTGGCGATCGATTACCAGCCTGAAGCGTCCGGCGATCTGCATCGCTGAATCGGGCGCTTTGCCGCAACCTTCGTTGTGCGTATGCATGTGTCTGACGTGCCGACTGGGTAAACTTGTAAGGACCTCGAGAAAGCCTCACCTATCTATCGATCCGGCGTATTCCCCTTGCGGGATTCGCCGGATCGACGACTTCGGGGAGAGCTGTTTCGAAGCCCCGTTGTGGCTGTAATGAGGACGAATGCATGAGTCAGGCCCAAGCAAAGCACCGAGTCGACGCATTGCGCGCGCAGATCGAGCATGCCAATTATCGCTATCACGTGCTCGACGATCCGGAAATCCCGGACGCGGACTACGACGCCCTGATGCGCGAGCTGGAGTCGTTGGAGGCGAAGCATCCGGAGCTTGTCACGCCTGATTCGCCGACACGCCGGGTGGGAGCGCGAGCGCAGGGTGGCTTCGCCGAAGTTCGCCACGCCATTGCGATGCTGTCGCTCAGCAACGCGTTCGAGCAGGACGGCGACAATGATCGGGAGCGTTTCGCCGAGGTAGCCGACTTTGAGCGACGTATCGAGCAGACGCTGGGCCGGCGTGAGCCAGCATTCTCGGTGGAGCCCAAGCTCGATGGCTTGGCCATCAGCCTGCGTTATGAAGATGGCGTTTTTGTACAAGGTGCGACCCGGGGTGATGGCGAGACCGGCGAAGACGTGACAGCCAACCTGCGCATGGTGCGGGCCATTCCCTTGCGTCTGCGTGGCGAGCATTGGCCGCGCGTGCTGGAAGTGCGCGGCGAAGTCGTCATGCTGCGCAAGGATTTCGAAGCCTTCAACGAGCGTGCCCGCCATCAGGGCGAGAAGCCACTGGCCAATCCGCGCAATGGTGCCGCCGGATCGCTGCGCCAACACGATCCGGCGATCACGGCGCGGCGCAAGCTCAGTTTCTTCGCTTATGCCGTAGGCGTTGTTGAAGGCTATGAATTGCCGCAGACGCACTCGCAGACGTTGCTGCAATTGCGTGAATGGGGCTTTCCGGTATCCCCCGAAGTATCGACTGCCAAGGGCTTTGCCGGCCTGATCGCATATTTCAAGCGTATCGGCGACAAGCGCGATGCGTTGCCTTATGACATTGATGGCGTGGTCTATAAGCTCGACGACTATGCCGGCCAGCGCGCCATGGGGTTCGTATCACGTGCGCCACGTTGGGCGATCGCGCACAAATTTCCGGCGCAGGAACAAAGCACCCGGATCGAATCGATCACCATCAATATCGGTCGCACTGGAGCGGCAACGCCGACCGCGCACCTGGCTCCTGTCTATGTAGGGGGTGTCACGGTCACCAATGCGACGTTGCACAACGCCGACCAGGTGGCTCGGTTGGATGTGCGTGTCGGCGACACGGTCATCGTTCGCCGCGCGGGCGATGTGATTCCCGAAGTGGTGCGGGTCATCCTTGAGCAACGTCCGGCACATACCGTGCCCTGGCAAATGCCCGAAACTTGCGATATCTGTGGCTCGGCGCTTGTGCGTGAAGAGGGCGCGGCAGTTTATCGCTGTACCGGTGGCCTGATATGTCCAGCGCAACGCAAGGAAGCGATCATCCATTTTGCCGCGCGCCGCGCCATGGATGTGGAGGGCATCGGCGAGCGTTTCGCCGACGCCCTGGTGGATTTTGGCTATGTGCATACGCCAGCCGATCTCTACAAGCTCACGCTCGACGACTTCCTGGAGATGAAGCGACGTGCGGATGAGCGTGATGGCACGACCCCGGAGACCGTCAAGTCCGGCAAAGTGGCCACCAAGTGGGCCGAGAACCTGATCGAGGCGATCGAAGCCAGCCGACATACGACGCTGGCGCGCTTCCTGTTTGCCCTGGGTATCATGCATATCGGTGAAAGTACGGCCAAGACGCTGGTGGCATGGCTGGGACGGTTGGAGATCATTCGCGCCACGCCCGAGCCTCTTCTGCGCCTGCTGCCGGACGTTGGTGGTGAAGTGGCCAAATCGATTGCCGCGTTCTTTGCACAGGAAGGCAACCAGGCGGTCGTCGATGCCTTGCTTGCCGCTGGCATCACTTTCAGTGACGAAGCCGCACCATCGCCCAAACTCCGCAGCCAGTTGAATCTGGCCGTGCTGCTGGACAACGCAAAGGTGCCCAAGCTTGGGCCCAAGAGTACGCGGTTGCTCGCCGAACATTACCCCACGGTGGAAAAATTGCTGACTGCCGGTCCGTCGCATTGGACCGTGGCGGGCCTGCCGCAGGCGGCGACCCTTGGCCTGGAGGCTTATCTGGCCGACCCTGCGGCGCTTGCCGCTTTGCGCGAAGCCGAAGCGGCCATGCACCGGCTGCTTGAGGTGATTCCCCAAGAGGCTGCGGTGGCGACTTTGCCGCTGGAAGGGCAGACCGTCGTACTCACCGGCACCCTGGCATCGCTGGGGCGTGACGTGGCCAAGGAACGACTCGAAGCGCTGGGTGCCAAAGTGGCGGGCTCGGTGTCCAAGAAAACCAGCTTCGTGGTGGCTGGCGAGGCGGCGGGTTCCAAGCTGGACAAGGCTCAGGAGCTAGGCGTCCCCGTATGGGACGAAGCCGCCCTGCTGGCCCTTCTCGACACCCACGCCTCATAGGAGCGACTTCAGGGAACCTCTAAAAACCGATCCTACCCATGGTCCCGGCGAAAGCCGGGACGTAAGTGGCCTGGCTCTGATGGCGCTACATGCGCTGGATTCCAGCCCTGGGTCCCGTCGGGGGATTCGCCGGAAAGACAATTTCGATGGGAGGTTTTTAGAGGCTCCCTTCAGTCGCGAAAAGCAAGTCGCGACGTGGTCGCGTGGAAGCGCGATCTGCGACTGAATCGCCGATCGCATCGCGGCTGAAGTCGTTCCTACGAGGTGATGGGGCGTGGCGTGCTCCAAAGCCCGGCCACTCACCCGCCAACCCTTACTCTCGTCGCCGGGCCCGGCGATAATTAGCCCATGCCCGCTCCCATTCCCCATCCCGCATCCCGCACCCATGCCCTGCGCTTGCGTGCCAATCTTTACGCGCTGATTCGCCAGTTCTTCGCCGAACGTGGCGTGCTTGAGGTGGAGACACCGATTCTCTCGGCAGCCGGCAATACCGATCCGAACATCGAAAGTTTTCGCACCGGGTTCAGCGGCCATGTCGACGCCGGCGCCCGCGAACGCTGGCTGCGCACCTCGCCGGAATATCCGCTCAAGCGTCTGCTCGCCGACGGGGTGGGCGATTGCTATGAATTAGGGCGTGTTTTTCGCAACGCTGAAGCGGGCGGGCGGCACAACCCAGAATTTTCGATGCTCGAATGGTACCGGGTCGGTTGGGATCACCGTCGCCTGATGGAGGAGACGGTAGGCCTGGTCGAGGCAGCGCTGGCGATGGTGGGGCGGCGAGTCGAGGTGCTGGTGGAAAACTATCGTCAGTTGTTCATCGACGAGTTGCTGCTCGATCCTTTGCATGCTCCCATTGATGCCCTTCGGGAGCCCCTGGCACCCTACAGTATCGACCCCGAAGGCTTGCAACGCGACGACTGGTTGGATCTGTTGATCACCCATGTGCTGCAACCTTCGTTCCCGGTCGACCGCATCACGCTAATCCACGATTATCCGGCCAGCCAGTGCGCGCTTGCGCGTATTCGCCCCGGGGAACCGCCGATGGCTGAGCGCTTCGAGTTGTACCTGGGATGCTATGAACTGGCCAACGGGTACCATGAGCTCAATGATGCACGCGAGCAACGTGAGCGTTTCGAGCGTGATAATGCCGTGCGTCGTGCGCGCGGTGTGGATGAAGTGCCCATGGATGAGAACCTGCTGGCTGTGCTTGACCGCATGCCCGATTGCGCGGGTGTGGCCTTGGGTATCGAACGCCTGCTGATGTGCCTTGCAGGCAGTGACGCCATTGCCGACGTGCTGGCTTTTCCGTTTTCCGAGGCATGACCATGCTCAAGGCCATCCACCATGTGGCGCTGATCTGCTCCGACTATGAGCGGTCGCGCGATTTCTACAGCAAGACGTTGGGGCTACGCATTGTCCGCGAGGTATATCGCCAAGGCAGGCAGTCATGGAAGTGCGACCTGGAGGTGAGCCCGGGTGTCGCCCTGGAACTGTTCTCCTTTCCATCGCCGCCGCCACGGCCGTCACGACCTGAGGCGCAGGGCTTGCGACACCTGGCATTCGCGGTCGATAGCGTAGCTGACGCCGTGCGCGAGTTATCCGGGCGTGGCGTCACGTGCGAGCCGATTCGTGTGGATGAATACACCGGACGACGCTTCACCTTCTTCGCCGATCCGGACGACCTGCCAATCGAGCTTTACGAAGCCTGAGATCGAGGGGGAGACAAAGTCTTTCGGACGTGAAGACGGCGGACCGGCTTCGGTGGTATATGTCTGGGCTGGCTATTCTTTCTTCCAGGTCCGTTCGATGCACGCTGTCAATCCGTTGCCGTCCGAGGTGGGCTCTTCCAGGGGTTTGAGTCGCGGCGACATCAAGACGCTGTTCCTGGCCGCTCTTGGCGGTGCGCTCGAGTTCTACGATTTCGTCATTTTCCTGTTCGTTGCCAATCAGCTCGGACAGTTGTTCTTTCCCACCGGCACCGCGTCCTGGCTTGCCAAGCTCCAGGTGTACGGCATCTTTGCCGCCGGATACCTGGCTCGGCCGCTGGGCGGTATCGTGATGGCGCATTTCGGCGACCGTTCCGGTCGCAAGAAAATGTTCACCCTCAGCGTGCTCCTGATGGCGTTGCCGACCCTGGCCATCGGTTGCCTGCCGGTTTATGGGCAGATCGGCATTGCCGCACCGTTGCTGTTGCTGATGTTGCGCATCATCCAGGGCGTGGCGATCGGTGGCGAGGTGCCAGGTGCATGGGTATTCGTGGCCGAGCACGCACCTCGGGGGCGTGTGGGTTTTGCCTGTGGCAGCCTGACGTCAGGCCTGACCATAGGAATTCTCATCGGCTCGCTGGTGGCTGCCTGGTTGCATCATGTCTTGAGTGCCGACCAGATGCTTGACTGGGGCTGGCGTGTTCCTTTCGTGCTGGGCGGCGCCTTTGGCTTTGTCGCCGTTTGGCTGCGTCGTTGGTTGCGCGAAACACCCGTGTTCGCCGCGATGCGCGAGCGCAAGGAGCTGAGCCGTGAGTTACCGCTCGGCGCCGTGCTGAAGGGCCACATCGGTGCGGTGGTGATGTCGATGCTGGTGACCTGGATGCTGACCGCGGCCATCCTGGTGTTGATCCTGATGTTGCCTGGGCTGGTGCAGAAGCCGTTTCATATCAAGCAGGACGATGTCTCGCTGGGCAACAGCCTGGCGGCGTTCTGCCTGTCGATCGGCTGTCTGTTCTATGGCTGGCTGGTCGATCGGATCGGCGTGGCCTGGGCGTTGATGATCGGTTCGATCACCTTGCTGCTGGGTACCTACGGCCTGTACGGAGACCTGGCATCGGGAGGAGCACATTTCCTCACCTGGTACCCGATCGTGGGCTTCCTGGTCGGCGCAGTAGGTGTCATTCCCAGCCTGATGGTGGCGGTTTTCCCGGCGGCCATCCGTTTCTCGGGTTTGTCGTTCGCCTATAACGTTGCGTATGCCGTCTTTGGCGCCAGCACGGCCACTCTCATCGGTTACATGGCTGAACGCTGGAAGGAAAACGCCCCAGCGCACTATGTCGCGCTGACCGCCGCCGTATCGGTCCTGGTGGCTTTGTATGTGTTGATTCGTCGCAAGCCGCTGGCGCTTTGAACGAAGGAAAGGCGCCCGGTGATGGCGCCTTTCCTGATAGGGATCAGAAATCCAGTTCTTGCGCGGCGCACAGGTAATCGATCATCGGTGCAAGGCGCTTGTACGTTTCGATCACCCACGGCAACAGTTCCGACGAGCAGGCGAAAGCGTCGTCGAAGTTCTCGCCTGCCGCGAAATCCTTGCGCTTGAGGTCGTCGATCAGTTCGTGCTCCGGATCGAAGCCGCGTGGTGGCCGGCTCAGCGAATCGCCCCAGAAATTGAAGTGCTCGCGGAATACCTTGCCGCGCGTGGCGCGCTTCCAGGCCTCGGGGTTGTCGGCGAGAAAAGCGCGTATGCGCTTGAGTGAATCGGATTCCGGATGCCAGATGCCGCCGCCGGCGAAACAGTCGCCTGGCTGGATATGCATATAGAACGAGGGCGCGGGAATCTCGTGCCGGCGCTCGTGGAAGAAGCGCGATCCCTGCCACGGCTTGTAGGGCTGCTTGTCGTGCGCAAAACGCGTGTCGCGATGGATGCGAAACAGCGAGCCGCCATTCTTGCGCGCATCGGCGCGATAGTGCGAGCTGATCTTGCTCAACGGCGCTTGCATGTCACCAATGAAATCAAGAAACGGCTCGCGGACGTGGCGTTCATAGTCGTCCTTGTGTGCAAGGAACCACTCGCGATTGTTATTGCGCGCCAGGGCACGCAGGAACTTGAAGGTAGCAGGGCTGAAATAGCTCTTGGACATGGTGGCTCAGGCAGAGGTGGCAATACCTGCGGCAAGTTCCTCGCCCCAGGCCTGGAGTTGATCGAGCAGTGGCAGCTTGTCCTGTCGAGCCGGGTCGGCACGCAGTTGGGCAATTTCCGTGAAGTATTGGTCCAATGTGAGCGCGGTCAAGGGGCCGTGCCCGGTCAGGCGGTCACGGCGGAAAGCTTCCCAGCGCTGTTGCTCGGCGGCATCGAGCGTCTGTGGCCAGTTGCGCGCGCGGTAGCGAAACAGCAGCTCCGGATAACGCTTGTCGCGGAACGGGAAGGGGTGTGAGCCCAACTGGTCGGGCGGGGTGGCGCGGACTTCAGCCAGCAGCCTTTTATCGGCGTCTGGCAGGAAGCCGCCATAGATCGCCAGTTCCGGATCGGCGGGGGGCGGCAGATCGGTGGCCTTGCGAAAGACGTCGCGTAGTTTGTCGTTCACGCCGTCGGCGGCAAGCAGGCGCTCGCGATGGGCCAGGCATTGCGCCAGGTCCAGTTGCAGGCGGGCATGGTCGACACCGTTGAGTACCGAAACAGGCGCCAGGGCGGGTGCCTTGTTGGCGCGCACGGTGCGCAGCGGGATACGTTCGACGCCTTCGGGCAGGTCTTCGCGAGCCACGAATACCCGGTCGGCGATGTCGTCGGCGCTGAGGCTCAGCAGCGGCTCCGGATCGACCGAGAGGTCATAGACGATGATTTCGCCTTGCCGGGAGGGGTGGGGTGTCAGCGGCACGATGAGCGTAAGACAGTGCCGGCTAGCTGGATAGCGCGAGGACACGTGCACCAGGGGCGGACGGTTGATGGTATCGAGTAGTTCAAATACACGCTGTTTGCGACGCAGGGCGAAATGCCAATCCCACAGACGCGGTTGGCGCACGCGGATCAGCCGTGCCAGATCGATCAGTGCGTGTACGTCTGAGAGAGCATCGTGCGCGCGCTCCTGCTGCAAGTGGTTGGCTTTGGCCAGGTGCTCGAGCTTGAAGCTCGGACTGCCATCGTCGCGTTGCGGCCACACGATGCCCTCCGGGCGCAACGCCTGGCACATACGCACCAGGTCGATCAGGTCCCAGCGGGAGTTGCCGTTCTCCCACTCCCGCCCATAGGGTTCGTAGAAGTTTCGAAACAGCATCTGCCGGGTGATTTCATCGTCGAACCGCAGCGAGTTGTAGCCCACGCCGCAGGTGCCTGCCTGGGCAAGCTGCTCGTGCACCCGTGAGGCAAAGTCGGCTTCCCCCAGCCCCTCGCGCTCGGCCTGTTGCGGCGTGATGCCGGTAATCAGGCAGGCTTCGGGGCTGGGCGGCATCTCGCGTGGCGGCCGGGCGAAGAACATCACCGGCTCACCGACGATCTCCAGGTCCATGGTGGTGCGAATGCCGGCGAACTGACTGGGGCGGTCGCGCCAGGTGTCCGAGCCGTAGGTTTCATAGTCGTGCCAGAAAAACGTCTGCATCGCGTGATGATCGCACGGACGGCAACTCCCCGTTCGCCAACTGCTAGACTCCCCGGCCAGGAGGGCGCATGAGCCAAGCGAACGAAGAAAACCTTATCTGGATCGACCTGGAAATGACCGGTCTGGATACCGATGCCGACTCCATCCTGGAGATCGCCACCATCGTCACCGACAAGGACTTGCACATCCTGGCCGAGGGCCCGGTGTTCGCGATCCAGCATCCGCTTGAGCGGCTGGAAAGCATGGACGCCTGGAACCGCAACCAGCATCGCCGGTCGGGACTATGGGACCAGGTCGTCGCGTCCGTCGATACACACGAGGCAGCCGAGCAGGCCACGCTGGATTTCCTCAAGCAGTGGCTGCCGACCGGCAAGTCGCCGATGTGTGGCAACTCGATCTGCCAGGATCGCCGTTTCCTGCATCGCCAGATGCCGCGCCTGGAGCGGTTCTTCCACTACCGCAACCTCGACGTGTCCACCCTCAAGGAACTTGCGCGTCGCTGGGCCCCGGTGATCGGCAAAGGGTTCCAGAAGGAATCGGCGCACACGGCCTTGTCGGATATCCACGACTCCATTGATGAATTGCGCTATTACCGCCAGCACATGGGCGCCCTAGGCGGTCAGGAGTAATCCATGCTGGACGAACTCTTTGCCACGGTGCTCGACTGCAACGGTCGCAAGCTGGTGCTGGATCGGCCGCGCGTGGTCGGCATCGTCAACGTCACGCCCGATTCGTTTTCCGACGGTGGCAAGCATGCCGATGTAGACAGTGCCGTGGCGCATGCGCTCAAACTGGTCGACGAAGGCGCTGACATGCTCGACGTGGGGGGGGAGTCGACCCGCCCTGGTGCCGCCGACATTTCGCTGGACGAAGAACTCGCCCGAGTGGTGCCCGTGATCGAGCGAGTGGCCACGCGCGTGCAGGTGCCCATTTCCGTCGACACTTCCAAGCCGGAAGTGATGCGAGCTGCCGTGGCAGCCGGCGCCGGCATGATCAACGATGTCTACGCCCTGCGCCGCGATGGTGCACTCGATGCGGCAGCTGCGCTGGGTGTCCCGGTGTGCCTGATGCACATGCAGGGTGAGCCACGCGTCATGCAGGACGCTCCTCACTACGACGATGTGGTCGGCCAGGTGCATCGCTTTCTCATGGACCGTGTCTTTGCCTGTGAACTGGCTGGCATCGACAAACGCAAGGTGATGGTCGATCCCGGTTTTGGTTTCGGTAAAGACCTCGAACACAACCTGGCCCTGTTGCGCGCGATGGACCGCTTTGCCGGTCTCGGTAGCGGCGCCTATGTGGGGCTGTCGCGCAAATCGATGATCGGTCAGCTCACTGGCCGGGAAAACCCCGTCGAGCGGACAGCAGGTTCCGTGGCCGCCGCCCTGGTGGCCGTGCAGCGCGGGGCGCGCATGGTTCGTGTGCACGATGTAGCGCCGACGGTCGATGCGCTGGCCGTGTGGCAAGCCATCAAGGCAGGCGATCAGGCGCCACGCCGCGATGATCGTCCCGCGATGCCACGCTGGCCCGACGACGAATAATCTTTCCCTGGCCACAGCCGGAACGGGCCGGCTGCCTGGCTTACAACGCAGGATTTCCCATGAGCGAACGCAAGTATTTTGGCACCGATGGGATTCGTGGCCTGGTCGGGCAATGGCCGATCAGCGCAGATTTCATGCTCCGGTTGGGGCGCGCCGTGGGCTCCGTGCTTAAGCGCGAGCAGACCCGGGGGCGTCCGCTGGTTTTGATCGGCAAGGACACCCGTGTCTCCGGCTACATGTTCGAGTCGGCCCTTGAGGCGGGCCTGGTGGCCGCTGGCGTGGATGTGGGCTTGCTCGGGCCGATGCCGACCCCTGGTGTGGCGTACCTGACCCGCTCCATGCGCGCGCAGGCCGGCATCGTGATCAGTGCCTCGCATAACCCGCATTACGACAATGGCATCAAATTCTTTTCCGCTCACGGCGAAAAGCTCTCCGATGCCATTGAACTGGCGATCGAAGCGGAGATCGAGGCCGATTTCGTCACCGTGCCCTCCGAGCAACTGGGCAAGGCCTCGCGCGTGGATGGCATTCTGCGCTACGCCGAATTCTGCAAATCCACGCTGCCGGAGGATTTCAGCCTGCGGGGCATGAAGCTGGTGCTCGACTGTGCCAACGGTGCAACCTACCAGGTAGCTCCCAAGGTTTTTGCCGAGCTGGGCGCCGAGGTCAGTTCGATCGGCAATCAACCCGATGGCTTCAACATCAACCGTGACGTCGGTTCCACACATCCCCAGGCACTGCAGAGGGCCGTGGTCGATCAGGGGGCCGATATCGGCATCGCGTTCGATGGCGACGGCGACCGCCTGCAACTGGTCGATCGCCATGGTGTGCTGGCCGATGGCGATGACATTCTTTATGTGCTTGCACGCAGTTGGCTGGCCAAGGGGCAGTTGCATGGGCCCGTGATTGGCACCTTGATGAGCAACTACGGCCTGTTCCTGGCCTTGCGTGAGCTCGGGTCTACCCTGCAACGCGCCAACGTGGGTGACCGTTACGTCTTGCAGATGCTAAAGCAGCACGATGGCATCCTGGGAGGCGAGACCTCCGGCCATATCCTGTGCCTGGATCGCGCCACAACCGGCGATGGCATCGTGGCCGCCCTCGCAGTGCTCGAAGCACTGGCCGATGCTGGTGAAGACCTGGCCGAAGCGCGCAAGGGCCTGCGCAAGTTTCCTCAGGTCATGGTCAATGTCCGTGCAGAAGGTGCCCGCGAGGCCTTGCAGACCGACGCCGTGCGCACGGCCTTGGCCGAGGTGGAACAGAAACTCCAGGGCCGTGGTCGCGTGGTGCTGCGGGCGTCGGGTACCGAGCCGCTGGTGCGTGTGACGGTCGAGGCCGCTGACGAGGCCGAAGTCAGGCACTTGGCAGACACCCTGGCAGAAGTCGTAAAATCCGCAGCCGAACGTTTGTGAACCTGACATACCTTCAAGATCTACAGGTCGCCATGGAACGGCCCGACGTGCCCCGCCCCTGCGGTGGCGGATTCAACTGACCGCACGCCTACTTACGGATATGTCAATGAAAAAGGTTCCAACCCTCGATATTCGTCGTTTCGACACCGACCGCGCCGCCTTCGTCGCCGAACTGGGCGCGGCCTACCGTGAATTTGGCTTCTGCGGCATCAGCGGGCACGGCATTCCGGTTGAGCTGATCGACGGCGCCTATGATGCGTTCGAGCGTTTCTTCGCGTTGCCGAGCGATACGAAGATGAAATACCACCTCAAGGGCACGGGTGGCGCGCGCGGCTACACCCCCTTCAAGGTGGAGACCGCCAAGGATAGCAAGCACGCAGACCTCAAGGAGTTCTGGCACATCGGGCGCGAGATTGCGCGAGATTCGAAGTTCGCTGACGTGATGGCGCCGAACGTATGGCCGGATGAAGTGCCCGACTTCAAGGCCAAGGGTTACGCGTTGTTCGAAGCACTGGACCAGCTCGGCTCGCGCGTGCTGCGTGCACTGGCCCTGCACATCGACTTGCCCGAGAACTACTTCGAGGACAAGACCGACCAGGGCAATTCCATCCTGCGTCCGATTCATTACCCGCCGATCACCGAGGACAACATCCCCAACGTGCGTGCGGGCGCCCATGAGGATATCAACTTCATTACCCTGCTCGTCGGCGCCAGCGCCGAGGGGCTTGAAGTGTTATCCCGCGAAGGCGACTGGCTGCCCATCACCACGCAGGGCGACACCATCGTGGTGAATATCGGCGACATGCTGCAACGCCTGACCAACCACGTGTATCCGTCCACCACGCACCGAGTGGTCAATCCGCAGAACGACAACGCTCGCAAGCCGCGTTATTCGGTGCCGTACTTTCTACACCCCAATCCGGACGTGGTGCTCGACCCGGTGCCGCAATGCGTCACGGCGGATAACCCCAGCCGCTACGACACCTCGATCACCTCGCATGAATATCTGCTTGAACGCTTGCGCGAGATCAAGCTGATCTAAACGCTGCTGGGTTGAGGCCTTCCAGGTAGCGGCGAGGGACGAGTAGCCATGGCTGGCACTTCCTTGGGCCATGAGGTGCGCGATTTTGATGTCGCCGGGCTTCGGCGTGCCTTCCAACTCGCGCCCTTGCTGTTCGTCGCTCGCCCCTTGCTTGCTCATGCCTGATTTCGAGGGCCCAGATTGCGATACCGTCGTGACTCACGGCCGGATAGCCACAGCGCAAAACGATCAGGCATCAGCTTGACCAGGGTCTTGATGAACTTGTTGACCTTGCCAGTGACGTAGACCGCATCGCCGCGCTCGACGGCGGCGATGCCCTGGCCGACCACTTCCTCGGACGTCTGCCACATGAACCCCGGTAGCTTGTTCATCATCTGGCGTGTGCCGGTGACGTCGTGGAATTCCGACCAGGTAAAGCCCGGGCACAGCGCACAGACGTGTACCCCGCGGTCGCCGTTTTCCAGCGCCAACGATTGCGAGAACTTCACCAGATAGGCCTTCGAAGCCGCATAGAGCGTGTGTCCGGCCGAGCCGGGCACATGGGCGGCAAGGGAGGAAACATTGACGATGCGGCCATAGCCGCGTCGGCGCATGCCCGGCAGCAGACGGCAGATCAGCTCGGCCGGGGCAGTCATCATCACCTGGATGAAGTCAGCATGGGTTTCCCACGCCACCGCATCGAAAGTACCCGGCACGCCATAGCCGGCGTTGTTGATTAGCCAGTCCACTTGCAGACCTTTTGCATCGAGCGCATCGCACAATTGTTGCGGCGCAGTGGCCGCCGCGAGGTCGGCGGCAATCACCGTCACCGTGCAGCCATGTTTATCGATGAGCTCTTTTGCCAGGGCTTGTAGACGTTCTTCGCGCCGTGCCGTCAGCACCAGGTCATGCCCTCGTGCTGCAAGTGCACGCGCAAACGTGGCGCCAATACCAGCGGACGCGCCGGTGACCAGGCTGAGCGGGCGAGCTTGGGACATGCAAACCAATCCTTGTGCGAAAGATGAACGCGATCTTGGCAGGCAGTCATGTTCGGCACCAGCATTGCATTGCCGCTGCGCGGAGGCACCTTATAAGCTTGCGATCCTGGACGTAAATGGAAGATCGCAATGCGCAAGAAATTCGTCGCCGGTAACTGGAAGATGCACGGCAGTCGCTCGATGGCTCACGCCCTGGTCAGTGAAATTGTTGCCGGTCAGCCCAGCGACATCGACATTGCGGTTTTTCCTCCGTTGCCATACCTGGCGGCCCTGGCCGATCAATTCGGCGGCAGTGGACTGGGCTTCGGTGCCCAGGACGTCAGCGAGCATGAAGGGCAGGGTGCCTATACCGGCGAGACCTCCGCGGCGATGCTCAGCGATGCAGGCGCACGGTGGGTGTTGGTTGGCCATTCCGAGCGCCGCCAGTACCACGCCGAAAGCGATGCCGTGGTGGCACGCAAGTTCGCCGCCGCGCGCGCAGCCGGCCTGACCCCAATCTTGTGTGTGGGAGAAACCCTGGCTGAGCGTGAGGCCGGTCAGACAGAGCAGGTCGTCTGTCGCCAGCTGGCGGCGGTGGTGGAGCTCAATGGCATCGCCACTTTCGACACTGCCGTGGTCTCCTACGAGCCCGTCTGGGCGATCGGCACCGGCCACACCGCTACCCCGGATCAGGCCCAGGCGGTACACGCGTTCATCCGTAGCCAATTGGCTAAAGAAGATGTTATGATTGCCCGTCTGACTCGGCTGCTTTATGGCGGCAGCGTCAAAGCGGCAAATGCCGCGGCCCTGTTCGCGCAGCCGGACGTGGATGGCGGGTTGATCGGTGGCGCCTCGTTGGCAGCTGTCGATTTCCTCGGTATCTGCGCCGCGGCGCATTGAACGCTACGGATTCCAAGAGAACCATGTTCGTCATTTTCAGCGTGTTCTACATTCTGATCGCTGCCGCGATGATCGTCCTGATCCTCATGCAGCGAGGCGCCGGAGCCGATGCAGGCTCGGGCTTTGGCGGTGGCGCCTCGGCCACCGTATTTGGCGCGCGTGGTTCATCCACCTTCATGACCCGTGCGACGGGTGTGTTGGCGGCACTGTTCTTCCTGCTCAGCCTGGGCATGGGCATCTATCTGAGCCGTCATGGCGCGCCGCAAGGCTCGATCAATGCCAGCAACGATCTTGGTGTGATGACCGGTCTTGCCAATCCGCCGGCAAACACCCAGAATGCGCAGCCCGCCGCACCGGCCAACCCGGACGTCCCAAAAGCGACGACCACGCCGGCAGCGACGGTCCCCGCGGCCAACCAGGGCGACGTTCCGGCAGCACAGCCGGCGCAAAGCACCCCGGCCAAGCCCGACGTTCCAGCAGCTACCGCGCCGGCGCCGGATAAGAAGAAGTAAGCAACAAACGCAAGACACCTGCCCAGGTGGCGGAATTGGTAGACGCACTACCTTGAGGTGGTAGCGACGAGAGTCGTAGGGGTTCGAGTCCCCTCTTGGGCACCAATTAAGGGTTTCAGTAAGTATCACTGAGACCCAAAAGGATAAAGAAACCTGCTATTTAGCGGGTTTTTTTGTGCCTGCGTATTTCATGTCGTATCGCTGAGTCCCGGCACGATTGGGGGTATGCGTGGAGGGCAAGATTCCAACAGCTCCCCGGAGAAATATCCCCTGAGCAATGAAGCTGACTGAGCTGCAAGTTCGCAAAGCTACGCCCGGCGATAGGTCCCGCAAGCTGGCCGATGGCGTTGGCGTGTACCTGCTAGTGGCGTCCGGCGGTGGCAAGTTGCGGCTCAAATACCGAATTGATGGTCGTGAGAAGCCTTAGGCGTTGGGGTGATATCCGGATGTTGGCCTAGCAGTTGCTCGCTCGTGACGCGATAAGGCGCGTAAGCAAATTGTGCGGGGGATTGATCCCAGTGTTGAGAAGCGGGTTCCGCGGCAGGCGCAGATCGTCGCTGCCAAGGTGATTGAGCAGACCTTTGAGGCAGTTGCGTGGCAATGGACGGCTAGTCAGGACGTGGTAGAAATTAGGGCAACCGAAAGCCGGCGGATCTTCGAAACCTAAAGTCACCTAAACCCAAGCATCATGCTGTCGCATACCAGATGAGCGCATGAAGAGGAAGGCGGCTCACCTTGTTCCCTTGTCTGGGCAAGCGATAGCGATTCTCCGCGAGCTACAAACTGCTCACGGGGGCGAGGCGGTATGGTTTTGCAGGACCATGCGTGGCTAGCCGTCTAATGAGTGAGAACACCCTCAATGCCGCATTCCGCCGGCTAGGCCGTTCGGGCGAAGAAATGGCCGTGCATGGATTCCGGAGCTTGGCAGCAACTCGCCTCAATGAAATGGGCCGAAATGCCGATGCTATCGAGAGACAGCTTGCTTACGCAGAATCAAACAAGGTCTGCGAAGCATATACTCACACAGCTCAGTACCTGGATGAGCACAAACGGATGTTAGGTATAGACCGACCTTTGAACGCCGGCTACTAGCTATGACATGCACAGGGGGCAAGGGAATTGAAAAATTATTTGAAACGGTTGCGGCGAATTTGGACTTGGAGCTTGATGGAGTTCTACCTGACCGCAGGCAATATTGCTTTCATAGTTGGAGTCGCGATGCTGCTTGCGCTTCGATTCAATGTTGTCTGGCTGGCCAACTTATCCGTTGCTGTCCTCGACATAAAGCCTCTGCTTCTGTTCTTGCTCGGGTGGTGTCTGATTCGGACATTCGAATTGACGAGAGAGCAGTTCTTCAAGCCAAGACACCGCGACGGACGCTTCGCTCGCAGGCTGCGTAAATCGACAGTCGATGCTTCGGTCATCATGGTCGGGGCGTACCTGGGGGCGATAGGCGCCTTGGTGCTTAGAGGAGCGAAAGATAGCGAACAGGCTACCTTTCCCGCTTACACGTTAATCGTGCTCATACTTTGTTTTCCCTTTTGGGTGGCATCAGGGGTGAGCAATCCTCGTAGGCAAGGAGCTTCCATGCGAGTGAAACGTTGGTCGGGCGTTTTGGCTGGGGTGATATTTCTCACGATCATGGGAGCGACAGGACACATTGATGAGAAGAAGGAAGCCCTGCATGGCGACTGCCCTGCGACAGGTGCTACGCAGAGTCGGGACGGATCAGATGGAAAATAGTGCCTCCGTGCTTTTGGGGATGAGCGATACAGATGTCTTGGTGGCATATTCATGAGAAAGCCATCGCCTAGATTGGATTGGGTAAGCGACGCTGACTCACGACGGCGGGAAGGCGTCTCCTTATCAGGGCAAGGCATGGTGATGAACGGCGTCCGCCGTTGCAGCGCTTCGTGGCTCAGCTCGTAAGTCGCCATGACAGCGAAGAGAAGCGATCAAGGACAGACAGTTATCGTCATTCTGCGCTCTTTTCAAGGGTCCTTCTTGGTTGTAGATGCCGCAAGTATCACCCTTGAAAGACATTTCAGAACGGATATTAAATGGCCCTCTGAAACCCTCTTGCCGACGCCCGAAGGGTGACTAGAATCGCGATCCGCCGACCGCTTCGGGGTTGGCGGATTCCGTGCCAGGCGGCGCGGATACAGTTCACACTTCCATGTTGCTTCTGAGAGGATATGGCCATGCGCACTGTGCTCGATTTCTCACCGCTTCATCGCTCCAGCATCGGTTTCGACCGCGTTTTTGACTTGCTCGAATCGGCTGCACGCACCCCTCAACCGGATAACTGGCCTCCCTTTGATTCGGTCAAAGTGGACGAGGAGCATTACCGCATCTCGATGGCTGTCGCAGGCTTCACGCAGGAAGACCTGAACATCGAGGTTCAGAACAACCTGCTCACTGTCAGCGGTGAGCGCAAAACAGACCATGTGGGCGAGATCCTCTATCGAGGCATTGCGAATCGTCCGTTCCATCGTCGATTCGAACTCGCCGAGCACATGCAGGTCGCCGGCGCTGAACTGCGCGATGGCTTGCTTACCATCGACCTCAAGCGAGTGCTTCCCGAGGCTCTCAAGCCGCGCACCATTCCGATTGGCAGCAGCGATAAGACAGTGCTGGAGCCGCGCCGGTTGCAAAACCAGGCCGCGTAATCGCTTCCGGTCCGATTGAAGTTTTCCCTGTTCGCAGATGGCTTTTTGCGGCGGCGATTTCGCCGCCGCTTTTTTGCCCAGCGCTCCAATACCTAAGAACCGTTGCGTGCATAACTGGGCGCACCAGGCACAGGTTGATGCCAACGAGCGCGGAGGCCTGACGACGAGTGTTGGTGGCGACGGTTTCTATCGGTAAGTGATGTCCGCTCGTTCCCAATGTTGTGGCTTGAAATATCGCGTGAGGCGGGGCAAAAGATTGGCCCTGAGTGATCGACTTCCTCCGCTTTCAGTAGCGGCTGAAAAGAGCTCCTCATCTATAACAGTGCTTATTTACGCTTGTCTGTGCCCATATTTGCGAAAGCCTTGGATCGCGGATATGGCCGCGTAAATCGTGGTGGTCGATAGGCCACTCGACAGGGCACACTCAGCAGCCATTGCGTGCCATGCGGACGTTGGCGCCGCATGGCCAGCTTCGCGCCTAGTCTCTCTGCGCGTTCGCGCATGCCGACGATACCCCAATGGCCTGCTTCGGGCGCGGATCTGATGTCAGCGTCATCGATGCCTCTACCGTTGTCGGCAACGCGAACCTTCAATACCCGGTGACCGTATTCCACGTGTACGTCCACATGACGCGCTTGTGCATGAAGAAAAGCGTTACGTATGGCCTCTCGGGTGATGTCCACGATCTCGTCACGCGCGTTGCCCAGCAGTTGCCGAGGCTGGCCGTTGGTGGTCATCCGGAATGTCACGCTGGGATGTATGGATGCCAGGTCTTCGCCTACGGCGAGGATGGATTGCACAAGTTCGCTTTGCTGCGGTGACTCACCGCGTAGCGCGATGATCTTATTGCGCCCCTCGACGACCATCTGCCGTGCCTGCTTGATGGCGACGTCGAGGTCATCGGTCCTGAGTGTAGTTGTGTCCGCCATCCGTGCCTGCAGACGCAGCAGGAGACCCTGCACGCCCTGGAGCAGGGTGTCGTGAATTTCGCGAGCAATACGTTCCCGCTCGTTCATACGCTCGGTCAGCTGCAAGTGCACGCGGTCCTCGGCCAGGCGCATGCGCCAGACGAAAAAGCCTGCGACGAGTGAGATGAGCAGCAGCCCGCACAGCGCGTAGAACCAAATGGACTGGTAGAACCAGGGGGCAATCGCGAGGCGGATATCGGCGCTCTGCGCGCCCCAGACACCATCGTCATTGGCCGTCAGGACATGAAAGCGATATGTGCCCGGCCCGAGGTTGGCGTAGAACGCCTCTCGCCGGTTACCGGCGTCCTGCCAGTCGGCGTCTGCACCGTCGAGCCGGTAGCGGAAGCGCACACGGTCGGGAATGGCGAGGCTGGCGGCGTTGTAGCGCACCTCCAGGTTGGTCGTACCTTTGGGTAGACGGACCGGGTTGTCGACTGGGTAATGCTTGCCGTCGACTGTAATGTCGACGATGGACACCGGCGGCGGTGGCGGATCCTTGCTCAGTGCAATCGGCTTCATCCATGCTGGGCCTTGATTGGTTAGAAACCATAGACGCTGATGGCCGTCGACCAGCGTAGTGGACGCAATCGCCGCCTGCTTGGCGATGCCGGGCAGGCCGTCGCGGTAATCGAGCAGGCGATAGGCGGGGTGGTGATCCGGGTGCCCGAAGCTTTCAGATGCTTCGCTGGCGGCGACCCGCACCACGCCCTTGGCGGTATTGAGCCAAAGGTCGCCATCCGTGGCGCGTTCGATGCCGGTGATACCGCTGAAAGCGTCGTCGTCAGCCATGTTCATCGATGCGATGTGCCCCTGACTCAGGCGGGCAAGTCCTTGTTCGCCGCCGATCAGCACGTCCTCGCCCGTGGCTTCGATAGCGGTGATGGTGCCAACATGCAGGCCGTCCGATTCGGTGAAGAGATGGGCCCCGTTTCCATCAAGCCGCACCAGGCGATTTGCGGTGTAGCCGATCCATAACTGACCATGAGCGCTGCCGGCCAGCGCTGTCGGTGTTTCATGGGCGAGGGACGATAAGGGCGCGACCAGCTGCCATTTATCCTCATGTCGATGGTAGAGACCGTGCCCAGTCAGTGCCAGCCAGAGTTCGCCCGAGGCATCGATGACGAAAGCATTCGCACGGGCGACGTCGGGTGAAACGGGCCAGTCGATGGCGCTCAGTGCGTCGCCATGCAGCCGGTAGAGACCGTGTCTTCCGACCATCCACAGATCGCCTGCACGATCGAACAGCATGCCGTCCACGTCGTGCAGGTCACGTCGCACTACATCGCCTGTATCGCCATGGAAACGAAATAGCACGCCTCCATTGGCGACCCATACGGCGCCTGCCGCATCCCTTGCCATGGCATAGTTCGCAGCGGTGCCGGGCGGGATCAGCGAGGGGGTCTGGAAGCTGTTGCGATGGAAACTGGCAAGTCCCATGTTGGTGCCAGCCCATACGGTGCCCTGTGTATCCTCCAGCAGCGGCACGGCGCGTTCGGAAACGAGTCCATTGGTGCGGCCGACGGTCTCCGTATAGTCTTCGGCGCGCAGCGATCGCCCGGTGGCCAGGCGGGCCGCGGCGGCCACGCGATAGATGCCCCCCCTGTCCACGAAGGTGCCCCACAAGTTGCCATAACGATCGAACAGCAACCGGCTGGACCAGCCGAAGTCGCTGTCGCTGGGCAGCTCGGTTGGCACACTTGCAGGGTGGCTTGCTGTCAGGCCAGGCAAAGCGCGCGTGCCGTGCAAGTGATCAGACAGCCATAGCGTGCCATCCGGCGCCTGCTCGACGACGCCGTACTTGGCCACAGGCTGGTTTGTAGGCTCGAACCTGTGCTGCCCGGGGCGAAGGAACATGAGCGATTTGCCGGTGGTGACCCATAACGTGCCGTCACGCGACACAGTGAGCCAGTCCGCGCGGCCCGTAGGGTAGGCCCAGTCAGCACCTGCGGTTTGCCAGCGGGTGCCGTCGAATCGCGCGAGACCACCCTCCGTGGCGGCCCAGATAGCGCCATCGCCCGTTCGCGCGAAGGCCAGAACCATGCCGCGTGGAAAACCTTCCTTCGCGCCATAGTGATGCAGGTGGCCATTCTGCATTGCACTGGCGCCGCCATAATAGAAACCCATCCACAGCGTACCGCTATCGAGCACGGTCAATGCCGTGATGTCGTTGGAGGGGATGCGTTCACCCGTAGCAGGGCGCAGGCGCTCGAATCGGAAGCCGTCGAATCGATAAAGCCCACTGCCCGTTCCCAGCCACAGATAACCCTGCTTACCCTGGGCGAGAGCCCAGATGTCGGCGGGGGTGCCGGTTTCAGTCGTCCACAACCTGCGGCGGAAACCGGGCACGTCGTCCGCATGGGCCAGGCAGCCGTATGCCAGGAACATGGCGGCCACGAAGGGCAGGGCGCGACGGCCAGACTGCGTGAGCCATTCCAGCATCGACATAGAGTTTCCGTGAGGTGCCATGCACGTTGGACCACGTGCAGATGGCAGGCAGTATATCGCCCCCTGCTCGGACGCCAAATATGCAACTAATCGGCCCCAGAATCACTCGATCGGGCATTGATTGCGGCCGATACTGACGGGATAGTGGCCCGGATGCAGGCGGATTCGGTTTCCGCCAGGGCAGGGAACACAGTCGTGTGCCGAGGAACCCCATCGTGACTGTCGATGTTAGACCCATCCGGGTTCTTATTGCCGATGATCACCCGATCATGCGCGACGGCATCGTCGCCGCGATCGAGAGTGCGCGAAACATGACCGTGGTCGGTCAGGCGGCGGATGGTGCCGAGGCCATTGTTCGCTACCGCGAGCTGCGTCCGGACGTGGCCCTGGTCGACCTGCAGATGCCCGGCGTTGACGGCCTGCAAGCCATTTCGACGCTGCGTGGCGAATTTCCCGATGCGCGCATCATCGTGATCACCTCCTATCCTGGGGATGCACGCGTCAAACGTGCGATTGCTGTAGGCGCGAACGCCTATCTGCTAAAGACAGCCACGCGTGATGAGATACTGATGGCCATACAGTCTGTCATGAACGGACGCCGTGTTGTGGCCACTGACGTAGCCGGCCAGATCGCTTCGCATGCTTGGTCGGAGATGCTGAGCGATCGCGAATTGAGCGTGCTCCGCCTGGTGGCCACCGGTCACACCAACAAACGCATCGCCGACATCCTTTGCGTATCCGAAGACGCTGTGAAAGCGCGACTGAAGAACGTCATGGCCAAGCTCGGCGCTCTTGACCGAACACACGCTGTCACGCTTGCTCGCAACCGTGGTTTCTTTGATGACTGAGGGCTCGTCATCGATGTGCAACATGCTTGTTGTGCAGTTTTTATACGGCCGCCTGTGACTGGGCATTCCCACGAGCCGGATAGACCAAGATCAAGTGGAAACTTCCAAATGAAGGGGCGCCATGAAGCAAGAAGACGATGACCTTGACCTGAAGGGGGCGGCCCGGCGAAAGATTCTCTCTGTCGCCACCATGGCTGTTACCGCTGCCGCCATTTCACCGCTGTTTCCCCAGCGCACCGCGATCGCAGGTTCTGCGATGCTACCTACACCGCAACTGCAAGGAGACCAAGCCATGACATTCGTGACGACCAAAGACGGGACGGACATCTTCTACAAGGATTGGGGCCCCAAGAACGCCCAGCCCATCGTTTTTCATCACGGTTGGCCGCTCAGTTCGGACGACTGGGATGCGCAGATGTTGTTCTTCCTCGCCCATGGCTATCGCGTCATCGCGCATGATCGGCGTGGCCATGGACGCTCAAGCCAGGTCGGCGGTGGTCATGATATGGACCACTATGCCGCCGATGCTTCGGCGGTCGTCGAACATCTTAACCTGAACAATGCCGTACATATCGGCCATTCGACTGGTGGTGGCGAAGTGGCCCGGTATGTCGCTAAATACGGTCAACCCCAGGGCCGTGTTGCCAAGGCGATCCTGGTCAGCGCGGTCCCGCCGCTGATGCTCAAGACCGCCGGCAATCCGGGCGGAACACCCATCGAGGTGTTCGACGGCTTCCGTAAGGCGCTGGCTGCCAACCGCGCGCAGTTCTTTCTCGATGTGGCCTCGGGGCCGTTCTACGGTTTCAACCGGCCTGGCGCGAAGGTGTCCCAGGGTATCGTCCAGAATTGGTGGCGCCAAGGGATGATGGGCAGTGCCCAGGCCCATTACGAAGGCATCAAGGCTTTTTCAGAAACCGACCAGACGGAGGATCTGAAGGCGATCACGGTACCCACACTCTGCATTCAAGGCGATGACGACCAAGTCGTACCGTACAAGGACGCCGTCGAATTGCAGGCCAAACTGATCAAGAACAGCAAGCTAAAAGTCTACCCCGGCTTCTCGCACGGGATGCTGACCGTCAACGCCGACGTCATCAATCCGGACCTGCTTGCATTTATCCAAGGGTAAGTGCGCGTTACCAACTGTTATTTCACGAATGGGTCGTTAGCAAGTGGCCTGCCTGAGAAGGCAGGCCACTTGCTTTCTTACCCGATCAGGTAGTGGGCCAATTACCTGATCGCGCATTGGCGCGACCGGTCACCCGAGCCAGAATTCTTCGAGACCCATACTTGCATCGCACGCCTCTATCGGGGGCACGAGCTGGCGCACCTCGCTGACGGGGTGCGAAAGCTCTGGCTACACGTTGGGCGTGGCGCCGAGACGCTCGACGGCACAGGGCTCGACGCTGGCGACGGCGTAACGATCAGCGCCGTAGACAAGGTCCGTGTGCGTGCCGACACCGACGCCGGGGAACTGCTGTTCGACATGACTGCTTGATGCCCTGATTTGCCCGCCCCAACCGGGCGGCCACTTTTAACACCTGTTAGGAGACATGCCATGGCCACCGCCAAAGCCGTTCCAGGAAAGACCTTGCTCAATGGACCCGACCACGCCTTGATCCTCATCGACTACCAGTCGCAGATGGCGTTTGCGACGAAGTCGATCGATGTCGTCCAATTGCGCAACAATGCGGCCCTGGTGTCCAAGGCTGCCGCTGAGTTCAAGGTGCCGACAATCCTCACCACGGTTGCAGAGAAATCCTTCTCCGGCCCGATGTTCGCCGAAGTGACCGGCCCGTTCCCTGACCAGAAGATGTTCGACCGCACATCGATGAACACTTGGGAAGACGAAAAAGTCATCCAGGAAGTCAATCGCATCGGCAAGAGCCGTCTCGTGTTCGCAGGCTTGTGGACAAGCGTATGCATCGTTGGTCCCGTGCTGTCGGCATTGGACCAGGGTTTCGAACCTTATGTGATCACCGATGCATGCGGCGACGTGTCCACCGAAGCACACGAACGTGCCGTCGCGCGCATGATCCAGGCCGGTGCACGCCCGATGACGTCGTTGCAATACCTGCTCGAATTGCAGCGCGACTGGGCGCGTAGCGAGACCTACAACCAGACAGTGGCCACCTCCATCGCTCATGGGGGCGGCTACGGCCTGGGTCTGATCTACGCTAAGACCATGTTCGGCGGCTCAGAGGGTCACTGACCATTCGTGGACGGGTCATGCGGCCGGAACGAGGAAGTTCCGACCGCTCTTCACTTGAACGATACAGCGAGGTCAAAGCCCATGAAGCTCTATCTGCTCTCACTGGCGGCCGGCATGCTTGTCGGCGTCATCTACAGCCTGCTCAACGTGCGCTCGCCGGCGCCGCCGTTGGTGGCGTTAGTGGGTTTGCTGGGCATCTTGATCGGCGAGCAGGCGATCCCGGTTGGCAAGCAGATGCTTGCCGGTACGGCGATAGCCACGGCGTGGCAACGCTGCCGCTGCGGCCAACATATCTTCGGTCAATTGCCAGGGCGCCCCGCGACAGGCTATCCGTCCGATGACAAAGTCGATCACGAGGAGAGCCGGTCATGACTCTCTCGTCCAAGGCACCCGATCTCATCTTGCATGGGGGCCGCATTACTACCCTGGACCGGTCGAACCCGATGGCAACGGCGGTAGCGATCAAAGACGGGGTGTTCATTGCTGTCGGCAGCGATGCCGACGTCATGCGATTGGTCGCCGCAACTACGCAGGTCGTCGACCTGAAGGGGCGGTCCGCGTTGCCAGGTCTGGTCGACAATCACACCCACGTCATTCGCGGCGGCCTGAACTACAACATGGAGCTGCGTTGGGATGGGGTGCCTTCGCTGGCCGATGCGATGGACATGCTCAGGCGGCAGGTCGCTATCACGCCGCCACCGCAATGGGTACGTGTCGTGGGTGGTTTCACCGACCAGCAGTTCGCCGAGAAAAGGCTGCCTACCATCGACGAACTCAATGTCGTGGCGCCGGATACGCCGGTCTTCATCCTGCATCTGTACGACCGTGCATTGCTCAATGCTGCCGCATTGCGTGTCGTGGGCTATACGAAGGACACGCCACAACCGCCAGGCGGCGAAATCACGCGCGACGCGCAAGGCAATCCGACGGGCCTGCTGCTGGCCAAGCCCAATGCGACGATCCTTTACGCGACCCTGGCCAAAGGGCCGAAGCTGCCTTTTGAGTACCAGGTCAATTCCACGCGCCATTTCATGCGCGAATTGAACCGGCTCGGCGTGACGGGCGTGATCGATGCGGGGGGCGGCTCGCAGAGCTATCCAGAGGATTACCAGGTCGTCCAGAAGCTGGCCGCAGAGGGCCAATTGACCGTGCGTCTGGCCTACAACCTCTTCACCCAGAAGCCGAAGGAGGAGAAGGACGATTTCCTCAACTGGACCAAGACGGTCAAGTACAAGCAGGGCGACGATTACTTCCGTCACAACGGTGCCGGTGAAATGCTGGTCTATTCGGCCGCCGATTTCGAGGATTTCCGGCAGCCGCGCCCCGACATGCCGCCACAGATGGAAGGCGAACTTGAAGAGGTCGTGCGGATCCTGGCCGAGAACCGCTGGCCCTGGCGGCTGCATGCGACCTATGACGAAACCATCAGCCGAGCCCTGGACGTCTTCGAGAAGGTGAACCGTGACATTTCCCTCGACGGCATCCATTGGTTCTTCGACCATGCCGAGACCATCTCCGAGCGTTCGATGGATCGCATTGCCGCCTTAGGCGGTGGCGTGGCCGTGCAGCACCGCATGGCCTACCAGGGCGAATATTTCGTCGATCGTTATGGCGCGGCTGCCGCGGAGGCGACGCCACCTATTACCACGATGCTGGGCAAGGGCATTCGCGTCTCGGCCGGTACCGATGCCACCCGTGTCGCGTCCTACAACCCCTGGGTGTCTCTTGCCTGGCTTATCAACGGCAAGACTGTGGGCGGCCTGCGTATCTATCCGCAGCGCAACTGTCTCGACCGCGAGACCGCGTTGCGCATGTGGACCGAGAAGGTGTCATGGTTTTCCAACGAGGAGGGAAAGCGCGGCCAGGTCGCCGTGGGCCAGTTTGCCGATATGATCGTTCCCGATCGCGACTTCTTCGCTTGTGCCGGCGACGAGATTGCCCATATCACTTCCGAACTGACCGTCGTGGGCGGCCGTATCGTGTACGGTGCCAGTGAATTCGCTCCCCTGGACGATCACGAGCCGCCCGCGGCCATGCCGGACTGGTCGCCCGTGCGACAGTTCGGCGGCTTTGGCGCATGGAAAGACAATCGTTACGCGTCATCAGCCCAGCACCGTGTCGCGGCCTCTGCTTGCGGTTGTTCGTCGGCCTGCGTGGTACACGGGCACGACCATGCACGTGCATGGGCAAGCGACGCGCCGGTCTCCGACGAGCGTTCATTTTGGGGGGCGCTTGGCTGCGCCTGCTGGATGGTTTGAGATGGCGACGATTCGGCCGGGCAACTCCTACTGGATCACCGCATGGCTCTCGTTGCCATGGGTGGCGCTATTGGTGCGCGTGGCATTGGTATCTGCTTATCTATTGGGTGGGATAGACAAGCTGGCGCATTTTCACAGTGCCATCCTCGAACAGGAGCACTTCGGGTTGCACCCTGGCTGGCTGTGGGCTGCGACAGCCATTGTTGTGGAGCTCGGTGGTTCAATCTGCGTCATCGTCAATCGATGGGTTTGGCTCGGGGCTGGCGGGCTCGGTGTGTTGACCGCCGTGGCCATGCTGGTCGCCAATGACTTCTGGAATCTCAACGGGCAAGCCCACTTCATGGCCTTGAACAGTTTTTTCGAACACCTTGGGTTGATCGCCGCCTTGGTGATGGCGACGCAACTTGCCGACAAACAGAAAAACGGCGCAAGAAGCCGCTTCCTGTGAACATCCCACGATAGGAACCTTGCCATGCGTAACCTTCGCTCTACCTTCCTGCTCGCGTTGCTATTGAGCGGTGTAGCCATGACCTCAGGCGTCGCGGCCGAGGGTGCTACTACGTCAAGCTCAAGCCCTGAACTGGCCGTGGCCCCGCAATACGACACCACGCACGTCTATGTAGCACCGGAGGACTTCAACCGTTTCACCGACAGCTTCGTGGCGACGTTCGGTGGCCACAAGTCGCCCCAGGGCGTATTCCAGGTGACGCCGACCCCTAGCCAAACGATGTCCCAGCTGGTCTTCACGCCCGTCGGCACGATTTCGGTGTTCGGCTTCAAAACGCCCATTCCTTATCCCTTCGGCACCGAGCGTACGGGATACCTGGTCACCGACATGGATGCGGCTGTGAAATCCGCCAAAGCGCACGGTGCCGATGTGACGGTGGCGATTTTCCCTGATCCGATTGGCCGCGATGCGATCATCGAGTGGCCAGGTGGCGTCCATATGCAGCTGTACTGGCATACCCAGGCGCCGCATTACGACGCACTACAGACCGTGCCAGAAAATCGCGTCTACGTTTCCCCAGAGGCTGCCGACGGGTTCGTGCGCGGCTTTGTGGCCTTTGCTCGCGGCAGGGTCGTTTCCGACGATCGTCAGGCACCCGGCGTGGAGATCGGTCGGCCGAACGAAACCTATCGTCGCATCCGCATCGAATCGAAGTTCGGCAGCGTGGAAGTGCTGGTAACGGATGGGCACTTGCCGTACCCGTTCGGCCACGAGATGACCGGCTATGAGGTGACGAATCTTGCCGAAACCTTGCAGAAGGCGAAGGCGGCTGGAGTGCAGGTACTCGTGCAGCCGTTCACGTCCGATAAGCGCGAAGAGGCGATGGTGCAATTTCCCGGTGGCTACGTCGCCGAAATCCACGCGTCAGCGACGCACTAAGTTTCAATCCGCCCGAGGCGTATCCGCGCCAGCAGGAGTAGCCAATGAAGCATGGAGCCTTAATGGCGCTGCTCGCGTTGCCGGGAATGATAGGGGGCGCAGAGCAGGTATCTGCCGCCCCGGTGGCAAACAGGCCCATCACGCGCGATGACATCGATCATTGGGCTGCCGCTTGGAACACCCATGACATCAAGCGGGTGCTGGCGCTTTTCTCACCGAACGTGCGGATAGACCAGCCATCCGATCCCCAGTTCCTGGATGACGAAGGAGCTCGTGGATTCTTCACCGTGATCTTCCGTGCTTATTCGGACTTCCATATCAAGGTGACGCAGACGATCATCGAAGGGACCAATGCAGTGTCGGTCGATCGTGTCACTGGCACCTGGCGCGGGATCTATGTGGACCCCGCCACCGGCAGAAGCACACCCGGCAATGGACGCACATTCGATCACCCCGGCGCGATGGTGATCCACTATGCGCCGGATCATCCGATCACGCTTGTATCGATCTACCGGGATCAGCTGACCGTCGATCGCCAGCTTGGCGTTGTGCCGAAGCCATGAAGCTTGCCTGGCCCCGCGTAGCCCTGATTTTCCTGGGGGCACAGTTAGGATACGGCGGCAATGCCTTGGCCGCCGATACCGCACAGGCTGTCGATCCAGTCCCCCAGCGTCCAAAGATACTTTTCAACCGCTGGCAGGAAGACTGGTCTGTACTGGTGGATCCGCGGATACCCCGCGAACCGTTCGATGGACTCAAGTACATGCCGCTATCCGACGTCGAACCCAAGACCTATCTATCGCTGGGTGCAAACGTGCGCGAACGCTTCGAATCCAACGATGCGGTCCTATTCGGTACCAGCAGGAACACATCGCAGAGGTATGTGATCAGCCGCACCGAGTTACACGCCGATCTCCACGTCGACTCGCAGTGGCAGATGTTTGTGCAATTGCAAAGCGACTTCGCGCCAGGGAAGTCTCAGATGACATCTGTCGACCAGGATCGTCTTGGAGTGGAACAGGCTTTCATTGCATTGACCGAGCCGCTCGATGACGGCACCCTGAAAGTCAGGGTGGGTCGTCAGCAGTTTGCTTTCGACATGCAGCGCTTCGTCTCGGTGCGCGATGGACCAAATGTGCGCCAGTCGTACGATGCGGCCTGGGCCGACTACGAGAAGGGGCGCTGGCGCTTCATTACGTTCTACAGCCAGCCTGTGCAAACCAGGGACGAGCGCATTTTTGACGATAGCAGTAGCCGAAATCTCACCTTTAGCGGCCTTCGTGTTGAGCGCCAACTGACGCAGCAAGTCAATCTGGCTGCCTATTACGCGCGCTTCACCCAAGAAGAGGCGCGCTACCTCACTGCCATGGGCAATGAACTACGTAACGTCTTCGACACGCATCTGACGGGCTTGGCTGGTCCGGTGGACTGGGACATCGAAGGAATGAAACAGAATGGGCATGTTGGTAACAAAAACGTGGCGGCATGGGGATTCGGATCCTTGGCTGGTTATACCCTCGTCAACGCTTGCTGGTCACCGCGTTTAGGCATCCAGGTCGATGCGGCCTCCGGAAACCACGATCCGAACGGTCACACCCTAGGTACGTTCAATCCGTTGTTTCCCAATGGGGCATATCTGGCGTTGGCCGGCTACACCGGCTATACGAATTTCATCCAGGTCAAGCCATCGGTGACGGTGCATCCGTCACCGACGCTCAAGATCATGATCGGCGTTGCCCAGCAATGGCGGCAAAGCACGAGCGATGCCGTGTATGCGCAGCCAACGGTGCCTGTTCCGAATACTGCGGGGCGGCCTGGGAAATACACAGGCAGCTACGAGCAGTTGCGTGTCGACTGGGCGTATTCGCGCGCCGTGTCTTTTGCGCTCGAAGCGGTGCACTTCAACGCCGCCAGTGTCATACGCCGGGCTGGCGGGCACGACAGCAACTACGTCGGCATCCAGACTTCCCTGGGATGGTGACGACGTCCGCGGATTAACCATTTGCGCGAAAGGTTTTGCATGAAAATCTCTATTCCCCAATTATTGACGTTCAATGGTGGCTATGTCGATACGGCGGGTTTCCTTGCCTTGCAAGGTCTCTTCACTGCCCATGTCACCGGCAATTTCGTCACGATCGGAGCCAGCTTGATCCATGGCAGTTCGGGTGTCGTTGCCAAGCTCCTGGCGCTGCCCGTGTTCTGCCTCGTCGTTGGGTTGGTCCGCTATGCGAGCGGTCGCATGGAGCCTGCCGGGACCATGGTGGTAAATAGCCTGGCCGGGATAAAGATTTTCCTGTTCATCATCGCAGCTGTTTTGGCGCTCTGGTTTGGCCCCTTCAGCGACGGTGACAGTCCGGCGGCGATCGTGACAGGCTTGACCCTGGTGGCTGGCATGGCTATCCAAAACGCGATCCATCGCGTGTTCTTTCCGAAGGACCCACCCACTACTTTGATGACCGGGAGCACCACCCAGATCATGCTCGATTTGGCCGATCTGGTTCGTGCGAATCTGCCTCCGGAAACTCGGCTGACAATACGCATGCGATGCATGACGCTATTCGCGAGCGTTTGCATCTTCGCCGCGGGTTGCGCGGCGGCGGCTCTGATCTACCACTACCAAGGCGCGCTGGTTTTCGTGTTTCCGCCACTGGTGGCTGCCTTGGGGTTCCTGCCTTATTTCCAGTCCGGCTTACCGCTGGCAGGTCAGCAGTCCAGGTAATGGCATGCTCACTTCTGGACAAGAGGGTGACTGGTTTTGATCCACCCCAGCTTCTGCACATGGCCCCATGTATGGGGATGGGGTTTTAGATGTGCTCATATATCGTTTCATCCCTTGAAAGCAAGGATCTTCCGGCTGAGCCGCTCCCTTGCCAAGCGTAGAGCAAGGGCTTTATGTTCAGCGTTCACAAAAAGGAATGCTTGCCATGCGCCTGGGGACTTGCCTGTCGATATTGGCTCTTGCGTTAGTGTTCTCTCATTCGGTGTTTGCAGCAGGTGCCTCTGTATCGGATTGCGAGAAAGGTGAGCTCATCCCAAGTTCGTCGAGCCTCAGGCCCGAGCCGACGGCGCATTGTGGATACGACACGGCCGATGTGCAGCGCCGGATCTTGAGCCTGGTTGCCGACACGCATCGCCTATATACGGTCGAAACCCTGGAGCAGTCGTTCAAACTGCCGCCGATGACCTCCATGTATGATTCCACGCGCATTGCCGCTTATGCGATGACGCTGGATGGCAAGGGGGCCTGGAAGTTGCTGGTCTCGACGGATGAGGCGTTTTACCCGCTGGATGATGCGGCGCAGAAGATGTTCGTTCCCGGCTTACGTCCACGACGCCTGCATTCGCCCAAGGATGCAAGCCTTTCCATCGACCTGATCTTCATGGCCGCCTCGCCGGGTGGGCGCCCGGCCATGTGCCTGCCCTTTGCGCGTGTACGCGACTCGCTGCAAAGAGGCGGTTGGACGGATACGACGCATACCGGGGCTCCCCCGACTGATGGTGGCATCCGGCAGCCTTCCTTTCGGCATGATCGCCGGCAGGTATTCATTCGCCCAGGCCAGGATGGGTGCGTAAATGACATCACCTTGCGCCAGGATGCCCCGGAAAAAAACCAGGCCATCTCGCGTTGAGCGCCGGCGGCACTCCCCACTAGGCCAAATGGCCTACTGGCAGCGGATTCAATCTCATGCTGGCATGAGCCTCGTGGCGGAAAAAAAGGGGCCGCTATGCCGCATATTCTGAACGAAATCGATCGGCGTATCGCTCAGGCGACAGCATTGCTTTGCCTGGAGAAGGAACATCTGGAGCGGGTACGAAGCCAGGGGCTCAATGACGAGGTGGCGCAGTGGGTCATTTGGAATCGCCTGCGTGAAATCGGGCACTTGGAGCGCATTCGCATTGTCAGGCAGAGAAAACTCCGTATGAGATGAGGCTGCCCCGAAGACCTCTTGCCATCGGGCATGGCTCAAGCATGTGCGCCTGGCGGTGGGTTTGCGCCCAGAAGCCTGGCTCGAGAGGTGCTGGAATTGATGCGGAGCTAACAAATTCACCGGCTTTGAGCGTTTAGGATGACCCGATTGTCCAGGGTCGTTGCCGATAGTGTGCCTGCCCAGGCAGCCTGGGAATGGCCCATGGATGCTCATGGATTGGACGGAATCGAAGAAGGCTGTGTGTATCGCGTTTATTCTCGTAGCCTTG